>JBBSIA010000008.1:0-162044 GCA_038232335.1 Chthoniobacterales bacterium
CGATCTGCGCTCGCCGAAAGCGCGCGTGCTCTCATTGACGGCTTCGGAAATCGCCGCGCATCATCCATGGACGATCGGACTCCGCGAGGGGCGCTTCCAAAAACATCTCGCGATGGCGACGATGGTCGGCACGTTTTGCAGCGGCGCGGAAGCGCTCTATTCGCATTACAAAAATAATTTTCGCTACCTCGCGCAATGGACGCCGATCATCATCACGCCGCTCCTGATGGGCGCGGCCGCGGGCGCGATCGTTAGTCCAAAAATCGCGCGCACCTGGCTGCCGGCGATGTCCGCGCTCGCGATCGTGGATGGCGGCATCGGATTTTTTTATCACGCGCGGGGCGTCCTGCGGCGACCCGGCGGAATGCAGAAGCCGCTCTATAACCTGATCTACGGGCCGCCGGTTTTCGCGCCGCTCCTCTTCGCCGCATGTGGGACAATCGGTTTGCTCGCGAGTTTGATGCGACGGGAGCGCTGACCATGCAGCCCAACGATAACGCCGCTCACCAGCACCAGTTGCGCAATCCGCGTACGGACGAGCCGCTGTCACCGCGCGCGCAACCCGGTTATTATCCCGGCTTTAGCACACTCGGGCAGGAGAGTTTTTGGGACGCAGCGACGCGCGAAGTCGTGCGCAAACGCATGCACGAGGTGCCGCCGATTCGTTTCTTCACGCCTAACGAGACGCGTTTGATGGAAGTGATTTGCGAACATCTCCTGCCGCAGGATGATCGCGACGCCGAGCACAAAATTCCGATTCTCCCTTTTATCGACGAGCGGCTGCATGACAAACGTACGCCTGGTTATCGCTTTGAAGTGATGCCGGCCGATGGCGACGCCTACCGGCTCGGACTGCAGGCGATCGAGCAGATGGCGCAGGCGAATCATCAGCGAAGATTTCTCGACCTCTCCTGGCACGAGCAGGACGTGTTGCTCAAATCGATCCACGACGCCGAACCGCTCCCGGGCGCGGAGAAAATCTGGCAGCGGATGCCGGTCGATCGCTACTGGGGTTTGGTCGTGCAGGATTGCGTCGAGATGTATTACGCGCATCCGTTCGCCTGGGACGAAATCGGGTTCGGCGGGCCGGCGTATCCGCGCGCTTACATGCGCCTCGAGCGCGGTGAAGCGGAGCCGTGGGAGGTCGAAGAGCAGCGCTACGAATGGAAAGCGCCGCCGGCGTGCGTGTCCGATCCGTCGGAGGAAGAAATCGCCGCGCACAAGGAACATCCGCCCGCCGGGCAGGGAGGCACGCATTGAAAACGCCGATCGGCGGTGCGTTCGCCGCGCCTAACGACCAGAAGCATCATCTTGGCGCGATGCAGCGGCTCGACGCGCCGATGCATCGATACCCGGAAAACGAAGAAGTCGATTATCTCATCGTCGGCGTCGGTTCGGCCGGCGGTGTTTTGCTGCAACGGCTGGCGCGCGCGGGCTTTCGCGTCGTCGGTCTCGAAGCCGGACCTTTCTGGGACACGGAACGCGATTGGGTGAGCGACGAGAAAGGTTCGCACCAGCTTTACTGGGAAGACATGCGGATCACCGGCGGCGCGAACCCGCTCGTCTTCGGCGCGAATAACAGCGGCAAAGGAGTCGGCGGCGGCTCGGTGCATTGGGCTGCGTTCACGCCGCGGTTTCATCCGTCGGACTTCGAGGTTTACACGCGCGATGGCGTCGGCGCGGACTGGCCGATTTCTTATTGGGACTTGAAGCCGTATTACGAGCTGCTCGAGCTCGAGATGCCTGTGGCCGGGCCAGCTTGGTATCCGTGGGGCGATCCGCACGGCTACGCTTACGGTGCGCACCCGATGGGCGGTGTCGGCAACACACTCATCCGCGGTTGCACGAAGCTCGGCATTCCGGTCAGCGCCGGCGGTCCGGTGGCGATTCTTTCCGGCTCGCGCAATGACCGGCCGCACTGCATCTATCGCGGCTTCTGCATTCAAGGCTGCAAGGTCGGCGCGAAGGCGAGCACGCTCATCACGCATGTGCCGGATGCGGTGCGCAGCGGCGCGGAAATTCGCGATCGCTCGATGGCGAATCGCATTCATCTCGGGAAAAATAATCGCGTTACCGGTGTGAGTTACTTCGATCGCGAAGGCCGCGAGCATTTCCAAAAAGCGAAGGCGATCATCGTTTCGGGTTACGCGATTGAGACGCCGCGCTTGCTGCTAAATTCCGGGCTCGCTAATTCCAGCGATACGGTTGGCCGTTATCTCATGGCGCAGGCCGGCACGGTGGTGCTCGGGCGCTTTGATGAACTCGTTAGGATGTACAAAGCGCCGCCGGCCCACGCGCTCACCGAGGAGTTTTACGAGACGGATCCCAAACGCGATTTCGCCCGCGGCTTTGCGATTCAAACAGTCGGCCCGCTGCCGATCTCCTTCGCCAAACAAATGATGGCGGCACGCGGTGCGTGGGGTTGGGGCATGCGGCGCGAGATGATGGACTACAATCACTGGGCGGCGCTCGGACTCCTCGGCGAGATTTTGCCCTGGCCGGAGAACCGCGTCACGCTCTCGGACGAGCGTGACCAATTCGGAATTCCTGTTCCGCACATCAGCTTCAACCTGCACGAGAACGACAAAAAACTGATCGAGTTCGCGAAAAACAAAACCGAGGAAGTGATGCGCGCGGCCGGCGCAACCGAGACGGCGCACGAAGCGCGTTACGCCCATCTCGTCGGCGCGGCTCGAATGGGGAGCGATCCAGCAACCTCGGTCGTCGATCGCTATGGACGGACGCACGACATCGCGAACCTCTTCGTGTGCGACGGCAGCATCCTGCCTACCCAAGGCTCCGCCAATCCTGGCCTAACGATACAAGCGCTTGCCGCGCGCACGGCCGATTATCTGATCTCGCAAGGCGCGACTGTATTTAATTCCGATAAACGCGACCTCACGCCGCCGCCGGTCCGACCCGAACTCTCGCCGCCAGGCACCCACGGAAAAGGCGTGCCGCGTTGGGGATGAGTAATCCAACTCCACCTGTAAACTACCTGATGAAAAACGAACTCGTTACTCGGCGTGTCATTGAACTCGGCGCGCTCTTCCTCATTGGCGACGGCATCATGGGGCTGATCAAACCGCGTTGGCACTCGCTCTTGTGGCACTTCGGGCCGGAGCTGGCAAAGGCCGCGACGGAAGAGTTGGTGGAACATCCGGGAATGGCGCGCGGAGTTTACGCCGCGGAAGTGACGCTCGGCATTTTGATCGCCTCCAGGCAAACGCCTGAGGTGCGCTGAATCGTGATTGGTGATTGGCCTTGTGCAAGCCCGCCCAGACTCTGCCAGGCCTTCACCAATCACTACGCACCAATCAGCGTCTGCCGGACTCGCCGAAGAACTGCGCCGCACGATTCGCGGTGAAGTAAGATTCGATTCCGGCAGCCGCGCGCTTTACGCAGCCGACGGTTCGAATTATCGCGAGGTGCCGATCGGCATCGTCCTCCCGCGCGATGTCGAGGACATCACGCAGACGATTCTGACCGCCAACCGAGACGACGCGCCAATCCTTCCGCGCGGGTGCGGCACCAGTCTCGCGGGCCAGTGCTGCAACGTCGCCGTCGTGATGGACATGTCGCAATACTTTCACGGCTTTATCGCGATCGATCCGCAGAAACGGCTCGCGACCGCCCGACCCGGCATCGTCCTCGACGATCTGCGCGCACGCGCCGCGAAATATGGGCTCACGTTCGGACCAGATCCCGCGACCTACAATCGCTGCACGATCGGCGGCATGATCGGCAACAATTCCCGCGGCGTGCATTCGGTCATGGCCCAGTTTGCCGGCACCGGCGCGCGGACTTCCGATAAGCTCGAGGCGCTGGAGATTCTTACCTACAGCGGACTGTGCATGCGCGTCGGCAGAACGAGCGAGGAAGACGTGAACGTGGACATGGCGACTTACAAGGCCGAGTTCCTCGCGCATTATTACAAGGGACGACTGCGGCCGATGCACGCGTACGCTTTTGGACTGATCCACGTCTGGGCGCGTTTCGCCTCGCTCATGCCAGTCGCAGCGAACTTCTTTTCGCGCGCGCCGATCTTCCGCACCGTGTTCAAATGGGTCATCGGCGTCGCGCCCGAACGCAACGTGCCGGCGTTCGCAGAGGAGTTATTTAAGAAGTGGTTTCGGCAACGTCCGGCAGGGCCTAACGAACAGAAGCCGCCCGTCGTGCTCTGGCCCGACACGTTCAACAACTACTTCCATCGGAACACCGCGAAGGCAGCGGTCGAAGTGCTCGAGCACGCCGGCTTTCGCGTCCTGGTTCCCGAGCAGGACATGTGTTGCGGCCGGCCGCTCTACGATTACGGCATGCTCGACACCGCCGAACGCTGGCTCAAGCAGATGCTCCGCGGGATGCAGCCGCACGTTCGCGCGGGCACGCCCGTTGTCGTTTTGGAGCCGAGCTGTTACGCCGTCTTCAAAGACGAGCTGCCAAACCTGCTGCCAAATGATGAGGATGCGAAACGCTTGCGGGAGCAAACGCTCGTGCTCGCAGAATTCCTAAATCAGCACGCGCCGAACTACGAATTGCCGAAGCTGCGGCGCAAAGCGCTCGCGCATGGCCATTGTCATCAAAAGGCGTTCATCAAAATGACCGCCGAAGAAAAAGTGTTGAAAAAGATGGGACTCTATTACGAGGTGCTGGATTCCGGCTGTTGCGGAATGGCAGGCGCGTTCGGCTTCGAAGCCGAGCATTACGATACTTCGATCAAAGTCGGCGAACTCGTGCTCCTGCCGGCAGTACGGAAAGCCGCCAGGGACATGCTGCTCGTGGCGGACGGTTTGAGTTGTCGCGAGCAGATTTCGCAGACGACTGATCGCCACGCGCTACATCTTGCGCAGGTGGTGCAAATGGCAATTAACGACGGAGCCTGCGGCCCGAGCGGAGACTATCCGGAAGCGAAATACGTTACGCCCCCGCCTACTCCGATTCCGCGATTCACCAGCATCGCTATTTTGGCCGGTGGCGTGCTTTTGGGCGTTGCCGTTTTCCGGGCGTGAAAAAGAATCGCTGAGAAGAGACGAATCTCGCACCTTTCCGGTGCAGCGGTAGAGTCGCCCAGCCAGAGCACCATCTTGTCATGTCAGGCCTGAAGACATCCGAATCTTTGTTGGGCGATTTCCGCACGGACGCGCGGATGTTGCTGCTCGTGGGCATTGCCTTGCCAGTGGGGCTCATCAGTGCACTGGTGGCGAAAGCGTTGCTCTGGCTCATCGCGGAGATCATGAGCGTCGATCTCTTCGAAATGGTGCGCGTCGCCGACGTCATGGATCGCGATGTGCCGCTCATTCCGGTGACCACGCCGCTGCCACGCTACTCCGCCCGCATCGCCAGCGGTGACCCGCTGATTTGCAACCGCCAGGGCACGCTTCCGGGTGACGAAAATGGCGATCTTGTCGGGATTATTACTCGCGGCGATGTCGTGCGCTGTTTCGAGCGCTCACGCGACGAGACTCTCACCGTCGAAGAAGCCGGTACGATCGGGTTGGTGGTCGCATATCCGGATGAAACTCTCCACGATGCGATCGCGAGAATGTTGCGGCACGACATCGGGCGGCTCCCTGTCGTCGAGCGAGAGAACGAGAGGAAAGCGGTCGGTTATCTCGGACGCTCCAGCATCCTAAGCGCACGGGAGCGTTATCACCGCGAAGAAGAAGTGCGCGGCCGAGGCTTCGAGGGACGCCCGAAACCCGTGGAAGTGTGATTATCGCGACCAAAAGGGCCCGGGTCGCTGAATCACAGCACAGATGACGCCTCGCAATCTGCTGCTCCTATTTGTCCCCGTCTCTCTCGTGCTGGGTTACGTGACTCACCCCGGACCGGTCTGGGTTTTTGCGACCGCCACGGTTGCGATTATTCCACTGGCGGATTGGATTCGGCGCGGCACCGAACAGATGGCGCACCGCGCGGGATCGGCGATCGGTGGATTGCTCAATGTGACCTTCGGCAATGTCGCCGAGTTAATCCTAGCGATCTTCGTCTTGATTGCGGGGAAGAGCGAAGTGGTGAAAGCGCAGCTCACCGGTTCGATCATCGGCAACAGCTTGTTAGGTCTGGGACTCGCGATTCTGGTCGGAAGCTGGAAGCGCGAAAAGCAAACGTTTAAGCAGGAGCGCGCCGGGCTTCTGGCCAGTCTCCTGATTCTTTCGGTGGTGGCGCTCTTATTGCCCGCGTTGTTTGACTACACGGAGCGCGGCATTTTCGCGGCGCCGAACCGCGGAAATCTGGATGAGCGATTAAGCCTCTGTGTTTCCGTGGTCCTGATCCTGGTTTACCTGGCGAATCTGCTCTACACGCTCGTGACACACCGGGATGTTTTCGCCTTTGACGAGCAGGAGCCCAGCGGACAGATCTGGCCGTTCTGGCAAGCACTGGCCGTCCTCATTGGGGGGACGGCCCTCATCGCAGTCGAAGCGGAGTTAGTCTCGGGAGCATTGGAAGCAACCGCCTCGCGCCTGGGTCTCTCGACGTTTTTCCTCGGCGTAACGGTGCTGGCAGTGGTGGGAAACGCGGCCGAATACGTGGCCGCAGCCTACTTCGCGCGCAAAGACAAAATGGGCCTGGCACTGAGCATCACCGTCGGTTCGACCATTCAGGTCGCGCTGCTGGTGGCGCCGCTGCTTGTCCTAATTTCATTTTTCATCGGCCATCCGATGAACCTGGTCTTCGCCAATCCGCTCGAGCTGATCGCGATCGTGAGCGTGGCTTTTGCGGTCAACGCGATCGCCCATGACGGGCAAACCACCTGGTTCGAAGGGATGCTGCTCGTCGCTTTGTATGTACTGTTCGCTCTCGCGTTTTTCTTCGTCACGCCGGGGAGGGGTTGAATGGACGCTTGAAGGCGACAGAAATCCATCGGCGAAACATCGCGGAAACGCTGCGCCGGGCCTTCGCCGAGTTTCTTACCATTCCGAGCCTGGTGATTGCCGGTTCCTCCTTCTGGCGGTGGGGACGTACGCACTGGATCATTCCGCGGTCGCAATGATCGAACCTCTCCGCGCGATCCTGCGCGGCCGTGTTTTTCACGACGCGAGAGCGACGAGCGATTTGCTCGGCACGATTGGCGGAAGCCTGATCACCGTCACTTCCATTACCTTCTCGCTCCTCTTGCTGGCAGTGCAACAGTCCGCCGCCACCTTGACGCCACAGGTTCACGATCAATTCCTGCGCCGCCGGATCAATCAAATCTACTTCGGATTCTTCGTCGGCCTCTCCCTCTACACTCTCGTCATCCTCGCGACCGTGCACCCGGCCTACAACCCGGTCTTCGGCGCGTCGCTGGCATTCCTGCTGACGATCGTGGCTCTGTATCTGGTGGTCCTGTTGCTCTATACGACCATCGATCAAATGCGGCCCGCCGTTGTGATCGAGGCGATCCACCTCCATACCGTCGTCGCTCGAAAACATTATCTCTCGCTCCTCCGCAAAACCAGACGGACCTCGCAACATCGCGGCGCGTCCCGGCCACAGTCGAGGCGTCGCGGCATGGTTTTGTGGTGCGCGTTGATACCGACGCTCTCGGCGCAGTGGCAAAGAAGGCCGGGGCTAGAAATGGAAATTGTCTTGCGCGTGTTCATCGGCTCTTTTATCGCCTTCGGAGATACGGTGGCGGAAATCAGGGCGGAATCGCTCCCGGATTTCGAAGCCGTAATCGAGGCGGTCCGCAATGCGATCTGTCTGGAGGAGCAACGCGATCTGGAAAACGATCCGAGCTACGGAATTGAGCAACTGACGACCATCGGCTGGACCTCGATCTCAACCGCGAAGTCGAACCCATTTCCCGGGCTCCTTGTAATCCAGAGTCTGCGCGCACTGCTGGCGCGTTGGTCCGCGGAACAAGCGGACGATGAAGCGGAGGAAAGGGCTACGCCGAAATTGCCGGTTGTTTACACCGACAACGTGTTTGCGCGACTGCTGGGGAGCTTCGAGACCCTGGCGGTTGTGACGTCGGAATCCATGCAACCGCAAACGATGGCCGAGATTATTCGCGCCTTGCAGTCATGTTCGAACGTCTTTCCGCCCATGAGCAAGTGCGCGCGACCGATATCATTCTCCGGATCCTTTCCGTTCTCGGCGATCACGTCCTCACAGTGGAACTGAATCAATGCCTATCTGATTTGACCGGCGCACTCAACTCGGCGGGGCGGGACGACGCCGCGGGCAGAATTCAGGCTGCACAAAGAGAGATGAGCGCTTCGCTGGGGAAACTCGGTTCACGCGCCACTCGAGTGCCGGCGGCATGATTCACCGAGCTTGAAACGCAGGTGAAAATCGAGCCGGGTAAATCGCGGTCGCACCTGGCTGCGCTTGGTGGGACCGCCGTTGCCAGCGCGATGGCGGCGGTGCTCATTACGCGGAACTTTTTTGAAGTCGAAAAAAAGATCCGCCACCTGATCTCGGCGGATTATGGGCCCGCAGATCCGCGGTTTCGCCGCACCATGAGCCAGCTTCTCGGGCCGCCTTTGCTCGAGGGGAACAAGGTGACTGCCCTGCAGAATGGAATCAGAATTTTCCCCGCAATGCTCGCCGCAATTCGTGCGGCGGAACGCTCGATCACATTCGAGAACTTCATTTTGCGCGAAGGCCACGTGGTGAATGAATTCGCGGAGGCGCTTTCCGAGCGCGCTCGTGCGGGCGTCAAAGTGCATTTTTTGCAGGATTCTTTCGGAGCGAATTGCCTGCATGGATCCGCGATGCACCTGCTCAAACGCTCCGGCGTCGAGGTGGAAATTTTTCGCTTCCGTCAAATCAGCCGATTTAATTATCGGACCCACCGAAAGTTGCTGATCATTGATGGGCGAGTGGGCTTTATCGGCGGCGTCGGGATCGGTGATGAATGGGACGGGGACGCCGACTCGTTAGCGGTGTGGCGCGATTCGCATTACCGCGTCACCGGCCCAGTGGTCGCGCAAATGCAGCAGGCCTTCATGGATAACTGGATGCAAACGCGTGCGGTGGTGCTCCACGGGAATGACTATTTCCCGGAGCTTGCGGCAGCGGGCGAAAATCTCTGCCAGGCATTCAAGAGTTCTGCCAGCGAAGGGGCAGATAGCGCACGGGTGATGTTTCTTCTTTCGCTCGCGGTGGCGCGAAGGAACATCCGCATCGCGAACGCTTACTTCATTCCCGATAATCTTTGCATTCGGACGCTGGTCGAAGCTTGCCGCCGCGGCGTCACCGTGGAAGTCATTACCCCGGGACCGATCGATGCGCATGTCGTTCGCATGGTCGGCCGCTCGCGCTGGAAGCCGCTCCTCGAAGCCGGCGCGCGCTTTTATGAATTCCAGCCGGCGCTCTTCCATTGCAAGTACATGATCATTGACGATTGCTGGACCACGGTCGGTTCCGCAAATTTCGACAACCGCTCGCTCCGCATTAACGAAGAAGCCAATCTGAACGTGCTCGATGCCGAGTTCGCAAGCGAGCTTGTGCGCGTCTTCGAGAATGACAGGGGTCACTCGGAACAAATCACGATCAGGGACTGGAATCGCCGATCTATCGCCGAAAAAATGATTGGCTCTGCCGCCGGTGTGCTGCGCTCGCAGATGTAGGCAGCCTCGCACGAAGTCCGCGAAGGAACACAAAGGCGCAAGGTGCCATAACCCTCGGTGAGCTTTGCGGACGCATGCGAGGGAAGAGCGTCAGCGCTTCGAAGCTCCAGTCGGTCCGGTGACAGAATGCACGTGCTCGGGACGGAAGCCGAGGCCGACCATGCGGGCGGGAATTCGGCGCAGGGCCGGCAGCATTTGCAGCAACCGCATCGGCCAGGGCGGATCGATCGATTCGGTCGTCTCAAAAATCGGCTCGAGCAGATGTTCGTGCAGAAAAATTTGCTCGCTGGGTCAGGCGTGCCGGACGTTCGCGACGCTGCTGCACCGCACGCAGATCATCGACCGTGACTGCATGGTCGAGTAACTTTCCAGCGAGAAGGTTGGCGCTCGCGACTGCATCCTGGATCGCGAGATTAATGCCGACGCCGCCGACGGGCGACATCGCATGAGCGCTATCGCCGATGCAGAGTAAGCCGTCGCGATACCATTGGCGGAGCCGATCGACCTTCACCGCGAGCAATCGCACGTCCTCCCATTTGGTCAGCTCCGCGACGCGATCGGAAAGGAACGGAGCGCAGCGCGCGACCTCATCACGAAACGCCTCGAGACCGCGCTGGCGTTTTTCCTCGAAGGCACCTTTGGGAATCACGTAGGCGGATTGCCAATAATCGCCCCGATCAATCAGGACCATGAATTGCCGCGCGCCGACGTGACCGAGAGATTGCGGGGGATCACTGGCGCGCTTCGTGAGGCGGAACCAGAGCACATCGATGGGCGCGCCGAGATCGATCACCTCCAAACCCGCCCGCGCACGCACAGTCGAGCTGCGGCCGTCGGCGCCGATTGTCAACGCTGCGCGCACCTCGAGATCGCCGTCTGGCGTGCGTGCGTGCACGCCGCGCACACAGTCATTTTCAATGATTAAATCAGTCACCTCGGTTTCCATTCGTAAATGAAAGCCGGGGTAGCGATGTGCGTGGACGGAGATGAAATCGAGAAAATCCCATTGCGGCATGAAAGCGATAAATTTGCAGCGTGTGGGCAGATGCGAGAAATCGGCGATCGTGACCACGCGTTCCCCGAAGTGTGCCTGAATCTCGCGCAGCTCCTGATGCGGGATGCGCAAAAATCGTCAAGCAGATCGAGTTCGTGCATCAGTTCGAGAGTCGAGGGATGAATCGTGTCGCCGCGGAAATCACGGAAGAAATCCTTGTGTTTTTCCAGCACGATCATGTCGACTCCGGCGCGTGCGAGCAGGAATCCGAGCATGATCCCGGCTGGCCCGCCGCCGGTAATACAGCAGCGCGTCTGCAACGTTTCGGTGGAGACTTTGGACGAGTTCATCCGCAACGTAAGATCGGAAACACAAGAAAGGCAGCCTCGCACAAAGTCCACAAAGGAACACAGTGGTGAAGGGGGATTCCGAAGCTCGAAATAACGCGAATGACGAAACCTAAAGAATTCCGTGCGATGTCCCTTCGGACTCGGAATTCCTTCTGGTTCGCGATTTCTTCATCACTTCTTTGTGACCCCTGCGGGCTTTGTGCGAGCAATCTTCGGCTCCTCAATCGGAAGTCAGATCAGCGATGAGCGGAAAGTGATCCGACGCGACGCGCGTCAAAGGCGTGCGCGCGACGAAGGTGCGTGTGGCGCGCAGTCGCCCTTTCACGAAAACGTGATCGACCGCGAGCAGGGGCCAGAATGTCGGAAAAGTATTCCGAGGGCCGTATTCCGCGCCGAAACTCCAAGTGTCCCGCATGGTTTCAGTGACGATGCGATACGGTTTGGAACCAGGCCGGCAGTTGAAGTCGCCGAGCAGAATGAGTGGATCATCATCGGATAGCTGGTCCATCCACGCGCTGCTGTTGAGACAACGCACCTGCGCGAGCAATTCCCGCTGCCGAAGACCGAGATGCGTGTTGATGACGTGCACTGATCCGGCGGGCGTGGTGATCTCAACCCGGAGTGCCCCGCGATTTTCGCGACAGGGAAACAGGAGCGGACCCGGAAGCGTGCCCGCTTGACGAAGCACGATCGGAAACCGACTCAGAATCGCATCGCCATAATGTTCATCCGCCTGCTGCATCGCTGGATGAAAATGATGTTGCCAGCCAAGCTGTTCCGCGATCACTCGGGCCTGATCAACTCCGGCGGAACGGCGGCGTCCGAGATCGAGCTCCTGCAATCCGACGACGTCCGGCCCGAGCGCGGCAATCACTTCCGCGACGCGCGACTCGGAGCGGCGACGATCCATGCCCACACAGCCATGGACGTTGTAGGTCATGACGCGCAGAGCGAAACCGTGCATCCTTTAGTTAGCGCGACCGACCATGTCGCCATGCCGAATGTATTCGGTAACCCGACAGCGGCAGCGCGGAGGATCGCTGCGTCCGAGTTACTCCACGGTTACGCTTTTCGCGAGGTTACGCGGCTGATCCACGTCGCGACCGAGTTCAACCGCGAGGTGATAGGCGAGTAACTGCAGCGGAATCACCGTCAGAATCGGGCTGATGTAATCAGGGACACGCGGGATGGTGATGATGTCATCCGCAATTTTCGCGAGCCGGTCAGCTCCGGAGCCGGAAGTGATCGCGATTACCGGTCCTTTGCGCGCTCGCACCTGCTCGATGTTGTTCAAGTTTTTCGAGAAGACGGCGTCGTCCGGCGCGATGAAGACGGAAGGTAAATCCGGGCGCACCAAGGCGATGATCCCATGCTTGAGTTCCGCGCTCGGATGACCCTCGGCAAACAGATACGTGATCTCCTTCATCTTGAGCGCCCCTTCGAGCGCGACCGGGAAATTGAATTGCCGAGCGAAAAATAACATGCCGTTGACCGCGGCGTACTTCTTTGCCACGGCTTGTATTTCGTCGCTCAATTTCAGGACTTCCTCGATCTGATCAGGCAGCCCTTCGAGCGCCTCGATGATCTGAGTCCCCTCCGAGGTGGAGAGATGGCGCATCCGGCCTAACAACAGTCCGATCAGGTTTAAAATCACGACCTGCGAGGTGAATGATTTGGTGGCGGCGACGCCGATTTCCGGGCCCGCGTGCATGTAAACCCCGCCGTCACTCTCGCGCGCGATCGAGCTCGCGACGTTGTTGCAGATGCCGAGCGCGCGATATCCTTTGCGGCGGCTTTCCCGCATCGCGCCGAGCGTGTCGGCTGTTTCGCCGCTTTGGGAAATCGCGACCACCAGGGTGTCGCCGATCATCGGCGTGTTGCGATGCCGAAATTCGCTGGCGTATTCAACTTCGGTCGGAATCCCGGCCAGCTGCTCGAGGATGTATTCACCGATCATGCCGGCGTGCAACGCCGTCCCGCACCCGGTGAGGACAACGCGCTGCACATCGCGCAGCTGTCCCGGGCTCATGTTTAAACCGCCGAGTTTCGCAGTGCATTCCTCGAGACTGAGCCGGCCGCGCATCGCATCGCGGACCGAACCCGCCTGCTCAAAGATTTCTTTGAGCATGTAGTGCGGGTAATCGCCCTTCTTGATGTCTCCGTCGGTGAATTCAACTTTGCTGAGCTGATAATTGCCGGCTGCTCCGGCGACGGAGCTGATCTCGAATTTGTCCCGCTCGACCGCGACAACGTCGAAATCATTCAGGTAAACGGCGTCGCGCGTATAAGCCACGATCGCGCTCACGTCGCTGGCGAGAAAGTTTTCGTCTTTGCCAACGCCGAGGACGAGGGGGCTGCCGCGGCGCGCGCCGACCATGAAATCGGGGATGTCGCGATGCACGAGCGCAACGCCATAAGTTCCGATCACCTGTTGGAGCGCGGCGCGGAGGGCGGCCACGAGGCGCGCCTTTGGATTCTGCACCGGCGAGGTGCCGTTGCCATCGGACGCGTCGTAGAGTTTCCCGACGAGATGCGCCAGGACTTCCGTGTCCGTGTCGGAAGAAAAGGAGGTATCACCTTCGCGCATCAACTGGTCTTTGAGCGCCTGGTAATTCTCGATCACGCCGTTGTGCACGAGCGCCAATTTTCCACTCGCATCGAAATGAGGATGCGCGTTTTGATCCGTCGGTTTGCCGTGGGTCGCCCAGCGCGTGTGGCTGATTCCATACGTGCCGCTCGGCGGTTTCGCGGTCATCAGCTTCGCCAGCTCCGCGATTCGTCCCGCACATTTGCGGGTTTCGACGCGATCGCCGTCCACGATCGCAACCCCCGCGGAATCGTAACCGCGATATTCCAGGCGGCGTAACCCATCCAGAAGGATGGGAGCTGCCTCCGAACGTCCGACGTAACCGACGATGCCGCACATAAAGAACAATGAGCGTGACACCAACGCTCTCCGCACGCAAGGGCACTGAGATGCGCAAAAAGGTTGCTCGAATCGACCGACCCTGAGTTATTGGTCCGTGGCCGCAACGGAAAGCCCGATGGAATTAGCAACCTCGGCTCCTGCTCTCGCGATCCCACCGCCGGCCCTGCCGCCTGGAACAACGCAGCGCACGCTCTCCGTCATTATGGGCGGCGGCGCCGGCACGCGGCTGTTTCCGTTAACCAAAGATCGTTCCAAGCCTGCCGTCCCACTCGGCGGCAAATACCGGCTCGTCGATATCCCGATCAGCAACTGTCTAAACTCTGAGCTGCGCTCGATTTTCGTGCTCACTCAGTTCAATAGCATGTCGCTCCATCGCCACATTCAGGCGAGCTACAAATTCGACAACTTCTCGCGCAGCTTCGTCGACATCCTCGCCGCGCAGCAAACTCCGGAAGGCTCGGAGTGGTATCAAGGCACCGCCGACGCTGTGCGCCAGAACATGCGCTATTTCCTCGAGCGGCCGTTCGATTTTTACCTCGTCCTCAGCGGCGATCAACTCTACCGGATGGACTTTCGGGTGCTCCTCCATCAGCACATTCAGTCCGGCGCCGACATTACCCTGGCTACGAAACCGGTGCAGCGGGCGCAAGCTTCCGAGTTCGGAATCGTGGAAAGCGATTCCAGCCGTCGCATCACGCGCTTCGTCGAGAAGCCGAAAGAGGAAGCGATCCTGGATCGATTGAAGATGAATCCGGAGCTGCTCGCTTCGATCGGCTCCGGCTCAGGAGAGGAACTCTTTCAAGCCTCGATGGGCATTTACGTCTTTAATCGCGAGGTGCTTGTTGCAGCGCTCGACAACGATCTCGTCGATTTCGGCAAACATATCATCCCTCAGGCGATCAAGGATCAGCGGGTAAGCGCCTTCATCTTCAACGGCTATTGGGAAGATATCGGAACGATCCGCGCCTTTTACGAAGCGAATCTCGATCTCACGGATTTGCTCCCGCAATATAGTTTTTTCGAAGCCTCCGCCCCGATCTATACCCACCCGCGCTTTCTTCCGGGCAGTAAGATCAACGGCGCCACGCTTCGGCAGGCGATCATCGCCGATGGTTGCATTATCTCCGATGCGCATCTGGAACGCTCGGTCATCGGCATTCGCAGTATCATCAACACCGGCGCCACGATCCGCAATAGCTTCGTCATGGGTGCGGACTATTACGAAACGGATCTGGCGAAGGAAACGCCCGGCTTGCCGCCGATCGGCGTCGGACGCAATTGCGTGATCGACCGCGCCATTATCGACAAAAACGCCCGCATCGCTGATGGGGTCGTGATTACGCCCGAAGGAAAGCCCGCGAACTTCGATGCTGAAAATTATTTTATCCGCGACGGCATCGTCGTGGTGCCGAAGAACGCGGTCATTCCTTCGGGCTTTTGGATTTGAGCGTGGCTCGTCAATGCGGCCGGTCGGTCAGGCCGGGAACGCCGGCCCCTTGTTCCCACTTCTCCTGCCTGTTCCAGGGGATGGTCGATTCACGCTTGCCGTTCGGGTCATCGACGAGCGGCATTTCTTCTTTCGTGGCGCACGAGACGAGACTGCCGGCTGCGCAACAAAGCAGCGCGATGAACAGGATGCGACCGCGAAGCGGATCAGGAATTTGAGCCAGCATAAATGACGGTATCTCCCGGTTGAACCTGGACGCCGCGCGGCAGGCTCGTGCTGATGATATCGCCGATTGCGGTGAAAGGTTCAACCGACGAGACCCGAATTTTGCCGATCAAAGCGCCTCCGCGTAAGACGAGCATCTCCGAATTGGGTTCCACCCCCTGCCTTCCACCGAGATTCAAAACGACGAAATTGTAGGCCTGATTTACGGCGAGCACAGTGCCACGAAGGCTTGGATTGGAGGCGACACGGCGTCTTTTCTCCGGCTCGATCTGAGGCGAACGCTCTTGTGATGCGCTGATTTTGTCAGATAAAAGCGCCTTCTCGCGCTCTGCGGCATCGAGTCGGCGCTTCGTTTCCTGTAACTGCGCTTGCAACTCCGCGGTCGGCGGCGCTGCCTCGCCTGCGGGAACTGCGTTCGGGCTCCCCTGCTCGATTCGCTTCTGCAAGTCCGCGATCTGCGCCTCGTCGGCTTGAAGCTTGTCCTGGAGGCTCGCTTTCTCCATTTGTGACTTGACGATTTCATCCTCAGCGCTGGCGACCGTGGTTTCATTCTCAGCGGATTTTGCAGGCTTCGCCGTTACCGTCGCCTCAAGCGCCTTCATCTCTTTTTCTTTGGCGGCGCGAGCCCGCTCCGCTCGTTGACGGGCCGCTTCGCTGTCGACCGCCGCAACGCGGAGCACGTGCGCTTTGTTGGCGTTCAACACACCGACGATCGTCGCGAGGGCGAGCAGCATGACGGAAGCGCCGATTAACTTTGTTGACATTGAAGCGAACTGGGAAACCGCACCACGCGAGGTGCTTTGTAATACCAGGGGGATGCGCGCTGCAATCCTCAATTCGAATTGCCGCGGTCAAATCGGCACGGAGTTTCAGATTGCGCGGCTCGCGGTCACACCCTATAGGATGCGGTTCATGGGCCAGCAGCATCGAGTCACGGTCAAGCGCCGCCGCCACAAGGCGTACGTGGAGCGGAAGAAAGCCGCCGCCAAGGCCATCCCCGCAAATCGTCCAGCGGCTCCAAAGCCGAAGGCGAAAAAGACCACGGCCGGGAAGTAGCCCGGCGCACCGCCTGGCAGCGTCCACATTTCGGCTGGCGACCGCGTCCCGGCGGTGCGTGTTTAGCTCGTGCGAGCCGATTACCTGATCGTGGACGGCCACAGCGTGATTTTCGCATGGCCCGAGCTTCGCAAACTTCACACTCGCCGCCGTTCGCTTGCCCGCGACATGCTGGTGCGAAAACTCCGCGATTATCAAGACTGGACCGGAGTCCACGTGGTCGTTGTCTTCGATGGCAAAGGCGATGAAGTCAGCGTGACTGCCGAGCCGTGGGAGGTGCAGATATTCTATTCGCGCGAAGGACAGACCGCGGATTCGATCGTGGAACGGCTCGCTGGAAAATACGGTCCGCAGTTCAAGCTCCTCGTTGCGACCAGCGATCACCTGGAACAGGAGACCGCGAGCGCCTGCGGAGCCGAGTGCATTTCGACCGACGGGCTCCGCGATTTGCTCAACGACGTTCAGCGGCGCTAACGCGCCGCGCCACCCGCGATAGTTTCCCAACGATTGAGTCGCCGCCTGCGTTCAGGATACAGTGCGCGATGCTCTACGTGGTGGCAACGCCGATCGGAAATCTGAACGACATTACCTTGCGCGCGCTCGAGGTCTTGAAATCGGTGGACAGGATTGCGGCGGAGGACACGCGACATTCGGGGAATTTGTTGCGGCATTTCGAGATCCGGAAGCCGCTCGTTAGCTATCACGAACATAACGAAGCGATGCGCAGTGAAGAACTGGCGGAGCGACTCGCAGGAGGAGAAACCATTGCGCTGATCACGGATGCCGGAATGCCGGGACTGTCGGACCCGGGGGCGCGGTTGATCCGGAAATGCATCGAACGCGAGTTGCCGTACACGATCATCCCCGGACCGTCCGCCCTTTTAACCGGGTTGGTGGGGTCCGGATTTTCACTTGATCACTTCTGCTGGCGCGGCTTTCTGCCCGTGAAAAGCGGGCAGCGCGAACGCGAACTGTGGGGGGCCGCGGCACGTGAAGAGACCTCAGCGTTCTTCGAATCGCCTTATCGGTTGACTAAAACCCTGGCCGCGTGTGCCGAGATCATGCCGGATCGGCAGCTCTGCGTAGCTCGCGAGTTAACGAAAAAGTTCGAGGAATTCCGCCGCGGAACGGCGGCGGAGCTACTCACGCACTACGCCGTCCATCCGCCGAAAGGCGAGATCACGCTGGTGATTTCAGCTTGCTCCGGTTGAACCATTCGGTCCCCGGGCAACTCGCTCGAGGCTCGTGATCAAAAGTGGCGAGAGATAGTGCAGCGCCCATCCAGCTCTTCGATGATGACTTGCGATTCCGTTGATCGCTGCGAGGACAAGTCAGGGTGCTCGATGCGATACTCGCGACCGTCAGCCATTTCGATGGTGAATGGATGAGATGGCGTTGCGTGCAGCAACTCGCGAATCCGCGGTTTCACAGCTTGATGGTAATTCCCGCGTTAAGCACCTGTCCACGGTTCGCCGCACAGCAGGTAAGCTCACTTTGGCCTTGTCAACACCGGCCTCTCGTGTGAATCTCCCCGGCTTTTCTTACGCCATGGCATTCGCAATCATCAAAACCGGCGGCAGACAACATCGCGTCACCGAAGGTGACATTATCGATGTTGATCTTCTCGATCTTGATCCAGGCAAAGAAGCTGTTTTCGGCGAAGTCGTCATGCATGCGGATGCCGATAAGCTCACCCACGGCACGCCCATGATCTCGGGCGCAACCGTCACCGGCGAAGTCATCGAGCAGCGCAAAGACAAGAAGGTCATCGCCTTTAAATACCGCAGGCGGAAGGGTTACCATCGCACGGTGGGGCATCGCCGGAAGCTGACCCGAGTGAAGATTACCGGCATCAAGGTCGGATCCGAAAAGACGGCCAGTAAACCGAAATTGGCCGAATAGCTGCGGCTCCTCTCCGGTCACAACTTCTCCTCCTCATGGCACACAAAAAAGGACAAGGCAGCGTTAAAAACGGCCGCGACAGCGTCAGCAAACGGCTCGGCGTGAAAAAGTTCGGCAGCCAAGCGGTCGTCGCTGGCAATATCATCATCCGGCAGCGCGGCACGAAATTTCGCCCGGGCAAGAACGTCGGGCTCGGGCGTGATTATACAATTTTTGCGCTGACTGATGGACAGGTTCGTTTCGATCGCGCCGGTCGTCGCGTGAATGTGGACGCGACTGCGGGGGCGGGTTAGCGCTTGTGGGCTACGGCGGAGCCGACACGTCCGCCTCTTGCGTATTCGACCGGACGGAGTTTGGCCCTCCGATACGACGTAAAGGGCGCGGCTCTCCAGCGCCCTTGCCGCCGAAGGCTCTTTTGCGCTATAAAGGGACTTCGTCATGAAATATCACACCTATCTCCTCTTCGGCGCGCCGGGCAGCGGCAAAGGTACTCAGGGTAAAACGCTCGGCACGATCCCGCGCTTCTTCCATTGCGCGTGCGGAGATGTGTTTCGCTCGATCGATACACGCACGAAAGTCGGTCGCGCATTTCTTGATTACTCGAGTAAAGGCCAGCTTGTCCCCGATGAGGTCACGGTGGAATTATGGAAGGCACGGATCGACGCCGCCGTCGATGCCCATGCCTTTAAACCCGACATCGATATCCTCGTGCTCGACGGAATTCCACGAAATGTCGGACAGGCCAAAATCATGGACGAACTGATTGACGTGAAAAAGGTGTTCCATCTCTCATGCCCTGATCGCGACAAGCTTTTTACGAGATTGAAGAAGCGGGCCCTAAAGGACAACCGGCTTGACGACGCGAACGAAGACGTGATTCAGCGCCGGCTCGCGATCTATGACACGGAATCGAAGCCGATCCTCAGCTACTACGGCAATGAGCGTATTACCTGTGTTGACGCCACGCAGCCGCCAGCCAAAGTGTTGCTCCACATCCTCGAAAGCGTCAATGACGGTGTCGGGGAATTGGAGGGCCTGATGGAGCCAGTGGACGTGTTCAATGAGCCAGCAGCAGTTTGAAAATTTCACCGCTTCCAGTCTGTATTGCGAAAAGTGCAAAACGGCCATGCCGGTGCGCGAACGGTTGCTGCTAGTCCTGCCTGAGAAGGAAATCTACGATTACCTCTGCACCGGCTGCGCAAGCTCGGTCGGTCAGCGCGAGATCACTGCGGGCGAGAAGCTGATGGCGCAGAGCATGGCCGCGCGAAGGCCGCGTCGCCCGGCGCGTCCGATCCGCCTCGCGCCCTAGCGGCTGATGCGAATCGTCTTCATCGGCACCGGCGATATTGGGCTGCCGGCGCTCCGATCATTGCTGGCATCCAGCGAGCATAACGTCTCTGGTGTCCTCACGCAGCCCGATAAGCCCGCCGGGCGAGCGCAGCGCCTCCAACCGCCGCCGATCAAAACGGCACTGGAAGGGACCGGCATTCCGGTTTTTCAACCCGAGCGGATCAAACGAGCAGAGGTTATCGCGCAAATTCGCGAACTCGCACCCGACGTTATTGTCGTGATGGCGTATGGCCAGATTTTGCCGCGCGCCGTTTTGGAAATTCCGCGCATTGCTTGCCTCAATCTCCACGCCTCGCTTCTTCCGCGGCATCGGGGAGCCGCACCGATCCAGGCAGCGATCGTCGCCGGCGACAGCGAGACTGGTATCACTGTCATGTACATGGATGAAGGACTGGACACCGGGGATATCCTGCTTCAACACCGCATCGAAATTACCCCCGACGACACCGGCGGATCGCTGCACGACAGGCTCGGTGAAATTGCGCCCGCCGCTCTGGTCGATGCGCTTTGCAAACTCCAGAATGGGACTGCACCTCGGACCGTCCAGAGTTCGGCGGAGGCGACTGCCGCGCCAAAACTCGAACGTGAAGACGGGCGGATTGATTGGGCAGAACCGGCGGTATTGATCGAGCGCAAGATTCGCGCGTTCAATCCATGGCCGGGCGCATTCACGATGGTGCGCGACGATTCCGGACGCCAGTCGAAGTTGAAAATATTGAGCGCGTCGGCCGTGGACGTGGCCGGCAAGCCAGGGGAGATCAGGCGCGGAGATCACGACAGCATCACGATTTTCGCGAAGCACGGCGCGCTCGGATTGGGAAGAGTGCAGCTAGCAGGGAAATGGCCAATGAGTGCGGGCGAATTTGCACGCGGACATACGCGGCTGCTCGCGCAGCGTGCTCACTGAAACGGGCGACACTCCGCGGAGCCGCGGGCACGGCGCCGCTCTAATCCGGGAGGGCGACGCTCTGGGGAGCTCCGTCGACATGTCACGGATCTTGCCTCGAAATAGTCACTGTCCTGCGGAATCGCCGCAGACACGCCAGAGGCTCGACAGAACTCTCGGCCTCCCGAAGACCGGGTCGGGTAGAGTGTCCTTAGCCATTTTGCTTCCCATGACGCGACGGTTGTGCTTCATCATGGCCGCCCCGAATGGAAACCGCAACGTCCTCGCCCGTTTACAAGCGCATCGTCATTAAATTAAGTGGTGAAGCGTTGCGGGAACAGGGAGCGCGCGAGAACATTTCTCCGCAGATCGTTCGCGGCATCGCGGAACGCATTCAGGAAGTGAACGACCTTGGCGTGCAGACGTCGATCGTGATCGGCGGTGGAAACATCTGGCGGGGGCTTTCCGCCAGTCACCGCGGCATGGACCGCACAACCGCGGATTACATGGGAATGCTCGCGACCGTCATCAACGGCCTCGCGCTTCAAAGCGCCCTTACACAACTCGGAGTCCAGACCCGCGTGCAGACGGCGATTGAAATGCAAAACATCGCCGAGCCGTTCATCCTCGGCCGGGCCATCCGCCATCTCGAGCTCCGGCGCGTCGTGATCTTCGTCGCTGGCACCGGCAATCCGTACTTCTCGACCGACACGACCGCGGCGTTGCGGGCGAGCGAAATTCGCGCCGATGTGATCTTGAAAGCGACCAAGGTGGATGGTGTTTACGATCGCGACCCGAACACCGATTCCAGTGCGCAACGCTACGATCGCGTCACTTTTACGGAAGCGCTCACGAAGCGGCTCCAGATCATGGATTCGACCGCGTTCAGCCTCTGCCAGGATAACAAAATCCCGATCGTCGTTTTCGACATGAACAAGCTGAGCAATTTCATGGATATTGTGCAGGGTAAGCGCGTCGGCACGATTGTTTCAGATTAACGCAAACGGAAGGAGCGATTTCGTCGTTGCGATTGTGAGAGCAGCGCGTTTCTTTCCCGCCGACGAATCAACCACTCGCACATCATGAGCGCTGAAGACATCCTTTTGGAAGCGGAGATGACGATGGAAAAAAGCGTGGATTACATGATTCACGAATTCTCCAGCGTCCGAACCGGAAAGGCGTCGCCGGCGCTGGTCGAGAATGTTGATGTGGAAGCTTACGGCTCCGCGATGAAGCTGAAGCAACTCGCCTTGATTACGACGCCGGAGCCGCGTCTACTCGTCGTGCAGCCGTTCGACGGTTCTACGGTGAAGGACATTGAAAGAGCCTTGAAGGAATCGAAGATTGGCATCATGCCGTTGGTTGACGGAAAAATCATTCGGCTGCCAATTCCCGAGCTCTCAGAAGAACGGCGTAAAGACCTCGTGAAGTCGCTCCGGCAGATGGCGGAGGAAGCCCGGGTGCGCGTCCGCAGTAATCGCCGCGCCGCGATGGACGACGGGAAAAAATTGCAGAAGTCCGGCGACTTAACCGAGGACGGCCTGCGGGATTTGGAGACAGGCGTGCAGAAACTCACCGATCAATTCGTGAAATCGGTGGACGACCACCTCGAACGCAAAGAGGTCGAGGTCATGAAGGTTTGATGGTGACGTTGGTCCGGCGCTAGTGCCCGGCTAATTTGATCAACCAGCCCATCGTGTCGAGCGAAGTCGAGGCATCCCTCCTTTACGCTGTCCTTGCTACGGGATCCTTCGACTCCGCTGCGCTTCGCTCAGAATGACGGGCGGGAAAAGCGCAGGCAGAAACGTCACAGTCGCACGAGATCGAGCAGGAACTGGCACCAAAGATAGATCATCCCGCGCCAGGAATATTTCACCTCCCCGTCCTCCGCTGCCTTCAGGACCCCTTTCCTGATGTTGTGCTCAATCTGATCGCGTAAATCTTTTTCGATCTCGGCCTGAATTCGATCCTCATCCATCGGGTCGATAACGCTGGGCTCGACCGTATTTCTGCGCAGGAATTGTTTGTGACTTTGATAAAGCTGCCAAAATGATTGATCCGGTCGCTGCCGGTTGATTCGGAATTGGGGTGTCAATTTCAATCCATACGACAGCGGGTAATTCCAAGTCGTCCAGATGATGCCATCCCGCGCGCGCGACGAAATCCGCAGGTAGTAAAACGAGAGGTCGTTTTGTTCGTTCAAGCAGATCGTCGCCTGTGCGCGATCCTCTTCTTTATAGAACAGGCGAAAGAACTGCCGGTAATCTTCCCAGTCCCAACCCGCGTCGTTGATATGAGCAAATCCCTCGTTCTCAATCTCGCGCGTAATCTCGTTCAAGCTCGGAAAAATTTCCGACGACGGCGGGCTTTTCGGTCGCAGCGCTTTTTCTTTCGGCAAACGGAGTGCGCGGATGCGCGTGAGAATTTCCAGCCAGGGTAAAAACAGCCAGCTCAGCGCCGCAATCCCGCCCCAAATCCAACTGCCGGTCGCGAAATAAACGGCCAAAAACGATGATGCCAGAATCCCAATCGCGCCGGCCTTTTGGGCGAATGAAGTCTGATAGCTCCGCAAAGCGACGCTGAGCACCGCGACGCCGAGCGTAAGAAAAAGTCCGAACAGCATTAAGGAGTGATCGCGTGCTCGTTCAAAAACTTCTCAAGCTGATTGGTATCAAAATTTGCGAGCACTTTATCACCGGCCACGAGCGTCGGCACATACGTCTGATCCGACAGCTCCGTCATCTCCCTGTAAGCATCCCGGTCCCGCCCGACATCGACGACTTCGAATTGGTAACCGCGCCCTTCCAGATATTCCTTTGCGTCCATGCACCAGGAGCACCATTCGCGACTGTACAGCTTCAATTCCATGGCCATGAAGGAATAAACGGGGCGAGCGGAATGCGTCAAACGTGATGGCGCAGTCTCAATACGATTTCGCCCAAACCACACGCTGCGGGCTGGGTTCGCCAGTGAAGATGCAGGTCCCGGCTTCTGCCGGCGCCGCAGGATCGCCGAATGGAATGCAGCGGATCGTGACTTTCAAATCATTTTTGATCCGTTCTTCGATCTCACGTGAGCCGTTCCAATGCGCGAGCGCAAAGCCGCCATGAATCTCTGGTTTCGCGGCATTCATCGGCGTGAAGAAATCGTAAAAGTCTTGTTTCGAATCGATCACGCGCGTGTTTGCATCGCGAAATTCTCGCGCGCGATCCAAGAGATTTTGCTGGATGGTATCGAGGAGTTCGATGGCGCGTCCGACGAACTGATTGCGCGCCAGGAACTCCTTCGCTTTCACGGGCTGATCACGCCGGCTAACCGCGACATTTCCGGCATCAAGATCGCGCGGGCCGAGCTCCACCCGAAGCGGCACCCCTTTCTTGATCCATTCCCAATTCTTGACCCCGCCGCCGAGGTCACGCCGATCGACTTCGACTTCGAGAGGAGCGCCGTGATAGGCCAACGCGCGGAGCTCGGCCGCGAGCTCTTCCGCTGCCGCGAGCACGCCGATCCGTGTCTCCTCCCTGGGCGTGATCGGCATAATCACGATCTGCGTGGGCGCGACGCGCGGCGGCAGCACCACCCCGTCATCGTCTGCGTGCACCATGATCAGGGTGCCGACGAGGCGCGTGCTCATGCCCCAGCTCGTCGTCCAGCCAAATTCCTGTTTGCCTTCGCGGGACTGAAACTGAATCCCGCTGGCACGTGAAAAATTCTGCCCCAGAAAATGCGAGGTGCCAGCCTGGATCGCTTTCCGATCCTGCACCATCGCCTCGATGCAAAGCGTTTGCACCGCCCCTGGGAATCGTTCGCTTTCCGATTTCTCTCCGCTGAAAACCGGGATCGCGAGGTGGTCGCGCACAAAGGTTTCGTACACGTCGAGCATGCGCTTCGTTTCTTCACGCGCTTCCGACTCGGTTTCATGAACGGTGTGACCCTCCTGCCAGAGAAATTCTGTGGTCCGGAGGAATAGCCGCGGTCGCATCTCCCAGCGAACGACGTTAGCCCATTGATTGATCAGAATTGGCAGATCGCGATACGACTGCACCCATTTCGCGTAGGTCGCACCGATGATCGTTTCACTTGTCGGCCTCACGACTAACGGTTCGGTTAACGGATTTGCCGGCACCATTTTGCCCTCCGTGTTCACCTCCAATCGTGAATGCGTGACGACGGCGCATTCCTTCGCAAAACCTTCGACGTGCGCCGCTTCCTTTTCCAAATAACTCAGCGGAATGAAAAGCGGGAAATAGGCGTTGCGATGCCCGGTGGCGCGAAACAGGACGTCGAGCTGGCGCTGCATGTTTTCCCAGATTCCGTAGCCCCACGGCCGGATCACCATGCAACCACGTACCTCAGAAGCCTCAGCCAGCTCGGCTGCACGGATGACCTGCTGGTACCATTCCGGAAAATCCTCCGCGCGACGCGGACTGATCGCCGTCTTTGTCGCCATAGGCTTGGATTCGGGCATAAAAGGCGCAACAACTAAGCTTGCAAGATTCAAATGGCGAGCGCGCATTTGTGACGCCGGGATGCAACTTTCTTGCGCTTGGGCGGTTGTATCGTAAGACCATGCAAGCGAAGCATCTTTCCTTCTCTTTTCGCCTCAAGTGAGTTGCAGCATGCGGGAATAGGTAATAAACGAGAGAGTTCCGAGGGAATACAGATGAGATCAGGCAAGGCAATCACGCTGGCGATATCCGCCGCCTGTTGCGTTGCCTTTGGGGCACATGCGACCGCCGGATCAGGCCGGGGGCACGGAGGCGGTGCGAGAGTGCCGGGGTTTCCGGACGCAGGTCCGCCTCCGAGCCATGGACGGCCCGACTCCAGCTCGCAGTTTAGTCCCCGGAGTCCAAGGCTTCCTTTACCTCAGGCACCCCCCGAGAGTGTCCCCCCAAATGTGCAACGTAGAAACGTGAGGGCGCTGCCAACCCCGACGCCTCGGCCAAAGAAAAGGCCTCCCGAACAAAAAGGGCGTGGTGATGGATCCAGCGACGGCAAGCCGGCTAAGCCCCACGCACGCGATGACGATCGCCGCGCGAGCCACGGCGGAATCGGTAAACCTGCCGAAATTGTGAAAGATAGGAGAAATGATGATTCCGATCCTTCCGCACCGGATGGTCGCTCCGCGCCGGATCAAAGACCAGATCAAACCCCAATCACAGGTGCCGCTCCCGGTGTGCCAAGCATTGGCTTAAACGCCGCTGCCTCTGCGGTCCCGGTTGCGCCGAGAGTGGTCCCGGAGGCACCATCGAACAGTAGTGCCGCCAACGCTCAGGCCGAGACTCAGAGCGAGCGTCATCAGCGATGGAATAGCTTGTCCGAGGACGAGCGAGTCAAGCTGAAAGCAGCGCTAGAAAAGGCCGTCGTCGATCCCGAGGTGCGCACGGTTCGCGATCGATTGCACGAAGCGCGCCGAGAATTCCGCAAAGTCATGCGCCCCGCACTCATAAAAGCCGATCCCTCGGTTCAGCCGATCCTGGAAAAAGTCCAGGCAGAACGTGCAGAGCGGGACCGAACAAAGCAGTCCGACGACGATTAGAAATTGCGCGCCAGGAGCTTTCCCTCGGGCGAATGTGGACGGTCCACGTAAGCGCCCGCGAAATTGACATTGCAGACGCTGCGATACTTCGCATGCGGACCAGAAGCCGCTCCCGCGAAGTTGAAACTTCCGTCAAAGATGTTTTTGCGATGGCCCCGGTTCGCGACTCCGTCGTCGACAATAAGCGCGACGACAACGTCACGCGCGGTTAATTGCCCATAAGCAACATTCTCGCCGCATACCCCGCTCCGGGAACCGTAGCGGTTTATTCGATCGCCCGGCTTGCTGCCTCCGCGACCGCGGTGTCCGATCTGTCCGCATGCCTGTTCCGCGCAATGGTCCGCTGCGGCCCGACACATCCCGGGCGATAACGTGAGCCGGGCCTGCGGCTGAGCGCTCCGCAGAAATCCGATCGCTTCATCGATTGCGCGAGTTCCTTCTTTCGTGCGGATCGGAACAGTACCGGGCGTGAGGATGAGTTGACCAACGCATCGGGTGCGAAATCCTTCCACGAAGGAGGCGTAGAGCGCCGGTTTCTCACGGGCTAGATTCATCTCGTGAATCACGGCGCGCGCGGATGCTTCGGTGTCGGCTGATATGAGGTTTTGCGATTCGGTTTGGCTGGCGAAAGTCTCGGATGCAATCCAGCAGAAAAAGGCAAAAACAAAGGAGCGCATTATGGTAATTATAAGCAACTGCGATGCCATCACTGCGCCCCTCGCAGCAGCTTTTGCCGACGGATCGAGTTCACGGCGCCTCAAGCGATGCGGAAACATCGAGGGGCTCTTAGCGCGCGAAATTTTTGCGCTACTCTGAGTAAGGGAACTAACTCGATGCCAAATAGGACGCGCGGTTACCAAGGAACCGGCTGCAGAAACCTAACAAGACGCGACCAGAGCACGCGTGAAGGCCGGCAGTGCAAGTCGCTGGCTTTCGAGCCGTCGGACACAAGCGGAACGCTTGTGCTACTTCTCGCACCTTATGTCGAGCGAAGTCGTAGACATCCCATTACGCAACCGGCAAGTGCTGCGAAGGGGTTTCTTGACTAGGTTCGAAATGCGCGAGTGAACTTAGAGCGCCCGGATGACACATCGTCATGTCGAGCGAAGTCGAGACATCCCGTTGCGCGACCAGCAGGTGCTGCAATGGGGTTCCCTTGATTCCTTTTCGGCGGGATCGATTCGCTGTTTCACTGATGGCGGGGATTGATGGATGAAGGCACCTGGTCTGGCACTCTTACCGTGCGCGTCGAGGTGATCACGGTATTGCCTGACTCGATGATCGACTAAGATCCCATCAATCCAATGACAGGTCCCAGGCAGCATGAGCTGCAAACCGGGCAAACAGCCCGGGTAATTGCCGAGCAGACTGCCGGCTGCGCGAAGGGTCGCTTTCCGGACTTGATGAATGCCGCGACTGTTCCGGCCGACCTTCGGCATTTTCACCGACGAGTCTGCGCTGCCCCGAGTAGCGCCAATCGAGTAGTGCGAACGTCCGACCTACCGCGCGAGGACGACGTCCTTTTTCGTCCAATCGTGAACTTGGGCGCAGTGCGGGCAGCTCACTTTATGCGCCTTGAGCTTGGTGTCGCCCCACGCTTCTTCTTCAACCGTTTGGCCAGTCGGCGTCAACTTCGCGGTTGAGGGGCATCTGACTAGGATTCGTTTGATCATCAGTATTCTCCGTGTCGTGGGGGCGCTGTTAAAAATTCTTAGCCAAGCCGGTAAACGATGCGCGCTTTATCGACGTCATAAGGGGACATTTGTAATTTCACTCGATCGCCAGTGGTGAGTCGAATGAAACGTTTCCGCATTTTTCCGGAAATGTGAGCGAGCACCATGTGCTCATTGGCGAGCTCGACCCGGAACATTGTGCCCGCGAGAACGGAGACAATCTTTCCTTCGAGTTCAATCGCTTTCTTTGGATCCATAATTGATTCGCTGAGCCGGCGCTCTTGATTAAAAAGAACGCCGGCCCGTGAGCAAAATGCGCTGGTTAGTAGCGCGAGCCAGCCGACTGGCGCGGACGCTCTTCGCGTGCGCGAGCTTCATTCACGGTCAGAGTGCGTCCTTGCACTTCCTTGCCGTTGAACGCTGCCATCGCGGCGTTCGCTTCGGTTGTGTTATCCATGGTGACGAACGCAAAACCGCGTGAGCGGCCCGTGGTTCGATCCATCATGAGCGCGACGTCGGTGACTTTGCCGTGCTGTTCGAAAAGATCTTGAAGATCGTTTTCAGTGGTCTCAAAGGAGAGATTTCCTACGTACAGTTTCATTATGATTTTTTGGAGCATTCCTGCCAGCTACAGAGCCGTTCCCGAGAATCGGGTTTCAAATCACCAATGAGGAATCTCAACTGACGATCTACCACGCAACGAACAAAACAGAACTTACCAATAGGCGGACATACTCGTTCAATTCTGAAAATATACAACTGTAGTTTTTTCATTCCGATTTCGGCAGCTACGGAAAGGCCGCGAAACGCTGCTTGTAAACAGCCGCCGGCATTATACCGCGATGCTGCTTACCGAAGTGCCTTGTTCGAGGCCGCGACGGTGACGAGGTGCGCGTCACAGCTGATCAATCGTGCCGATCATTTGGTTCGCGGGGGGCGGGTAGCGCGGCGATATGAGTGCACGATCCTCGTCTGAGTGGTTGAATAACCGCGACAGCCGGAGAGCAAATGCTTCACTAAACGCTAGATCGGAAGCAAGCGCCAAAGATCGCCTGAAAGAGTATGAAGCTGCGGCGCGGCGCATGCCTCGCAGGTCCGCAGGGGTGATCACCAGCTTCATCAGAAGATTATCGCGTCAGATTTCTCACACTGCGCGCGCAGTTTTCTTGGGTTTGGACCGCGAGCAGATTCTGGCCTGCCTCGTCAGTGCTGCTGCCAAGCGCGAAATTCAGCCGCCACCGCCGCCAAGGGAAGACGCCCGCTCACCTCAACAGCTAGATCTCGCAGACGCGCAGCTGATCCGGCCTCGTTAAGCAGCTTTCAGGATTCTGTGCCAGCAGCCGAGAAGCAGAAGCGTGCTGCCGAGTAGGACGAATGAAGAGCCGCCTTGTTCGGGGACCGCGGTTCTCCTCGTCACTGTCGCGGTGAAATCGTTGCCAGTGCCGCCTTCGTAGCTCGCGCGAAAGGTGGTGCCGTTAACCGTAAAGAGCGAGTCATCAGCAAGGTTGACGAATGTGCCGAAAATGTCGGCGACGGAGGTGTTGTTGATCAGAGTGAAAATCGTGCCGATGTCGAGAGTGCCGCTGCCGAGATCGGAAAAAGAAATGGCCGCGCTGTTGATCACAATTCCGTTGGCAATCACCTCATTCGCGGCGCCGGTGCTGCTGTTGAACTCGAAGTGGTAGGTCGCGTCGGAATTCATGGTTAGGCCGCTTTGGACTGTGAGCCTGCCGGTAGTAACCCCGGGCGACAAAACCGCTCCGGCCCCCTTACCAGTGCCTATCGTGACACCACCCGCTATGGTGCCTGTGCCGCCGAGGGTACCCGCGTGGACCTGCACTGCGCCGGAACCCGTTCCCGATCCGTGCGCATTATTGATTAGTAAGGCCCCGGCATTTACTGTGGTGCCGCCGGTATAGGTATTCGCGCCGGAAAGCGTGAAGGTGCCCGTCCCGGCTTTGATGAGCGAACCGCCCTCCTCGCAGCCGGGCGTGCCACATGGAAAGCTCTGCGGGCCGCCGCCGTCCTGGATCACACCGGAGACCGTCGTGCTCAGGTTATTGCGGCCCGTTGTGAGGTTCTTGCCGCCGAGATAGTAGTTGCCGCTGCCTTCGATCGAGCCAATTCCCATCCCGTCCGTGAACAGATTGCTGATATCGAAACTGCCGTTCCCGTTAGTGATCGCCCGCGCCGTTCCGCCGTCCGGAACTGAGAGGAAAAGCGTGGCACCCCCTTCCGCGCCGCTGACCCCGCCGTTGGTGATAATCGTCGCTTGTCCCGCACTGCCATCTTCAAAAAACGCCACGCCGCCGCCCGCACCAGCCACAGCCCCGCCATTGATGATGAACGTTGCGCTGCTCGCAGTCGAGCCACGGAATGCCACTACCCCACCGAATGCGCCCCTAGCTGTGCCGCCGTTCGTCGTGATCGTCGCGTTGCCAACGGTCGATTCATCCTCAAAGAATGTCCCGCCACCGTACGAATTTTTGACTGCGCCACCCCCGTTCAGGATGTTCGCGCGGCCGGCACTTGACATGTCCTCGAAAATCGTGTCGCCGCCGCCGGTGAAGCGCGAGACGCTGCCGGCGTTAGTGATTGTCGCACGAGCCGCCGTCGACGAATCGAAGAAGAAAGTCACGCCGGGATCGAATCCTTCAGGGTGCACAGAGTTCACAACGTGCAGATCGGCAGCAGTGGCACTGTTATCGAATCTCGTCCGGCCTAAAGGGTCATTCACGATGGTTTGCGTCTGGCCAGAGTTGTTTTCGATCCCTGCACCCCTTAAGGCCAAGGTGGCACTATCGGTGATGTGAATCGTGAAAGACGCTGCGCCTGGCGTGAACGTGAGTTTCTCTATGATCAATTGCTGGCGGAAGCCAACTCCGAGGTCGTCGAGGTTCGTCGTGCGATCATTGAACTGTCCGAAAACCAGATCGTCGCCTCGTGTTGGGACGCCTGAACTCCAGTTGGCTGCATCGCTCCAGTCGGCGGTCGTAGCGCTGGCGCCGGTCCAGCTGTCAGCAGCCGCTGGCAAGGTGGACGGATGCATGGCGATCAGGAACACCGCGACCGCGGCGACACCTCCAGCACGCGTGCTGTAATAGCCGATCGCCGAAGCCCATGCTCGCGTGACGCCAAACAGCGCCATGCTAGTGTCATCTGCGAATAGTTGCATTCCGGTGGTTCGGAAGGATTGGAGATACGCATTCGGTATTACCAAGTGGGCGCAGAGCGTCAAGACAAAACCGGTGCTGGCGAGCGGCTGTGACATCGCAAGGCGTTCAAGCCGGATTTGAGTAGCAAAACACACTTCGTCGTTGTGCGAATACAGCCACTCACGAACATTCTTTGCCTCGATTCCAGCCGGATTTCGTTGCACACAGACAAGAAGTCGAGATCCTGTGATTGTACTGGCCGCCTGGCGTTGGTGATCCGGTGCAACCGCTGCCGTCCCCGGCGCTGAAGCGGTCTCTGTCCTGCCATCAACGAAGGCGCTGCCGGAATCCTGATGAAGACTCAGATTCGTGTCGGGTTGGGAGCGATGCCGTGGTTTTCGCCTAACGAGTTCGCCGACGTCGACGCCGTCATTCAGATATGTGAAGATGATCCGGCGCGTTGCTGAAAGACTACATTGCCTTTGCGTGCCTGGAGGGATTCGAACCCCCAACCTGCTGATCCGAAGTCAGCTGCTCTATCCGGTTGAGCTACAGACACATTTCCGCGGCACTGACCAGTGATGCAATCCAGGTAACCACCGGCCGACGGCGAGAAGAACTTTCGTAGCCGATGACGTCCAATCGCGCAAACGCTTTGCGTTCGCGAAGAAAGTCTATGCTGGGCGCATGCTTCTGCTCTAGCTGCGGTCGATGAGTGCCGCTAAAATAGTCTGGGCCAGGTTTCCAACTCGCCGTTCAGCGAATAGAAGCTGGGAACTTCCTTGATGTCATTTCAACGTCCGCGAGAAGGACCACGGCGGCGGGACGCTCACACAGAGCGCCGCTAAATTGCTGTGGCTTATTGAGAGCTTGTAACATTCTCTCGCGCGATTGACCGCGGCAAATGCTGTCGCTTTTGCCACGCCAGTTACTTCTCATCGTCTTGGGACCGCGCACGCGGGACCTCGAGCTACATGGCCTAAAGTGTCGCTTCTATGTCCTGGTGCAAGCCGGCGATCGTATCCCACCTTCATTGAAGTTATTTATGGCTCCGAAGCGGATTGGCATCCTGGGTTTCGATGGTGTGACCGCTATTCATATTGCTGGCGCGGCAGACGCATTTGGCGCAGCGGCGCTCGACGACGGCTTTGGTGGACGCTTGGCTGGCTACGACGTTCAGACTGTGGGGATCAGTTCCGAACCGTTTCGAACCGAGTCCGGCATGCTGATCACGCCGCAGCTGAGCTTCGAGACAGCAGATAGCTTTGACACTCTTGTAATCCCTGGGGGAAACGGGCTGCGCGATCCGCAAATAGCTGACGTCATCGCCGAGTGGATTCTCACGCATTTCGCCGAGACGCGTCGCGTCGCGACGATTTGCACTGGCATTTTCGCGCTCGCGCCGACGGGTCTGCTCGATGGACGCCGTGTCACGACCCACTGGCGGTACGCGAGTACCGTCTCGAAGCGCTTTCCAAAGCTGAAAGTGGATCACAAACAACGCCTGATAAAGGATGGGCCCTTTTATACATCAGCAGGCCTGACGGCGGCGGTGGAGTTGTCACTGGCCCTCGTGGAGGAGGACTACGGTCCCCAGGTCGCACAATTGCTTTCCCGGGACCTCGTCATGTATCTGGCACAGAGCGATCTGGAGCAACGCGGTGCCAGGTTAACTGTTTCCGACTCGGAACCGGGGAATTATCCCACCGACCGATTTGCCGAGCTCGTCGGCTGGATGATCCGGAACTTGCAGGGTGATTTGTCGGTCGAAGCCCTCGCGCGTCGGGCGTGCATCTGCCCGAGCCATTTCAGTAAAGCGTTCAAAAGCGTCTTCGGAAGTCCGCCTTCGGAATTCGTTGAGAACCTGCGCTTGAACGAGGCGCGGCGGTGTCTGAAGACACGCCGCAAGACACTCCATACGGTCGCCGGATCCGTTGGATTTCCGAATCCAGACGCGTTTAATCGGGCGTTTGAACGCCGTTTTGGCGTTCGCCCTAGCACCTGCCTTCCTAAGGCGCGTTCAGTGGCTGCGCTCGGCTCAGCCAGCGTCGGAACTGCGTAGCAGGCCCGACGGCGCTAGCCGTCAGCGAACGCGTTTGTTGCGATCCGCCTGAATCAGGCTCGCTCGTTCAACGGGGAAGCTTAATGCCTTGCATCACAAGTCGCGCTTTGCTGCTCCCTCCCCTGTCTCGCTAGGCGAATTTTTGTCCGACGCCTCCATTAGCGACTGCACTGCGTTAGTTCGTTGAGTAACCGCGGTCTGTCGACGTGCTCACAACTTGAACTTATGCAGTGTGTCACGCGTGTCTGAAACTGTCGGTTTTATGTCCTAACGATCCAAGACAGCCGAGTCTTATACCATTTCCAGCGCGAGGACTAAGACAGCTCCGCGTCACTTAACCACCTAGAGGAGAAACTAATGATAAAAAACACACAAACCAAGTCAGGAACTATTCGCAACGCTCTCGTAGTCGGCGCGGGAGTCTCCTTTCTCTTCGGAACGACTGCTCTCGCCCAGGTAGGGGTCGAGGCGGCTCCGACCGCCACACCAGCCGGCCAGGCAACGAATGCTCCGGCCACGACCGGCAGCGGCGCACCCAACACAGGGCAGACTGCACCGAATCAAACCCAAACCAACGCGACAGGCACACCTCGCGGGGCCATTGGACCCGCTACCGGTGGAGCAGCCAACGCTGGAACCGCCGAGACCGAACGAGTTATTGTCACCGGTTCCAACATTCCGACCGCGGAAGAAGTAGGTCCGAACCCGGTGTTAAGTATTAATCGTGACCTGATCAACAAATCTGGTCAACGCTCCGCAGACGCTCTCATCAAAGATCTGCCAGTCGCGAATGCGAATGGCGTTCCGCTTTCCAATAACAACACTGGCTTTACGCCGGGCGCTTCTTCGATTTCGCTGCGCGGTTTCGATCCGAGCGCCACCCTCGTTTTGATCGACGGCCGTCGCGCCGCGCCATCTCCGGTCGGCACGAGCGGCACTTTTTCATTCTTCGATTTGAACTCGATTCCGCGCGCGGCGATTGAGAGCATCGAAGTTCTGAAAGACGGCGCTTCCACCACCTACGGGGCGGATGCGGTCGCCGGGGTAGTGAACATCAAACTTTATAAGGAATATCGCGGAGCCGAAGCCTCCGTGGAATATGGTAATACGCTCGATAAAGACTCCGGTCTATTCGATGCCAGCTTACTCTTCGGCGTCGGCGATGACAAAACGCAGGTGGTCGGTGCCCTTGACTATTATCACCGCAACATCCTCCGCACAACGGCGCTCCACGAAAGCTGTGCGATCCTCCGGCGAGTCCTGTTCCAGCGCATCCGCCAATATCGTCTTTAAGCGTTGCCACCGCTCCGGCTCGATCTTCTCTCGCCGACGGCGCGTTGTTGTGTCTGCCATTGTTCGTTAGGTTAATAGCTGAAGCTAAACTCCGGCGCAGAGTTCACGGCGCAGCCAAACTTTCGCGAAGGTCCATTCCCGCTTTACGGTGGCGGGAGAAATGGCCAGCACTTTGGCGATTTCCTCAATGGTTAAGCCTCCAAAGAAACGAAGCTCCACGATTTGTGCCTGGCGGCTGTCGAGCGTCTCGAGTTCTTCCAGCGCTTCATTCAGGGCAGTCACGTCAATCGAACGGTCTTCGTAAAATTCCAGCGTAACTTGCAATCGGTCTTTGCCGCCACGTTTCAACCGGCTGCGCGCGACCGCATGGCTGGTAAGAGTTTGCCGCATGATCCGTGCAAAGATCGCCACAAACTGGCCGCGATCCTCCCAGACGATGTGGCTTTGCCCGGCGAGCCGCAGGTAGGCTTCGTGGACGAGCGCGGTTCGCTGCAGGGTATGCTCGGGGCGTTCGCCGCGGAGATACATTGCCGCCAGGTGGCGCAATTCGTCGTAGGCGCCCGTCATCACATCGGCCAGCCCAGCTCGGTCCGGATCGCAACCGAGGACTTCTTGCTGACGCGAAGCCGCTGACATCCCCTGTAACATACCTATGAGCTGGCTGACGTCCAGCTTCAGGAGAAATTGCGCAATTTCGATGAGCTGTTTGGGCCGCGCTTGTTGCATTACTCTATGTGCAATGGTCTTCCCATAAGCCGAACCCAATTCGTGGGAGGAGCGCGGCTCGTCCGTGGAATCCGATGTTACTCGCGAAAGCGCATACCCCGGTGGCTCGCTTTCCCTTATTCCTGGTATGAACCGAAAGCGCATCGGCGTGATCGGGTTCGATCGGGTGGCGAGCATCGACATTGCCGCGCCTTTGGAAGCTTTCGCCTCCGCGCGCTCGGGCGACAGTGCAGGCTGCTACGATGTCGTGGTTATCGGCATCTCCGCGAGGACATTCGTCTCCGAGGCGGGCATTACTTTCCGAGCCGACAAAACTCTCGCGACGGCGCCATTGTTAGACACGATCATCATTCCTGGAGGCTCGGGCCTGCACGCGGCCGACACAACTGGACAGCTCTCCGACTGGCTCACAGCTCAGGCGCTGCACACCAGGCGTTTTGTTGGCATTACCACCGGAGTGCTTGCGCTCGCTCGCTCCGGGCTGCTCGGTGGACGCCACGCCACAACCCACTGGCGATTCGCAAAAGATTTAGCGCAACGGTTCCCCAGGATATCCGTAAACTTTGCGGCCTCTTTCGTGAAGGACGGTCAATTCTATAGCTGTGCGACTCCCGCTGTGGCCATGGAAATGACGCTTGGTTTAATCGAAGAAGATTTCGGCTCGGAAGCTGCCCTCGCGGTCGCGCGGGAGTTTGTTATCCGCCTGCGCCCGCCCGGTGCGAACGGACAACTCTTTCACCCGTCCGACTACCAGATGGGTGCGACGGAACGCCTTTCGGAATTGCCCGGCTGGATCGCTGCCCATCTGCACGAACAAATGTCCGTCGAAGTGCTGGCTGAGCGGGCGTGCGTTTGCCCGCGGCATTTTAGCAGGCTTTTCAAAACCATGTTTAACAGCACGCCCGCGGAGTTTGTCGAACAGCTCCGGTTAAGCGAAGCGCGCCAGCGACTCGGGTCTGCTCGGGACAGCATCGAAAGGGTTGCGGAAGTGGTCGGGTTTAAAAGTGCCGACGCTTTCCGCCGGGCATTTGAACGTCGCGTTGGCCTCAGCCCCAGCAAGTACCGCGCTCAACATCGCTTGAATGGTTCACCTGCGGCAGTTGCATCGGCGTCGAGCAGCAGCGGGAATTAATCTGAATTTTACTTCCAGTCCCCGGCTTTAACGACCAGCCACGCAAGAGGTAGGCGTGACCTAACCTAACAACTCCCAAGGAATCTGGAGAGCCCGCATGCATCCTGGGCGTGGCGATTCCGAAAAACCTGCGCCGGCGTGACCTTTTCTCTCCTGTACCATCGGTGTCTGCACGCGCAGAAGAGAAGTTCGTTTCGGCAGAATGCCGAAACCAGCACGCAGAATGCGTGCGCTCCCCAGACTAGAGGACGCGTTGTTTCTCATCTAAGTGATACACTTGATGGCTTTCTCGAAATAGATGAAGTCCTGTAGCTACGGTCTGTGAGCGCCTCCTTCCTCTCGCCTTCGAAAACGGTCACAGATGAGATGGATTCCAGCTCGGTTACTTCAAGTTGTTCGCTGCCTTGGCCGCGTCGATCAGCCCAAAACCGTCTTCGATCGCATAGCCCAGTCCGAACGTGTTTTGGAAGGTCGCCTCTCCCGACTCCGTGCCGGAGTCCGACCAAGTCCGAGCGATAACGTGCGCGCCTTGCAGCAAATCCGCGGTGTTGCCGCCGCCATCACCGAAGATATCGCGATCAAGCCCGAAGGAGACGGAATCATTCGGGTTAAACGTATTGCGATCAAAGGTGAGCGTAAACCGGGTGAAGCTAACAGTTCTCCGGGGCGCGTTCGTGCTGATATCGCTTGCTGTAACTCCCTCGAGATTACCAAGTGTAAATGGATATCCGCTCACCGTGGTCGTGTCGAATTTCAAGCCGGCGTCGGCGATATCGATCGTCAGCGAGCGCAGGCTGTTGCCTTGCATCCCATGAAAATCAATCGTGAAAAAGTTCCGGTCCTGGGAGGACGCAGTGCTGCTGTTGCCGTGCCCGGTGACAACGGTTGCGTTATCGAACGGTCCGGCGATCGCCTGGATGAAAAACGAGTTCAGATCGTGCGGACCTGCCGAAGCCTGGAGGGTTTTGCGGATTTGCGTCGCAGTCAGTGAACGCGGACCACCAGCTTGCTGGAGCAGCAATGCCGCCGCACCGGCTGCATGGGGAGCAGCGGCACTGGTGCCGAAAAAGTTCGGGAAACCGTCCCCTTCATAGTCAAAACCGAAGAAGGTGGTGTTGCCGCCATCGGGCGCCGCGAGATCGGGTTTTTGACGAATCACCGGGTTCGGGAAACGATGCCCGTTACTATCCAAAGCAATGGTGACCGGGCCGGAGGAGGTGAAAGATTCGACGGCCGGAGTGTAAGGCGGCGCCGGAGGATTCGAGGGATTATCATCGTAAACATAGGCGGCGGTGCCGATCGCGCCGCGCGCGCTGTTGTGGCCGAACGTGGTCGGGGCGTCTTCCTGGTAATACTCCGCCGCGCCGTAGCCGCTGTTGAATTGATCAATCGCCAGGTATCGAAGGCGTTTCGCCACCGGTTGACTCGAGGAATTTCCCGCGCGGGCGATCGCAATTTGGAAAGTCGTGGCGGGGCCAGCATTTACAAAAATTGCCGCCTCAAAGGGCTGCTGAGTGGCGGTGTTATCATCGATCCCCGAAAACTGGGGGATGTAATTTCCAGCCCCATCAAAGACAAGCAAGTTGTAATCGGTGGTGACCCCGTTGCGCAGGTTAAACGGATCGTCCCACTGGAAGAGAATCAAGACGAAGCTCGGGGAATCGGGCGTGCCTGCCGGAATATTGAATGTCTGCGAGATGTCGCGTTCCGTTCCGCCTTTGGGATTGAAGTCGTGAAATCCGCCGGAGGTGAGGTCAACGGGCACCTGCCCGAGTTTCAGTTTTGCGTGGGTAAGCCTCCGCGAGCGGTGCTGTTAAAAACCCGGTCGAGAGTGGACATCCAACCCCCACCCTGCTGATTTCCAGCCGACGAAAAGTAAGCGCATTTTTTGCCGGGAAGAGAGTCGCTAAAAACGACTGCGTCGACCGCCTGAGCACGATCCCATCGGAGAAATAGGGCTCGTCGAGATACACGACGTCGTCGACGATGACGTCGCAATTTCCGATTGTCCGCAGTTTTCGGATATTTTGCGCAAAAGTAACTTCACCATTGGAGGCGCTGGCAAAAGCGAGTTTCGCGTGCGGGGCCGCGTCATGGACGATTTGGAGCATCGCCCGTCCTTCATCAGTTGCCGGGGGGTCGTCTGGCCCGGGCCGATATTCATCCAGCACCAGAACTGGATTGGGATTGAGTGGGTTGCCGATGCCGGGGAGATCGTTGGTCCTGACATCCCGCGCGGCGTGATCATGAAGCGGGTTACCATTCAGATCCAAAGTGGCGACATCATAGCTATCCGAAAGCACGCCGACGGTGATGCCGTCGCCTTTAACGCCGCGCGCATTCAGCTCGTCGCTGTGAATGACAGGCACGCCACCGGAAGTTGTGCGGCCGACATTGGCGATTGGGCGCGCGCTTGCCGTCACAGAAAGGACGCCGCGTTTACCAGCTAAATCCGCGAGCCGCGCGATGGGCACGTAAGCGGCAATAACGCCGCTGCGATACTCATTCGTCGCCGCCATCTCGGTTGCGCCTGTCGCGAGAACTTGTGCTCGGACCTCGTCGAGCGAGGCGCTTCCGTCGAGATGGATATTCACGAGCACCCGTCCCGCTCTATCCGTCATCGTCTGGCGCTTGAGCATGGTGGCGACATACGATGCCGTCTGGTCGGGCGTGGCAGCACCGGTTTTCGGTTGAGTCTGCTGCTCAATTAGCCGGCGCAATGTTCCGTCGATATTTTTTGGAAGAGCAACGCCAGTTTGCGCGGATGCGCTCGAAGCCATGGACCAAATCACGAGCGCGCCGATGAAAATCGAGCGGATGCCAAAGAATAGGTTGAGTGTTTTTGAAAAGATCGTGCACATAAATCTCCTAATCATGGCTAAAGCTTCTGCTGCACGTCAGCTATAGCGCAGCCGCGCGGACGGAATATGACTCTGCTAAATGAGCCTACGTTAGGACATTAAACCGACAGTTTCGGCTTGCTCGTACCTTTAAGGGGATGCGCAGCGTCGTCCAGGGAAGCTGCTTCTCTGCCTCAGAGGGGTCTAAGAAAGCTGCGCTGGAACATGTGGCGCAAGTTCCAGCTTGCGAATTTCATGGAAACGCATGTTGGAAAATTGCGCCACTAAGAGCCACTGCAGGCGGGAGCGTCTGCGACGCTCGTGCTGGAATTTGCGGTTCTGTAAACACTGTTCCCGCGGCTACGAACGTCGCCCCCTGCCGTTTTCGTCAATGTTCTGCTGGCTTCCAGTGATTGCTTCCTCTCTGCATTGTCACCAAAAAAACATTCTGACCTGTTGCTCGTCTGAGCCGCCGGCACAGATTCCAATGCGCACCCAAGACTTAGATATAAGTCTCGAAGAAACCGTCCCCTCCAAAGGTCCTTTCGGCGAGTCGCCGAACTAGCACGCGAGCCGCGCGCGCTCCCCAGGACGCGATTCACGCGTTTCCTTCTAAATGATACAGAGCACTAGGGACGGTTGGCGGGCGATTGCGTGTCTGGCATAACCGGTTCATTCGCCGCAGTCGTTTCGAGAATCAGGTCCGTGGTTTCCTTGGGACTGTCCCATTGGGGGAAATGCCCGCAATTGGCAAACCAGTGCAGTCGCGCGTCGGGGAAAAGATCCAACGCTCGCTTCGCCTGAGCAGGAAAGCAGACACGATCCATGCGCCCCCAGCCGATCACGAGCGGATGTTTGATCGAACCGGCCGGAGCGCCTTGCTGGCTCTCTCCGTAGGCGAGTTGGTGAAGAAGTTCGTCAAATGAAGGGGAAGCGGCGTAGCTGCGCATCTCGTCCAGGGTGACTTGCGGCGAAAGCGTCCACGAATGTGCTGAAAACTGGGCGAAGAGGAGAGCGCGTCCGACCGTGTTGGCGGTAATCTGCGGCATCACCGGTTGCAAAATTCGCACGACTCGAATCGAAGCAAAGATCGACGCATAAAAGGCGCGGCGTTCCCAATCACTCCAAAAGCCGCCAGGATCGAGCGAAACCACTGCCCCCAGAACACCGCGTCGGGCTAACTCGAGGACGAGCCGCGCTCCCATTGAGCTGCCGACCGCGTCGACTCTAGTCAGATTGTTTGCGCTCAGAAAATCCGTGACTGCGTCGGCCAGGGTTCGGATCGAGACTTCGCGGGGCAGCGCAGGAGTTTCACCGAAGCCCGGAAGATCGACCGCGATCACCTCACGCGCTGCGGCAAGATCGTCCAGGACTGGACCCCACGATCGCCAACTCCCACCCAGTCCGTGAATCAGCAGCAACGGTTTGCCGGAACCGCGTCGGATGTAGTTCATACAACATCTTCGCTCTTTTTCAGCTGGTTTGCTCCCTCTTGTTTAACAGACTAGTTCGAGGCGCCGCTTCAAGGGAAACATCAGCGAGCGTTCCTCGCCGTCGCGGGTCGGTTGCTGACGCGCAATCCGGTGCAGACAACACGCCTGCCAGCACCCTAGCGGGACTCTCCGTGTGTGTTAGAACGCCGTCTCAGCTGCGATTTATTGATGTCGAAATCGGAACGATCGAGTCCCAGATTTGGCACAAGCAGAAACTGGCCCAGAGTCTTTGTCGGCCTAATCATTGCCATTCCAAGTGCTTAGGATCCTTGACTGGACGTGGCATGTGGTATGCATGGGTGTTCGTCGGATCGCGCTCTGGATCACTGCATTCCATTTGCAACTCCAACAACAATTTTCGGTGAATCCAAACAACCCGACTGCCGCATCTCACAGTTGAGGATGAAACACACCGCGACGTTCTCATCTCATCCTTCATTGTCGTAACCGACACCACTTATGTTCCTCGAATCTTTCCGCCAAGACGTTCGCGTCGGTCTTCGTGTCGTCATCAAAGAGAAGACATTCTGCTTCCTTGCCGTCATCGTGCTTGCGCTTGGCATCTGCGGCGTGACCACGCAATTCACGGTGGTGAACGCATTCGTGCTGCGGGGCTTTTCGTTCCCGCATCCGGAGGAGTTGATGAACGTTGGCTTCATCGACCCGCAGGCGACCGACAACCAGAATAACAACGGCGCCGGCAACATTCCGTCGGCGCAGGATTACGAAGATCTGCGTGCCGCTCAGCAGTCGTTTGCGCTCATGACGGCTTACCTCAACGGCTCCACCATTAACGTCACTTATAAGAATAATCCGCAGCGTTACACCGGCGGATATGTGACTGAGGACTTCTTCCGCATCGTCGGCGTGGCGCCCATCCTTGGACGCGATTTCACGGCGGAAGACAACAAACCGGGTGCGGAAAAGGTGACGTTACTCGGATACGAAATCTGGCAGCGTGACTTCGGCGGCGATCCGAAGGTCGTCGGAGAAAGCGTCCGCATCAATGGACGCGCGGCCACCGTCATCGGCGTGATGCCAAAGAATTTTAAGTTCCCGATTCGGAGCAGCTTTGGGTGCCGTTTTACAACGAGTTTCCGCTGAAACCGCGCGGCGATCCGGCCGCGATCGGGCCGCAAATCATGGGCCGGCTGAAGCCCGGCGTCAGCCTTGATCAGGTGAACGCCGAGTTCGTCGGTCTGGCACGCCGTCTTGCGAAAGATAATCCGAAGACGAACGGGCAGCTGACCTCGGCAAGTGTCCAGCCGCTCCTGAATACTTTCGTGGGTCCACAACTTCGACAGACCGTTTACGCGATGCTCGGAGCGGTCATCCTCGTGCTGCTGATTGCCTGCGTGAATGTGATGAACATGCAGTTTGGCCGCGCTGCTCTCCGCGCCAAGGAACTCGCGATTCGCGGCGCGCTCGGCGCCACGCGCTGGAGGCTCGTGCGACAGATGCTCACGGAAAGTCTTCTCGTCGCGGTCCTGGGAGCGATCGTCGGCGTTGCCATGGCTTATTGGGCAGTTGGTCTGCTCGTGCGCGCCACGAACGCGTTGCCGTTCCCGTTACCCTACTGGGTTTCATTCACGATCGACGCACGAGTGCTCGCCTTTACGGTTGGAATCGTTTTGGTGGCGACGGCGGTCTCCGGACTAGTGCCGGCGTGGCTGAGTGCCCGCGCGAATCCCGCCGAGGTGATGAAGGAAGGCGGCCGCGGCAATAGTAGTCGCCTCGTTAATGTCCTCACTCGCGTTCTCGTTGTCGGCCAGATCGCATTGACCGCGGCCCTGCTCATAGCCGCGACGCTCCAGATCAAATCCGTGCGGAATCAAATCACGCTGAATTACGGGTATGATGAAAACAGTCTTTACACTGCGCGGATGGGGTTGTTCGAGGGCGACTATCCGACGTCCGAAGCGAGGCAGCAGTTTTTCGTTCGGACCTTGCGTGGCCTACGGAACGACCCGGCGTTCGACGGCGCGGCGATGACGGACCGTTTTCGCATGACCTTCGGCAACTTCGGCCAATTCGAAGTCGATGGTCAAAACTACGTCACCGATCGTGACCGGCCGCGCGGAAACTCCGAGGCGGTCTCGGACAATTATTTCGCTGCCCTCGGATTGAAGATTCTCAACGGGCGCGACTTCACGATCGAAGACACCGATACGAAACAGCCCGTCGCGATCGTGAACACGAGCTTCAGCCGAAAGCATTTTCGTCACGACAATCCGATTGGTCGCCGCGTTCGCATCTTCAATCCCGCGCAGCCGCAGCCCTGGCGCACGATTGTCGGCGTCGTGCCGGACACGCTCATGCAAGGGCCGTTCAACCAGCAGACTGATGACAGCGGGTTCTACGTTCCGTTGCTCGCCGCCCCGCCCGCGCCACAATTCTGCACGCTGATTGTCCGTCCGCATCAAGGCCAGCGCGCAGAAACACTAGGGCCGGCCTTGGGCCAGGCAATTGCACGACTCGATGCAAACCTGCCGGTTTATTTCGGCGGAACGCCGGCTCGATTGCACAACGAGATTCTCGGAGTCAATCGTATCACGGCCACGCTCTTCACGATTTTCGGTGCCGTCGCGGTCGTCCTCTCGGCGGTCGGTCTTTACGGCGTCATGAGTTTTTCGGTCAACCAGCGGACGCAGGAGTTCGGCATCCGCATGGCATTGGGCGCGGACGCCGCGAGAATTCTCCGCATGGTCATGAGCCAGGGCGCATGGCAGCTCCTCATCGGGCTGCTTCTTGGGATTGGCGCGGCGGCCCTTCTGCTGACAGTGATCGGCGCGGCCGCTCTGCAAAACTTCCTCTTCAGAGTGAACACGTTCGACACGCTTTGGATCTACACCGCCGTCGCCGCGTTGCTGAGCGCGGTCGCTGCGGTGTCCTGTTTTGTTCCGGCGCGTCGAGCCACGCGCGTGAACCCAATTGTCGCACTGCGCGCTGAATAAAAAACGTCCTGCGCGTCTCGCGGTCGTTGGTGCGAAATACGGCCGGTATTTGCGTGTGTTGCAAATCAGCAACACCCGGTGAGCTATTGATCCACGCGATGTGATGCGGTCAATTGGGAGGGCGAGATCCTGTCGAGCCTTGTCGGCCCAGCCTTCCCGACCAGCCGAGCGCAGCCGTGATTCCGCCAGCCAGGAACAAGACGGCACCGAGCGGCAACCAGACTGCGGACACGCTGGCTACTCCTCGAAGCGCTTCGGCCCAACCGAGAAGAATGCACATTAAACCAAGCGCCCCGATCGTCACGCCGATGCCGATCACAGCTTCGCGAGAGAAAAGAAGGTTGATTCGTCGGCGCGGCGCTTTTTGAGAGGCATTCATGGTGAAGGAGCCGAGACTACGTGTGCCCGGCGAATGACGCAATCGTTGTCCCGGGAGTTCGCAATCAGTGCCGCGAAAACAGCACCGCATCCAGAGAGAAATGGCCCGGCCCGAGCAGGACCAAAACAATCATCAGCATCGCCAGATTAATTGCGTATTCATTTCCGGGAGGATTGTTGGTGATCAAATACCCCGCTCCCTTATGACCGAGAGTCGCGGCGACGATCATCGTGATGAAACAAAAAAGTGCTGCGAACCGCGTGCCCAGGCCGCAAGCGATGAGCGTGCCGCCAGCGATCTCCGTTAACATCGCCGCGCGCGCCTGAAGTTCGGGCAAAGGAAACCCGAGCGATTTCAACCAGGAGCTGAACCCAGCCATATTCCCCGGTCCGACCAGTCCTAGTTTGCCGAACCCGTGGATGATGAAACAAACTCCCAGGAAGATTCGGAGACTCAAAAGTGCCCAGTCGAACAGGAACGGCTGCGGAGATAACCAACTATGCGGGAAGCTCACGTCGTGGACTCCACACAAAAGAGTCTCGCTGGTCGAGAACGAATCCGATCGAACCGGGGGCCGCACATGTGCGCCAGATCATGGAGCGCAACCCACGAGTTTCGCTTGTGCCGGTTTCGACAAGCAGACCAAGGTGGCGCAAGTTTCCTAACTTGCGTTCTCGCATCTTCGTAGCGCTAGCCTCCGGCTTGCGTTCCCCGTTTCATCACAAGTTAGAAACTTGCGCCACTCATCGCCACCGCTTCACTCAGTGTGCTGCGCGGTTGCCACCGCCGTCATTTCGAGCGCAGCGTAGCGGAGTCGAGAAACTCCGTTGCGCAACCCTATGCTAATATCACGCACTTTCTGATGCGGTACGAAATGACGGCTTAATGGACCAGCGAATCCCTCGGCCGCGCGCCTTGACAATCCTGATGTGGTTCACCGGCATCTACGCAGTGGGCGCAGCTCTTGGCATCGGCGCTGTCGTTGCGGGCTTCCGCCATACCTCCATTGGCGGATTACCAGTCACCCGCGAAGTTTGGCTCGCGGTGGCGGCGCCGCTCGTCGGTGTTGTTGCGGTCCTAATGGGCCTAACGAGTATCGGACTCCACCGACACCGCGCCTGGGCGCGGACTGCGTGCATGTGCATCTGGCCGATGATTGGCATCTATGGATTGCTCGGCAGCGTCCGAGGCACAATCCCGTGGTCGCTCGTATGGCGCGCCGTCATCGACGCCACTCTCTTCGGCGCCATCGCGGTCTGGCTGCTCTTTTGGTCAAAGCCAAGCGCTGCATATTTCAAGCAAATTAAGGTGGCGCAAGTTTCCTAACTTGCGTTCCCGCATCGTAGTAGCGCGAGCCTCCGGCTTGCGTCCCTCTCAAGCGCTTCCAGCCTTGCGTTTCCCTGCTCCCCCGCAAGTTAGAAACTTGCACCACTCATCAGTCGTCAAACTTACTCAGTGCGCAGCGCCGTCATCGGGCTCACGTGCGTGGCGCGGCGGGCGGGAACAAAACAAGCCACCAGCGCGGCCGCGCCCAGCATGAAGCTGGAAGACAACAGCGCGATCGGATCGGCGGGACTGACCTCGTAGAGAATCTGCGCCAGGACGCGGCCGGCAGCGAGCGCAAGCAGGAGACCGACCGCGAGGGCGAAGGCAGTCTGGAGCGCGCCTTGTTTCATGATCAACGAAAAGACATCGCGCCGATGCGCGCCCAGCGCCATGCGAATGCCGATCTCACGCGTGCGACGCGCGACCGCATACGATTTCACGCCGTAAACACCGACGATCGCGAGCAGGAGCGCGATCCCGCCGAAAATCCCGAAGAGCACCGCGCCGAGGCGAACAAGCCAGAGCCCAACGTTCTTTTCCAGGAGATCGGTAAAGGGGGTCATTTTCAGAATGGGCAGGTCCGGATCAACCCCGCGCAAGACCTGACGCAGCGTCGGAATCATGGCCGCGACCGCGCGTCGATCAGTCGAGGCGAGACGCACGTGCAGGTAAACGTTGCCGTTATAGCCTTGGGCCAGAGGCACAAAAATGCGGAGCTTCGGGCTGTCGTTTTGCACTTCGTGTCGATGCGCGTTGACAACGCCAATGATCTCCATCTCAGCCGGCGAACCGTCGCTCGGCGTCTGCGTGTAGCGGATCCGTTGACCGATCGGGTCGGTCTCCGGAAACAACTGCGCCGCCATGTTCTCATCGATGATCGCGACTCGTGGCGCATTTTTGTTCTCGGCTTCGGTCCGCGTAAAATCGCGGCCACGCAGGAGGCGCACGCCGATCGCATCGAAGTAACCGGGAGTAATGGCATTGTAGAGACCGTTCGCTCCGGGATCCGGCGCATTTGGATCCGTTTTCGCCGCGGGAGCTTCATTTGCGGCCATGACACGGCGCGTGTTCGTGAAATTGCCGTACGGGACCATCGTGCCAATCGCAGCGGCGCGGACGCCCGGCAAAGCACGCGCGCGATCCACCGCCGCGAACATGAGACGTGTGGCCTGCGCGCGATCGGTCTTGCCGAGTGAGAAATCCATTTCGGTGACGATGCCGCCAGCCGGTTCAAACCCGAGCGCAATTCCGCTCGCTTTAAACGCGCCCCGCACAAAGAGGCCCGCGGCGAAAAGCAACACGAGCGATAGGGATATCTGCGCCATCACCAGAAGATGACGCGGCGCAAAGAAGCGATTGAAATGCCCGACGTGCGCCGGTTCACCGGCCTGTTGTTTTAAATCGTTCACCAAATCCGCGTTCGACGCTTTCAACGCGGGCCCGAGGCTGAAGAGCAGAGTCGCAAAAAGACAAAAGAGAAAAGTGACGGCAAGCACCGTGGTATCGGGTCGCGTGTTCACAACCAGAGTAAAACTCATCGATCCGAAAAGAGCGCTCAGTGAGCGCAGCAGCAGGCCGTTGCTCCACAAACTGAGCAGAAGACCCGCGACCCCGCCGGCCAGAGCCAGCAGAAAACCCTCGCAGAGTAATTGGCGCACGATGCGCCACCGGCTCGCGCCGAGGGCGAGGCGGAGCGCCACTTCTTTCGCGCGGGCGGTCCCGCGCGCGAGCAGCATATTGGCGAGGTTCAAACTGGCGATCAGAAGAACGGCGCCAGCCATCGCCATGAGCAGAGCGCCGATCAGTCCGACGGGCCCCTCATCGGCGGGAGTGGTGCTGATGCTGAAACGAGACGGGGTTTGAATTTGCAATTCGCGGGCGCCACTCGCATCCGCCGGTTGTAGCGAGGTGATCCTTTGCGCCAAGGCCGGCAGTCGCGACCGGGCGGCAGCGAGCGTCAGGCCAGGCTGCAAACGTCCGATAACGTTAAGGGTGTAGTTCTTTTGCTGCTCCAGGTCTTGTAGATCGTTCGAATCGCTGAAGGCCGAACTCATCTTCGAATAAATGCCGAGCGGCAACCAAATGTCGGGCGCGATCAGTGCGCTGATGCCACTGAAGCCATCGGGAGTGATGCCGATAACGGTAAACGGCTGGCCATTTACCTGGAGCATGCTTCCGATGAAATCTGGACGCCCGCCCATCCGCTGCCAGAATCCATAGCTCGCGACGACGACCGGCACGTTTGCATTCGGGCGCGATTCCTCCGCGTTGTAAAACCGGCCGCGCGCGGGCTGCACACCCATGAGCGAAAAGAAGTTTTCCGAGGTCAGGAAAGCGAAACTGCGCCGCATCCCTTCATTGCGGCCAATCCCGGCGAGCGCGAACTGCACCGCCGCCGCATCGGCAAAAACGTCGGTGCTCTCGCGCAACGCGCGATATTCGGCGTGCGAGAATTGCCGGTAATCGCGATTCGCATTTTGCCGGGCCGTGAAGACGTTGACGACTTCGGCGGCCCGCAATTGCACCATCGGCCGGAGGACGACGCCGTTGATGAGCGCGAAAATCGCGGAATTCACTCCGATGGCGAGGGCGAGCGTCAAGACGGCGATTGCCGTGAACCCCGGGCTCTTGCTGAGTTGCCGAAACGCGAACCGAAAATCCTGAATCATGATGGTCACCCTCCGATCAGGCGGAATCCTGCCGCCCGTTGCCAGTGAGATGCCTTCACGCTAGCGATCGGATTCAGAAATCGCGCAGCCGATCAGATGCTCGACCTCCACCAGCCAGCAACCGATAACGGCAGCTCTCTGGCGACTTCGACCAGTTTGATCGACAGGTGGGTGGTCGCTGAAGGAGCTTTCGCCAGCCTCGCGGCGCGACGCGCGCCGACAGGGCTGCGACCGTGAATCTGGGAGGCCGCTGTTTGCTAACCCTGCCGCTACGCTGCCTTTTTCCGACCGGAGAGGACGCCGGGAAACTCCACCACCGTCGCCGCCGCATCTTTCTGACCAAGGATCGACTCAAACGTGAGTTTGCTGGTAATGATCTCGGTGAGCGCGATGTCCGCAGCCTGGAGGCCGGGGGCATGTTCCACGAGAGGTCGATGACCCATCGTCAGCTGTCGAACGCGGCGCGAGAGCATGTTTACGAGGATCCCCTGGTTCGGAATGACTTTGGACGCAGCTTGGACGAGTTCGGCTTTCATGAGGATGGATTTTGAGACGTTAGCAATTCGCCAAGGGCGGCGAACCTGCCCCGGAGCGATTCCCACGGGTAGCAGAGAAACCTTGCGCCGCCAGTATCGTCGATAACCGCTCCGCGTCAACGAATGCAGCCGACGAGTTTGCCGACGCGATCTTCGCGCGTCTCCAGACGCAGTGTTTCAGCCTTGCCCAAAAATGTTGCCCCGTTTCTACTTCCAAATTTCGACGTTCCATTTTTTTGCGGTCCTTCCTCTGTGGTTATAGCAGGCCTACCGTGCCAGGGCTTCTGCCGTTCATTTCCCCGACGGTGCAAAGACGGCACGGAAGGCCCTCAGCGCAGCGGGGTGATAAATCGTGGAATGTTTTTCCTCCGGCATCTTTTCATAATGCCAATGCAGCCCGGGCGGAGCGCCTTTGCTCAGCACTTCCGCTAGTTGCTCGGTCCCAGTCACGATCCCTTGCTCATCGCTGCTGGCAAAATAAAGGGCCTTCTCCAGCTTGGGCCTCGCTTGCAGCTCTTTAGTCGCCCCTTTCACGAGCGCCGCGTTGTTCCACCAGAGGCTCGGGTCAAAAGCCAGGTAGCTCTCGAATAAGTCCGGTTCGACCAGTAAGGTCTCGATTACGAATAGCCCGGCCAAAGACTCACCCACGATCGCTGACTCATCCGTCGTGCGGTAACGCCGCTTCACTTCCGGTATCAGCTCTTCGCGCACGAATTTACGGAACAATTCCGATCCGCCCACGCGCGGCGCAATCTTCTTATCCTCATCGTTCTCCGTCGGTCCAGTCAGGTCGCGCCGCCGCTCGGTATTCTCGATTCCCACGAGCAGGAATGGCCGCATCGTGCCGTTGCCCACGGACACCTGCACCAGGCCGGCGACGTGCAGAAAATCTTCTGCCATCCCTCCATCGAGCATGTAAAGCACCGGCATCCGCAGTTTGCGCGGATCTTGATAGCCGGGCGGCAAATAGACATTGATCCTCCTCGTCTCGCCCAGGACCTTGGAATCGACCGTAAAAGTCTCACCCACGGCCAGCGGCGCAGCTGATCCCGTCGCGGCCACAGCCGCGGCCCCGCTCAAGACGTTCAGAATGATCCCGCATAAAGCACTCGTTAGCTTTAGCCGCGCATTCATCTTAAAGGTCTGGCGTACAGGTAACCGTTAGACTCGCTCGAATGTCAACCGGCACGGACCGCTCTCCTCCGGGAGCTTAGGTTCGACTTCATCGACAAATCGTCGACGGTTTCGACGTGAAAGTGTTCGCGACCGAGAAGGTGCTCTAAGGGAGCGCGCTACCGGATCGGTTAGTGCCGCACGCCAGAGCCTCGGAGCCGGTTGCGTGACAGCATTTCCCCACTTAATCTTCAAGCGCGAGGAGCTTGACGAACGTCGAGACGTGACGCAACCACATGCGTGAGCAAGAGGCTCACGCACCTGCCAGTCTCCGCGGTCAAGGCTCTTCACTTATCTCGTCTTTCTCCGCGCGAACGATCTGCCGCCAGCCGAGAAACTGTCGACCGATGACTCCCGGGGCGCTGGCGTCGACGTGACGCGAGCCGTTTCGGACAACGGCGCATCTGCGACAACTGTTGAAGAGGAAGTCTCTCGAAGAAGAACTGAGCAGTTCAGCAGCTCGTGCCTCAGTGCTTGTCTGGATCGGCTTTCGGAAGGTCGATCTTTTGCTCGCTGAGCGTACCCGTAAACGCCTTGATGAACGCATTCTTGAAAACGTTGATCACGGTTGTCAGCACTTCCGGCGCCGGATCATCGAAGCTGCCCGAAAGCGGGACGCGCGTGCCGAACCGGTCTTTCGGATGGTTGCGGATGATGCGTGTCAAACCGCCGACGATGCCCTGCCAGATGAAATCGATCGGGTTATCGGAGTCGTGCGCGGGATTGAAAATCGACATGTGGTCGAAGACCGGTTCGACGTAGCCGGTGAAACCGCCTCGCTTCGCATCCAGCTCGGTCGCCACGCGCAGCGTGCCACCTTCGAACGTGATCCCGCCGTAGGCTTTCGCGAAGTCGTTTAACTTCACGAGCTCGATACCATTCATCTCGAGCTGCGTGCTGAACGTCGGCTTCGGCGCGTACGGGTCGAGATCGATCTTCGAACGCAGTTCGCCTTCGCGTAACGGCCGCCCGTTGATCTCGACGTTTGCATGCAGTGTTTTCGAAAGCTTCTTGCTGTTGGTCAGATTCGTCGCGATCAACTGCAGGCGATCCAGCACGACGTCAACGTTCGGTTTTCTGCCGAAATCGCGATAGTGAATCTCGCCGCCGTGAACTGCGAAACGATTGATCTTTAACGGGAACAGTTGACGGATTTTGTCCGCCCACGGCCGATCGATCCCGAGCTGGCTGTTAGTCTTGCTCGCTGCGTTTACGAAGTTGAGCCGCGCATCATAAACATCAATCTCGCCAACGAAAGCGCCGTGAAATACTGCCGTCCACTCGACCGAAAGCGTCACGAGCGGGGCAAAGAAAAGTGGCACCGGCACATGTCCGCTGGTCTTCTCGATTTTCACGTAATGCATCGAGTAAGCGCCGCGCCAGAGGTGCAGCGTCACAGCGTCGACATGCCCTCGATAATCCGGATTCTCGGACAACTTATGGTTAACGTAATCGCGCACCCAAATGGCCCATCAGGTGCACGACGACCGCGACTGTCGCGAGCACGACCAACACCCAAACCCAGGGCTTTTTCCAAACAGGTTTCATCTAAGGAGCTGAACAGCACCGGCCGTACCGGAGTGTTCCCTTACATGAACGAGAGCAGAGGAAGCAAGCGAGACGCTCGCTCTACAGGGAACAGTAGCCGCGTTTGCGTTCGGTTGCATCCGGTCAGTCGAGGCTGACGTGCTGCAGCTTCACAGGCGAGACGCCTTTGTTCCGAGCTCGTTGCGTGCAACGACCGGCGTACAGAAATACCGTAACCGTCTCGGTTGCGTTGCAGAGACAGGGAAAGCAAGCGAGACGCTCGCTCTACATGGAGCAGTAGCAGTGTTTGGGTTTAAGGCCGCACCTTCACAGGCGAGACGCCTGTGTTCCGGCTTCAAAAACGGCGGTGATCTGTTCGGTCACCGCCGTTCGCGCCTAATTTCGCCAACCAGTTATTGCTGCTTCGCTTCGTGCATCTCGTGCATTGCTTGCAGCATGTCTTCGTGCGCTTTTTTCATAGCATCGAATTTCTGTTGCTGCTGCGGATTGAGGAGTGGACGAATTTGCGCGCCCGCAGTTTCCATCACGGCCCTGGTCTTTTGCATGGCTTCCTGGTGGATGGCCATGATCTGCGGCTTGGCCTGGGCGACGATCGGAGCGACCTGCGCCTGTTGATCGGCGTTAAGGTCGAGTTCCTTCGTCAGGTGCTCGAGAGGGTTGCCCCATTCGTGGTGCATCATGGCGCCGGGACCGTGGCCGCCCGGACCATGACCCTGCGCGTGCAGGGCAAATGTGCCGAGCGTTAGTGTGCTTCCAATTGTCAGTGCAATAAGTGTTCGATTCATTGTTTGTTTTCCTTTTTTTGGTCAGCGCGAATGGTGGTGCGCTTCTGTCGTGAATGACCGTCCCGAACGGCTTCCGGTTACAAAAACTTTTCTGACGGGATGGGCTCATCAAGGATCGGCGCGAAGCATCGCAGGAATGCTGTAACCAAACGGCGCCGCCAGCTGTCATATCAGGCAGTGTGGACAGATTGTGGAGCCGATGGCTGATGATTTCGACGCCCAGGAGCTCGTGGCGGCCGCGTTGCACGATGACGATGAAGCGGCACGATGTTTGGTGCGACATCTTTATCCGCTGGTGGCGAAACTGGTCCGTGCACATCGTCCAAAGCGCGCGGCGGAAGAAGACCTTTGCCAGATGATCTTCATTAAAATGTTTCAGCAGCTATCGCAGTTCTCCGGCGCAGTTCCGCTGGAGCATTGGGTGTCGCGGATCGCGATCAATACCTGCCTCAACCAAATCGCGGCGGAGAAAGCGCGGCCGGAAATACGGCGCGCGGACTTAAATGAAGAGCAAGCGGCCGTAGTCGATCAGCTCGCGGTAACGTCCAACGAACTCGCTCCCGATCAACAGCTGGCGTCGCGCGACTTGGTAGAGCATCTGCTCGCTGCGCTTAAACCGGCCGAACGCTTGTTGATGGATTTGTTGTATTTGCAAGGGAGATCGATCGAGGAAATCCGAAATCTCACGGGATGGAGTGAGGCTTTGGTGAAGGTGCGCGCATTTCGTGCCCGCAGGAAATTGAAGGAACAATTCAAACGGATTCAGGAGGACCATGGGAAAACTCGATTCTAACATCGATCGCCTTTTGCGCGCGGCTTCGGGTTCTTCCGAAAGCGCGCCGGCAGAAATGCCGTTCGCTTTCGACACCCGCGTCGTCGCCCGGTGGCGATCGCAGCGTGGGCAAAACAGCGGCGATTCCCGGGAGTTTGCGCGTGTCTTCGGAATTATCGGAGCCGTCGCGGTGACGATAATGGCGTTCGCCGGGACCGGCGCCTGGTGGCAATTCGAACAAGAGACCGAGCTGGGTGAGCCGTTATCCAATGTTTACGCGATCGCGGACACGGCGATCGAAGCCGGAGCGTTGCAATGAGCATAAAATGGCGACTTGGCCTCGCCGTGATGGTTGTCTTCCTGGCGGGCTTGGCGACGGGGGTTTTTGCGTGCGCATGGCATATGCACCACCTGTTTCTGGAGAGGCATTCCGGTCATTTGGCCGAACGGATGCGCGAACATTTGAGGCATGAGCTCCAGCTCACCCCGGCTGAACTCGAAAAGCTCCAACCCATTATCAGTCGCACGGCTAACGAACTGGAGGCGATCCGGAACGAGACCGGGCGGCGGGTTTCCGAAACCCTCGAGCAATCCCGCCGAGAGATCGCGCCGCAGCTCACGGGCGACCAACAAAAGAAACTGGACCGCATGGCAGAACGGCACCGGCACGTTTTTCACAAGCGATTTCATTCGCCACCTCCCGATGCTCCACACGATTAGTGCGTGTGGCAGATCACGATGCGTTCTTTCGGAAGCGCAAGCGCTCGGCGGTTTCGCGGAGCCAAGCCCTCAGGTGCGAAGGTCATTCGGTGCCTGAGCGGCGCCGGAAAGTGGCGCAAGCTGGAGCTTACCTGACATGCGACGTTCTCGACCTGCCTCAGGTCTGTCGACTGCATTGTCGGACACGTTCTCCATTTTCGCACCGTTCGCCTTTGGATTATCTCTCCCACCCGGTGGATTGCTGCGTGAAGGACGAATCCTGACAACGTGGATGAAGGTTTCATAGGAGGTGGGGTTCATTCCCTTTCAAAGGAAGAAAACGCTGGGGATTGCAGAAAAAGTACGGCGCGTGCAGAAAATCGGGCACGTTGTCTTCTCCTTTCCGGCGAAGCTGGGATGGCGACCGCCCCAAGGAGGCGAAAAGCAGAGCGCGAGATGCGTGCGCCACTTAGAGCGCGTCGGTCACGCTCCGCTGCATCAATGCGAACCGCTGCTACAACATCTTCGAAACGGTTCTAGCCCGCGGCAAACGGCGCGAGCTTCTGCTCCAGGGCGAGTGGAACATGCGCGACGATCGACGCGACGTCGCCATCGTATTGCAATTCGAGCACGTGCCCGATGCGATGGGTTTCCGCGATCAACGCAGATTCGCTCACCGGAATTCGAAAGCGCAGACGCATCCGCCATGCCGCCAGTTCGTCCTGAAGCGCCTGCACGAGGGTGCTCACGCCAGCGCCGGTGCGGGCGGAGATCGCGACGCTGCCCGGGAACCGGTTCCGGTAAACTTCCACGAGCCCGGGATTCTGGAGCGCGTCGATTTTGTTAAAAACCATGATGGTTTGTTTACCGAATGCGCCGAGCTCCTTCGTGACCGTATTCACCGCTTCGATGTTGTCATCCACGCGCGGATTACTCAGATCGATGACGTGAATCAGTAGATCGGCTTCCGTCACTTCTTCCAGAGTCGCCTGGAACGATTCGATGAGCGTGTGTGGCAACTTGCGCAAAAATCCGACGGTGTCGGTAAGGAGGACGCGCTGTTTATTCGGCAAGGTGAAGCTGCGCGTGGTCGGATCCAGGGTCGCGAACAGTTTGTCCACGGCGAGGAGATCAGCGCCCGTCAGTAAGTTGAGCAGCGTCGATTTGCCAGCGTTTGTGTAGCCCACAACCGAGGCGACCGGCCACTGATGACGTTTTCGCCCCTCTCGTTGCAGGGCCCGGTTTTTGCGAACGCCTTCGAGTTCGCGCTCGAGGCGCGCAATCCTTTCCTGCACGCGGCGCCGATCGACTTCGAGTTGTGTTTCACCCGGTCCGCGGGTCCCGATTCCGCCAGTCTGGCGTGAAAGGTGCGTCCACATTCGCGTTAGGCGCGGCAGCAAATACTGGAGCTGCGCCAGCTCAATTTGCAGACGTCCTTCCCGGCTCCGCGCGCGCTGCGCGAAGATGTCGAGAATCAGTTGCGTGCGATCGAGGACTTTGCGCGCGAGCAGGTTCTCGAGATTGCGGCCCTGGGCGGGGGAAAGCTCATTATCGAAAATAACGGAGGTGACCTGCTGGTCTTGAAACGATTCCTTGATCAATTCCGCTTTGCCTTTGCCGATGTAGTATGGCGCCGTCGGCCTCTGCAGCTTCTGCGTCACTGTATCGACGACCATCGCCCCCGCGGAACTTGCGAGTTCGCGCAGTTCCGCCAGCGAATCGCGCAGGTCCCATTTTGAAACTCCGTCTTGCTCCAGACCAATCAAGAGTGCCCGCTCTTGCTTGCGCTGCGGACTAGTATCGATCATTCCCTGGGCGCGCAAAAGAGAGACGAACCTTGCGCGCAATCCATGCAATGGCCTCAGAAGAGCCGTGGATCGATAAGTTCAGCGCCTCAAATTTAGTTTGATGCCGGAACCAGGTCAATTGTCTTTTCGCATAACGACGAGTCGCCTGCTGGATCGCCGCGATGCAGTCGGGTTCGGAAATCCTGCCTGCGATCAATTCCTGGATTATGGAGAAACCGAGCGTCTTCGCGGCCGTGGATCCAACTTCACTAGCCGCACGGACTTCCTCGATAACGCCATCGGCGAACATCTTCTCGACGCGTTGATCGATGCGCTCCCAGAGATCGGTGCGGTCGCGGAACAGAAGGCAGCCTCGAGCTCGTTCTCCGGCTGGGCTGGGCTGGCGCTGTTGCGAAAATGGCCGACCGCTCAGGAGACAGACCTCGAGCGCGCGGACAAGGCGATGCCGATTTTTCGCATCAATTGTTTGGGCGGTCGCAGGATCGAGCTCGAATAACCGCGCGTGCAGTTCCTCTGCCAAGCACGCTTCAAGTTCGCGACGAACTCCGGCATTTGTTGAGGGCAACGGCGAAAGTCCTTCCGTTAGGGCGCGCACGTAGAAGCCACTCCCGCCGACCACCAGTACCAGCTTTTCGCGCGAGCGAATCTCATGAATCGCTCGCGCGGCCAAGTGGCGAAATCTCTCCGCGTTCATCTGCTCACTCAGCGAGATTGCGCCAATCAGGTGATGAGGGACGCGAGCCCGCGTTGCCGCATCCGGCTTGCCGGTCAGCAGGTCCAGTCCTCGATAAAGCTGATAGGCGTCCGCGCTCACGATCTCCGCGCCGAGCTGGGCAGCGACTTCCGCCGCGATCTCAGACTTACCGGTCGCAGTCGGGCCAAGGATAAAGAAAACGCCTTCCATGCCTGTGCAAAAGAAACCGGGAGACCGGTGGCATTGGCCACCTGATCTCCCGGCTACGTGAACGCAATCGCTCGTTAGTCTCGCGCGTGGTGCTCGCTCGATTTCGCGCCGCTCACGACGAGCTTGCGGCCGAGGAACTCTTTGTCGTGCAATTCAGCCACCGCACGCCGCGCTTCTTCCAGGGTTTGCATCTGGACAAAGGCAAATCCCTTCGAGCGCTGGTTATGTTTGTAGCTAACGACCTCGGCGTTCTGCACCTGCCCGACGCCGTTAAATAACTCGAAGAGATCGCTCTCCGTCGCGTCGAAGCTCAAGTTGCCGACGTAAAGACGCGGCGTGGTGACTTCGATCGACTCCGGTTTACGCGAAACACGAGCCGACTGGGATGTCTGCGAACCATTGCGCACCGGCGGCGCGGATTGTGCCGGACGTGCCGTTGCAGTTCCTCCGTCGCCGGAAAAGAATGCGGTGACTTTTTGCCAGAAGGACTTCTTCGCTGGTGGCCTGGCGGGCGTGGATGGACGGCGCGAACGATCGTCGTTTCTGCGGCGGGAGCCGCCCCGCGGACGGCGCGAGCTTCTCCCGTTGGTATGAGTTGTCATAATAATCCTCAAGGTTAACCGAATGATTCTGTGGGCGGAGCGCATCCATGAATGCCCGGCCCGTGGCGCGTGAACCTCGCGAGGTTCTCTCAAGCAGCTTCTCCGCAATCTGCGCCAGCGGTAACTCCACCTCGTCCCGAGCGAGAGTGCTTCGCGTAAGACGGCGACCTGCATCAATCACCCCGGCGACCGCCCAGTTGGCGAAGCTTTGCAGCAGAGTCGCAAAAAACCTGAATCGGCGAGGTAAGCGGACCACCGGAGTATCGAAGGAAGATCCCGACATCGGTCTGGAACTATTCCCGTGGAAGGCAGTGATTGCAACAGCGCGGGATTGGTGATCGCTGCAGGCCGATCCTTCCGTCCTCAGCGACGAATCCAGTCGTCTCGGAGCGAATAGAACCGCGACTTCACGTACTCGCGCGGCGTCTCTCCCCGAATCGGCCGTGCAAAATGGCGCAATGCGCGTGCGGCGAGCTTCGGTTCATAGCCGAAAGGCGGCATCAGATCCCGGCAATGCCATTCCACCCATCCGATCTCGTCCTCCGAAAGTTCTTTCTGCCAGCGCGTTACCGGTTCCTCGGTGATGCGGCCGAAGTCCACTTCGGCGGCAGAGTTTCCCGCCCAATGGCGCCCGGCTTTCGTTGGCGTGAGGCCCGTCGCCGGATCAAACGCCACTTCGAGAAACTGACAAACGTCGCGCATTTCCCTTTCCGGCTCGAGCGCGAGCCGCTCGTATTCAACGACGATCGCGTTCGGCGTTTTTTCACGCCGAATGCGCAAAGCGAGGCGTGCAGCTTCGCGCCAGTGACTGATGCAATAGTAAACGGAAAACCGCCGCAGCTGACGCGTTTTCTCAAGCGCAATTTGAGCCGCAAGAGTGGCGCGTGGATCACGTATCGTGACCACGATTTTCGTGTGCGGGAATCGAGCCAGAATCGCCGGCAGATAATTCCGGTTCGCTGGCGTCTTTTCCACCCAGCGCCGCACCGAGTCCGGTGATCTCCCGAGCGTGATCGCGTAGGCTTCGATCATGATCACGAGCAACTCGCGGTCCGCATTCGCCGGGTCGAATGCCATCTGTTTGAAAAGCTGGAGGTATTGTGCGGTCGGAAAATCCGAGTAATCGCGCTTCCCCCATTTGCAAGGCCCACCGAAAACGACATTGGAGAGCGAATCGCGTGTGAGGTAATTGAACTGTTCTCGCCGGGAACTCCGTCCGAATTTCGCCCTCACGGTCGGGAAATAGGCGGTCTCCTCCGGCAGCACGAGCAACTGCGGATGATTATCGAGCAGCGCCACGAGCAGCGTAGTTCCAGACTTCGCCAGGCCGGCCACAAAACAAGCGCGCTGATCGAACGGCAGCTCGCTCACTGGCGAACTCATGCGGCTATCCGCCGGGATTCGCGAAACCATTCCACAAAGCGCGGCAGACCATCGGCCAGGTTTGTCCGCGGCGCGTAACCCAGCAGTCGGCGCGCCTTGGAGATATCCGCGCAGGTTCGCGGCACATCGCCCGGCTGTTCAGGCAACCGATTGATCTTCGCCTTTTTTCCGAGCGCAACCTCGAGCGCCGCGATCAAATCCTTCAGTTGAATGGTTTCGCTTTCTCCGAGGTTAAAGATGTCGAAGAGTTCGCCCTCGTACTTTAACGCCGCCATTACTCCCTGGATGATGTCGCCGACATAAGTGTAATCGCGTCGGGTCGTGCCATCGCCGAACTGATCGATCGGCTCACCCGCGTCGATGCGGCGCGTGAATTGATGAATCGCCAAATCCGGGCGCTGCCGCGGCCCGTAAACCGTGAACAAACGCAGTGCGACAATGCGTATCCGGTAGAGATGCGAGTAGGTCGAACAAAGGAATTCCGCCGCGATTTTCGTCGCTGCATAAGGGCTGATTGTCTGAGTGAGGCGCAAATCTTCCGAAAACGGAATCGTCTTCGCGATCCCGTAAACCGAAGAGCTGGACGCAAAGATGAAACGCTCGATCGCAGTCGCGCGTGCCACTTCCAGCAAATGCAAAGTCCCCTGGACATTTGTATCGTAGTAGAGCTGCGGCTGCCGGATCGACGGACGCACGCCGGCCCGCGCGGCCAAATGCGCGATCGTGTCGAACTTTTCGCGATGAAAGAGCGCCCGCACCGCGCTGCTGTCACGCAAGTCGATTTGATGGACCGCCACGTCATCGGCCACCGCCCGAATGTTCGCCCGTTTGATCTCGGGGTCGTAGAAGTCGTTGAAGTCGTCGAGGATTGCGACCTCGTGCCCGTCGCCAAGTAAGCTTTCGACCAGGTGCGAGCCGATAAAACCTGCTCCGCCCGTCACCAGAATCCGCATTGCGGGAGCGTAAAGATGAAGCACGAGACGAGCAAGGGGAGAACCTTCGTCCCGCTCGCGGCTTTGGCTGCCGCAGCCTTTGTCGTGACGCTTGGCGTCTCCTTATTTATTCGGCTGCGCCCCGAGCTCACGCGGCCAACGAAACTCGAGCCGCCGTTTCAGCTTCCTGCACCGCTCGAGCTGGCATCGCTTCCAACTGCCGCGCGATTCGATTACCCGATCGCAAGCGAGAACGGCGCGTTCGCCTACAACGCGCAGCCGTTTACGCAAAACCGGCATCTCGGTGATGATCTGAACGGAATCGGCGGCGAGAACAGCGACCTCGGCGATCCGGTTTACGCAGTCGCGGACGGGCGCATTTTGCTCGCTCGGGAAGGTGGACCCGGCTGGGGGAACGCCGTTATCGTCCTGCACGCCTATGAAGAAGGCGGCACGCGGAAATTTGTGCAATCGTTTACGGCCACGTCGAAAAAATCCTTGTCTCGCCGGGGCAAAACGTGCGACGCGGCGAGCAGATTGCGACCGTCGGAACTGCGCACGGGCAATATTGGGCGCATCTGCATTTCGAGATGCGCGAATTTACGACGCCCTTTATCGGTCCCGGTTATCGGGAGGACACGCGCGGCTGGATTAACCCCAGTGATTTCATCGCGCGTCACCGCGGTGCTCCGGAAGGTGATGTGGGTGGGCGCTGCTCGGACGAGATTAGCCGTTGAGCTCTCGCCATCTCGAGCGCAGTCGAGAGATCCCGTATCCTTACCTTCAAGGTAGCGTAGGCGACAGCCTCTGCACGGAATGACCGGACGTCACATCATAATGCAACGCAAAGCATGTCATCCGGGAGCGAAGTCGAGGGAACCCAATGGCGTCATCTGAGGTCCTACCCACGGGATGGAAAGTCCGGCGTCGACGGCTTGCCGCCTGCGTTACGGCTTTCGACCCCAAACGCTTTCGGGGCTCAGAATGACGGCGCGATTGTGAGATGGCTTTTAACTCCGGTTGCCGCTCGGGACGTCTGCCAAGTCCAGCGCCCGCCAGAAATACCACGCGGCCACCGACCGATAGGGCCGCCATTTCTTGCCAATCTTCCGAAGCTGTTTCGGCGTCGGGAGCTTGCGACGAGCAAAGGTTTTCGCGAATCCTTTTCTCACCCCGTAATCGTCGACTGGCCAAACATCTGGCCGGCCAAGATCGAAAATCAGCAGCATCTCCACCGTCCAGCGGCCGATGCCGCGCACCGCAGTGAGCCGCTCGATGATTTCCTCGTCGCTCATCTTCACAAGCGCGCGCCCCGTTGGGACGATGCCTGCGAGCGTTTTCGTCGCGAGATCTTTGAGCGCGGCAGTTTTGCTGCCCGACAACCCCGCGGCGCGGAGCATTTGATCAGCGGTCGCGAGAACTTCCGCGGGATCGAGCCGCTTGCGTCGCGGATAAAGCGCGCGCACACGGCCGAAAATTGTGGCCGCCGCCTTGCCGCTCAATTGCTGATACGCGATCGATTCGGCGAGCGAATCGAACGGGCTCACGACTAGCCGAGGACCGACGTCATATTTTCGCGAGCGCGCAATGAGCTCGGCGAAGCGTGGATCATTCCAGGCCAAATGTTGCTCAGCGGCATTCATCGTTTTCGCGCGACGCTATCGTTTCCGTCATGTTGAGCGAAGTCGAAACCCGTGACCTTCCAAAATGGAATGACTCGCCGCGAACCGAGTCTTTGCCCGCTTCGCCGCTCAACCGCCCAAAGCTAGAGATCCGTCGCGTTCGCTAGAAATAGTAAGCAAAGATCGATGAATCGGTTCTGTCTGCTTTCCACAACGAAGAGTCCGCATTGCGTTGCGGGCGCGAATGACTTACAACCGACATTACATGAAAAAATTTCTTCAGGTCGCATTGGCACTCATCGTCGGCTTTTCGACTTCGGCCCTCCGGGCTGGCACCGAGCAGAAACAGGTCAGCTCGGCCGAGCAAAGGGCAGACACGCTGGAGCCGGTGCCGCTCGACATTTTCGAGATCCAGAGCGGCTTCGTTTTCCAAAGCGAGGTCAACCGGGACGATATCGGCTACGGCGACCAGTACGAATTTCAGAACGAGTTCCAGTACGGGCATCGGATCCATCTCAGTGGCAATCTTTACTGGCATTTAGGCCTTGCCTATGAGCGTTTCGATTTCGGACGCACCGCGGCTCCGGTTCCGACCCATCTGCAAAGTCTCGCCGGCGTCTTTGGCATCGACTACATGCATGGCAGAGATGTCGCGGCCTTTCTCGAAGTTCGCCCTGGCATCTTCACCGAAGAACACATCGGCATTTCATCCTTTGATGCGCCGATCACCGCCGGCCGCATCTGGGTGATCCAGCCGGATAAGCTTTTTCTTTTCACTGGAGTCAACGCCGCATTCCTGCGCGGGCGTTTTCCAGTCCTTCCGCTTGTCGGCGTGATTTGGATTCCGAACAAGCAGTTCCGCCTCAATGCGATCCTGCCTGAACCGCGCGTGATTTATTCGCCGACCGACAAGTTGAACTTTTGGGCCGGCGGTCAGTTTGTCGGCGGATCTTTCCGCACCGACCACGACGACACGATCGCGCCGCGCAAGCTCAATGGCGCACAAGTCGATTACACCGATTACCGCGCAGGTCTTGGCTTTTCCTATGAAGTGAACAACGCCTGCGCGGTCGATCTCGGCGCTGGTTACGCGATCGAGCGGTCGTTCGATTTTCATCGTGCCAATAAGGTCTACGACGTCGATCCAGCCCCTTACCTCCGGCTGGAATTCAAAGCACAGTTTTAGCCACGGTTCAGAGCGGTGATCCGATGAAGCTATGCCGGACGGCGTTCTGTTTGACGGTTGCATTAGCCTTCGGCAGTCCCAATAAACTTGCGGCCGACACGTTCGGGCTCGAGCAGATCAGATCGCTCTCGAGCTTGCCGGCGCTCGATCGGGCGAAGCTCGAAGCAGGCGAAATTCTCAGTGCTCGCGGTCCGCTTGGAAACTTTACACGCGGAGTTTACGCGGAAAGCTGTTACTTCGTTCACGCTCCGGTCGAAGTGGTCGGGGAGAAACTGCTGCACTGGAATCCGGCGAAGCACGCGCAGCTCGAGATCAGGACGATGCGCGAATACCGCTGGCCCGCCGCGCCAAATGTATGGGAGCCGCTCCGTTTCGATGCGCGCGACGAGGACCGTTGGCTGATCGACCGCACGGCCCAGCTTGCCAATGGAACCGGCACGTCCGACCTGCACTTAACGGCAGCCGAGATGGCGATGTTTACCGACGAGCCTCAAACGCGAGGCACTGTCGCGATTGCGGATTTTTGGCGGAAGATTCTCCGCGCGCGCGATCAATCGATTTTCTCCGGCGGACTGGAGGCGGTGCCGGCGTATGCAGCCGGGAGTGTTCAAATCAAGGCGCGGACCGAGTTCGAGAGCCTCTTGAAAATGGCGCCGAAGATCGCTGCGCGCTTCAGTGATTTCACCAGCCGCGCGCCTTTCGTGTCCGGCGCGCGCATGCCGGACGAACTTCTACCCTATTGGGAAGCCGCGCTCGTGCGCAGTCATACCAATCTTCACGCCGGTTTCATTGCCGCCAGAAAAGCACCTTCATGGCAGCTTGCCGATTGCAGCTATTACGTTAGCGATACCTATTTTTTCTCTGTCACCTTTTACGAACTAATTTCGCACGGGAACGGGACGGTGGTGTGGCAAATCGACTTCGCTTCAGCGCCCTTTCGCAGCTTCACCGGCGGACTCGATCGCGTGGTCGCGAGCAAGCAGATGATCAAGGAAACTGGCCAAACCGCGCGCTTGTTCCGCGGGGACGTCGAGCAGGGACGATAAACGCGTGTTGCCCCGCAAAGCGGCTTATCGCGTGGGAACACGGGCTTCTCAGCCTGTGCGGCCAGCAGGCAATTTGCTGCCGTCTGAACAAATGATCCATCGCTGGAAGGAACGGGCAGCAATGCCCGTTGTCCGCACAGGCTGAAAGCCTGTGCTCCGTCATATCGCAGCGCCACCATGGGATCGACTTTCATCGCCCCGGCGCGCGGGGATGTAACTCGCGAGCAAGGCTGCACCTCCCGACAGCAAGACAGCGGAGACCTCGCTGTGAGCGCGGATGCCGAGCGCGACGTGAGAACCGCGTTCATGGTGAATGCGGGGACTTGATCGGCTGTCGCAGCGCGCATTTAGGTCAGTGGTATATCCGATAGTGCCCGAGGCGCGATTTGCTTCCGGGGAGAACACGCGGCCCGCGTGTGGGCGATGGCGGCCCGCCATCGCGAACTTCCTCTGTCGAGGGCCGGGTGAGAGGTTCAGCGTCAATCGTCGGATGAAAGCAAGCTCGGCGAGCCGCCGAGCGCTAGACGCGAAGTGCGTGTGCTCCCCGGTTACTCATATCGCAGCGCCACCATGGGATCGACTTTCATCGCCCGGCGCGCGGGGATGTAGCTTGCGAGCAAGGCTGCGCCTCCCAAGAGGAGGACCACGGAAAGATAGGTTGTCCAATCGTTCGCTCCCACTCCGTAGAGCAGTGTTCGTAGCAGCCGAGTCGTGGCGAGAGCCACCATGAACCCAATCCCCAATCCCGCCAGGACAAGCGTGAGGCTTTCGCGCAGCACCATCCGCAGCATTTGCCTCCTCTGAGCGCCGAGCGCCATGCGAATGCCGATCTCGCGGGTGCGTTGGGTGACGCTGTAAGCGATGACTCCGTAGATTCCGATCGCCGCGAGAATCATCGCGACACCCGCGAAGATTGCGAGCAACATCATGTTGAAGCGCGGCTGCGCCAGGGATGCCGAAACCAGCGATTCCATCGGTCGGAGTTGCGGCACAAAAACGTCACGATCGATTTGCTGCACCGCATCGCGAATGCCTGCATTTAATCCCGTGAGATTTTCGCTCGCCGTTCGTACCACGAGATCAAGCGCGCGCTGCGGGTCCTGCGACAAGGGAACATACATCTCTGGCCCAGCGGGCGTGCCCAAAGCATCGTGCCGTGAATCGCCGACCACGCCGACGACCGTGCAAACAGACTTTTTTCCCGCCCCGCGATCAATTGCGACCGTCTGCCCAAGCGCGTTTCCAGCTGGGAAATGTTTTCGGGCAAAGGCATCATTCATAATCACCACTAAACCCGATTGCGCGGTGTCACGCTGATCGAAAAGGCGGCCGCGCAAGCTGGGAATTTTCATCGTCTGGAAATAACCGCCGTCGACAACGAGGTATGAGGCGGACGGGTGATCGCCCAGGGCAATGGGCGGCCGGCCCGGAATCGAGAAAGTCAAGGCGCGGGTATTATCCGCGAAACGGTAACGGGGTTGCCCCGCCCGCGGATTCGACTCCGGGGAAGGCGCGAACTTTCCGCAGAAATTCGTCGTAGAAACGAAACTGCGCTCCCGCCTCCGGATATTTCGCGGCGTTCAAGACGAACTCAGCCGCCATCACACGCGATGGATCGAAGCCGGGTTTCGTGGCGCGCAGGTTCATGAAACTGCGGAGCAACAACCCCGCGCCAATCAACAGCAGGAGCGAGAGCGCGACTTGCGAGATGATGAGCAGGCTGCGCAATCGGTTCGAATGCGGGCCGCCGGAAGAACCTTTCGCGCCTTGCTGCAGTGCCGCGCTCACATCACGGCGCGAAAGCTGAAGCGATGGCAAAAGCCCGAAGAGCAGCGTGCTGGAGATCGCGACGCAAAATGTGAAGGCGCCGACCGCTGGATTGATCGCAATCCCGTCTGAGCGCGGCAAATCGCCCGGGCCGAGCGCGACGAGCAGGTCCAATCCCCACCAGGCGAAAACCAATCCGCCGATCGCGCCAAAGCCTGCGAGCAGAAAGTTTTCCGCTAACAACTGGCGGATAATCCGCACGCGACTTGCACCGAGCGCGGTGCGAATCGCCATCTCCCGCGTGCGGGCGGCGCCGCGCGCGAGCAGCAGGTTTGCGACGTTTGCGCACGCGATCAGGAGAACGAGCGCGACTGACCCTAACAAGACGAGCAATGCCGGTCGAATATTGCCAACAAGGTCTTCGTGCAGAGGAATGACGGTGACGGAACGTTTCGCATTCGTGTCAGGATATTCCTGCGCGAGCTGGCCAGCGATGGCGTTCAATTCCGCCGTCGCACCCGAGAGAGAAACGCCGGGTCGAAGCCGCCCGACGATGGAGAGGAAATGACCGCCGCGATGATTGAGTTCGGTGGGAATCAGCGGCTCCAGCGGCATGAGATAATCCGTGCGGCCATCCTGCACTGGGAATTTCCAGTCGCGCGGCAACACCCCGACCACGGTGACGCTGCGCGACGCGAGGGTGATCTGGCGGCCAACAATTTGGGGATCGCCGCCGAACGCGCTTTGCCACAGAGCGTGGCTGATCAGGACCACGCGCGCAGCCGTCGCGTTCTCACGATCCCGCCCATAAGAGGTGCCCAGAAAAGGCGCGAGACCAAGCACGGAAAAACTATCGGAGGTCGCGATGAGACCTTGCAGGAGTTGCGATTGATCGGTCCCCTCCAGAACCGTTTCTCCGCGGGTGAAAATTGCGAGTTGCGAAAAACTTTTGTTTCGTTCGCGGAGATCGGCGGCATCGGGATACGACACCGGAACGCCTTTGTCGCCACGATCCGGGACCTTGTTCCAGACCATGGCGAGTTGATCCGGATTTCGAAATGGCAGCGGTCGGAGAAGCACGGCATCGATCACGCTGAAGATCGCGCTGTTCGCGCCGATCCCGAGCGCGAGCGTGAGAACCGCGACGATGGTGAACGCCGGGGACTTGATAAGCATCCGGAGGGCGTAAGTGAAGTCAGTGAGCATAAGATTTGTCGTCCATGTTTTTGGTTATGATTGTCATTCCGAGGCCCGCACGCTTTGGGGGGAGGAACCCCGTGGCGAAAGCGTTTAGGTGTCATCACGGATGCTTCGACTGTGCGATTTGCTTCCGGGGAGCACACGCGGTTCGCGTGTTGGCGATGGCGGCCCGCGATCGCGAACTTCCTCGGTCGAAGGGCCGGGTGAGAGGTTCAGCGTCAATCCTTCGAGGAAAGCAGGCACTCAGCGAGCCGCCGAGCGCTACACGCGAGCCGCGAGCGCTCCCTGGATCACTCATATCGCAGCGCCACCATTGGATCGACTTTCATCGCTCGACGCGCGGGGATGTAGCTTGCGAGCAACGCTGCACCTCCCAGGAGCACAACCACGAAAAAATAGGTCGTCCAATCGTTCGCTCCCACTCCGTAGAGCAGTGTTCGCAGCAGCCGAGTCGTGGCGAGAGCGACGATGATCCCAATCCCTAACCCCGCCAGGACGAGCGTGAGGCTTTCGCGCAACACCATACTCAGCATCTGGGTGCGCTGCGCGCCGAGCGCCATGCGAATGCCGATCTCGCGGGTGCGTTGCGTGACGCTGTAAGCGATGACTCCGTAGATTCCGATCGCCGCGAGAATCATCGCGACACCCGCGAAGATTGCGAAGATTGCGAGCACCACCATATTGAACCGCGGCTGGGCGATGTTCGCGGAGAGAATTCGCTCCATCGCCTTCAGCTTGGGAACGAAGAGATCTTTATCGACCTCATGAATGGCGCGCTGAACCGCGGTATCGAGACCGGCAAGATTTTCCTGCGATGTCCGCAGAACGACATCCAACCGACGCTGCGCATCCTGCGTAATCGGCACGTAAAACTCGGGGCTGGGTACGATCGCAAGCGCGTCGTGCCGTGAATTGCCAACCACTCCTACGACCTCACACGGGGGAGCTTTATTATCGTCACGGTCGACCATGACGCGTTCCCCGATCGCATTGCGTCCAGGGAAAAATTTTCGCGCGAAAGCTTCATTGATCATGATCACGAGCGGGGATTGCGCGGTGTCGCGGCGATCGATTGCGCGACCGCTGAGCAGCGGAATTTTCATGGCGCGAAAGTAGTCGGGCATGACTATCAGGTGCCCGGCGGCAGGATGTTCGCTCGGCGCCATCACCGGCATTCCGCTCGCGGTAAAGGTCGAAGCGCGGATGCTGCCGTTGAGCGGTAATGGATTGACTCCGCCGGTCGCTTCAATTCCCGGCAGAGCGGATAGTTTCGCAAAGACCTGATCGAAAACCCGGACCTGCTGGTCTTCATTCGGATATTTCACCTTGGGAAGTGTCAGACTCATAGTGACGACGCGACTCGGATTGAATCCTGGGTTGGCTGCCCGGAGATTGAAAAAGCTCCGCATGAGCAGGCCCGCCCCCGCGAGGAGCAGCAGCGAGAGGGAAACCTGAGAGATAACCAGGAAACTGCGCAGCCGATTTGTATGCAGACCGCCGGTCGAACCTTTTGATCCCTGTTGGAGCGAATCATTCACATTCGGCTTTGAAACCTGGAGCGCGGGGATCAGTCCAAACACGAACGTGCTCAGAACCGCCGCGCCGAATGCGAATGCGCAGACCGTTCCATTAACTGCGATCTCGCCCAGATGCGGGAGCCCGCGCGGCCCGAGCGCGCCGAGAAGATCGACACCCCACCAGGCGAGGAGCAGACCGCCACTGCCACCGAGAATCGCGAGGAGGAAACTCTCGCACAGCAACTGGCGGACGATGAGAAATCGACTCGCGCCGAGGGCTGTGCGAACCGCGATTTCGCGGCCGCGCGCAGCGGCAAGTTCGCGACATTCGCGCACGCGATCAGGAGCACGAGCAGGACTGCGGCAAGCAGAACGAGTAACGCGGGCCGGACTTCGTCAACCACGTCATCGTGGAGCGGAACGACGATCGTGGAACTATTGCTCGTGTTAGTGTCGGGATATTGTTTTGCCAATCGCGCTGCGACTGCGGAGGTATCCGCCTCGACCTGGCGCAACGGCACTCCGGGTTTCAGCCGCCCAACGACTGACAGGAAATGAGCGCCGCGCTCATTTAATTCTGTCGCGCCCAGAGCCGGCTCGAGCGGGAGCAGATAATCTATGCGCTCGACTTCCACCGGAAATTTCCAGCCGGGCGGCATCACGCCGAGAACGGTGTAACTGCGCCCCATCATCACAATTTGCTGGCCGATGATTTTGGGATCGCTGCCAAATGCGCGTTGCCAGAGCCCGTGCGTTAAAACGATGACATTCGGTGCGCCGGGCTTGTCTTCCTCGCTCGTGAACCCGCGGCCCAGCAACGCCGGAATTCCCAGGACATCGAAAATCTGCGAAGTAATGACGACGCCTTCCAACGGCTGCGATTCCTCGCCGAGAGTGAGGACACTGCCCGTGCGGCTATAGGCGGCAAGCGCGCTGAAGGTCCGGTTCTGGTCCCGGAAATCAGCGTAATCGGGGAAGGAATGATTATCGCGACCGTTCGTCGACCGCGCGTCTCGGTTCCAGAGCATAACGATCCGCGACGGATCTTTGAACGGCAACGGCCGGAGCAGGACGCTGTCGATGACGCTGAAAATTGCGCTATTCGCGCCGATGCCGAGCGCAAGAGTGAGGACAGCAATGATGGTGAACCCCGGAGACTTGATCAGCATGCGGAGAGCGAAACGAAGGTCGGTTAGCATGATGTTGCGTGTTTGGATTTCGTGTGGGTAGCGCGCGTGTCTCGCGGGCTGGCGATGGCCTCCGCGCCATCGAACTTTTTCTTCTCCGTGAAACAAAAATAGTACGCGAACACCGAGTCGCGGCGCCGATTCCCAGAGCCAGCGCGAGCACGGCGATAACGCTGAACCCGAGATGGTTGATGAGCTGGCAGATTGCGAAACGGGAAATCGTTCATCCATTAGCCCCCGCGGTGCTGTTGAAACCAGTCAGTCAATGTTTGCACCACGCCGGTATCAAAGGGCAGCTCCTCACCTTTGAAATGCTGTTTCCATGCTGGCGAAATGCTGAAAGGTGTGGCCCATCTGCGGCACTTCCATAAACCGCGCTTCTCCGGTCGGTTTGCGTTCGCGACCTTTGACCAAGCCTGCTCGAGATTCAGCTTCTGGAGTTGCTGATAGAACGCAGCGGGCCGGCCATATTGATGCGTCCCGTCGCCGGTCCAAATGGCGGCGAGCTGGGGATTATCGCGCAGGAGATCGCCCGGCTTTTTTTCGCGAATGAGATATTGCTCGTAGAATGTCGCGACTTTTTTGATCGCGTCGTTCACTTCGGCTGGCGATTTGCCGCTGAGCGCGAGACGCCGTCGCTCGATCTCGAGCATGTGCTCGAACCAGGTCTTTACCCAACCACCGACGATTACATAACCGCGGACGCGCCTTGCTTCCGCTTCGGTGGGAACGAGCGGGGCGAAGCCTCCGCCATTGCTGATTCCAAGTATGTAAACACGATCGGGATCAATGAAGTCATAGCGACTGAGACTGGCGAACGCTGCGCGATAACCGCTCAGCTCAGTTTCGAAATCTGTCTCTGCGCAATTGCCTTCGCTGTCACCAACGCCGGGCTTGTCCATTCGCAGCGTGGCGAAATTCGGCAATGCTGCCAGGCCACGAAAGACCAAGCCGGATGAGTCTCTTGTGTCCGCGGGTGCTTCAACAGTGTCGTCGCTCAGCCAACCCGCGACAAAGATAACCGGAAGCTTTTCTCGCGCGCCTGCCGGTTTCGTGACGATCCTCCGCAGCCGCTCACCGCGCGAATCTCGCACGGAATCGTAGGTGACGTCAGCGCCTTGGACTTGCTCGCGCGGTGCTTCGGGCAGGATGCCATCCACCTCGAAGGTGCCGCAGCCAGCACGTTGAACCTGGAGCGCGATGTGATCGCCCGCACGCAGCGTCCGTAATTCGCGATCAATGCCCGCCGTCGTGATCGTATGCCCATTGATTCCGGAAACCACGTCGTCGGGTTGCAGGTTGAGTTTTGCGGCAAGCGACTCTGGCTTGATCGAAGAAACGCTCGTCCGGACTTTCCCTTCCGTTTTGAACTGCGCTCCGAGGAATCCGCGCCGTTTCAGCTCGTCGGCGGCCGCGGAAGTGCTGACCGCACTTGCGCAGAACGCGATCAAAAGTAACGCAAGCGTACGACTTGCCGTCCGAACCGATGCCAGCGAGACGCTTGCGCTACGTTGTTCAGTTTTCATTCCGTTCGCAATGCTTGCAGGGGGTTCACCAGACTGGCCTTCCGTGCGGGAAGCAGGCAGGCGAGGAGCGCAATGCCTGCGAGCAGCACCGTCACCACGCCAAGGAGCGCGGGATTGTGCGCGGAGACCTGGTAGAGCTGAGTGGTAAGCAATCGCCCCAGTACGAGTGCTGCTAAGATGCCGGCGGCCAAGCCGATGAAAACTGGCGACATCCCTTGCATGATCACGAGCCGCAGCACGTCTCGCGTTTGTGCGCCAAGCGCCATGCGGACACCGATCTCGCCGGTGCGTTGTGTCACGGTGTAAGCGACGGCGCCGTAAATTCCAATCATCGCAAGCAGCAGCGCGACGCCGGCGAAAATGCCGAGTAATATAGTCGTCAGGCGCTGCTGCCCAAGCGAGGTATCCATCACTTCACGCATGGTCCTGGGTTGGATGATCGGCAGTTCGCTGTCGATTTTGCGCAAGGCGATGCGCGCGGCTCCGGCAAACGCATCTGAGCGGAGCGAGCTGCGAATCGAGAGCGTGACAAACGGAAAAATTCGTTGCCCAAGCGGACGGTAAAACTCCACATCATCGGTTTTATCCAACTGCCGGAAACGAATATCCGAGACCACGCCGACGATCTCGGTCAGCAGTCCGCTGCCATTATCGGTGCCGAAATACATCTGGTGACCGATGGGATTCTCGTCGGGAAACAAACGTTTCACGGTCGCCTGGCTGATCAAGACCACGGGCGGTGTATCCGTGGTATCGCGCTCATTCACATCGCGACCTGCGAGAAGTGAGATGCCGAACGCTTGCAGGTAACCGGGCGAAACACTGTGCATGATCCCCAGCGGCCGTTGATTTAACGGAAGCGGATTCCGATCCGAGCGCGCGTAAGGTGATTGCGAGAAGTTGCCGGCGAGCGGCACGCTGTCGCTGAGCGCAACGGCTTCGACTCCGGGTGCGGTTCGCAGTTCTTCCTGCAACTTTTTCGCAAAGCGCGCGTAGGACGGTTTGTCAGGATAACGCGCAGAAGGTAATCCGATCCCGCCCACCCAAATGCGATCGACACGGAAGCCGGCGTTCTCCTTCGTTAGGCGGAGGAAGCTCGTGATGAGCAAACCGGCTCCCGCTAGCAGCACGACAGAAAGACAGACTTGCGCCGCCACGAGTCCGCGACGGAAGCGCTGTTGCCCGGCACTGCCGCTGATCGCGCGGCCGCCATCTTTCAAGCCGTCGATCAGATCGGAGCGCGAGCTTTGCAGCGCCGGATACATTCCCATCGCGAGGCCCATCACGACCGAGACCAGCAGTGTGAATCCGAGTACGGGCAGGTTGAGCGCACCGACAGCTTCAAGGGGAACGTTTTGTCCCGCGAGTTTCGGCACGAGTGGGAGCGCCCAAAGCGCCATGCAAATGCCGAGGGCGCCGGCGACGACGCTCAGCAGCGTGCTTTCGACGACGAACAAGCGCACGATACCGCCACGGGATGCGCCAAGCGCGACGCGCAAAGCGATCTCTCGCCGCCGGCCGGTGAACCGCACAAGCAGCAGATTTGCAACGTTGCTGCACGCGATCAGCAACACGAGCGCAACCGCGCCGAGCAACGTGAGAAACGCCGGACGCAGCTAACCCGTCGCATCCTCCTGCGCAGTCAGCAGCACCGGCTGCCAGGTACTGTCAGCTTTCTCGCCATTCTGCGCGCGGTAACTTTCCTGCACCGCCGCGAGGTTCGCTTTCGCCTGCTCCATTGTGACACCAGCTTTCAGCCGGCCGATTACGCGCATGAAGCTGACGCCGCGCATCAGCACCTCTTTCGGAGTTCCCGGCAGGTCGAACGGCTGGGCCTTCCAGATTTCAAGGTCCGGTCCGAACCATGCGATCGGCATCGTCGGGATTACGCCAATAACTGTAGTCGGCACCCCGTTCAGGGTGAGGCTGTGTCCAAGCACATTCGGATCGGCGGCGAGGCGGCTGCGCCAGAAATGCTCGCTGATCACCGCCACGTCCGCTTTCATTTCCTCTTCCGGGAAAAACGACCGACCCAGGATCGGCTTCACTCCGAGCAGGTGAAAATAATTCGCAGTCACGTTGTCGCCGTTCACCTGAATCGGGTCGCCCACTCCCGTGAGAATGAATCCCGTGCCCGCGTCCGCGGCCGTCTCCGAGAAAACCGTCTGGGCGTCGCGGAAATGCCAGTACTTAGGAATCGACATCGGGAGCTGCGTCAGATTGCGCTCCTTCGCTTCGCCTTGCATTCGAATGATGCGTGAGGGTTCTTCGAACGGCAGCCCGCGCAAAAATAGATCATGCACGAGACTGAAGATCGCGGTGTTCATTCCGATACCGATGGCCAGCGTCAGGATCGCAAGAATGCTGAAGCCGGGCGATTTACGCAGTTGGCGGAGCGCGAAGCGGAGATCGTTCATATTAGAGTAGTGCAAGCTTTCAGCTTGCGTTGGATGGATTTGCAAGCGGGACGCTCGCGACATTGATTCTTCATTCGGCGCGAAGGGTGATCATTGGGTTGACGTGCGCTGCCCGACGCGCGGGAATCCAGGAGGCAGCGAGGGCTGCAAGAGCGAGGAGTGCGCTGACGATGAAGTAAATCACAGGATCGATCGCCTCCGCTCCGAAGAGAAACACTGCGCAGCAAATGCGAGAGGCCTATTGCGCCGCCGAGACCGAGCGCAAGTCCGATTGCAAGCAAGCGCAGACCGTGTCTCAGGATGAGCGCGCGAATGTCTGCGCGTTGCGCACCGAGCGCGAGGCGAACGCCGATTTCGCGCAGACGGCTAACCGCTGTGTAAGCGATGACACCATACAAACCAATCGTCGCAAGGAGAAGCGCAAGGCCGGCAAAAATCGAGAGCAGAAATGTGAGAAGCCGTTGCGCTGCCCAAGTTTCCTGCACGCGTTCCATCATCGGGCGCACATCGAAATGGGCTGGGTGGGATCGAGGGAGGCGCCGATCTGACGGATTGATTTTTCCAGCGCAGCGTTGCCGACCGTCGAACGCACCAGCAGGACCAGATTGGTCCGTTGCACCTGGCCCTGTGAAAAGTAAAGTGCGGGAAGCGGAGTCGGATCGTCAAAACTTCGGTATTGCATCCGCCCGACCACGCCCACGATTTGATACCAGCGATTGTCGGTCGCCTCACCGTCGGGCGCGACGGAAAGCCGTTGCCTAACGGATCCTCGCCTGGGAAATAGCGCGCAGCCAGACTTTGATCGATCACAACCGCGAGCGGCGCATTCGCCGTATCGCGGCGGTCGAGCCCGCGCCCGCTCAGGATCGGCGCTTTCAGCGTCACGAAATAATCCGACGCCACGACTTCGCTCTCCGCGTTCGGTTGATCTGCGGCCGACGGCGTTCCGATGCCGTCGCGGAAGAATGAAACCTGCCAGCCGCTTAGCTGCGGCGGGTTGGACCCGATCGAGGCGCTGTTCACGCCAGGCAATGCGCGCACTTTGTCGAGCAGAGCGTTCGAGAAAGTGGCCACCTTCGCCGAGGTCCCGTAGTTGGCGAACGCCAGGTCGATCCGGGCGGTGAGCAGATTCCTCGGCTCGTAACCGAGCGCGAGGGCCTGCGCGCGCGCAAAACTTTTCATGACCAGCGCTGCGGAGCTGAGCAGGATGAGCGTGAGCGCGACTTCACCGATCACGAGCAAGTCACGTGAACGTCGTGCCGATCGCGAATCGGACGCTTGCGTGGAACCGGACTTGAGCGCCAGTTGCACGTCGGCGCGCGATGCGCCCCAGGCAGGCCATAAACCGAAGAGCACGCTCGTGAGTGCGGCGAGCGCAAAAGTGAACCCGAGGACACGACCGTCGAAGCTGATCTCGTGGAACCTGCCCACGCCAGCGGGACCGAGCGCAACGAGAGCGTCGCGGCTCCAGAGGGCGATGAGGAAGCCGAGTGCACCCCCAAGCAGCGCCACGATCGCGCTTTCGATCAAAAGCTGGCGCACGATTCGACCGCGCGAGGCGCCAACCGCCGCGCGGATCGCGAATTCCCGCGCCCGGGCCGCACCACGCGCCGCGAAAAGATTGGCGAGATTCGCGCAGGCGATGAGCAAAACGAGACCGACCGCGCTGAGCAGGAGCGTGAGATTCTTTCGATAACCGCCGACGAGGTTTTCAAGGAGCGGTTTCACGATCGCGCTCACGCCCGCGTTCGTGTCGGGATACTGTTTATCGAGGCGTGCGCTGATCGCTTCATCTCGGTCCGCGCCCCTTCCAGCGTCGCGCCGGGTTTCAATCTCCCCCACCCGTACATGAGCGGATGATTGGCGCGGTTCATCCAGCCTGGATTGTTGCTCCGGCGCATGATCGGGAACCAGGCATCGGTCCCCTCTGGAGATGACATCGCGGGCGGCATAACGCCAATGACGGTGACCGGTCTCGAATCAAATGTAACGGAGCGGCCGAGGACGCCGGGATCGCGTTGGAACACACGCTGCCAAAGTCGATCGCTGATGACGATCAGCTGCGGTCCGCCGACTCGATCCTCTTTTTCGGTGAACGTGCGACCGAGCTCGACGGGAAGACCAATTACTTTGAAAAAATTCGCGGTCACATAAGCCGCGCTGATGCGTTCGGGATCGCGTCCCGGGATGCCGCTGAGATTGCGCGAGTCAGCGCGCGAAACGGCGAGGCTCTCAAAGACGGTGTTGTCGCGACGCCAATCGAGGTAATCCGGGAATGCGAGCGAAACTCCTGGGCGCCGCTGGTTTCGTGCAGTGCCATGATCCGTTCCGGTGCTGGATACGGCAGGGGCTGGAGCAGGACCGCGCGAATGACGCTGAAGATGGCAGTGTTTGCGCCGATCCCGAGTGCCAGCGTGAGCACCGCAACAAAGGTGAATTCGGGCGATTTCCGGAGTTGGCGAATGGCGAAGCGGAGGTCAGTCATGGAAGAAGTGGCGCAAGTTTCCAACTTGCCGCGTTTTGGTTCGCAACTTGGAAAGTTGCGCCACATCGAAAGCCTTCATTCGGCGCGCAAGGTCACCATGGGGTCAACTCGCGAGGCGCGGCGGGCGGGGATCCAGCAGGCCAGACTCGCCGCCGCCGCCAGCAGCAGGCTGACCCCGAGGTAAATTGTCGGATCCGCGGGGTTAACTCCGAAGAGCAAATTTCGGATCAACCGCGAGAGCGCGATGGCGCCGCCGAATCCAATCAGCAAACCCAAGGCGAGCAGGTGCATTCCCTGGCGCAAGATCATCGTGCAGACCTGCAGACGTTGCGCGCCGAGGGCGAGCCGCACCCCGATTTCGCGAGTTCGGCGGACGCCGTGATAAGCCATCACCCCATACAAACCGATGACGGCGAGCGTGAGCGCCAGTCCTGCAAACGCCGTCAGCAGAAAACTCGTTAGGCGCGGTGTCGCCCATGTTTCCTCCACTCGATCCTGCATCGTGCGCACTTCCCAGGCGGGCTGCGCCGGATCGAGCGAGGCGACAATCCTGCGCAACGAAGGACCGAGAACCTGCGGTGATTGCGACGTCCGCGCCAGAATGACGAGCGTGCTCTGCGGCTGTTGCAAAATCGGCAAGTACGCCTGCGGCAGAGAAACCGGCTCCTCGAAACCGTAAACTTTCAGGTGCGGAACGACTCCGACAATCGTGTAGAATTGACGCCCTGCCTTTTCATCGGTGGACATCCTGAGCCGCTTACCGATCGGATTTTGCCCTGGGAAATACCGTTCCGCCAGGAGCTGATCGACGATCACGACCAGCGGCGCGTCCTTGGTGTCTCGCGCATCGAACACGCGACCCCGAAGTAACGCCGTCTTCAGCGTCGCGAAATAGTCGCCCGATACGACTGACATCTCCACGGACGGCAATTGCCCGGGGGGCGGCTCTGGAAGACCCTCGGCCAAAAACCCTGTCTGCCATCCGGTCATCAACGGCGGATTGGCGGCGATGGCGGCGTGTTCAACGCCCGGCAAAGCTGAAATCTTCTCGAGCAAAGCTTTCGAGAAGGTGATCAGCTTTGCGCGGTCGGCGTAGGTAGGCTCGGGCAGATCCACGCGCGCGGTCAGCAGGTTCTCAGGCTCGAAGCCAAAGGCGAGCGAACGCGCTTGTGCGAAACTCTTCAACACGAGGCCCGCTGAGCTTAGGAGAATCAGCGTGAGCGCAACTTCCGCAATCACCAGCAGGTCACGGAGACGTTTGGCACCGCGGCCCTCGGAGCTGCCGCGATCGCCCGATTTCAAAGCCAGCTGCACGTCGACTCTGGAAATCTGCCATGCGGGCCACAAGCCAAAGAGAACGCTGGTCGCCACCGAGAGCGCGACCGTAAATGCCAGCACCCAGCTGTCCAGTGGCAGGTCGTGAAAACGGGCGACATCGGGCGGCGCCAGCCTAACGAGTAAATCGCGACTCCAGGCGGCGAAACCGAGACCGAGCGCGCCTCCGATCCCCGCGAGGACCAGGCTTTCAACGAGCAACTGTCGGACAATCTGCCAGCGGCTCGCGCCGACGGCGGCGCGTACGGCAAATTCGCGGGCGCGGGCTGCGCCGCGGGCGGCGAGCAGGTTCGCAAGATTGGCGCAGGCGATCAGCAGCACCAAGCCGACGGCGCCAAGCAGCAGGCCCAGGCTCCCGCGATACTGGCCGACCTGATTCTCCAGGAGCGGCGTGACGCTAATGCCGACCTTCGAATTCGAGGCCGGATATTGTTTCTGCAATCGCGCAGCGATCGTATTCATTTCCGACTGCGCGCGTTCGACGGAGACATTTGGTTTAAGCCGTCCCCAGCCAAACAGGCCGGGATGATTATCGCGATTGTGCCAGCCGGTGTTATCCGTCCGGCGCATGAGCGGGAACCACACATCGACCGTGCGCGGAGAAAACATCTGCGGCGGCATCACGCCGATGACGGTGTAAGGCTCGTTCCCGAAGTTCAGCGATCGGCCGAGCACATTTGGATCGCGCTCAAAGACCCTCTGCCACAGTCGATCGCTAATCACCGCCAACTGCGGACCACCCACACGGTCCTCCTCTTCCGTGAAGACGCGCCCGATCTGTGGCTGCAGTCCGATGACCCGAAAGAAATTCGCGGTCACGAGCGCGCCGGAAATCTGCTCGGGTTCGCGACCTGCGAGTCCGCTCAAGTTGTATGATTCGCGGCGTGAAACCGCCAGTTGCTCAAAGACGGCGTTGTCTCGCTTCCAATCAACATAATCGGGAAATGCGACCGAAATGCTGGGCTGATTTGCGTCCGACTCGGTCACGATCATGAGCCGGTCCGATTGCGGATAGGGCAACGGTCGCAATAAAACCGCGTAGATGACGCTGAAGATCGCGGTGTTCGCGCCGATTCCGAGGGCGAGCGTGAGGACGGCAACGAAAGTGAACCCTGGTGATTTCCGGAGTTGGCGGAGAGCGAGCTTGAGGTCAGTGAGCATGGCCTAACGAGTTATTGAACCGAGTGCAGCGAAGCGGAACGAAATCAAGCCGTAACGCAGCAGTCGGCGAGGCCGGGCTTTCGATCCTGTGGCGAAAGCGATCGGTATAATCACGGGATCCTTCGACCCCAAAAGCGTTCGGGACTCAGGATGACGGCGTCGCGGAAGCTTCACGGTTGCGTAATGGGGTGTCTCGACCCGTTCGACTTCGCTCAAGGCAAGACTTTTGCTCGACATGACGGTTGCTGGTTAAACAATGAAGCCGTCGCGCAACTGCACGATCCGATTGCCGTAGCCCGCGTTCGTGTTGGAGTGAGTGACCTGCACGATCGTTGTGCCATCCGCGTTTAACTGTTTGAAAAGCTTCATAATTTCCTCGGCCTGATCGGAGTGCAGATTCCCGGTCGGTTCATCCGCGAGAATCACTTTCGGATTCGCGATCATCGCCCGCGCGATGCTGACGAGCTGTTGCTGTCCGCCCGAAAGCTGGCGCGGATACAAATCTTTTTTGCCGACGATGTGAAAACGATCGAGCGCGTCGCAGACCGCTGCGTCCCGGTCGGTTTTGCTGACGCGCCGGTAGGAGAGCGGAATATCGAGGTTCTCGTAAACGGTCAGGTCATCGAGCAAATGATAATTCTGGAAGACGAATCCGATTTGCTCATTGCGCAAGGCGGCTCGCTCCTTCGCCTTCAGTTGATGCACGGCGGTTTCGCCAAGAAAATACTCACCAGTCCAGGCGTGATCGTGCATTCCCAGCACATGCAAAAGCGACGACTTGCCGGCGCCCGATGGACCCATCACCGAAACGAGATCCCCTTCCTGGACGTCAAGTTCGATATCGCGCAGCACGTAAAAAAATCTGCCCTTCCCGAGCGGATAGAACCTCTCCACGTGTCGCATTCTGATGAACGAATCGGGCATATCAGTTACTCGCAGCTCAGGGCCTTCACGGGATTTAATCTGGCCGCGCGACGGGCGGGGATGAAGCAGGCCGCGAGCGCCACCACCATGAGGAGGAGCGAGACGCCAGCGAAGGTGGCGGGGTCGCTCGCTCCCACTCCGAAGAGAAGACTCCCCAGCAGCCTTGAAAGCGCGAATGCTCCAATCACGCCCACACCAATTCCAATCAATGTGAGCGCCATTCCATGACTGAGCACGAGCTTCATGACGTCCGCCGCTTGCGCGCCTAACGCCATGCGGATGCCGATTTCCTGTGTTCGCTGCGAGACCGCGAACGCAATTACGCCGTAAATTCCGACAGCCGCGAGGAGCAGCGCGACTCCCGCGAAGACGCTGAACAGAAGCATCGAAACGCGCCGCGAACCCACCGACTTCGCGACAACGTCTTCCATGGTTTGGACGTTGTAGATCGGCTGGTCTTTGTCGATCGCGAGCACTTCGTGCCGCACCGCCGAAGTCATCGCGGCCGGATCGCCATTGGCGCGAACCGCGAGCGTCATGAAACCCCAATTCGCATCCTGCGTTTGTGGCACGTAGATCTGCGCCTGGCTCGCGGCTTCGAGCGTCGAAGGCTTCGTGTCACCGACAATACCGACAATCTCACGCGGGAATTTTTCATCGCGCCAGATCGTGATTCGTTTACCGATCGCCGCCGCCGCCGACCCAAAAGAATGCTGCGCCAGCGTCTGGTTAATGACGACGACCATCGGCGACTTCTCCGTGTCGCGTTCGCTGAACCCGCGGCCTGCCACCAGCGGAATTTGCATTGTGCGAAAGTAATCCCGAGTCGCGGTCGAATAGCTCGCGTTCAGAGATTCCTCCGCGGCCAGCGCCCGTCCTTCCGGAATGAAAGCGCGTCCGACTGCGTAACCGCTTCCGTCGAGTGGGACGCTGAGCGCCGCGCCGGCTGACTCCACCGCCGGGAGCGTCTTCACGCGATCAATCAGCTGCTGGAAAAAGGCGATGCGTTGCTGGTTGGTAGAATATTTTGCGTAGGGTAGAGAGAGCGACATCGTCAGCACGTGCGCGGGGTTGAAACCCGGCTTCACATCGCGCAGCCGGAGGAAGCTCTGGGTCAACAAACCGGCGCCGACCAGCAGCATGAGCGAGAGGGCGACCTCCGAAATCAGCAGAAGACTTCGTGCGCGATTTGTGCCGTGCGAACTGCTCCCGCGGGCTCCGGCTTTCAACGATCCGCTGACATCAGTGCGCGAGGCTTGCAGGGCGGGCGCGAGACCGAAAAAGAGTCCAGTCAACGCAGAGATGGCGGCCGCGAAGACGAGCACACCGTAGTCGAGGTGAGTGCGATCCAGCTGCGGGGCTTCCGGCGGAGTGATCGAGACGAGGAGATCGGTGAGCCAGACGCTTAGGATCAAACCAAGTGTGCCGCCGAGCAGAGAAAGCAGCACGCTTTCGGTGAGCATCTGCCGAATCACGCGCAGGCGGCTTGCGCCGAGCGCGGCGCGGATCGCCATTTCTTTCTGGCGTGACGCGGCGCGCGCAAGGAGCAGATTCGCCACATTCGCGCAGGCAATTAGGAGAACGAATGTGACCGCGCCTAGCAATGCGAGCAGCGATGGGCGCACATCGCGCACGAGCCGGTCGTGCAGCCTGACAACATGTGCGTCCCAACCGGCGTTCGTGACCTTGAACTGTGCGGCGAGCTGCGCGTTGATCGTGCTGATTTGCGACTGCGCCTGCTGCAAGGTGACCGCGGACTTCAGACGCGCGAGCGCGCTGTAGGCTCGATTATCGCGCCGTTCCTCCGCGGGATCGAGACGGAGCGACGTCCAAAGTTGCGACTTTTCCGGAAAATCGAAGCCGGTGGGCATGACGCCAACGACGGTCATACTCCGCCCGCTGATCGTAATCTTCGAACCGAGGATATTCTTGTCGCCGCCGAAACGCCGCTGCCACAAGCCGTGGCTTAAAACCGCAACAAGGTCGCCCCCCGCGCGATCTTCTTTAGCGACAAAACTGCGGCCAAGCACCGGCTGCACCCCCAGCACAGAAAAGAAGCTCGCGGAAACCGCTGCCTTTGGAACACGCTCCGGTTCGGCGCTACCTCCGGCGAGAATCGATCCGCCGGTCGCGAACGCCGCCGTCTCCGCGAACGCGCTCGTCTGATTACTCCAATCGGCCAGATCGGGCGCAGAAACGTTGCTGTCCGAAATTCCTTGCGAAGCGTTGCTCCCTTCAAAATAGACGATCTCTTCCGCGTGCGGGAATGGCAGTGGCCGCAGGAGCACGGCGTTGACGAGACTGAAGATCGTTGTATTCGCGCCGATTCCGAGCGCGACGATAATGACCGCAATTGCGGTGAAGCCTTTATGCTTGAGCAGCATCCGGCTGCCGTAGCGAATATCCTGGAGAAGCGTTTCCATTTCGATTCGTTTAGATCATCTCAGTCATTGTTCTCTGAGGAGGGCGATTGGATTGACTTTCATCGCGCGTCGCGCCGGGATGTACGTGGCAACGAGGGCGACCAGCAGAAGCAGGGCTGTAATCGTGGAGAACACGAGCGGATCGGTCGGAGTCACCTCGTAAAGCAGGCTTCGCAAAAGCCTCGTCAACCCGACGGGAGCTCCCAAACCGAGCACCACGCCGGCGACGGTTGTCAGCATCGCATTTGCGAAGACGAGTTTGAGAATGTCGGCTCCGCGCGCACCGAGCGCGATGCGGATGCCCATTTCATGGGCGCGCTGGGCGACGGTGTAGGCGATCACGCCATAAATGCCAACGGCAGCGAGGACGAGCGCGAGCATGGCGAAGGCGCCGAGGAGCAGCATGTTGAAGCGACGTTGCGCGATCGATTCCGCGAGGTGCGACTCCATCGTCCTGATTTCGGAAACCGGCTGGTCTTTATCGAGTGATTGCACCTGCTCGCGGAGAGTTGCTGCCAACGAGAGCGGATCATTCCGCGTCCGCACTACCAGATTCATGCCAGATGCAATCCCCGAGAGATATTCGGGACCGTTCTGGAGGAACGGAATGTATGCTTCCGGCTTGACGGCAGCATCGACTCCATAATTCCGAACATCTCCGACGACGGCCACGATCTCACGCCAATCAGTTGGATTCCCGCTTAAGCCGATGCGTCTTCCCACTGAATCCTCGTCAGGGAAAAAGCGGGAGGCCATCGTCTCATTTATGATGACAACGCCCAATGCCTTCGCCGCATCGTAGCGGGAAAATGGTCGGCCTTTCGCGAGCCGCATTCCCATCGTAGCAAAGTAATCTGGATTGATCATGCGATACTCGGTCAGCGGCCGTTGGCCTGCTGCGGGCACAGCTCGCCCCTCAATCTCAAACCCGGTGGAACTTCCGCCGTATAGAGGCAGGTCGGAAACAACGCCAGCGGACATTACCCCCGGAACGTTTTGCATCCGCTCAATCAGTCGCTCGAAGAATGCCGCTTGGTCCGAGCTGTTCGGGTACTTCGAGCTCGGGAGCGAAATAAACGCAGTCAGAACATGATCTGCCTGGAACCCGGGATCGACCGTGAGCAAGCGGGCGAAGCTTCGGATCATGAGGCCTGCGCCAATCAGCAGCAGCAATGAAAACGCAACCTCCGAAATGACGAGCAGCGCGCGCACCTGATGCCTCCGCGGGCCGCCGGTCGCGCCGCGACTGCTCTCTTTCAGGGATTCATTTAAATCCGACTGCGATGCCTGCCAGGCAGGGACGATGCCGAAGACAATCCCGGTAAGGACCGACAGGCAGAAAGTGAAACCGAAAACCGTGCGATTAACTGCAATTTCGCCGAATCGTGGAAGATTCGCAGGCTTCAGAACCATCAGCAGGTCAATGCCCCAGGTGGCGAACAGCAAACCGAGGGCGCCGCCAAGAACCGCGAGCACGATACTTTCGGCCAGGAGCAGTCTGGTGACACGAACTCGGCTCGCACCAAGAGCTTCGCGGATCGCGATCTCCCTTTGACGGCTACCCGCGCGCGCCAAAAGAAGATTGGCCACGTTCGCGCAAGCGATCAGCAGGACGAACGCGACTGCGCCGAGCAGCACAATCAGCGTTGCCCGAATGTCGCCCACGATTTGTTCCTGAAGTGAGATGACTTTCGCTCCAATGCCCGAATTGCTGCTCGGATAACGCTCCGCTTGTTGCTGTGCGAGCGCGCTCATCTGGGCGCGAGCTTGTCCAATCGAGACGCCCGATTTGAGCCGCGCGACAACATCGATGAAATTCGTTTCGCGTGTCGCGCGCTCCCCCGGCGTAAAAGCGATTGGCGTCCACACCTGCGTCCGCGCGTTCGGAAAAGCAAAACCTGGCGGCATCACGCCGATGATCGTGTAGGGCTTTTCGTTCAGCGTGATAGTTTGCCCGACGATGTCCGGATCGGCGCCAAAGCGGCGCTGCCAGAACTCGTGACCGAGGACCACCACTTGATTGTTTCCCGCGGCATCTTCCTCAACCGTGAACGCTCGTCCTAAAACTAGCTGCACGCCGAGCACTTGAAACAGATCGGCCGAAACCCGCGCACCGATCACCCGTTCCGGTCGATCCCCGCCCGTGAGATTAAAACCTTTTCCGACGTAAGCTGCGATCCGCTCGAAGACTTCGTTGTGTTCCTTCCAGTCGAGGAAATTTGCGGGCGAAGTGGGGGCGAGATCGAGCTGCGGCTGGGAACCGAAGACGCGTACCAACTGCTCGGAATGCAGATACGGCAACGGACGCAGGAGCACCGCATTGACCACGCTGAAGATGGCGCTGTTCGCGCCGATGGCGAGGCCGAGAGTAAGGATCGCGATTGCGCTGAACGTCGGCGCCTTCATCAGCATCCGGAGCGCGTATCGAAAATCTGTCAGCATGGGTGCAGGCTCCCGGTTGTGGTCATCCGTGCCCGAGCGCAATCATTGGATCGGAACGCATTGCGCGGAGCGCAGGGATGTAGCTGGCAAGCAGCGCGACAAACCCGAGCGCGAACGTGACGAATGTGAACGTTGAAACATCGAACGCGCCGACGTCATAAAGCATCGCGCCGAGCGCGCGACTGCTGAAAAAGGCGAGGAACAGGCCGACGGCGGTGCCGAGAAGGACAAGCTTTGCGGCGCGACCGACGACGAGAATGAGGACATCGCGACGTTGCGCGCCGAGAGCCATGCGAACGCCGATCTCGTGTGTTCGCTGCACAACGAGAAACGACATCACGCCATAAATTCCGACCGAGGCGAGCACGAGGGCGACGGCCGCGAAGTGCCGAGAAGAACGACCGAAAGACGGCGCGGCGCGATCGATTCAGCCGTGATCTGCTCGAGGGTTTTGATGTTAGCCAGCGGTTGCTCGGGATCGAACCCCTGGAGTTCGCGGCGGATCGCCGTCACGAGTGAGCGCGGATCTTGCGCGCTGCGGATGGCGAGGATCATGCCGCGGTAGGGCAGCTGCGGATGGGGCACGTAGTATTCCGGCTTCGCCTCCGAATCGAGGCCGCGGTGCCGGATGTCTCCGACGAGGCCAACGACGGTGATCCATTTGATCTTTTGCGGATCCGAATCGTCAAAGTTAATCCGCTTCCCAATCACATCCACGGGGCCAATACTTCTTCGCCATCGCCTGATTGATGATGATGACGCCGGGCGCATCAGCGTTATCGGCTTCGGTGAAGAAGCGGCCTTTGATAAGGGGCGTCTCGAGGACGCGGAAATACTCGGGGGTAACGACTCGGATCTCTTCGTCTGGGAAGACTTTCGTCTGCCCTTCGGGTCGACCTTCGATGTGAAACGAGCTGTCGCTGTTCGAGCCGCTCAAGGGCAGGATGGAAGTTAGAGAGACACGCTGGACGCCAGGGAGGCGCGCGACGCGGCGCTCGACCTCGGTGTAGAAATCGATCACGGGTTTGCCGCGCGGATATTTCAGCTGCGGCAGCGCAAGCTCAGCCGTGAGCACGTTCCTCGGATTGAATCCCGCGTCGACGTTCTGCAAGTGAACGAAGCTCTTCATCAGCAAGCCCGCAGTGATCAGCAGGACGAGCGCGAGCGCGACTTCGGCAACGACGAGCGCGTTGCGGAGGCGGTTGCGGCGCACACCGCTCGTCGCTCCGCGAGCCCCTTCCTTGAGCGCTTCCGTGAGCTCGGGATTTCCGCTCGCCAGTGCGGGGATAAGTCCAAAGAGGATTCCCGTTCCGACCGAGACCACGAGCGTGACGAGCAACACACGCGGGTCGAGGTTCGCCTCTGCGATGCGCGGGACAGTTCGTGTCCCGATGACGCGCAGCAAATCGAGTCCCCAGATTGCGAGCAACGCACCGGCCGCGCCGCCGATCGTGGCGAGCAGCACGCTTTCCGAAAGCATCTGCCGCAGCAACTGCATACGACCCGCCCCGAGCGCGATGCGAATGGCAAACTCTCGTTCACGACCGCCAGCGCGCGCCAGGAGCATCGTGGTCAAATTTGCGCAGGCGATCAGAAGCACGAGCGCAACCGCGCCTAACAAGATCCACAAGGCGGTGCGCATTCCGCCGATTACCTGTTCGTGCAGCGAATAAAGCGAAGCGCCGAATCGGGTGGGGGCGCTGTAGTTGTCAGGGAACTGAGTAATCCAGTTCGCGTTGATCGTGTTTATCTCGGCCTGTGCCTGTCCCATTGTCACTCCGTTCTTCAGTCGACCGACCACGCCGTAACTGCGAGATCCGCGCGATTTTAATTCGTCTTTCGTAAAGACAATCGGTCTCCAGATATCGACCTGGCCGGAAAACTGCCCGCCCTGGATGTTGAAGAGCGGGATCGGGAACTCGAATTTTGCGGGCATGATCCCGACGACGGTGAAGTTGCGGCCATTGAGCGAAACCGGTTTGCCGAGAATTTCCGGATCGGAGTTGAAACGGCGTTGCCAAATCCGCGCACTGAGCACCACGACGTTGTCCCGTCCTTCGCCAAATTCGCTCGCGCTAAAGACGCGACCTTTGATCGGCTCGACTCCGAGGACCGGGAACAGACTCGGCGAGACCACGGCGCCCTGTATGCGCTCCGGCGTCTCACCGCCGGTCAGGTTCAGATTCGCGTAATCAAACGCGGCGATGCCGGAGAAGCTGCGCGTCTGCTTCTCGTAATCGAGATACTCGGGCGCGGAGACAGGGATTACCTCGAGACCCTGCCCTGAGAATTTTTCCCAGAGCAGGACCAGCTCTTGGGGCGCTTTGTAGGGCAATGGACGAATCAACAGCGCGTTAACGAGGCTGAAGACGGCGGTGTTCGCGCCGATCGCCAATGTGACCGTGGTGATCGCGACGAGCGTAAAGCCGGGCGTGTGGAGAAGGCTGCGGAAGGCTAGCCGAGCGTCGTTGAGCATATCGGTCCTTGTCTCCGCCTCGCGTTCATTCGTAGCGGAGCGCGACCATCGGGTCTAACTGCGTCGCGGCACGCGCTGGGATATAGCAGGCTAACAATCCAACGCCGAGCAGCAGCAAAGGCAGCAATGTGAAACTCAACGGATCGTGCGTGGAAATCTGCTCGAGACTGCCGCGAAGTGTTTGCACGATAAAGAAGGCGCCGACTAGTCCGATGGCCAAACCAATGCCGATCAGGCGCAAGGCGTCGCGGGTGACGAGCGAAAGGACGTCGCGCGCCTGCGCGCCGAGCGCGATGCGAACGCCGATCTCCTGCGTCCGCTGGCGCACAGAATACGACATCACTCCGTAAAGCCCGATCGAAGCGAGAAACAACGCGAGCACCGCAAAGACAGTAAAGAGCGTGCCGAAGAAGACGCGGTCCCAATAGGACCCTTTCACGACCGCGCTCATCAAACGCACCTTGTAGATCGGAATCTCCTTGTTGACGGAGAGCACCGCCTGGCGAGCCAGATTGGCGAAGCTCGAAGGAGCGCCCTCCGTCCGCAGCACGGCCGACATGAAATTCGCCGGTTCCTGACTTTCCGGGAAGTAGATTACGGGACGCGATTTCTTCCGCGTGAGACGGTCGTAAACCACGTCCCCGACGACGCCAACGATCTGAACCATTTTTATTGGCTCGCCTGGCGCGGCTACTTTCGAAAATCTCCGGCCGATGGGATCCTTTCCGGGAAACAGCGTTTGCGCGGCGTGTTGATCGATCAACGCCACGAGCGGCTTGGATGCATCCTCGTCTGGGTTAAAGTCGCGGCCACGAACGAGCGGAATCTTAAAGGTGCGGAGATAACCCGGCGTGATCGCCATCATGCTCGCGACGCGCGCGTCCTGTAGAGCTTGTGGCGGCGGTTCTCCCTCGAGCGTGAACGCGCCCATGCCGCTCCCCGAGGCCGGCAACCCCGAGATTGCGGCCGCCGATGTGACGCCCGGAATCGCCGCCAGTTGCGGGATCAGCCGCTCGAAAAACTGCGCGCAGACTTTGGGGTCTTTGTATTGCGCCGGGGGCAGTCCGACCCGGAAGGTTAAGACGTTCTCCGCATCGACTCCGATGTCACTTCGCTGCAACTTAAGAAAGCTGCGCATCATCAGGCCGGCGCCGATCAGAAGAATCAACGCCACCGCAACCTCACCCACGACGAGCCAGTCGCGTATCCGCTGACCGCGCGCACCGCCGCCGGAGGTGCGTCCCCCTTCTTTCAGCACTTCGGAGAGATTCGGCCGTGAGATTCGCAACGCGGGGAGCAAACCGAAAAAGACGCTTGAGAGCAGGCCCGTCGCGAGCGCGAAAAAGAAGACCCGAAAATCAAAATCGAAATGGAGCCAAAAAGGCAGCGGCACCGGGATCATCGAGATCATGAGATCGACTCCCCAGACGGCGAAGAGAAGCCCGCCGGCGCTGCCGACGAGTCCGAGAAGAGCGCTCTCGATCAGCAACTGCCGGATCACTCGTCCGCGATTTGCCCCAAGCGCCACTCGAATACCGAATTCTTTCGTTCGTGTGGCGCCGCGCGCGAGCAGCAGGTTGGCGACATTCGTGCAGGCAATGAGATGCACGAAAAGCACCGCGCCCATGAGTAACAGCGTCAATCCTCTCGAATCCTTGGTGTAACTTTCGCGCAGCGGAGTCGCAAGGAAGACGCTGCCTTTGTAAACATCCGGATGCCGCTGTTCTTCAAGCGCAGCAAAATGCGCGAGTTCGGCGTTAGCTTGCGCGAAGCTAGCGCCCTTCTTTAATCGCCCGACGGGCGCCAGATCAAACGACCCGCGCGCGGTCTCCTTGTTTGTTTTGCGCAATGGCATCCAAAGGTCGGCTTCTTCCGGAAAGCGCCAGCCCTTCGGCATGACCCCAATCACTGAGGCCAAAAAGCCGTTTACCTGAATGGTTTTTCCAACGATCCCCGGGTTCGCGCCGTAACGCTGCTGCCAGAGGTCGTAGCTTAACAACACCACCGGCGGCGCCTCCGGGCCATTCTCTTCCAGGCGAAATGACCGGCCGAGAATCGGTTTGACGCCGAACATATCGAACATGTCGGCTTGAATGGCCGCGCCAAGATAACGGTCCGGTTTCTCCGTGCCGGCGATGATCATGGTAGTGTCCTCGAACGCGCCGATACTCTCGATCGTGGTCAGCTCATCCCGTGCGTCCACGAGGCTGGGATAATCAAATCCCAAATCGTGCTCCTCGCCCACGTTGCGCAAATGATGCTCGAGTGAAACCAGACGGTGCTGCTCGGTCATGAGCGGCAGCGGCTTGATCAAGAGCGCGTTGACCGCCGAAAAAATCGTGGTCGCGAGGCCAATACCGAGCGCGAGAGTGAGGATTGCCGTGACCGCGAAAGCCGGCGCCCGCAAGAGCGTGCGAACCGCGTATCGGAGGTCTCTCAGCATAGCTGAGTTGCGATTACGAACTGGCGAGTCAACGCGGAAAACAGGCGTCCCGCCTGTCCATTGATGAGGAAAGTGGAGGACAGGCGGGACGCCTGTCTTCCGGCGCACACATCAACGTTTTCTCTCCAGATCGAGAACACGAGATATCCCGTCGTTATGCAGCGATGCGATTGTCTTCCACGACACGGCCGTCGAAGAGATGAATCGTCCGATCGGCATGCTGCGCGAAGCGGGCATCGTGTGTGACCATGCAAATTGTCGCGCCGCCCGAGTGCAGCTCTTTGAGGAGATCCATGACGGCGTCGCCGTTGCGTGAATCCAGATTGCCAGTCGGCTCGTCCGCAAGAAGAATTGCGGGTTTGCCGGCAAGAGCGCGAGCGACCGCAACACGCTGCTGCTGTCCCCCCGAAAGCTGGCTGGGGAGATGCTTCGCGCGATGACCCATGCCGACGCGTTCGAGCGCTTCGACGACAAAAGTTTTTCGTTCGCTTGCAGCCATGCCGCGATAGGTCAGCGGCAATTCAACATTTTCGAAAACGGTCAGGTCGCCGATGAGATTGAAACTCTGGAAGATGAAACCGATCTCGCGATTCCGAATTCGAGCGCGTTCGGGAAAGGAGAGATTCGCCACTTCCGTTCCCTTGAGCGAGTAACTCCCGCCGGAAGGGGTGTCGAGCAAACCGAGAATCGAAAGCAGCGTCGATTTGCCGCAACCGGATGGACCGGCGATCGATACGTACTCGCCCGTCCGGATATCGAGATGAATGCCGGAAAGCGCGTGGGTTTCGACTTCGTCGGTCAGAAAGACTTTCGTGACGCCATCGAGGTTGATAAGAGTTTGTGCGCCTTTCGATGAAGGAGTGCGCGGTATTGGTTCAGAGGATGTTTGGGTTGAGGCCATATGGGTTGGGGTTAGGTGAGACTTGACCGGCACTTTCTAGCGCCACAACATAGGAAATTAGCCTGGCAGAAGTGAAAACCGCCATCGAGCAGCTCTCCGAAATAGAGCGGATGTATCTCTCGGCTTATCTCCATCATAAGCACGCGAGTCTCCAGGATCGAAAGGCAGAGCTGTCCCACCGCATGCGAGAGCTCGACGCCGGAAAATGGCTTCACTCTGGAGCAGATCGAAGAGCTGCACCGCAAACTTGAAGCTGATGGCTTGTAAGCGCCGGATGGCGTTTCATCGCGACCGATGAAGCCGTCGAATCCATTCTCGCGTGCAAAGCGGATCACCGCCGGCATCTGCTGCGAATTCTGCGGCAACTTGCAGATGATCCCTGCATCGACCCAGACTTTTCGCTGAGGGACGAATCGGGTCGAGACATTTACTTTGCGACGATCGGCGGATTCCAAATCGGGTTTTGGGTGGATCATTTCGTGAAAGAGTTGCGCGTGGTTGAGATAAACAGGGTTTAAATTAATTCAGCCGGATGCGTTCGTGCGCGTCCCAGGCACTGGTATCGGAAAGAATGACCTGGTCACCCGGCTCGAGGCCGCCGCGAATCTCGATCGTATTTACGGAGCTGCGGCCAAGCTTTACCGGTGTGCGCACAGCTTCCGAACTGCCCTGAACAAGCTTAAAAATTCCTACGGTGTTGTTTTCCTGGCCGAAGGCAGGGCGGCCGACGTAGATCACGTTATCGAGGCGCTCGAGTTCAATTGTCCCGTCGACGCTGAGGTCCGGCCGCGCGCCTTTCGGCAACTCGCCATCAAGCGCCACGTCTACCGTAACGGTCCCTTGTTCGACCGCTGGATCGACCCGGACAACGTGGCCGTTGACGACGCCGTTACGCGTGTCAATCGAGGCGACCTGATTGATCTGGATATCCTTCGCCTGAGTCTCTGCGATTTTAACTTCTGCCTTTAGTTTGGTTGGGTCGGCGACACGCGCGAGGTTGGTTCCGGGTATCACCCGTTGGCCCACTTGCACGGGCAATTGTTGCAGAACTCCCGACATTCCGGCACGCACGTGCAGCGCTTCGACCTGATTCAGCTTCAACTGCGCGAGCGCGCGGACCTGGTCCACCGCGGCCTGCTTCGAAGCGAGTTGCGGCTCGATCGAGTCGCGCGCGAACGCAAAGCGCTTCTGCTCGATCGCGTCTCGGTTAGATAAGTCCTCCGCCTTCACGACTGAGGTCTTATAGGTTAACTCGGCGACGAGGCCGTTCTTCTTCAGATTCTCGTTGGTCTCCTTCTCCATCCGGGCCTGCTGAAATTCCGAATGGACTTTGGCGGCGCCGGACTCCTGTTCGAGAAGCTCCCGCTGGAGCGAGGCGCGCAAAGTCGTCAGCTCAGCCTCGGCCGCTTTCGCCTGCAGTTCAGCGTCGCGGGCAGCTTGTTCGAGTTCGGGGCTACTGAGTTCCAGAAGCACGGTCTCGGGTTCAACGTGCGCTCCGGGCCGGACGACGATTTTTTCGACTCGTCCCTCCGTGTTCGTGGCGATCCAGCGAATGTCCTCGGGTACGAGCGTGCCCAAGCCCCGAACCTGCCGCAGCATCGGCCCGCGCTTGACGGTATCGATCCAGACCGTAGAGCGATCCACCGAAGGGACCGCCGGTTTCAGATGAGACAATCCAAACGTCGCGAGGATCAACGCCAGGACCGCGACCGCGCCGATGATAATCCGCCGCTTCCGCTTTTGCCGGGCAACGTTCGGCCGTGGAATATCCATCGTGGAGTTGCTCGGCGTAAAGCCGGCCGGCCGCACAATCGTGCCCTCCTCCTTGGGTTCCAAGCCGTGCCGGACCGGTTGCACTTGAGGAATCCTAGAGTGCGCCGGTGGAGCGAACGAGGTGGATCAAGGCGGCGGCGCTATGGAAAAGCGGGAGCGCCGCGATGGCAATGATCAGGACGAACGCAGTCGCTTCGATCGCGTATTCACCTTGCGCTTCGTTCTTGAAATAATCTTCACTGATCGCACGGAATGAGGGGCGGCAGACGGACCGGCCGGTGCACGAGCCGCTGAATTCGGAAAGCCCGGCAGCTTGGTAGCTGTAGTCGGTTTTCGGAAGCACTCGGCTGGAGACCGGAGCGCCGCGGAATGATTCAGCGCGCTTGCTGATTGGCTTCGTTTGGGGTGTTGGTTTCATAGCTTGTATGTTTGAGATGCGAGCAAGGCTCGCTTTAGATTCAAAAGTTTTTTCGTGTGTGACCTCTTCTATTGCAAAGCGCGTGCCACAGGTTTCATCTAAGTTACAATTAGCTACGGGAAAGCTGTTTACAGGCGCACGAGCGTGCGGATAGGCGCCGCTGAAACGCCGATTCCGGGATTACGCCATCCCACATTCGGGACGCGTTTCGGTCATCCAGAGCGGAGCCGAAGGTCCCGCAGCGTTACCGTTTAGTTTCGCAACGGGATTTCTCGACTTCGCTCGAAATGACAGCGTCTCCAACGCTGTTAGTTCGCGCCTCGATCGATCAGCGAGGCAGGCGCAAAAGCGCTTCGCAGCCTTGTCCGCGAACGCGGTTGGTCAATGTCAGCGAACCCCCGTGGGCTTCCGCAATTTGCCGGCTGAGCGCAAGCCCAATGCCTGAACCCCCTGGCTTCGTCGTGAAAAACGGCACAAACAGATTGTTTGGATTCATGATGCCCTGGCCCTCGTCCTGGACGAAAATCTCCACGCAGTCGGATGTTCGACGCCAGCCGGTGGTAACACGGCCCCCGGTTTCAACTGAAGCATCAACCGCGTTGTGCAAAATGTTAATCAGCAGTTGCTCGAGTTGCGCAGCGTCCGCCAAGATCGTGACTTCGGGTCCGGGGACGACACGCACGTCGAGCCGGGTCTCCAGATTGGCGACCCGCCTGACCAGTGCGCCAAGATCAACAGGTTCCTTCTGGGGAGGCGGCAGCCGGGCGAGACGCGCATAGGCCTGCATGAATCGGCTCAGCGAATCGGCGCGCGTCGCGATCACATTCAATCCGCTGCGCGCATCATCGCGCCAGTCCGGCGGCGGTGGATCCCGTTTGATCAGACTCTCGAGGCTCCCCGCGATTGATTTGATCGGCGCAAGGGAGTTGTTCATTTCATGGCCGAGCACCCGCACGAGCCGTTGCCAGGCGTTTCGTTCTTCCTCGCGCAAGGTGCGACTCAGGTCCGTGAGCACGACCAGTTCGTGCGGCAATCCGCGTTCGCGAAACGAACTGCGCCGGACGCCCCACCGGCCGGAGCCACCGGGAAAAGTCAGCGTCAGCGGCGCGTCTAGATCGGCATCGTAGCAGAGGTCGAGGTTGAGCTCGCTCGCCTTTCGGCCGAGCAGTTTGTCAATCGGTCGGCCGAGAAGATTCTCGCCGGCCCGATTGACCAGACGCAGCCTTCGTTCCGGATCGAACGTGAACACCGCGACGTCAATTTCCGCCATGATCGTGCGCAACAATGCCGTCGCCTCGAAGGCGCCCAGCCGCTGGGTGCGCAAAGTTTCACCGAGCGCGTTGATCTCGAGCAGGACCTCGCCGAGCGCGTCATTTTCACGTGCACCCCGAGCGCGGATCGAGTAGTCGCCTTCACGCAGCGCAGCGAGCAAATTGGTCATCGTTTGCAGCGGCCGCACGACGTGCTCGCGTGCGCTCACGATAAAACCGAAGCCGCAGACGCCGATCAACAGCGTTAGTGTCCATTGGACCTTCGGCGTGAAGTCGCCGAACCAAAGCACAGCCATCGCGATCACCACCGCCGGAGTCGCGGCGCCGATGGTGAGCCACGTCAACCGCGTTTCATGCGTCCAACGATGCCGCGTTTTTCGCGGTCGGTTCAAATGGGCATGCACGCGCGGACGACTATAGTGGCAGGCGTGTCGCCTGCGACGATCCCGCAGCCGGCACGGCTGCAGCTACCATCAAAGCCCATAGTGCTGCAGGCGCCGGTAGAATGCACTGCGGCTGAGCCCCAACGCTTCCGCGGCGCGTCGGGCATTGCCATCGAACCGGGAAAGTGCCTTCCTGATCAGGAACGCCTCGACGTCTTCAAGACTCATCTGGTCGAGGCGCGGCGAATCGTCGCGATTATTCGTTAGGCCTAGATCCGTCGTTTTGACCTGCTGACCTTGCGCCATCAAGATAGCTCGCTCGACGATATGGTCCAGCTCACGGACATTTCCCGGGAACTGATGCTGCATCAGCAGGTCGCGCGCGGGTTCGTCGAATCCGGTCAGCTCTTTGCGATAACGCTCCGCATGTTGGCGAAGAAAATTGTTCGCCAGCGGCATGATGTCTTCGCGACGTTCGCGGAGTGGCGGTAGGGCGATTTCGATCGTGTTCAGGCGAAAGAGCAAGTCCTGTCGGAACCGCCCCGCGGCGACTTCTTCGTGCGGGTTCGAATTTGTCGCGGAAACAATGCGGACGTTCGCGTGCGAAGTCCTCGAAGATCCGACGCGTTCGAATTCGCCGGTCTCGATCATGCGCAGTAATTTCGCCTGCTGGTTCAGCGGGACATTCGCGATTTCGTCCATGAAAAGCGTGCTCTCGTCCGCTAACTCGAAGCGGCCGGCCCGATCGGTCTTCGCATCAGTAAACGCCCCCTTCACGTGACCGAAGAGTTCGCTCTCGAAGACGCCTTCCGACAATCCACCCATGTTGACGGTGATCATGCACTTGCCGGAACGCGGTGAGAGCGCATGCAGCGCTTGCGCGACGAGGCCCTTGCCAGTGCCGTTTTCGCCGGTGATCAGCACATTCGCGTCCGATGGAGCGACGCGAGAAATCAGCTCCAGCACTGGTCGCATGCGCGGCGATTCCGCGATTAAATTCGGGGCGTTGCCGCGGAGCAATTGGTTCGCGGCTTCGAGGCGACGGCCTTTGCGCAACGCACCCGCGAGCTCGATTTGCGTCCGCACAATCGCAAGCAGCCGCTCGTTGTCCCACGGCTTTGGAATGAAATCGCGCGCGCCGCGCTTCATCGCTTCGACCGCGAGATCGATCGTCGCCCAGGCTGTCATGACTACGATGGGAAGCGTGTTGTCGATCGCCTGAATCCGCGGAATCACTTCCAGACCTTCCTGGCCGGAAGTGGTATCGCGCGTGTAATTGAGATCCATCAAGAGCAACGCGTAATCGCGCTTATCGAGCGCCTGGAACACACCCGCAAGCGATGTCACTGCGTCGGTTTGATGACCTTCCCCCTTGAGCAGAATTCGCAGCGCCTCGAGCACGTCGGTCTGGTCATCGGCAATCAAAATTCTGCTCATCTCGGACCCTCGATTCGAAGAGCCGGAAAGAGTTTCTGAAAGTCAGATGCATTCCGGGTCAGCAGTCCGTCAAAACGCAAGGCAAAGGCACCAATCATGATGTCCGCGATAGGTCGCTTGTGAATTTCACGCCGCCGGCGCTTCGCGATGAATTCGTTCCAAGCTTCGTATGCGGCAATCGTGTCCGTCCAAATCCAAGGCTCCGTCCACTCGACGCCGATCGCTTCTAAAAAATCGTTTTGCGCGGTTTCGACTCCGCGAAAACGTGGTGACAGCTCGACATAGGAAATAGGCGCGACCAGCAGACTGGCGGAGCGTTTCCGATCGAGCAGACGCGCCGAGTCACGGCTAAAACCCGGATCACCTTCCGCGACATCGATCAATACACACGTGTCGACCACCCACGGCACTAGCGTTCGCCTTCCCGCAGTTCGGACATCACTTCAGACGTTCTCCGGCCCTCCTCACCCCGGAAACGCGCGGCAAATCCGATCATCGCCATCGCGCCGAGCGGCTTTTTCTTGCGCAGCACCCGCACCAGACATTCGCGATCGGAAAGCTTTTCCCAGACCAGCGGCTGGCCCGGTTTCAAATTCAGCGCTTTTCGGATCACGGCCGGAATGGAAACCTGTCCTCGCTCGGTCACGACTGTAGTCTGCGGACGCATGTTCAACGTTATCATGTAACTTTATCATGTCAAAAATGCTTCAACTTCGGGTGAACGACCTCCGGCCAGCGACGTGACCGCTTGTGGCTGGCCTTTGAGCAGAATCCGCAACGCTTCGGGTATATCGCTCTGGTCATCCGCAATCAGGATCCTGTTCACGCGTTCACTCTCAACCGCGTTTCGAGTCCGCTGTCAATTGATCACTCTCCAGCGGGCGAACTGCGGAGATACCTAATGCTCGGTTTTCGGCAAGCGCTTCGATCTGCAAGTTGCTTCCTGTTACCTGCGTAGGACTACCTGACTACTTGCTTTCGAACACAACCTTGCCGCCTACCATCGTGAGCGTCACCTTCACATCCTTTATCCGTGCTGGCGGGATCGCCAGGATGTCGTCGTTCAAGACGACTAAATCGGCGAGCATCCCGCGCGCCAGCGTCCCTTTCTCGTGTTCCTGGAACTCGGCATACGCCGACCCAGCCGTGTAAGCGGAGAGCGCTTCTTCCACTGAGATTTTCTGCTCTGGCACCCAGCCGTCTGGGTGCGCGCCATCGAGGGTTGCTCGTGTCGTCGCCGCGTAAAGTGTCCACATCGGATTGAGCGGCGCAACATTCCAGTCGGTCCCAAGCGCAAGGTGAACGCCGCGATCAAGAAAAGTGCGGAACGCATACGTTGTCTTGATCCGCTCTGGGCCGATCCGGCGCTCGGCCCAGCGGCCGTCATCGATCGCATGATACGGCTGCACGGACGCGATCACGTTCATCTCCGCAAAGCGCGCGAAGTCCTTTGGCGCCATGTGCTGAGCGTGTTCGATCCGCAGCCGGCGATCCCGCGGGCCGTTGGCGCGGATCACGTCCGAAAAGAGGTCAAGCACCTGGGAGATTCCTGCGTCACCGATGGCGTGAACGCACAACTGGAGCCCGGCCTTGTCGGCCCCGATCAACCGCTCTCGCATGCCTTCGAGTGGCTGCATCTCGTTGGAGAGCAGACCACGCGTGTGGGGCGCATCCGTGTACGGCTTGAAGAAATATGCGGTGGTCGAGCCGAGCGACCCGTCGGCATAACCTTTCACCGCGCCGATTCGCAACATCGGCGAACCAAAGCCGCGCATGATGCCAATTTTCGCCTGATCCTGCCAGCCGGTTTCCATCGGCGCTGCGTAGATGCGCGTCGTCAATTCATTACGGGCGGCAAGATCGGAGTAGACCGCGATATCCTCATATTCCGGATTCATGTGCTGCACGCTCGTGACCCCGACCGAGCGGGCGTGTTCGGCCGCGCGCCTGATCGCGTGCAGGCGTTGCTCCCGCGTCATCGGTGGAATGATCCGCTGCACTAACGTCATCGCCGCATCCTTCAAGGCACCGGTCGGATTCCCCTCCGCGTCTTTCACCACCATGCCACCTGGCGGGTCTGGCGTGCTCGCGTTCACTCCCGCGAGCTTCAACGCCACGCCATTGGCCAGCCCCATGTGACCGTCATACCGGCTCACGAAAACCGGCGTGTCCGCTGTCACCGGATCAATCAGGGCCCTGGTCGGCAGCGCCGCCGGTTTCCAGTTCTGATCGTCCCAGTCCCCGCCAAGAATCCACTCGCCTTTCGCCGTGCGACGAGCCTGTTCGCCGATCCGGCGCGCGAACTCCTGCGGCGTCGCGGCGTCCTTCAGGTTCACATTATCGAGCTGCCGCCCGCCATCGACAAAATGCACGTGGGCGTCATTAAACCCGGGCACCACGCGCCGTCCGCCAGCGTCAATCACTTTGGTCGAATCACCACGCCACGCTTCGAACTCCGAGGCGCTGCCTGCAGCGACGACGCGATCGCCGATGATCGCGAGAGCTTCCGCACCCGGCATCCGTTTGTCGCCTGTCCAGATCTTCGCATGCGTGACGATCACGTCAGCCAAAGGCGGATCCTGCGCGATGACGAGTGCCGACGACAACGCGATCAACGTGGCAGAGAGAAGACCTTTTCGTGTGATCATAGGAAAAGTTCACTCTAACGAACGAGCCCATCTAGTCCATGTTACTCCGGAGCGCACGCAATCCGTCTCACGCTGGTGTGCGGTTCTGATCAAACATCAAACTGCGACCCTCACCTTAAAACATTTCTTTCACCTCAACCGCTTCGCGCGTTTTTGGCCCTATGAAACGCTCGCTTCCTCTCGTCCTCCCCACTCTTCTCGCCTGCTCACTCTTTACGCCGACAGCAACCGGAAAAGCCGCGGCTGGCTGAAGGCAGGATCACCAAGAACGAAGCGCAACATCTCGTCCGGAAAAAATATCCAAACTCCATGATCAAAACCTGCGTCCCCAGTAACGGCGGAGAAAGCAGAATCTGGGTCGTCGAATTTAACCAGCACGGCTCTGAAGAGATCACCAACGATCCGCGTCGATGGCCGTAGCGCGCAGCTTCTCCCTGGCGCCGCCGTTTCCGCCGGTCAATACCTTCAGGTCTCAGGTTAGTCGTTAGCCGAACGATTCGACTGGTCTGCTACTTGTTCCCGTCCCGGGTCTTAAGCTCGGAATGGACAATCCGCGATGACCTTACGCACTTGGCTTGCTATAAGAGAGATGCTCAGATGAGGGAGGTGCAATCCGAGGTGCGCTGTTCAAGCATTTGGCTTAATATCCGCGAATCATGCTTACATGATGCGACTGACTGCAACGTTGCTGCTCCTATGGATAGTGACCGCGGCCGCAGAGCTTCCTGCGCTGGTCGCGCGCGAAATTCTCTTTGGAAATCCGGTGCGCACCGATCCACAAATCTCGCCCGACGGTTCGCAGCTCACCTGGCTGGCGCCGGACAAGAATGGCGTACTCAACGTCTGGGCGAGCACGACCGATGGCAAGAACGCACACGCGATCACGAACGAAGCGCACCGCCCGATCGCTTGGTACGCTTCGGCCGGCGATGGCAAGCACATCCTTTATCTGCAGGACAACGGCGGTGACGAAGTTCATCACCTTTTGTCCGCTGACCTAACGAACGGCAACGTGCGTGATCTGACTCCGTTCCGCGGAGTGCGGGCGCAGAATGTCCTGACCGATTTGCAGCATCAGCAGTTCGTCCTTGTCGCACTCAACCTGCGCGATCGGCGCGCTTTCGACATGTATCGGGTCGATCTCGAGAGCGGCGCGATCACGCTTGAGGCGACGAACCCGGGCGACGTTCTAACCTGGACGACGGACAACGATTTCGTCATTCGTGCAGCGACGGTCTTCGATGGCAAGAGCGGCAATTCGATCATTCGGGTGCGCGAGGCGGCCGATAAACCCTGGCACGATCTGGTCGTGATGCCGTTCGAACGCGCGCTCTTCGGCGGCCAGGTCGTCGGCGGTTCGCTCATCGCCGGCTTCGCCCCGGATGGGAAGAGCCTGATCATTCATTCCGCGTTGCATTCCGACAAAGGCCGACTCGTCGGGGTGGGTCTGTGGGATGGGAGAGAATTGGAAGTGCTCGCGCAAGATCCGCACGCCGACGTCGCAGACAGCGGTCTTGGATCCGAGCTGAATGTCTTGCGCGATCCGGCCACGCAGGGCATTCAGGCGGTCGAATTCAACTATACGACGCCACACTGGGTCTTTCTCGATCCGAACGTGCAATCGGATTTCGTGGCGATTGGAAAAGAAGTTCCCGGGTTCCTTGATCTGATCAGCCGAGATCGCGCAGACAAGAGATGGATCGTGGCCTCGCGTCGGAGCGATGCCCCGGCGACCTATTTTGCATTCGATCGCGAAGCCAAGAAGCTGACCCGGCTCTTCGAAGAACATCCGGCGCTCGCGCCCTTCACTCTCGCCCCGAAGAAGCCGGTCGTGATCAAGGCACGTGATGGCCTGGAGATGATTAGCTACCTAACGACACCACCGGGCGTGGCGCCAGAGAATTTGCCGACGGTTCTGCTCATTCATGGCGGGCCGTGGTTCCGGGACGACGACAGTTTCGATCCCGAAGTGCAACTGCTCGCGAACCGCGGTTACGCCGTGCTCCAGGTAAACTATCGCGGCTCGACCGGCTTCGGCCTGAAGTTTCTGAATGCCGGAACTAACGAGTGGGGCCGCGGCACGCAGGAGGATTTGTTTGACGCCGTGCAATGGGCGATCGACCAGAAAATCGCCGATCCGAAACGCATCGCCGCCATGGGCTGGTCCGCCGGCGGATTTGCCACTTTGTTCGCGCTCGAGATGAAGTCCGATCTGTTCGCCTGCGGCGTCGATGGCGTCGGTCCGGCGGAGCTAGCCACGCTCTTCCGCTCCTTCCCAAGTTATTGGTCGAATATCCTAACGAGATGGCGACGGCGAGGTGGTGATTTCGATCACAATGAAAAACTGAACCGCGAGGTCTCACCGCTCTATCACGTGGAGAAAATTCGCGCGCCGTTGCTCATCGGGCAGGGAAAGAACGATCCGCGGGTGACGATCGCAAATGCGAACGCAATGGTGCAGGCCCTGCGGGCGTCGAAACGCGAAGTCGTTTACGTGGTTTATCCCGACGAAGGCCACGGCTTCGCGCGGCCGGAAAACAATCGCGACTTTTATGGCCGGGTGGAAGAGTTTCTGGCGAAGCACCTCGGCGGTCGGGCTGAGCCATGGAAGGAGATTTCCGGCGCGACGGCTGAGTCGCGATGAGATTCATGGGTCATCCCGAGGGAAGTCGAGGGATCCCGCCGCGAAACTTAAAGGTAACTTCTCCGGGATTCTTCGACTCCGCTGACGCTGCGCTCAGAATAACGAAGTTTTTATGCGACGACTAATTTTGCTAATCCTCGGCTTGCTCTTCCAAGCGACGAGTTTCGCCGTCGAGCCAACCGTGGTAGCCAAACAAGCGGACGCCTGGCGCGCATCGCACGAGCGCGAAATTCTCCAGGAATTTTCCGACCTGCTCGCAATTCCTAATCTGGCAAGCGACGCGCCCAACATCAGGCGCAATGCAACGGCCATCCGCACGCTCCTGGAGAAGCGCGGCCTAACGACACAGTTGCTCACGTTCGAGGAGGCTCCGCCGATCGTGGTTGGTGATCTAACCGCGTCCAACGCGACGCGCACCATCGCATTCTACGCCCATTATGACGGTCAGCCGGTCGATGCCGCGAAGTGGAAGAGCGATCCGTGGAAACCGGTGATGCGCGACAGTGCCGACCGCGCCATCGACTGGCAGAATGCGAAGTCGATCGGTCCGGAATGGCGCCTTTACGCGCGTTCGGCTGGCGACGACAAGGCGCCGATTATCGGCATGGTCGCGGCGCTCGATGCGCTGCGCGCGAGCGGAGTGAAAACGTCGGTTAACCTCCGTTTTGTCTTCGAAGGCGAAGAGGAAGCTGGCTCGCCGCATCTCGCGCGGTATCTGGAGAAATATCCTAACGAGTTGCGCCCGGATGCGTGGATTCTCTGCGACGGCCCGGTCCATCAAAGCCGGCGGATGGAACTTTTCTTCGGCGCGCGGGGCACGGTCGATCTCGAGCTGACGGTTTACGGACCAGTCAAAGGATTGCACGACGGCCATTATGGCAACTGGGTTCCGAACCCGATCGTTAGGCTAACACACCTGATCGATTCGATGCGGGAGGAGAACGGCCACATTCTGATCAAAGGCTTCTACGACGACGTAAAGCCGGCGAGCGAAGCGGAGCGCGCTGCCCTGGCGAAAATTCCGGATGTGAAAGACGAACTGCAACGGGAGTTCCAACTTGGGACGACTGAAGGCGACGGCAAACATCTGAACGAATTGCTGCTTCTGCCCGCGCTCAATGTGCGCGGCATCGAAGCGGGCCACGTCGGGGACAAAGCTTCCAACACCATTCAACCGGAAGCGCGCGCCTCAATCGACTTCCGGCTCGTGCCTAACGAGACGCCGGAATCGATCAAGACGCTGGTCGAGCGACACATCGAGGCGCATGGCTATACCATCGTCCGTGACGCCCCGGACGCCGCGCTCCGTCTGCGGCATCCGAAGATTGTTCGCGTGAACTGGGGAGCTGGTTATCCACCGGCGCGAACTTCGCCCGACCTGCCGCTGTCCCGCGAGGTCGCCGGCATCATGACCGCAGCCGGTCACGATCCCGTCCTGCTGCCGACGGTTGGCGGCAGCATTCCGATGTATCTCTTCCAGCAGCCTAACGAGACGCCGGTAATTGGCCTGCCGATTGCGAATCACGACGATAACCAGCACGCCTCGGACGAGAACCTCCGGCTGCAAAACCTCTGGGACGGAATCGAGGTTTACGCTGCTCTCTTCGCGAACTTAATGGAGAAATAGTGCCCTGAGGCCCGATTTCTCGAGACTCAGAGTGTCTTCGCGATGCGGCGAGGGCCAACCCTTCGCGTTGTGAATTAACTGACGCTGTTCTCCGCGATGCCGTTGCCGGCGAAGTGGAGAAATTCCAGGATGTCACCCCGAAGGCGGAGGAAGTCCGAGTTGCTGCGATTCCGTGGACGGTCGAGCGGAATCGCGATCGTCCGTTCGATTCTCCCCGGCCGCTGGGTCATGATCATGATCCGATCGCTCATGTAGATCGCTTCGTCGATGTCGTGGGTGACGAGAAGCATGGTGATGCGGCGCGTTTGCCAAAGCCGTAGGACTTCATCCTGCATCCGCATGCGCGTAAAGGCATCGAGCGCGCCGAGAGGCTCGTCGAGAAGGAGGACCTTGGGATGATTGACGAGCGCCCGCGCCAGCGCGACGCGCTGAGCCATCCCGCCGGAAAGATGGTGCGGGTAGGCATTCGCAAACGCCTCGAGGCCGACAAGGTGCATGAACTCTTCCACCTCATGCCGCTTTTCGGGCAGCACGCCGCGCGCAACGAGACCGGCCTGAATATTGTGCCGGACCGTGAGCCACGGGAAGAGGTTCGGGTCCTGGAAGACGAGACCGCGTTCCGCGCTTGGGCTTGTGATCGGTTCGGAGCCGATCAAGAGCTCGCCGGAGTCGGGAAAATCGAGACCGGCAAGGAGGCGAAGGAGAGTAGACTTGCCGCAGCCACTCGGGCCGACGAGCGCAACCAGTCCTCCGGCTGCAAGGGAAAGAGAAACACCATCGAGGGCCGGGCGGCGCGTGAGCGGATCGTCGGGCGCGGGAAAGCTTTTGCTGAGCCTGCGGACGCGAAGCGAAGAGGCTTCGGTCGCGCGAACGGCTACCACTTGATCACCCCTTTTTGCCAGACGAGCACGCGATCGCGCACCCTGAACAAGAGGGTCATGATCGTGGAGAAGAAAGCGGCCATAATGATGAGCGCGGCGTAAACTTTCCCGTACTCCGCCCAGCCCTGCGCCCAACTCACATACCAGCCAAGGCCGGACTTCACGCCGACTGTTTCCGCAACCACGAGGGTCAAAAAAGACGCGCCCAGTCCCATGAACAGGCCGATGAAGATGCTCGGAATCGCCGCCGGGATGGCGACGCGGAAGATGAAATAACCGCGCCCGGCGCCAAGGGTCCGGGCCACGTCAAGATACGAAGCGCGGGTGTTGGAAATACCGGAAGCGGTCAGCATCGTGACCGGAAACCAGACTGCGAGCGCGATCAGCGCGGCGGCGGAAAAAATCGCGGATGGAGAAACCACCATCGCTAGAGGAATCCAGGCGGTGGCGGGAATCGGGCCGACGACTTTCAGGATCGGCATTCCCCAGTATCGAACCGGAGAAGACCAGCCGATGCAAATCCCGCTGATCAAACCGGCGAGGACACCGAGCGCATATCCGCCAAGAAGCAGAATCAGCGAGTGCCAGGTGCTGTCGAAGAGGAGCGCGCGATCGTTGACCAGGCTCTGAAGCACGCCCGCCGGGCTGGGAAAGTACGGAAGCGGGAGCAGCCGCAAACCAGATGTGATCACTTCCCAGACACAGAGAAGCAAAACGGCTACGGCGAGGATCGGACACATGCTGGCCATCCATCGGCGCAACGCCGCGGAGAGCGGCTCTGCGAGCGCGGCGACGATGAACGCGCCCAGCACGAAGCTGAGAAACAGCGTGTAGGAATGCGCTTCGACCGTGGGCTCATTTTTAGAAACCAACAGATGGACAACCAGTGCCAGAGAGATTGTAATCGGCATTGCCAGCAGAGTGCGTATGCGCGAAGCCGGACGCCGCGCGACCATCGCTTCGGCAGCGCCGCTTCCGGGCCGTGACATCACCATTCGCGCCGGCAATTCGACGTCTGGCGAAGCGGAGCTCACTTTTTTGCCGCGACCGACTTTTTCTCTTTCGCGCAGCATGAGCCTTCCGTATCAGACAAAATCAGCTCGGCAAACAGACGGATGTCCTGACCGGGAGTCACCTGGCCACCCGCCACCTTCTCGACCTGCAAGTTCTTTAGCCACTCGTCCGAGACGCCGTCCAGATGTACGAAAGCGCGCTTCGCTAATTCGGGAACATCGGTGGTCGGGCTGAGCATGCCGGCAGTTTTCATTTCCGTAGCGGCGGATTTCACTGCATTTTCAGCTCGCGACGGTATTGAGCTCCGGATTCGAAGCGAGATACTTCTTCTCGACTGACAATCGCGCGGCCGCCGCCGGATTTGCCTCGACCCACTTTGCTCCCTTGAGCAGGGCTCGGGTGGCGGCGGCGGCGGCTTTCGGGTTTGCAGAAAGGAATTTCCCGTTCACGATGACCGCGCAGCAGTATTCGTCTTTATAAGGCGCATCCGCAGCCTGGTCCGCGACGTTGCGGACTTTTCCCTCAGCCGAGAAGGAGGCTGCCGATCGGCTCAGAATCGGCCACGGCGTCGACTTCGCCTTTGTCGAGCGCGAGCCCGAGTTCGCCCGCGGGAAAAACGCGCCAGGTCACGTCCTTGCCCGCGTTGATGCCGTTCGCGCCCAGCACGCGATTGGCGAATATAAAGGGCGGCGTTCCCATTCCCGGCACACCGATCCGCTTGCCGCGAAGGTCCCGGACGGCGTGAATATCGCCCTTTGCGCCCGCTTGGATTCGCAGACAACCCATATGGATTCCGGCCGTAAACTTCACGTCGAGGCCCTGCTCGATCGGCTTGAGAAAATACATGACGAGGTGGTGCGTGATGTCGAACCCGCCCAGCGCCAGGACGTCTTTGTAGTTCGCCCATTCGCATTTTATCATCTCGACATCGAGACCTTCTTCCTTGAAAAATCCTTTCTCGACCGCGCTAAAAATCGGGCGCCTCGCAGGTCAGACCGATATAGCCGAGGCGGATTTCATTTGTCGTTCCCGCAGCGGTGCCCGAATCCTTTTTGCACCCAATGAGGAGCAGGCAAATGGCCAATCGCAGGATCAGTTTTGCTGAGTTCATCTTCTTTTTGAATCGAAGCTTACGAAAATACTCGGATAGGCTTCGCCTATGGAAGTATAATGTTTCAACCACTTTAAGGGGAAGCGCGGAGATAAAGTTTAGACGCGAGCAGACACACACCACTGATTGCATTCGCGATTTGAGCCGCACAATATGCAAACGCGATGCAGGAGCCGCTGGAAATCCGACACCTGCGCTACTTTCTGGCCGTGGCCGAGGCGGGTAGCTTTAGCCGGGCCGCGGACCGGCTCGGTATTTCGCAGCCGAGCGTCTCACAACAGATGCGTGATCTGGAAGCGGGCCTGCGGGTGTCGCTTTTTCAGCGACGGGGAAAGCGCATTCTTCTTACCTCCGCAGGAATAATTTTTCGGGAGCACGCCCGGACAATTCTGCGCCAACTGGAGAATTTTCTTCAGGAACTCACGAGCGAACCGGGACAGCTACGGGGCGCGCTGCACGTCGGGGTTGTTCCAATCCTGAATGTCGCATTGATGCCGCATCTGCTCGGGCTGTTCGCCGCCGATCCCCCCGGCACCAGCCTGATTGTCGAAGAAATTTCATCCACGGAGATTGAGACCGCATTGGAAGAAGGTCGAATGGATGTTGGCTTGGGATTCCTGACGCGCCACTCGCCCAATCTGCGCTACGAACGACTGTGTACGGACCAATTCGCTTTGATCGTTTCCAAGGCGCATGCGTGGAGGAACCGGCGCGCCGTCAAATTTTCCGAGCTGCACCAGCACCGGCTCCTGCAACTGCCCGACAGTTTCGTAATGCGCAGGATGACGGATGAAATTTGTCGAAAACATCAGGTCCGTCCCCGGATTGTCGCTGAAATTAACGCGATCGAAACGCTTCTTCGCTCCCTGGCGCCGTTGCAGGCAGTCGCCTTGATGCCGAAGATCGCGTTGCGCGGGAGAGAGCCGTTGCAGCTAAAGGCGATCCGCCTTAAGGGCAAGAACCTGGCGCTGGAGATCGGCTTGCTGCGTCTTAGCGATTCTGAGAACAATAGCGCAGTCGGTGCGTTCACCAGAATCGCTCAGGCCGTCGTGCCAAAGCTGGTGGGGAAATAATGTCGTCGCGCTCGCATCCATCTAGATGAGTATGTCACTTAGATGAAAAGCAGCGCGCGCAATGTTCTTGGGAACCGACGCGTTCTGCGTGCTGTTTTTAAGCGGAGACGAAGTTCTCTACTGCGCATTCGCACACGGACTGGCGGCGGTAACGGGAGAAAAGTTCGCGAGTGGCGGCTGTCTCCCACAGCCTTCTCGGTCCTCATGTTCTTCGCGTTTGGCCAGGCTCAGGCCTACGCTCAAATCGATCAGGACTTCGGACAGGCATTGCGCTGGCGCACCATCGGCCCGTATCGAGGCGGACGCACGCGTGCGGTCGCTGGCGTTCCGTCGCAACCGAACCTCTTCTACATGGCCCAAGTGAACGGCGGCGTCTTCAGAACGACCGACTTTGGGCGAACCTGGCAGCCGATTTTTGATGATCAACCGACGGGTTCAGTCGGCGCGCTTGCGGTTTCGGTTTCAAATCCCGACGTCATCTACGTCGGCAGCGGCGAAGGTTTGCATCGTCCAGATTTGTCGGTCGGCGATGGCATTTACAAGTCAACCGACGCAGGCAGGACGTGGACGCATCTTGGTTTGCACGATGGACAGCAGATCGCGCAGATCGCGGTCGATCCGCGAAACGCAGATCGGCTCTTTGTTGCGGTTGCCGGTCATCCGTATGGGCCTAACGAGGAACGGGGAATTTTTCGCTCATCGGATGGAGGCAGGAGCTTTGAGAAAGTCCTCTACAAAGATGAGAACACCGGGGGCGCCGACGTGCAGATTGATCCCGAGAATCCCGAAATCGTTTACGCGTCACTCTGGGAATCGCGCGAAGGACCTTGGGAAAACAGCACCTGGAATGGCGGCAATGGCGGCATCTTCAAATCGATCAATGGTGGCAAGACTTGGAGCCAGCTCCGCGATGGGCTGCCCGAAGAAGTTATTCAGGCGAACATCGCGGTCGCGCCCAGTTCCCCCGGGATGTTGTTCGCTGCCGTGGCCACCGCGAGTGGTTCCGACCTCTACCGTTCCGATAACGGAGGCGAAAACTGGGTCAAAGCCACTGACGATGCTCGTCCGGCAGCCGGCATCGGCGGTGGCGATCTGCCGGTCGTGCGTTTCGATCCGAAGAATCCGAACGTCATCTACTCCGCGAGTGTCGTCTGCTGGAAATCGACCGACGGCGGCAAGACCTGGGATGGATGGCGAGGCGCACCGGGCGGTGACGATTACCAGAACGTCTGGATTAATCCGAACGATCCCGATGTGATTCTGCTCGGGAGCGATCAAGGCGCGATCGTCACCGTGAACGGCGGAAAGAGCTGGAGCTCGTGGTACAACCAATCGACCGCGCAGCTTTACCACGTGAGCGCGGACAACGCGTTTCCATATCGTCTTTACAGCGGACAGCAGGAGAGTGGCTCGGTGGGCATCTCCAGCCGGGGTAATGACGGCGCGATCACCTTTCGCGACTGGCACCCAGTCGGCGCGGAAGAATACGGTTATGCCGTCGCTGATCCCCTCGACCCGGAGATCGTGTATGGAGGGAAATTATCGCGTTTCGATCGGTGCACGGGGCAGGCGCAGGACATTTTGCCGGTCCCATTGCGTCCGCCGAATTTTCGAATGCTGCGCACAGAGCCGGTCGTTTTTTCGCCGCTCGATCCGCACCTGCTTTTCTTTGCCGGCAACACATTGTGGAAAACGCGTGATAGCGGGCAAAACTGGGAGCAAATCAGCCCCGATCTAACGCGGAAAACATATGAGCTGCCGGCGAGCATCGGGAAGTATCGCCACCAGCCGACCGCCGAAGCGAAGCCGCGCGGCGTGATCTACACCGTGGCGCCTTCGCCGCTGGACGCGAACCGGATCTGGGCTGGGACCGATGACGGCCTCATCCACCTAACGGGTGATGGCGGCAGGAATTGGACCGACATCACGCCACCGCAGATCTCCGCCTGGCAAAAAATTTCGCTCATTGACGCCGGTCACTTCGACGCAAACACCGCTTACGCCGCCGTAAACACGCTTCGCCTCGATGATCTGCGCCCCCACATTTACCGCACAAACGATGCCGGCAGGACGTGGACGGAAATCGTTCGCGGCATTCCCGATGGCCAGCCGGTCAACGTGGTGCGCGAAGATCCGCAGCGGAAAGGGCTTCTGTTCGCCGGAACGGAACGCGCCGTTTACGTTTCATTTGATGATGGCGAGAACTGGCGCTCTCTCCGCCTCAACATGCCAGCGACGTCGGTGCGCGATTTGATCGTCAAGGATGACGATCTTGCCGTCGCCACCCATGGGCGCGGCTTCTGGATACTGGATAACATCACGCCGCTTCGCCAGCTCGTGACCGGCGAACAGGAGACGATGCTGCTGAAACCGCAGACTGCGTTGCGCGTGCGCTGGAGTGTGAACAATGACACGCCGCTTCCGCCGGATGAGCCAGTCGGCGAAAACCCGCCCGGGGGCGCGATGATCGATTACTACCTGGGCAAAGATTCTTCCGGCGCAGTTACACTTGAGATCAAGGATGGGAAGGAAAAAGTGGTGCGTCGTTATGCGAGCACGGACGCAGCTCCGCGCGTCGACCCGAAGCAGCTGAAGATTCCCCGCTATTGGGTCCGCCCGCCGCGGGGTTTGTCCGGCGAGCCCGGCTTGCACCGGTTTTTGTGGGACATGCATTATGCGCAGATCCCAGGTGTTGAACCGGAATTTCCCATGACCGCCGTTTACCGGAATACCGCGCCGGAAGCGACTTCGCCGTGGGTGTCGCCCGGAGAATATTCGGCCGTGTTAACAGCGAATGGCAAGAGCTACAACCAGCCGCTAAAAGTCAAAATGGATCCGCGTGTAAAAACGTCGGCATCGGATTTGGCTGAACAGTTTGAGCTGTCGAAAAGGCTCTATGAAGCGCGGACGAAATTGGAGCCAATCAGCAGAAGCTTTATTTCGCTCAACGCCGATCTTGCCAAAGCACAAGGACGCGCCGCTCACAATGCCATCACGAAACCACTCGATACGCTGGGGCGAACGCTCCAGCGATTCGCGGCTCCAGACGCTCGCCCCGGAGCCCCGCTCAGCCTCGAGGTGCTAGACAAGGTGAAACGCCTCTTCGGCAACATCCAGGACGTGGACGCCGCGCCCAGACCGAGCGTAAAAGTAGCGGTCAGCGACCTCGAACGTGAGGCAGAATCCGTTTTTGAACGATGGCGGAACGTGATCACGCAGGACCTCCCCGCGCTGAATCGTCAACTCGGCGCCGCAGGGCTTGGCAACATAGATAGTAAGCCGGAAGAACCTTAGAGGCCGTTTACCACTGCTGGAAGAGCTGCCTAACGATGGAACACAGCCATTCCTGCCTGTGGGGACCAACCAACGGGCATTTGCCCGTTGAAGAGGACGCTGGAAGGACAGGAAGAAAGCCTGTCGACCGCACACGCTGAAAGTCTGTGTTCCAACGCAGGCGCGTTCCAGCAGTGCTAGCTATGCTTTGCCCCGCGTTAATTAAACCGCCGAAACCAGACGTAGGGAAATGCGTCTCCGGGACAATCGGTGGACCAGCGCGGCGGATTCACTTCCCGATGTGGACGGACTGGAATGTCGCGGCCATCGGCTTTCCCGCAACGAATGCGCAAGTAGCGAATTAGCTCCTCGCAGGCATCGAGCTGCGCGGCAGTCGGTTGAGTCCGATTGAAATCGCCCACCAGACAAATGCCAAGCGCGATGTTGTTGAGATAATCGCTGTGCACGTGGCCGCCATTGATCTGGCGCGTCCAGCGGCTGCCGATCTCAACCTCGCCGTCACCAGAGGAGGTGCCGTTTCCAATCACGAAATGATAAGCCAGCCCGTTTTGCATTCGCCGAACGTTGCGATGGTAATAATCGAAGGCACGGGCATTCCCCTGCCGCGTGCCGCTGTTATGCACGACGATGAATTTCCAGCGGCCTCGCTGCACCGGCGCGTTCCGAATTGCCTCGATCACGCCACGACTGAGATAACGATAATTCACTGTGGGCGCCGACCGCCGGCCGAAAAGTGAAGACCAGAATCCGCGCCGCGGCGGCGGCGGAGGTGGCGGTTCAAATCCCTGATCTTCCTGGAGCCCGGATTTCTGGACCGTGATGTCCGCGGGTGGCATCGCGTCAGCAGTCGGAGTGGTGGCAGGAACAGCCCTCGCCGGCGACGGCGATGATGGCGGCTCGTCAGCGTTGAACGGCTGGCCTTCAACTGCCCTCGGCGACGGAGTTTTCTCTGGTTTCGGAGTGTTATCAGGTTCCGGTGTTTCTTTAGGTTTCGGCTTCGTCGCCTGCTCCGATTTGTGTTTTGCGCTTTTTGAGGAGGGACTCGGTGTTTTCTTGCCGGCCGCCTTTTTTTTCGCGGCTTTGGACGGCGGCGCAGTCGCATCTTGATCGTCCGCGCTTTTCTTTTTACTCCTGGCGGCAGGAGTTGACTCCTCGTTTTCGTTCGATGGCGTGTTCTTCTTTTTCCTTAGCGAAGGCGTCGGAGTTTCTTCGTCAGCAGACTCCTTTTTCCTGGTCCTGGCCGTCGCCGCCGGCATGGCATCGTCCTGATCGGATGCCGTTTGCGCCCGTGACGGTGATGGCTTGGGAGACGGCGTCTTGGCCGGCGACGGACTAGACGCTTTTTTCTTTTTCTTTGGAGTGGCCTTCTTTTTGGGACTCGGTGATTTCGCGGGGGTCGGAGACTCGTCCGCCTCTTCCTGCGCCGTTGATGACGCTCGTTTCTTCTCAGGCGCTGGAGATTCCGCCCCGAGAACACCGGTGAGCAACGCCGTCGCGATCACCACGGCGCCAGCGGAAAGGAGCAGTCGCCGCGAAACGCGGTCCCCTTCAGCCCAAGATTTATTCACGCGAGCTGCGGCTCCAAAGCCGGCGCCGCTTTCGCTCGTTCCCGCTCCCGCCGCAAGATCGCATTCAACTTACCGCCAAGCAGCAGCAGCAAACAGGTCAGATACATCCATGTCAGCAGGACGATGATGGAGGCGAGCGCCAGATAGGTGGGATTATAGCGGTCGTATTTGGTGACGTAGAGTTGAAACAATTTTGTCACCGTAATCCAACCCGCTGAGAAAAAGATCGCGCCGGGGAGCGCCTGCCGAATCGTCAGATAGTTTTCCGGCGTCAGGAGATAAAGCGCGAGCGCCAGAATCACGAGCGCCAGGCCGGTGAGCGGAACATTTAACGCCGCGACCCAGGCTTGCAGCGGGACCTTCAGTTGAAAATTCACCTCCGCGATGCCGGCGAGCGTTTCACCGAAGACCATGGCGTTGAAACAAAAAAGGATGGTGATGCCGAACCAGAAGAGCAGGAAAAATGAGATGATATATTTTGACCACCAATTGCGATCCTCGTTCACGCCATGCGTCCGGCTGAGCGCGGTTGAGATTGTCGAAATGAAAATGGTGCCGAGATAAATCCCGAGCACGATTCCGACGTTCGCGAGCGCGCCGCTGGAACCGGTGACAACGACGCTGGCCGCCTGGGTATCGAGAATTTCCTGCACCTTCGGATCGGACGGCAGAAAGCTTTTCAGGATCGAAAGCATTTGATGCAACTTCGCGGGATCGGTGCCGAAAAGACCGAGCAGATGCCAGAGAAAGAGAAGGCCGGGGGCGAGCGTAAACAAAAATTGATACGCCATCTGCGCCGCCAGACCGGTCGTCGTATCGGTCGCAGTTTCCCAGATGAGCCGACGCAGCACTCTCCACACGAACGCGAGATGTCTCATCGGCGCGAGAGTTTACTTTGCCACGGGTAAATTTCCATTAAACTCTCGCGACCGCGCTTGCCTAACGAGTCGTGAAAAAAGTCCTGATTCTCACGGCCGGCTTCGGCGAAGGTCACAACAGCGCGGCGCGGGGCATCCGCGACGGTCTCCTTCAGGTCGGCGGTCCCAAGGTCGCGGTCGAGTTGCACGACCTTTTTCAGGAAGTCTATGGCGCGCCGAATCAGTGGGTGACGACCGCCTACCTCAGCATGATTGAGCATGCGCCCTTCATTTGGGCGCGCGTTTACAAATGGCTGGACCGGAGAAACAATTTTCGCCGCGGTTTTGACATCTTTTTCCCCGTGAAACGTTACCTCCGGGCGCTGGTGAAACGGCTGCAGCCGGATGTTGTTGTATCGGTTTATCCCGCTTATCCGCACCTGCTGGATGACGTTTTTGGGCCCGGGGGCGGAGACTTTCAAAGAGTCATCGTGATCACCGATTCAATCACGATCAATGCCATCTGGTTCCGCTGCAGTACCGATTACCTGGTTCTCACCAACGAGCTGACAGCAAGAACGCTGCGCGAATCGGGCATTCCCCCCGCGAAGATGAAGACGCTCGGATTTCCTATCAGTCCGGTGTTCGCCGCCATGACAGTTTCGAGGCTACCACCCTCGGACCAGAATGGACGGCGCGTCCTTTACATTGTGAATTCCCGAAAATCAGCGGCGCCGGAGTTGGTGCGGAGACTGGCGGGGTTACCGGATATTCAACTCACCGTCACGGTTGGCCACAGTGCACGTCTCCGGCGCGTCCTGGAAAAAGTGCGGGAGAATTCTCCGCGGCGCTTTCAGTTAATCGGCTGGAGCGAAGAACTGCCAAGGCTTCTGCACGAAACCCATTTGCTCGTCAGTAAAGCCGGCGGCGCGACCGTGCAGGAGGCGATCGCGGCGGGCTGCCCTTTGATCATCAACCGGATCGTCCCCGGTCAGGAGGAGGGTAACGCGCGTCTGATCGCGGAGACGAGGTCCGGGACCGTAGCGAAATCGCACGGGGCGGTGATTGCGGCTGTGCATGCGGCATTCGCAAATGACGCTACGCTCTGGCGCGAGTGGTCGGCGAATATCAGCGCCTTGAGCCGGCCCACTGCTTCGCTCGATCTCGCCGAATTCCTGCTCTCGATCTGACAATCAACTGCTGCTGCTGGGGTAGATTTGCTCTCCAGCGACGTACGTCTGTAATACCTCGAGCTCTGGTGACAGCACCACGAAGTCGGCATCGGCGCCGGTGCGCAGCGCGCCCTTCCGTCCCTCGAGGCCAATCGCCCGCGCCGGATTGCCGGTGGCCATGAGAATCGCTTCGTGCAATGGAATTCCTACAAGTGTCACCGCGCAGCGAACGACGTCGATCATGCGCGATGCGCTACCCGCCAGAGCGGAACGATCCGCAAGCAGACAAACTCCATTTTCCACCACGCATTGGCGACCACCGAGCTGGAACGTGGTTCCCTCCGGCAACCCGGCGCCGGCGATCGCGTCGGTCACAAGGCAAATTCCGCGCGCTCCTTTCGCGCGATACAATAACTTCATCAGCGTCGCGGAAACGTGATGCCCATCAGCAATCAGTTCGCACGAAATTTCCGGTTCACTCATCGCGAATTCCAGGAATCCTGCGACGCGTCGAACGCCGCGACGCCGCGCCGATGACATGCAATTGAAGGTGTGCGTGCTACTCCGCAGACCCTGATCGAAGGCCTCGCGCACTTGCTCGTCCCAGGCATCGGTGTGTCCGCCACTGACGCTGATCCCGCGTCGACAAAGCTCAGCGATGAGCTGCAACGCGCCAGGTAATTCCGCAGCGAGTGTGACGCGTTTGATTACATCCGCGTTCGCCAGCAATTCCTTCGTCGCTGCTGGTAATGGATCGCAGATGAATTCGGGGCGCTGAGCGCCCGGCCTTTCTCGAGAAATGAAAGGACCTTCGAGATGCACGCCGACGATTTGCCGGAGGGGGGCTGCGGCTTTCCGCACCTCTGCCAAAACATTCACGATTTCGGGAATCGGCGCTGTCATAGTTGTGAGCAAGAGGGACGTTGTTCCGCCGCTCGCATGGAAGCGACAGATCTCGTGGGATGCATCCCCCGACACTTCCATCGCGTCGTGGCCCGCACCTCCATGCACGTGGAGATCGATAAATCCCGGGGCGAGATAATTCCCGCGCAAATCGATCGCCGGCCCTGTCGTCCGCTCCCGCACTTCTCGAATTAAGTCATCCGTGACGACGATTTCGAGTCCGTCGCGGACACCGTCGGGAAGAATGAGGCGCGCATTCGCCAGAATCATCGGGGTTTGACGGTAACGCGCACCGTGAATGATCGCATATGGGAATGCGGGGAACTCGTTGCGTTGCGCATGCGCCGGGGGCATCATCTTCGCGGCGATGAATTTGGATTACGACGCGGTCATCATCGGGGGGGCCTTTTCGGGCGCGGCGACCGCGCTCGTGCTGAAACGCAAACACCCCGCAGCCCGCGTTCTGATCGTGGAAAAGGCGGAGGAATTCGATCGCAAGGTTGGCGAATCGACGACCGAGCTGAGCAGTTGCTACATGACGCGTATTCTCGGCCTCAGCAATTATCTCGGCCACCATCACCTCGCAAAACAAGGCCTGCGGATGTGGTTCGCGAATCGGCCGGACCAGCCCTTTGACGACTGCGTGGAAGTCGGCGCTCGCTATCAGGCGCGGCTCCCCACGTTTCAGGTCGATCGGTCGACCTTGGACGCGCATATGCTGGAACTGGCAGTGCAGACGGGTTGCGATTTGCAGCGACCCGCGAAGGTGTTGCGTTTTGCACTGAATGGCGCCGACGGGCAGACGATCACGCTGGCCACGGGTCACGGCGAACAAACGTTAACGGCGCGCTGGATCATCGATGCCAGCGGCCGTGCTGCGCTTTTATCGCGAAAGCTCGGTCATTTCCGCCCGAACACTGACCACCCCATCAACGCCGTCTGGGCGCGCTTCCGCGGAGTGAAAGATTGGGACAGTTACGAATGGCGCGAGCGCTTTCCCGATTATGCAAATGCCTGCCGGACTTCGCGTAACTGGGCAACAAATCACCTCATGGGCCGCGGCTGGTGGTGTTGGATCATCCCGCTACGTGGCGGCGATGTCAGCGCCGGCATCGTGTACGATTCGCGTATTTTTCAGTTTCCGGCTGGGGCGAACCTCGGTGAACGACTTCGCGCTCATCTGCTCTCTCACCCTGTCGGGCGGGAAATTTTCAGTGAGGCAGAATTAATTGAACATGATACCCACGCGTTCTCCGCGCTGCCGTATTCGAGCGCCAAAGTTTGCGACGAAGGCTGGGCGGCGGTCGGTGACGCGGCGGGATTCATCGACCCGCTCTACAGTCCCGGCCTCGACTTTTGCTCCTACACAACTTACTACGTCGCGGATTTGGTCGCGCGGAGCCTCGCTGGCGAAGACGTCACGCCCGCGATCAGTTACTACAACGAGCAATATCCCATCACCTACCGGCTCTGGTTTGAGACTCTTTACAAAGACAAGTACTTTTACATCGGCGACGCGGAATTGATGTCGGCCGCGCTCCTGCTCGATGTTGGCAGCTATTTCGTGGGCCTCGTGACGCCGGTTTATGAAAACCCGGAGCGCGAGTTCCTGCGTTTACCCTTTGAAGGCGTCGCCGGACGGTTCTTCGCGACGATGATGAAGTTTTACAATCGCCGACTCGTCGCGCTCGCTGAGCGTAAGCTGGCCGCGGGCACTTACGGCGCGCGCAATGCCGGTTGGAGGGAACTTTACGACGGCTTCGTTCCCGATGCGCGCGTCCGCAAGCTGATCCGAAAAGGGCTTTTCCGCTGGTGGCGGGCCGAAGCGACGAATCTGCGCCTCATCGTGGCGGCGGGCGCCCGGCGTTCAGCGGCACCAGCTTCCACCGCGACTGCTGTAGCCGCGCCTCTGTGAGGCACGTTGAGGGTCAAGCTTGTTCAACGCGAGGCGCCGACGGCTCGCATAGCGGCGGCTATAGTAGCATGAATAGCTGCCCCAGCTGGCGCCGTCGCCTCGCCGTCCGCGGCGTTTTCTGGCGACAGTATCTCGATTGGGCGATCACAAATGTGCCGTTCTATATGCAACCAGTGTTGCTGTGGTTTTCGACGCTCTTTTTCTTCTTCTTCGCCGCGCCTGCTCGCCGTGCGGTGACCGCGAATCTCGCGATCGTATTACCCCGCTCCTCATGGTGGATGAATCAAATCCGAGCGTTCCGCACCCTTCACAATTTCGCGTGGACGATCACCGATGCCGCGATTTACAAGCTCAACAAAGCGACCTTTGCCTATGAGATTGAGGGCGAGGCAAATCTCGATCAATTAACGAGCGCGCGCGGCGCGATTGTCCTGACTGCCCACATGGGCAATTACGACCTGGGAGCAGCATTGTTCGCGCAGAAGTTTAATCGCCCACTGCGGATGGTCCGGGCGCCCGAAGCGGATGAACACTCGGCTGAGTATCTGAATGCGTCTCTCCAGGAAATCGGTGACGGGGCTGTGAAAATCGATTACAACACAAAGGGCGCGTTGCTCTCCTTCGATCTCCTGAACGCGCTTCGAAGTGGCGAGATCGTTTCCATTCAGGGCGATCGGGTCGCCGGTAATGCGGGTGAAACCGTCGCTCGTCTCTTCGACACCGAGGTGCGGCTACCGACGGGCCCGTTCATCCTCGGATTCGCGGCGCAGGCGCCCATCTATCCTCTCTTCATCGCGCGGATCGGTTATCGTCGCTACAAAATCATCGTGCGTGAACCGATCCGTCTCAGCCGGCACGGGCGCGATCGTAAAACCGAGATCTCGGTTGCAGTGGAACACTGGTGCCGTGTCCTGGAACAGGTAATTGCGGAGCATTGGACCCAATGGTTCGCGTTCACGCCCATTTTTGCGCGCCATCCGGAGACGTAATCTGGCGACCAGACGCTACTTCTATTTCGCGCTCCCCAATCTCGCTTCCCGCTTGCGCGGCCAAATACGCGAGAGAGTGGAAGGCGACCCGATCGAGGCGCGACTCCCCGGCCTCGCCATTTTTATCGTGACCTGTTCCTTCGCCTTCAAAATGTCGGCGAACCGGCTCAGCGGCTGGCAACTTGAATTTTTCATCGTGGCTCTGCCCTTTACGGCGTTCTTCTTTTGGGTGGTGATTCTCTATCTAAATTCGTTGGTGGTGCGCTTGTTGCGCACGATTGATTTATTCAAAAGCGTCCCCAATAACCGGGCGCAAAGCGTGCTGATTTGCGGCCTCACGACTCTCTTCGCGGGGGCCCTGGCGATCTCCGCGTCGTGGATGCGTTTCGTTGGGTTTGCCTGGATTGCCGGCCTGGCGCTAAATCTGGCGGCCGCGGCTGTGATCGCGATTGATGATGCGACTGGTAAGGGAACTTGACCGCCGGCCAATCTCGCGGACGGCCCTGTTGGCCTTCGCGATTGCCGCTCCGCTCGCGACGATTGCGCTTTTGCGCGGCCATCCGCTACTCGCGCTGACGCCGCTCTTTGCGTCGCACCTGCTTCTCCTATACGCGACTTTGGTCCCAAATTGCCAATGGTGGGGCCCAGTTTTGCGCTCGTTCGCGACTGCGGACCGAGAGGCATGGCTCACAATCGACGACGGACCTTCGATCGTTCACACGGAAAAGATGTTAAACCTTCTGGAGCGCTTCGATGCGCGCGCCACGTTTTTCGTAGTCGGCAAAAATGCCGAAAATCATCCGCACTTACTGACGGAGATTCTCGCGCGTGGCCACGCGGTTGCCAACCACACCCATTCGCATCCGAGCCGCACGTTCTGGTGCTTCGGACCGCGCCGGAGCGCAGCGGAGATCGATCGTGGCGCCGAATCACTGCGATCCCGGCCAGATCGCCTCGCGCATTTCTTTCGTGCGCCCGCCGGCCTCAAGAATCCGTTCCTTCATCCGACTCTTGAAGCTCGTGAGCTGGCGCTGATCGGCTGGACAGTCCGCGGTCTCGACACCGTTCTCCGCACGCCAGCTAAGGTCGCCGCACGTGTCGCACGGCGCTTGCGCCCGGGCGCGATCATTCTCCTGCACGAAGGTCACCGCGCGAAACGCGATCCGGAATTTAATCTGCGCTGCCTTGAACTGGTGCTGCAACATGGGACGGAGCACGATTACCGGTTCGTGATTCCCCAACCGGAACAGCTCCGGACGCGCGCCGGCGGAAAACGAACAGGTGATTGTTAAATGGACTGCCGCCCCAGAGTGGCTGCGTTTGTTCAGTCCATTCCGGCGAGCCGAACGCTGCGCTGATGCTTGCGCGCGAGGGAAAATGCAAAGGGACACCGACGTTCCACATGATCGCCTGCGCAAAAAGCTCCGCGAACCACGTCGCCCAAAAGCGGGGATGTCGATCGCGCGGGCAATCGCGAATCAGAAGCATTCCGCCCGGCGGAACGCGCTCCGCGAGATCGGATAAAACGCGCCGCTGCGCGGCAGCGGGCAAATAGTGGAGGAGATCGAAAATGACGATGTTGCCGCGGAAACTGGGGGTGCCGTCCTGCAGGTTATACTCGAGAAAACGGATATCAGAGTAGTTCGTCTCCGCGACTGCGATCGCCTCGCGAATCTTGCGTGCATCTCGGTCCAACCCCGTGATTGATGGCGCGAATTGCCGCTCCCGTAAATAAAACGGCAGCAATCCCACACCGCACCCGACGTCGAGAATCGGTTCCGCGGATTGGCGCAACAGCTCATAGGCAGCAGGATAAATCGGATCTCTCTGCACCTTCACCGCGACATATCTCCGGAGCCAGCGGTGATGAAAACGTGACGCGACCCGCGCTGCCGCTTCGGAATGAGCAGACATCTTGTGCTGAATCATGACGTGTGCCGGAGCTTCGGTGGAAATGCCAGAGCGGAATTCGCGCTCCTTCGCCTACGGACTCAAAATCCCGAGATACCAATCCAGGAGCGGATTGCCGAAAAACATCCAGCCGAGCGCGCCCGCTGCGAGATAGGGGCCGAAAGGCAGTTTCGCGGACCAGACGCGCTTGCCGATCAGCATCGTGGACAATCCCACAATTGATCCGAGAAGAGAACCCGCAAAGACACTGAAGAGCACCGCGCGCCAGCCAAGAAATGCGCCGATCGCCGCGAGGAACTTCAGGTCTCCGCGGCCCATCGCTTCGCGCGGAATCTGAAGCTCTCGAACGATGCCGGCGATCTCATCCACTTGATCCAAGGGCAGCAACTCAGCACCGGTACGCACATCATTGTAATGAAAGCTTAAGGTGCCAGCACCCAAATCGCGGGTGCCGATGCGCACTTCATCGCAATGCAAAAGCATCAGGTCGCTTTCGCGGGCGAAATAATCGCTCCACTCTCCACGCTGCTCGCCGACCACGAATTCAGCGTCCTCGCCCTTTCGCGTCCAGTTAAACGGAGTTGGTGCGTCGAGTCGGATGCGCTTTTTACCAAAAGCCTGCTTGCCAGCTTCCAAAACTACCCACAAGAGCACATATCCCAGCGCGGCCGATAGCAGAGAAGCAACCGCGGCAACCCCGCGCCGGTCGCTCAGCATCAACGCCGGGACCGCGAGACTCGCGAGGACGCCGGCGACAGTGCCGCCGATTGTGATCTCGTCCGGGATAATAAAGTGCTCGAAGTCGATGAAAGTTCCGGCAATCAACAACGCGGCCAAAATCCAGTAGGCGATCGCGACATCCCAAGCGAAGGAAATCCAGATCCCGAGAAACAGCAGCGCGGTGAGCAGCTCCACGGCGAAGTAGCGCAATGCAATCCGGCTCCCGCAACTGGCGCAACGGCCCCGCAGGAAAAGCCAGCTGATCAGGGGCAAATTCTGATGCCACGGAATTTGCTTTTTGCAGGACGGGCAGAATGATCGTCGCGGTTGGTTCACCGACAAACCAAGCGGGAGCCGGTAAATGCAGACGTTCAAGAACGATCCGAGGGCGGCCCCGAGGACAAACGCGAAGACGCGAAATCCCAGCTCGAAATCACCTAACGAATTGTCCACGCGATCGCGCTACCTGACAGCTTCCGATTGCACGGTTGAGTCGGACTCCAGGATGCGGAGCGCTGTCAAGCGAGCGTACATGCCAAGCGTATTGGCGTCGCGAATCTCTCCCTCTGCGATCATTCGCTTCAATTCATCAGGCGAGAATTCGCGGCAGTCGACGATTGCCTCCGACTCGTGGTGAGCAGCGCCTTGCGGGCTCGGGCGCACGGGCCTGGCGAGGAATTGAAACGCGCGCTCGTCGGTAAAACCGGGGGAGGAGTAAAACTCGCCGAGGAAGATGAGCTCACCGCCCGGCGCAAGTTCATACCCGGTCTCCTCACGCAATTCCCGCAGCGCAACGTCTTGGAAGGAGCCGGTATCGCACAACTCCTCCACCTGCCCCGCCGGCATCTCCCAAATCGTCGCGCGAATCGGGATGCGCTCCTGCCGGATGAGGACAAACTTCCCTTCCGGCGTCATCGGCGCGATCACGACCGCCGAATTGCGCTGAACGATTGTCCAAGAGACCGCATCCTCCCGCGTCGGTGTGCGGACGCGGTCGGTCACAACGCGCAAGTGTGAGTCGGCAAAGTTCGTCGTGGTGCCCGCCACTTCCCAGCCGTCCCGGTCCACCGCAATTTCACTCTCCGTCATTACGGAAGAGTATTATCGAGGTGACGAAAAGCGAATTCTTCGCCGCAAACCCAATCCGCTGCGGATGTTGTCAAGCCTTCCGCGTGATCACCACCGAAACGTGGTCCGCGTCGGGGATCACGAACTTCCGGATTTCGATCTCGATGGCGCGAAGCGAAAAAGCTTTGAGCAGCTCCGTTGCGAGAGCGTTAGCGAGGGTTTCGATGAGCTTGTCGCGCCGCCCGTTCACCAGCTGTCTGATCGCAGCGCAAACCGCGGAGTAATCCGTGGTTTTTGCAAGTTCGTCGTCGAGCGCGGAAAAGTCCGGGCGAGGCCAAAGCGTCACCGAGATGCAGAGACGTTGCGGTTGGGCGCGCTCCGCCACCGTCACGCCGATCGATGCGGAAACTTCCAGTTGTTCAATACGAATGCGATCTCCGTCACCAAGATCTGCCATATGCAATTAGTTGATGAAAGCTCACTTGAGCTATTTCGGCGCGAGTGACGCGATGATTCAATCGAAGCTGGATCGCCTTCCAATGGAGCCCACATACGGGCAAGCTTTAAATCATTAACGAGAGTTCCGGCCTACCCCACGCGGAACCGAATTTGTTTAATCACTTTGCCGCCGAAGCGCTGCTTTAATTTGCGCAGGATTTCGGCTTTCGAGATTTGCTCCAGCTCGTAGTGCAGCGCGGGTTGCAGAACGCGCACCGAGAGCACGCCTTCGCGTAACGTCACCGGACACGAATGCGCGGCGATGAAGTCGCCGACGATCTTCGTCCACGCCTCGATGATTTCGCTCTCGTGCAGCCGTTCGCTCAAACCGAGGCGCTGCATGACGCCCGGCAGGAGATCGGCCGCGCGCTGGCACCGGTCAGGGCGGGGTACGCGGTCGGGAAGGCCACGCCACTGCGCGATCACAGCAGCACGTGTCCCGGCATTCACAGGTTCATTTTGAACGAAGAGCTGCATCGCGCAAGAACACGATTTTCTTGCCTCGATTAAGGTGAGCACAGCGGGGGCGAAGCAGTATCTGGCCCGACCTTCAGGTCTGATCGCGGGATCCCTCGACTACGCTCGGGATGACCGTGAGAAGCCAGGTTGCGCGGACTCGACGCTCAATATTTCCGCCGCATATTACTCGGCAGAATATTCAGCTCGGTGCGATATTTCGCGACCGTGCGACGCGCGATTGGGATGCCGCGCTCGCTCAGGATTTCGACGATTTCCTTGTCGCTCAAAGGCGAGTTCCCGTCTTCGGCTTTCACCAGATCGAGAATGGCTTCTTTCACACTCGTGTTACTCATCGACTCCCCGGACGAGGTCTGGTAACCGGGCGTGAAAAAGTACTTCATCTCGAAAACGCCTTGCGGCGTGGACATGTATTTACCCGAGATGGCGCGGCTCACGGTAGTCTCATGAACACCGACAGCGTCTGCGATTTGCACCATCGTCATGGGCTTGAGATGCGCGGAACCTTGATCAAGGAACTCACGCTGCCGCGAGACAATCTGATGCGCGATATTCGAGATCGTCTGCTGCCGCTGGTGAATCGATTTGATGAGGAACTTCCCGCTGCGGATCTTATCGCGGATGTAATCCTTCACCTCACTGCCGTTTCCGTCCTGCGACATGATGTCTTTGTAAGTGTTGCTGATACGCAGATGCGGAATCTGTTCGCCATTCAGGATCACCTGATAATCGCCATTGATCTTCTCCACCGTAACGTCGGGGAGAACGTAATTCTGCGGCGCTTCGGCAAAAATCTGCCCGGGCCGTGGATCGAGCTGCGCGATGTTGTTCGCGCATTTTTGCACCTGCTCGACGCTGATCCCGATCCTGCGGGCGATCTCGGGAAAACGCCGTTTCCCGAGGTCCTGCATGTGCTCGGAGATAATCTTGTATTCGAGGCTGCTCTGCTTGCCTTCGCGTTTGAGTTGAATCAGCAAACATTCCCGTAAATCACGCGCGCCGACACCTGGCGGGTAAAAGCTTTGGATGAGCGTGAGCATGTGCTCGAAATCCTCCTGCGCGATCCCGGTATTCATCGACATCTCTTCGGGCGTGGTTTGCAGAAAACCATTGTCGTCGATGTTGCCGATGATGAGTTCGGCGGTTTTGCGATCCAGCGAATTGAGAACGTTTTGATTGAGTTGCCCCATGAGGTGCTGCTGGAGCGTCTCCTGCGTAACGATTGAATCGAAAAAGAACTGGCGCTTGTCCTCGTCTTCCTGCGAGCGCGCGCTGTAACTGCTCGATTGCGCCATGTAATCGCGCCACTCGTCGTCGAGCTTTGCGAGCTGGTCGAATTCCTCCTTGAACTTCTCATCCGCGGCGGCGGGACCTTCGGGAGTTTCACGCTCGTCGGGACCGATTTCCCCAGCGAGCTCTTCGAGGACGGGATTGGTCTCCATTTCCTGCTGCACCAAGTTCCGCAGCTCGAGCAACGGTGCCTGGAGAATGAGCAGACTTTGCTGCAGTTGGGGCGCGAGAACCTGCTGAAGCGAGAGGTTCTGCGACTGATGCATCCCTTGACCGGCCATGAAAGGGGAGGCTAAGCAGCGGCAGACGAAAATACAAGCAATTTCCGCGCCGCGATACGGCCTCGTAAGCAGGGTTCGTTAGTAGAGGAACGGCATTTGCTTCACCTTACCGTTTAGGACCCCGAACAGATGAAACGAACCTTACTCATGGGTATCGCGGTGATGTCGATTGCGCTGGGATCGATCACATCGGCGCAAGATCCGCGCGCGCAGCGATCACAACAGCTCGCTGCTCTCCTCAAAGATGTGCAGGCGCAACAAGTCACGATCGCGCGCAATCAAGCCGCGATGGACGCGAAACTCTCCGCCTTGGCGGAGGCGCTTCGGCTTGCGCGCATCTACAGCAGTCGCGGAGGCTAAGATGCGCGTGTGTTTCTCGTACGGCCTTTTCGCGGTTGCATTCGCGGTCGCAGCCCAGCCGGCTCACGCGCAATCACCTCTGCCGGTGATTGTGCCAGCCGCAACGTCGCAGTCCGCGCCGATTCCGCAGACGGCAGGCGATCCGACTTCCTCCGATAACGCAACTATCCAGGCCCTGGAACAGATCAAAGCTGCCAATGAGGAGATGCTGCGACAACAGGAAGCGGTTCTGGCCACCCTCGACGAGCTTCAGAAAGCGGCCGACCAAATTCGGATCCTGAGTAAACGCGGCTAGTCAACGCGCATACGTCACGACGACGACTTGCAGCGCCGTTCGGCGAGCCGTTCCGGCCTCAACCTACGCACCATGCGGCGGTCATAGACCGCCGCTCCAGCAGGCAATTGAACATGGCTGGCAGGTAGATCGTTGGCAAGGGGCCAGCAGAGCCGCGCTACTTTTTGCTCTTCGGCTCCACCTTGCGATAAAGCGTTGCCATGCTGATGCCGAGCATGCTCGCGGCTTTTTCGCGCGAATTGCCGCAATGCTGAAGCGTAGCATCGATATAACCGCGCTCCTGCTGTTGAATAAACTCGTCGAGCGTCTGTCCCACCGGTATCGCGGCAATCGCCTGCCCGGCTTTCTCCCCTTGTGCGGCGGCCACGATTTGCGGCGGCAGATCGCTCGGCAGAATCATGTCTTCATCGCATAGGGCGCACGCGCGCTCGATTGCATTCTCCAGTTCCCGAACGTTGCCCGGATAATCGTAATTGCAGAGAATATCCACTGCCTTCGGATCGATCTTTTTCGGTTCGCCGCCAGCTGCGCCGGCCTGCTTTTGCAAAAAATGATTGACCAGCAAGGGCACGTCTTCGAGGCGCTCGCGCAGTGGCGGAATCTCGACCGGGATCACGGCAAGACGATAATAGAGATCTTCGCGAAACGTGCCGTCTTTCATTTTCGGCTGAAGCGGTTCATTCGTCGCACCCACGACGCGCACGTTGACGGCGGAACTCTTGTTGTCGCCAACGCGGCGCACCTCGCGTTCTTGTAACACGCGCAGCAGTTTCGTCTGCAAAGAGGTTGCCATCGAGTTTACCTCATCGAGGAAAATCGTCCCGAGATTCGCTTCTTCGAAAAGCCCGCGCTTGTCCGCGACCGCGCCGGTAAAGGAACCTTTTTTGTGTCCGAATAATTCTGATTCGAGCAGGTTTTCCGGTAGCGCGCTGCAATTGATCGCGATGAAGGGATGATGCTGCCGATTGCTATTGAAGTGAAGACCGCGCGCGACCAGCTCCTTCCCCGTTCCACTCTCGCCCTGAATCAAAACCGTGCTGTCGGTATCTGCGACCTTGTTAATCAAATTGTAAACCTGCTGCATGCTGTGGCTGGTCCCGATGATGTTTTCGAACCGGTAGCGGTTCTTCAACTCTTTGCGCAGGTAAACGTTCTCACGCAGCGCCGCCTGATAATCGAGCGCCCGCTGCACCGTCATCTGGAGCTCGTCGATCTTAAACGGCTTCGTGACGTAATCGTAAGCGCCCATCTTCATCGCTTCGACCGCGGTTTCCACCGAGGCGTAGGCGGTGATCAGGATCACGGCCGTCTGGCGGTGATGCTCCCGGATGTGACGCAAAACGTCGAAGCCGGACATCGTCTCCATTTTGATATCCGCAATCACGACGTGTGGAGCGATTGAATCGAGCTGCTCGATCGCCTTGGCGCCCGAATTGAACGGAAAAACCTGGTGACCTTTTTCGCGGCAGAGGGTGACGATCACCTCCACCATCGCCGGCTCGTCGTCTATAATGATGATTTTGGCCATAATCTCAGTTCGGAGAATATTTCAGATTTGAGAGAAGGAAAGCAGAAACGAGAATTGTTTCTACGCTGAAAACGTTTGCAGGTTTCCATCCAGAAGCATCCAGGGAACGACCTCATCGTAAGCGGTTACTTCGTCGTAGATTTCGGTTGCGGGTCGCCGGACAGGCACGGCGATAAGATCCGCGAGGTATCCCCGTCGGATTCGCCCGAGGCGGTCTTGCTGAGAGAGCGCGACGGCAGCATTGACCGTAACCATCCGGAGGAGTTCGCGGGGTGATGTGCCCGGTTGGATTCTTCGAAACTCGCGCATCTCGGCGAAGAGGCTCAGGTTCTGATTGCTCGCAAGGCTGTCCGTTCCAAGAGCGATGTTGTAGCCAAGTTCTCTGAGCTTCTGAAATTGAAATCGCGAGTGCCCGAAGCAGCGATGGCTGCGGGGACAATGTGCGATGTTGAACCTGTCGGCGCTGCCTAACCGTGTGAAATCATCGTTGGTTAGCTCATTGAGATGCGCGATAATCCACCGCTGATCCAGCTTCACACAGCCCGACAACACCTCCAATGGCGTCCTCCCGCCGCAGTCGTGCATCGGCCGCCCGAACGCACGCATCCCATCGAACATCGGTCCCGCCGCATCGCGAAACATCTCCATTTCCTCGCGCGATTCAGCGAGGTGCGTGCTGAGCAGAAAACCCTCGTGATGCGCAACTTTCGCGACTTCCTTGAATAGCGGGCATGAGGCCGTGTAGAGCGCATGAGGAGCGAGACCAAGTCCGCCGCGCGAGTTCCCGTGATCAGCGCCTTGGCGAAGGTCCTGTAAAATACCGGCGACATCGACGTTCCCCCGGATATCGATCAGTTCCCCAAACCACCACATCCGCAACGGCGGCGGCATCTGCGGCAGGAGTTCAGGAAAGGCCGCGAAGTTTGTGATCGTTGTTGTTCCGAAGTTCTTCGCCTCCGCAAATCCGTCCGAAATCGCTCTCTGGTAATCCGCGGGCCGCAACTTTCCCTTCGCTGCGTTGATCTCGTTGATCCAGCGGATGAATGAACTCTGCGGCGGAATCGCTCCGCGCAACATCCCGTAATCAAGATGACAATGCGCGTTGATCAGACCTGGAAGAAGGGCGACTTCCCCCAGATCGGTCACTTCGCCGCTGTTGCTTTTTGTAATCTCCGCGCACGTCCCCACATCGCTGATCCGATTGCCGCGGATCGCGACCGCTCCGTTCTCGATCGGATCGCCATCCATCGTGACGACGAACCGCGCGCGAAAAATCATCAGCTTGTTTCCGACGTCGCCTGCGTTGTCTTCACAACCCGGCGGGCTTCGGCCACCAGCAGATTGCAGGCTTCCTGACATAACAATGGAAGCGCCGGTTGGTCGTGACCAGTTTGGTCATGCGACGGATCAAATTTCTCCGGCGGCAAACGCGAGGAAGCAACCGTACCGTTCTCGTCGCGTTTCCAAAAAATTGTTCGGAGGCACCCGCCGTCTGATCGGCAGAAACGGCCGACGAGCGCGTCAATCTCGCAATCGGTGATCTTTGCCGTAACCCGGTACATGCCAGTTTGCCGACCAAGCGTTTCGCGAAGCGGCGTCATCATGAGCGAACCTTGCCGCCACGCATCAAAGGCGGGCAATCGGCCCGGATAAAAGAGATCGAGCGCGTGCTTCACGGCGGCGGCGTCCGGCAAAACCAAGAGCCAACCATGTCGTAGATTCGGCGCCGTCTTTAGTGGGCGATAGCGACCCCGATCGTCGTAACGCGCCAGCTCGGCTGCATCCTCGACATCCCCGGTTCTCGCGAGATCGCTGCGCTCGGCATCTTCGCGGTGACAAATCTGGTAGCGCTCAGCGATGGACCTGATGAGAACCTGTCCAATCCGACACGGCGGCCCTTTGAGCCAGTCGTCGGAAATATTTCGCGGCAACTGCTGCCGCGGTCTACCGCTCACTTAAATGCGCGACCCATGAGCGACGCAACTCGTTCGAGCACGGCCCGGTCCGACTCAGAAAAGGCCTTCAGCTTTTCACTTTCCACGGCGATCACTCCAACTACTCGGTCCGATGTGCTGATTACTGGGACCACGATTTCGGAGAGCGTGGTGCCAAAAGTCGGTAAATAGCGGGGGTCGTTTCGCACGTCATCGACTACGATTGTCTCACGCGATTCCGCGGCCGCGCCACACAGCCCCTGGGTGACGGGGAAACGGCGATACGTCGGCGGGTCGTCGCCTGTTCCTGCGACGATCGTGAGTTCTCCGCGGCAAAGTTTGTAAATGCCGACCCAACGATATTCACAGGCGGCGCGAATCATTTCCGCCATCTGCTTCACCGCCTCTGGCCCCTTTCCGCCCGCGAGAATAAATGCACCCAATTCTTGCAGCATCTTCATGGCGGCGGGCGTGCTCACGCTAAGGAACCTCGCGTAAATTTGGCCGCTGGCGAGTTCAGATCAAGCGCCGATCTGTCGAATACCGCCACCTGGTCGATGATGACGTCCACGAAGCGCGGATCGGTCCCAATCGAGCTGGCGTAATATAAAGTGTGGCCGCGCAAGTGATATGGATTCTGGCGAAAAATCTCTCCGCTACGCACTCGCTTGCTCGCTGAATCTCCTGCAGCCGCTGCGATCCCGAGCAGTATGGGAATGTCCTGATAACTATGTAGCCCGTCTGAAATAAAAAACGGCACTACCACGACATTAGCAGTGGTGGCCAGCTGCGCCCAGTTCGATACCAGCGGAGGCTCTTCCATATAGACGTTCAAGACCGCCGTGTAATCGCTTTGCAATCTGAGCGCTTCCGCCTGTCGCTTCGCCGCGACCGCGCTGTTGTCGTTCAAGCTGGTTCCATGGGCCACGACCAACAGGGTTGTTTCGGAGCGCGCAATCTCGGGAGCAATTTCCCGGGCCCGCTGTAGCAATAGCTCCGTCATCCACGCGTGGCTTCCGACCGGTTCGCAATACTTCCACGTTTGGGTCTCCGTCCGTTCGGTGGTGCGGCCGCTCAGCTCGAGTTCGCGCGGAATCACCGTTTCGGTGAAATAACCTTCGCTGATGAAATTCGGCACCACGTAAACGTCCTTGATCGCTGGATTTTGAAAAAACAACAAAGCATCGCGCAAGCTCGGTTCCTCCTTCCAAAAGCAGCAAGCCACTTCCACAAAGATCCCGCGGCACCGGATCTCGGCTGCGTGCGCCCAGGTTGGTGCGCTGGAATCAGGATTAACCGTCGAACCATGCCCGACGATTAAAAGTGCGGAGTCTCCCTCCTCAAGTTTCAAGCTGGACTTCCCTTTCAAAACTTTCCTTGTCATCCACCAAGGTAGAAAAGCTGGAACGAAATACGAACGCGATCCCTCCTCCAACCCACAGTAAGAATCCAGTGCGAAAGCGTCCCGCCGCGGCTGAAAGGCGCGCGGATCTCCAAGTCGCTCGAAACGCAACGTCGTAAACGCCAACCGGCCCACGCTGCATGCGGCGAGCCCAACTCATGCCATACCGCACGAGGACGCTCGCGAAGCTGGGCCATGAGTGCTCCATGCGACAGGCCGAGCTGCCATCCAAGAGCGAGGCTCCAGAGCATGAGCGCCGCGATGACAATCGGTCTCACCATCTAACTAAACGGTGATTCGCGCAGCGGCAGCGTTTTTACTGCCCGCTCGGCAAGATAAGTCGAGCGCGGTTTCTTGCCGCGGCCTGATTTTCGGGCCGTCAGATCGCCACTGAATCGCTGGCACACTCAGTGCTATGGAAAACATAGTAAATATGTTTTCCATAGGTTTTCGACCAGTTTCTTTCCGCAAGACTTTCCTCGTTATTCTCGCAACTCTAGAGCTCCTCTCAGCGTCTTCCTTTGCCGATTCCTTCCTTCTCGCGGTTTCGTCGACACCCTACGACGCGCAAATGACTCGCATTCGTCCTGTGCTGCAAAGATCGAGTCAATCAGATTCAAACCATCCGGTTTCTCTCTCGCTTGTGAACCACTGGATGGAGGATCTCCGTGGGATCCCGTACGCGTTTTCAAAGCAATGGAAGACACCCGCGGAGGTCGATTCTGGCGGGCCAGCTGATTGCAAAGGCAAAGCCGTCGCTCTTTACGAGCGGATGCAAGCGCATGGTGCAAATCGCGTTCGTCTGGTGATCGGGAAACGAACTCCTGTGAGCCGAGTCACGCATGCTTGGCTAACTTGGGAGACGAGCGGCGGAACGTATGTCTTGGATCCGACGATTAACTGGGCCGCTCTTCGCACCGAACGGCTCGGCGAGGCCGCGTACATTCCCTTTTACGCCTATGCCGGCACTCAAAGATTCCGGGCCGTGCACACGCTGCTTCTGGCAACGAATTAATCGGAAGTTCATCTGCGCGCTGAAGATGCGCGGAGCAGCGAGAGACTTTTAAGAACGCCGCATCGAATACGTTGCAGGCCCAACCGTTCCCGCTTACCACCGCTTGCCTTGAGAGGCGGGAGTGCCTAACGCTACAATCGCTTCGCCGGTGACGGTATTTTTAGAGAAAATTCTTAGCAAACGTCGGGAACGTTCGACCACAGCCCATGACCCTCTTTTCACTCTTTCAGTAGCGCACCATAACGCGTAGCCGCTGGATGGCGATGTTCGCCTTCAGGTGCCGCCGCGTTTTCTGGTTGCAAAGCCGCCGACTGGGAAATTAACGTCCGTTTCAGGCATGGAAGTTTCAGGCATGGAAAATACAAGGCGCGTTTTTCTCCGACGCGGAGCAGTTTGCATTTCTTTCTGCGGGTCAATTGTCGCTGGTTGCGCCTCATTGCGCGCCGGTGAAATCGTTCTATACAGAGTACCGGCGATCACTGCCGCGCAAGCGGCTTCACTTCCGCAAAACCTCGCAAATATTGAGCGTGGAGCGAAGCTGGAGGCCGTTGGCCGTTCGAGCGCCGACTCCAGTGTGCTGAGCTCCCTGATTTCTGGGGATCCTGCCGCGAACTATCCGCTCCTGCGCGGCGTGACCTCAGTGACCCTTTCTCTCCCACAGATCGAGAACCTGGATCGTATTTCGCTTTCGTGCAGCGCAGAGGGCACGCTTTCGATCGCAACTTCGAACGCGGATCTGCCGCCGGAGAACCCCCAATGGCACAACGCGACTCCGCACAATCTCGCCACCTCAGTGACCGCAAACGTGGGGCCGGCGGAAGCGAAATACGTACGACTCACTTTCAATATTACCGCCCCCGGTCGGGTCGCTGGTCTGGCCGTTTATGGAAACCGGAGCCTGGCCAATCCCGCGTTACATGGAGGCTTCCAAAAGCGCTTGCTGAAAGGGGGGCCGGTGAGCTTCGGATTAGTCAGCTTGGCTAATGTGAATGCGAAAGCGCGGGCTGTTTATGTCAGCTCCGACGTGAGGGGAGCGGACAACATGATCGATGACCAGATCGCCACCTCTTACAGCTTCGCGGCCGCCGACGTCTCGCCTGTCGCGATTGTAGATCTCGGCAAAGTTTGCTCGTTGCGTCGCCTGAGTGCTGCGTTCGGACCAAGCCGTGGGAACCTTGAGTTCTACGTTCTCCAAGCGCTGCCCGGCGCTCCCTCATCCGGGACGCTGCCGGATACATTACAGCTAACCGATAGCGCGTTCGCATCTCTCAAACCGGCAGGCTCAGGGATGGATGATGGGACGCAAGGACACGCGTCCGTCGAATTTCCGGCGACGGCTGGGCGTTATGTCGTGGTCCGATGGATTCCGGCTACGCAGGAAGGCGGCTCGTTTACGATCGCCGAGATTGCAGCCTTTGGCTCGGACGAAGCGAACCCGCTGCTCGCGGTCAACCTCAATGTAGGAGGCCAGAATGGTTCAGCAGAGAGCAAGGATTTCCAATCCAACGAGCCTGGCGGCAAAGAGGTTATCGAAGCAAAGGACTTCAAAGACATTCCGGCAGAAGGACCTGGGGAAGCGGCACCTCCCGCCGAGGGCCCGCCGCCGAATTTGCCTCGCCCGCCGCCATTCACCTTTATTCCGCAGATACAGCCGATCAGCCGGTAACCGCGGTTTCTTTTCTGCGCTCGGGGGAAACGATATCCTTAGATTGCGCAGATTCACGCAGACTGGGGAAAATTTGCCTTTCAATCTGTGGACAAATTCGGTCCGGATAGTGGCATTAAAAGTTATCGCGGATGATGCGGTGAATCGCGGTTGCATGGATTGAGCCGCGCACGGCTTCGCTGCCGGGGCCGGTGGCAAATGCGATTACATCTTCGGCCGTATTGAGGGCGAGGGGCGCATATAAAGCGGCTGGCTCTTGCGACACGTCCACGCCAGCTTCTGGAACAGCCTGCACGCCGGGAGATGCCTCAGCCAAAGGCCCTGGAACTCTCTTCTTTGCATTCGGCCCGGTAGCCCAGGTAAACCACGGCGCGCCCGCTGAATTCATGCCGAGCAATGCGACGCCACTGTCTTTCAGAAATGGGAAACCGTTCAAACTCAAACCGCCGACGCCGACGTCACCACATACAATCACGAGAGAGTTTTCACCTGCGTAACGCCGCGCCATCGCCAAGGCACGATCGAGCTCGAGCGTCTCAGCCAGGGTTCGCTCCACTTCGTCAGTTTGCGCGGCCCTTCGCATGAGGCCGGCGTCGATCACGAGCAGATATCCGTTTCGATTAAATTGGAGCAACTCGATCGCGCGACGGACCAGGTCCGCCAGTGCCGGTTGCTCACTGCGTGCCCGGACGAGATCAGCGAACGCAAGCTCTCCCTGACTGAACAGGCCGAGCATCTTCGGTCTGCGCCATCCCGGAACGGCTTCCAGTTGGGCGCGCGTCCCGACGACATCGAAGCCATTCCGGCGCGCTTCCAGGAGCAAGTCGCGACCATCCTGACGGTGTCCTGCTTTATTTTGCGGCAGGAAGTCCGCGCTGCCGCCGCCAAGCGCAACATCCACGATTCCGCGCTGCACCAAGTCCAGGGCGAGGCCGGTCGGTTCAAACGGCGCAACACCATGGGAGTAGAACGCCGCCAATGTTGGACTCGTAAGAGAGGTATCGGTGACAATGCCGGTTGCGCGGCCGAATTTCCGCGCGAGTTCAATGAGCGTCTCGAGATTTTTGCCGTCGCGCGTGACGCTAAGCGCATGATTGTCAACGCGCACTCCCGTCGCAATCGAGGAGGCTGCCGCGGCTTGATCCGGCGTCGCAAAATCGTTCGAGTAATTCGAGACAAGCGCAACCTGCGGCATTTCATCGAAGGCGAGGCGTCCTTCCGCGCCCAAGCCGAAGGTGCGCGTCGGAGCGAGACGCCCCGGAGTCAATCCTTCTCCGATGAACAGGACGATGCCGAACGGCTTTTGCACGACCCAGTGTTGGAAGTAGAGAACACCAAGGCCGGCAAACGCGAGGAGACAGAAAAGCGCGAGCAGCTGATTGCGCCTCGTCACGAAAGCGATGTGAGGATGCAGCGTCCGCGATGTCAACGAAAGAACGGCTTGTGCGCCAGCGGGAGCGTCGCCAGAGTGCGCGACGATGGCGGCGCCCGTGATGCTCATCATTCGCGACGGCTGGGGCATTAATCCCGGCGGATACGCAGCGCGCGAAGCTAACGGCGATGCCACTCTCCTCGCGCGGACACCATTTCACGATCAGCTCTACCGCGCTTTTCCCTGGGGCCATGTGAGTGCGAGCGGGCTTGATGTGGGTTTGCCGGCAGAGCAGATGGGGAACTCCGAAGTCGGCCACCTGAATCTCGGCGCGGGTCGCGTCGTTTACCAGGACCTCACCCGCATCAATAAGGCGATCGCCGAAGGGGAGCTCTCGCGAAACGCCATCGCGCAAGAGGCGTTCGCGAAGGCTCGCGGACACCGGCTCCATCTGCTCGGCCTCGTTTCCAATGGCGGCGTGCACAGTCATTACTCGCACCTCATCGCAATCGCTGAGGCTGCGAAGGCGGCCGGTGTCTCCGAGATCATGGTTCATGCATTCACGGATGGGCGCGACACGTCGCCGACCGGCGCCGCTGATTTTCTGGGGACCTGCGAGTTGAATCTTCAAGAGAGCGGCGCCCGTATCGTGACCGTGATTGGACGCTACTTTGCGATGGACCGGGACCGGCGCTGGGACCGTACAAAGAAAGCGTGGGATGCGATCGTGCTGGGCCGTGGCCAGGTTTGTGCAGAATCGCCTGCCGCGGCCGTTCGTGCTCACTACCACAAAGGCGAAACCGACGAATTCATGCCGCCGCTGATTTTCTCGCATCCTGAGGAACAGAGAGTGCGTGACGGCGACACGGTCTTATTTTTCAACTTCCGCGCCGACCGCGCGCGGCAGCTCTCGCAGGCATTTCTGCTCCCTGATTTCGATGGCTTCGATCGCGAGGTTTGGCCGCGCGTCGATTACGTTTCCCTGACGCAATACGATGCGACCTATCCCTCTCCCTACATCTTCGCGCCCGAAGAACTTCGGCGCATTCTGGGGGAAGTCGTCAGCGCCGCGGGCAAAACGCAGTTGCGCATCGCAGAGACTGAAAAGTACCCTCACGTCACTTACTTTTTCAATGGCGGCGTTGAGCGCGCGAACCCCGGAGAAGACCGGAAAATCATACCATCGCCGAAAGTGGCGACTTACGATCTCCAGCCCGAAATGAGCGCGCGCGAGGTCACTGATGAAGTCCTCGCGCAGATGGCGAACTACGATTTGATCATTTTAAACTTCGCGAATCCGGACATGGTCGGGCACACCGGTGTCGTGGCAGCAGGCATTAAAGCCGTGGAGACCATTGATGCGTGCGTGGGCAGAATCGTGCCGGAGCTCCTCTTGATGGGCGGCAAATGTCTGATCACCGCCGATCACGGAAACTGTGAGCAGATGCGCAATCTCGATGGATCACCGAACACTGCGCACACGACCAATCTCGTGCATCTCATCTACGTGGCCGCAGATGCGGAGCGATTCCGGGTCGAAGACGGAATCCTCGCCGATGTCGCGCCGACTTTATTATTCCTGCTCGGCCTGCCGCAACCGGCCGAAATGACGGGCCACAACTTGCTCGTCCCGGTCAGCCCGCCGACATAGGCATCTTGCGTCAGACGTCCTCTTCTGCTCATCGGGAACCGTAGTGTCTCGCTTGCGATTCTCCTCATGATCCAGGCCAGAGGCGTGCGCTAGTGTCCCATATCACTAGCGTGGATAGCAGCGGGAGTGGTGTTCTGAGAGCACACGCGCCCTCGCGTGCTGGGTTTCGGCGCCACGCCGAAACGAACTTTGCACGGCACAGTAGTACCGCCTTGCCTGGGAAGAAAAGTCCGCGATGACGAGGGCGTCATCGCCAGCACGCGAGGGCGCGTGCGCTCCCCAAATGCGCCGCTCGCGTTGCCTTTCGTTCAAGTGGACACTGCACCACGGCAGCATTTCACAGACACATCCTCAATTTCTTCGGGACGATCGCATCCGCTGCGCCGGCGCGCCGAATCGACTTCTTCGTAGGCGATCCCAAGCTCGCGGTTGACGTGGCGAGTCGCACAGGAGGCGATGCGCTGGAGAAAACGCAACCTTAATTCGGGTGAACTTTCATGCCAGGAAGGTCTCCGCGCCAGCGAGAGCGACTCATTTGCTTCAATGAGAACGCCCCATCCCAGAGGAAGCTCAGGTTCGCGCAATAACTCGTTAGGTAAAACGAGAAAGAGCAGATTCGCGCATTTGTACCGTTGCAGCTTTTCAAATTTTGTGCCGCTATATAACCGGTTCGAGAGCGCGCCGAGCTCACGCATCACCTGAGTGTAACAGTGATGCCGGATCGCCGTAAAATCATGTGAATCCCATTCCGGAAAGAGGGAATCACCAGTCCGCAGATTCGGATAGTGCACGCGCAGATTTCGCTCGAAAACTTCTCTTCGCTTCGAGATCACTTGGAGTCGTTCTCGTTCGGCATCGCTTCGGCAGTTGTCGCGTTTGAGATCGGGCCACGCCTGTTTGCATTCGAAAATTGCGGTCACGCCCGCGCCATCGCTCGTTGCCCGGTAAGCGGCGACGTCCGCCCGATAGCGGCATTGTGGCAACGTGACTTCGACCGCGCACGCGGCGTAGCCTTGCGCCTGAGCCCAAATCACCGCCAGTCGTTTCAGCCGGGCATGGGCGGCCGTTTCGGAGCGAGGCCCAATCACTCGCGGAGCCATTGCGCGAGCTCCTTCGCCCAATAGGTGATGATTAAATCCGCGCCCGCGCGTTTCAGCGCAGTCATGATTTCGAGAACGGCTTCCCGCTCAACGAAGCAGCCTTTCTCCGCCGCCGCCTTCACCATCGCGTACTCTCCGCTGACATGGTAAACCGCGGTTGGTTTTTGAAACCGCTCACGGACTCGCCAGAGGATGTCAAGGCAGGACAACGCTGGCTTCACGAGGATAATGTCCGCGCCTTCTTCGATATCGAGAGCGACCTCGCGCAAGGCTTCAGCTCCATTCGCCGAATCCATTTGATACGTTCGCCGATCCCCAAACTGCGGCGGGCTTTCGGCCGCTTCGCGAAAAGGGCCGTAGAAAACAGAGGCGAATTTAGCCGCGTAACTCAAGATGCCGATCTGATCGAAACCAGATGCATCGAGGGCCTGCCGGATCGCAGAGACGCGTCCGTCCATCATGTCGCTCGGGGCCACGATGTCGGCGCCTGCCGCGGCATGGGAGACCGCTGTTTTCGCGAGCACTTCGACCGACTCGTCATTCAAAACATGGAAGTGATCGCCCTCCTTACGGATCACGCCACAATGACCATGGTTCGTATATTCGCAAAGGCAGACGTCAGTGACGATAACGAGATCCGGACACGCAGCTTTGATCGCGCGCACTGATTGCTGGACGATCCCGTTATCGTGGTACGCGGATGAAGCGTGTTCGTCCTTTTCTTTCGGGATTCCGAAAAGCAAGATCGCCTGGAGGCCGAGCTGATGCGCCGTGATCGCTTCATCCGCAACTTCGCTCAGCGCGAGCTGGAAAACGCCGGGCATGCTCGGGATCGCACGCCGCTTCTCCAGTTTTTCGCTGACGAAGAGCGGCAGAATCAAATCGTGAGCGGCCAAGCGCGTTTCCCGCACCAGATTCCGCAGCGCTGGAGAGCGGCGCAGCCGCCGCGGCCGATGAACGAGATTGCGCACGGCGCGACCGTACGCGGAGCGGGGAAACGCCGCAAGCTCGTCAAAGGACGAGTCCGTCCGCTGGCGGACTTGACGCCGCCGGGCCCAGGATGTAGCCGCTGGTTTGGACGGCTTTTCTGCCGATGTCTCGCGCTGCTTCCAAACCAACGACCGATTATCTCCTGGTCGATATTAGCAACTCGTACACAAAACTGGCGTTCGCGAGCAGAGAACGCGTCGGACGCGCCGTTCGTGTTGCCACGAAACAGTTCTCGACGCGCACGCTGACGACCCTCCTGCGTCAGCGCCGGGCGCGGAGCATCGTTGCTTGCTCGGTGGTCCCGCGAAAGAACGCGGCTTTGCAGCGCGCGGCGGACGGAGCGCGCGTGCTTTTCCTTACACCCAGTCTGAAACTGGGAGTCGGGATAGATTATCCCGCGCCGCGCACCATCGGCGCGGATCGGCTGGCGAATGCGGCTGCGGTCGCGGAACTATATGGTTGTCCCGCGATCGTCGTGGATTTCGGGACGGCAGTGACATTCGATGTCGTCTCAGCCGATCGTCGATATGCCGGGGGTGTGATCGCGCCTGGACTCGAATCGATGACGCGCTTTCTTTATCAGCACACTGCGCTGCTACCGAAATTGTCCCTGCGCGAACCGGCAGCGGCAGTTGGCAAGACAACTCGCGCTGCGATGATGGCGGGCGCGATCTTCGGCTACCGTGGCCTCATCCGGGAAATTATCGCGCAGATAACGGCCGAGGCATTTCCGCGGCGAAAGGTGCGAATTGTCGCGACCGGCGGTTATGCCAAATTGATGGCGGCGAAATTACCGGAGATCGAAGCGGTGCATCCCAGCCTCACGCTCGAAGGACTGCGAATCGTGGGAAATCTAAACGCCGTTATGTTGTAGTGTTCGCTGTCTCAGCGGAAAAGGGGCCAGTTCGTGCCTCAATGAATTCCAGTTTGGTGCGCTGAGACAGCGCACGCTACAACGTAACGATCGCTCACGCTTTCATCCGCGAAATCGAGCTCGCCTATTTTACCCGAAAACATCGGCCGACACGAGCACCCGGTTCGGTTCGCTAACCCGCGTCGCCACGCCCCAAATTCACGCAAAGAAAACAAATATTGGCTTGTCACAATTGCGAGCTAAAGGTTGTATCCAAGACGCATGAAGGTGGGAAAATTTGCTGCGATTGCTCTTCTCGTTCTGAGCTCGGTAGCCGCGAAGGACGCCGCGCCTTCCAAGGCCGAACTCGAGTCGATGTATGACAAGGCGTTTCGCGAGTTCGACGCCAATAATTTTCCTCAAGCATTAAAGGACCTCGACGCGATTGACGCGCGGCAATCCGATCTCGCCGAATCGCAGAACCTGCGCGGTGTGATCCTGATGCGCCAGGGCGATTACGACAACGCGGAGGCGGCGTTGCGAAAAGCGCTCTCGATTGATCCGAAGTTTTGGAACGCACGATTCAACCTGGCCGAGATTCCATTCCTTCGGAAAAACTGGGAGGAAGCGCGCAGCCGTTTTCAGGCGCTACTTTCCGGGAATTCGTCCGAATTGCAGGGCGATGCGGCGCAGCTGATCCAATACAAAATTCTCCTGACTCACCTTCTCGAAGGGAAGGAGAACATGGTCGATTCCATCCTGACCGAATTCGAGCTCTCGCCTGACACCGCAGCGGCTCAGTATGCGAAAGCGGCGATCGCGTTTCAGCATAAAAAGGAAACGGAAGCGAAAGACCTGCTCGCGGCCGCGGAGAAGAAGTTCTCACCACAACTGAACAAGCTTTTTGCCGAATCACTTTATGAGATCGGCTGGCTCGAGAAACCAGCAGGGCAAACGCGTGCCGCCCTCGAATTGACCTCGGCCGCGGAGAAGACCGCGAAAGCGCAGGAATATGCCAAGGCCAAGTTCGAACAGGCGCAACAGGCATTTCAGCAGCGCGATTTCACCGCGGCGCGGAAGTTGATCGAGGAGGCCGATGGCGCGATTCCCGACCAGGCGGCGACATTGAACTTGCGCGGCGCGATTTTACTCGAGCAGAAAGACTACGACGGTGCTGACGCTGCTTTCAAACAGGCGCTGAAGCTGGATCCGAAATTCCGTGAGGCCGAATACAATTCCGCGTTGATTCCGTTCAAGAAAGCGGAATACGGCCAGGCGCGGGACCGTTTCGAAGCGCTCTTTAGCTCAACCAGCGGTAATGATAAGGACCAGGCGGCGCAGCTGATTAAGTATAAGATTTTTCTGACCCTGCTGCTCGAGGGCAAAGAGAGCCGCGCGCAGAAAATGATGGAGCAATTCCAATTCACGGGCGACACCCCCGCGCTTTATTACTCGCAAGCCGCCTGGGAATTCAAACACAACAACCCGGCGAAGGCGAACGATTGGGTGACATCAGCGCGCAAAATTTATTCTCCCGCGCTAAACGTCGCTTTCGCGGATCCGTTCTACGACGTGGGTTGGATCCGCAATCCGGAAATAGCAGGCTCGGGAGACGCGGTTGTGGCTGAGGCGACGCAGCCTCCGCCGCCCGCTGAGGCAACACCTGCGATCGAACCCAGCCCGATTCCAGATGCTTCGGTCGCTGCGAATAACACCGGCAAAGCTAACCCTGATTCCACCGTCGCCCAAAGTTCGCCCAGTGCATCCGCTGTCGCGGGAATGGAGGCGACAGTCAGTAGCGCCAGCGAAGCGCCGGCTTCGGTCGCGCAATCGAATGTGGGCCAGGCGACGATCACACCGGCGCCAGCGGCTGCGCTTTCTCCAACCGTAGAGACTTCGGTTTCATCCGCGGCTTCCCCTGCCCCCGCACGAGCCATGGGAGCGAACCCGCAAGCAGAAACGGAGAAGCAAACAGCGACTGTAAACGAAAACTCTGCCGCAGCTCCAGCTGCGGAGGCGAGCGCAACGCCGGCGACCGTGTTGGCTCCGGCAACAGTGCGGGATTGGTCGGAGACGAGCGCCAGCGAAAAGGTGGAGAGAATCGCGAACCCGCGCACTTTGTTGGTCGGCAGTCTGCTGCTTGCTGGCCTGGTGCTTCTCGCCTGGGTAATCGTACCGGAAGTGCGACGCCGTTTCGCGGGTGCTGCGGTCTTCTCACGCACCTCGCCAGCCAACGGACCGAGTTTCGGCGCGGTGCAGCCGTTGTCGCGGAAACCGCACACCTCGCCGTCGAGCCCGCTTTCCGGGGGTCCTCCGCAGGTATCCGTGCGTTTGAAGGCTTCCGAACCTTCGCTGCGACGCGCCGCAATGCCTGTGGCCAAACCGCCCGCGGATGGCGCTCCTTTGGTTTCCGCCGATCCCGAAGAGGCGCGTGCAAGAATCAGCAATTACGAGCGGCACGCGGCGGGCAGTGTAATCGAGCCCGAGCCATTCGTTGAGCATGTTGGCGATCCATTTTCAAATCTTAAGCAGATCGGCGAACCGATCGTTGCAAACGAGGATGTGAGCGCGACCTCGGAACCGAAATCAGCGGAGTTTGTGCCGACCGAGTCGTTTGAAACGTCTGACGCTGTCATGCCGGAGTCGATGCCGCGGGTGGAGACGCCGCGCTCCGCCGCTGAAGGTTCCCCATCCATTGCCAATGACGAGCCTGCTCTCATGGCTTCGATCCGAGAAGAAAAGCACACAGTGGATTTTGAGGTGCCGGAGCTGTCGCACCAGAGCACGAAACAAATCGCTGAAGACAACACCGCCGAAACGGAAGAACCGATCGGGCAAGGCCAGCCAATTCCAAATCTGGTCGCATCCTCTTTAGCAGAGCAAACCGTCGAATTGTCGGATGCGGCTGGCGCTGATGACGAGGTCGTTGGCCAAAACGATTCCCTCGATCAGCAACCGGATGCTGCCGCGACTGCCGGGGAACCCGCGGAAGCAATCAGCCAGGGCCAGCCGATTTCGAATTTGGTGGCATCCTCAGCAGAAGAAACCGCCGAATTGTCGGGCGAGGTGGCTCCCGCCGATGATCAGGTCCTCGAGCAAGACAATGCCGTCGAACAGCAATCAGAAGCAGACCCGACCGCTGACGAATCCGCGGAAGTAATCAGCCAGGAGGAGTCGACTTCGAACGTGACTCCATCTACTGCGGAGGAGATAGAAGTAACAAGCTCGTCCGATGCTGACGATGAGGCAATGGATGAAGACGATGCCATTGACGATGCTCGTGAGCCAAATCTTGCGGCAGGGGAATCAGGAGAGGAGCCGATCGCGCAAGGACAGCCAATTCCTGATTTGATCCCGTCGGTTGCGGAAGAGTCGGAAGGTTCAGAATTCACTGCCGCCGATGACGAGGCGGTTGATCAAAACGACGCGGATGAGACCACGCGAAATGCCGCTGTCGCCGCCGACGGAACAGAAGAAGCAGCTATCGACCAAGCCCAGCCGATCTCAAGCCTCGCAGCATCCTCCGAGGAGATTGGGACGTCAGAATGGTCCGCCGCCGATGACGAGGTTTTGCGGGGATACGATTCTATCGATCAACCATCAGACGCGGATATAGCTGCCGCCGAATCGGAGGAAGAACCGATCGGACAGGGCCAGCCGATTCCGAACCTCGTCTCAGACTTTGCGGCGGAGCCATTCGTGCAGGAAGGTAGCGAAACAGAATCGGCTGTCGTCAGCGGCCAGCTGGCGGAATTCGCGGCGGGCGCGGCCATGGCGGGTCTCGGCTCCCTGCGAGAGTCGGGCGAAACGCCATCCATTTTATCTCAAATTGAACCAACCGAACCAGTAGCTCAGCCAAACCCACCAGCCACCATGTCCCAATCGACTCAGTCTTCACCTGCTCCTGTAATCCGAACCGGCCCATCACCCGGTGGCGGTAAGTCTCAACGAAATCCTGCCGAGGGCATGTCGCAGGCTCCTGGTGCGATGCAGACTGCGGTTCATCTCACCTTCTCCTTCGAGATCGCGTCCCTGCAACTGACGTCAACGTTCAAGATGGGAGCGCTCCAATTACGGCCGATCTCGAAGATCGTGACCATGCGCCTGGCGCCGTCACAGCACCCTCAGCCGGTGATGAATCTGCAAGTCACATTCGAGCTCGCAACCGTGCAACCAACAGGAGATTCGATTGGAATGGTGCGGCTCACGCCCTCAGAACTGCAACGGCCAGCCCTAACCGGTTCGTCCTCCTTTAACATCGCGGGATTAACACTGGTCTCCGGCACCGAAGACGCACCGGTGCAACTGACCGCGTCTCACCAGGCAGAGGCATCTGTTCTCGTGACCGGCGCTTTCCAAATCTCCACTGTGGAATTCTCGCCCTCATTCGAGATTGCCTCGATTGTCTTGAACTCGACCTCGAAAAATGTCGCTGTCCAGTTGCCGGGAAATGGTGCCAGCGCGATCGAATCCGCGCCGGTCTTCGAGATTAGTGATCTGGAAGTCGGTGACGATGGCGGAATTGGCATGATGCAGCTGAATCCGCTGGCGAGCGCCCCACAAGAATCTACATAACAGCCCTCAGTTCTTGCTGCGGAGGCTGCAGCCTCATTTGCATTCCAATCGGCTCCGCAGTTGAGAAGCGAGTTGGCACTTTACCGCTTCGCGAAACGGCCGCGATTCAGCGCACGCAATGGATTCGGTAAGAACTCGCCGTCGCGGCGAATGACCTTGCCGTCGAATCGCACTTCCCCGCCGCCGTAATCGGACCGCTGGATGTTGACAAGGTCCCAATGGACTTGACTGCGGTTCCCGTTGTCCGCCTCCTCATACGCCTGGCCCGGAGTAAAGTGGAACGAACCCGCGATCTTTTCGTCAAACAGGATGTCCCGCATGGGGTCGAGAATGTAAGGATTAAAGCCGAGAGAAAATTCGCCGATGTAACGGGCACCGGGATCGGAATCGAGAATCTTGTTTAGCTTCTCCGTCTGGTTGCTGGTCGCATCCACTATTTTGCCATCTCGGAATTCGAGGCGAACCCCGTCAAAGCCGGTCCCCTGGTAAATGCTGGGCGCGTTAAACGTGACGTGTCCTTGCACGGAATCGCGAATTGGGCAGCTGAAAACTTCCCCGTCAGGGATGTTGCGATCGCCCCCGCAGATCACAGCGGAAATGCCTTTGATGCTGAACCGCAGGTCTGTCCCCGGCCCGGTGATTGCAACTTCGTCGGTTCTTTCCATCAAGGCCTTGAGCGCCTTCATTCCCGGTTGCAATTTCCGGTAGTCGAGCGTGCAGACGTCGAAGTAGAAATTCTCGAAGGCCTCCGTGCTCATGCTCGCGAGTTGCGCCATTGAAGGGGTGGGCCATCGCAGCACCACCCATTTCGTCTTCTTCACGCGCTCGTCGGTCACCGGCCGCATCTTCTTCGCCACCAGCTTCATTTGCTCCGGCGCGATGTCGGAGGTCTCGGTCACGTTGTTGCTTCCCCGGACCGCAATATACGCATCCATCTTTTTCATCCGGGCGAGCTCATGAATTGCCGCAAGATTCAGCTGACGTTCGGTTGCATCGAGGGCGAGCTCTCGACTCACGCGTCCGCTGTGCAGTTGCGCGAATGGGATGGCGCCGGCATTACGCGCCGCGCGAATCAGCGCGACCGTCATTTCTTCCGGCACGTCAAAAGTCTCAATCAGCACGGTTTCGTTGCGCTGCAGGCGCGTGGAATACTCGACGAGCAGTTTGGCGAGTTTATCGAAGCGCGGATCGTGCATAGTCGATAATGATTCCACCGCGCTCGCCGGATGCAACCGTCGCCCACGGCGAGGATCCTCTACCAAGCGTACCCGGCAGGTCGTCGAGGCCAACGGCCGGGATCTTGCGAGATCAGCTCGGTGTCACCCGCTCCCGGCCGATCGATTGATAGTGAAAACCGAATTTCGCCATCGTCTGCGGATCGAAAAGATTGCGTCCATCAAACACGATCGGCGTCGTCATTTTCTGTTTCACCTCCGCGAGATCGACGTTCGTGAACTCATTCCACTCCGTTGCGATCACGAGCGCCTCTGCTCCTTCGACGGCTTGGAGCGCCGATTCCGCAAAAACGGCGCCCGCGATCTCCTTCATCTCACGTGCCTTCTCGGAGCCTTTCGGATCGTAAACCGTGATATGGGCACCTTCGCGCAGCATATCGGCGACGAGTTCAATCGCGACCGAAGAGCGAATGTCGTCGGTATCGGGCTTGAACGTCAGCCCCCAGACCGCAATCTTTTTGTCCCGCAGGACCCAGAGCGCATCGCAAATCGTTTTCAGAAACCGATCCTTCTGCGAGGCATTGATTCGCTGCACTTCTTTCAGCAGATGAAACGGGACGCCGAGCTGTTCGCTGATCGTGATGAAAGCCGCGATATCTTTTGGAAAACAAGAGCCGCCATAACCGATCCCGGCATTGAGGAAGTTCCGGCCGATTCGCCGATCCATTCCGATCCCGTCCGCAACCTTTTCGACGTCGGCGCCGCTCGCCTCGCAGATCGCGGAGACCGCGTTAATGTAAGAAATTTTCAGCGCCAGAAATGAATTCGCGGCGTGTTTGATGAGCTCGGCACTGTTGATGTCGGTCACGAGAATCGGGGCCATGAACGGCTCGTAAACCTTCTTCATCAAATCGATCGCGTGTTCGCTCTGCGCGCCAATGACGATGCGGTCCGGCTTCATCAGATCGGCGACGGCACAGCCTTCGCGGAGAAATTCGGGGTTGCTCACGACATCGAATTTCGCGCCCTGCCGGTTGTAGCGTTTGATCGATTCCGCGACCTTTTCGCCGGTTTTTACCGGGACCGTGCTCTTGTCGACGATGACGCGATAGTCGGTCAGGACTCCGGCGATTTCGCGCGCGACTTTCTCGATGAAACTCAGGTCAACGCTGCCATCGGGCTGTTGCGGAGTTGGCACCGCGATGAAAACGACCTGCGAATTGTCGACGCCGTCTTTGATGCTGCCGGTGAAACGCAATCGTTTTGCCGAAACGTTGCGATGAATGACATCTTCGAGGCCGGGTTCGTAGATTGGCACTTTGCCGGCCTGCAAAGATTCAACTTTGCGGGGATCATTATCCACGCAGACGACATTATGGCCGACATCTGCAAAGCAGGCGCCGGTAACTAAACCGACGTAGCCGGAACCGATAATGCAAAGATCCATGGAAGGCGCAGGAGCGAGTTAGCGATTTGAAGACGGGGAAAGAACGAGCAAAGCGACAAATTGCAACCGAGATCGCTGAATTTCTATTGTCCTCCGCCCGCGCTGCCGGGATCGAAATTCAGGTCGAAACTGAATTTCGGAAATGCCTTAAGCGTGAAGGTGAGGAGAACGCCATATTCCTTGACCCCACCATTGTTGCGCACAACCGCCCCTAACGATGCGACCCAGCTCGTGAGGTCGCGATAAATCGAGTAACGCTGCTGCTCAAGCAAATTGGTCGACGCTTCGTATTGTTCCTGAACACTCAATCCCCAGTTATCATTGATCCGATAGTAGCCGCCGACAACGAAGAGGCTGCTGTTCTGGAAAAACGGATTGCTGTTCAAGTAACGGTGTCCGACGCTGAACTGCATATTCGCGACCGGCTGAAACGTGAGATTCGTGTTCACTTCCGTGAAGCCTTTATCAAACGCGGGCACCTGCGAATTGATAACCAGTGAGGCCCACGGTACCGGGGTGAACCGCAATTTGTTGAAAAGATTCGAGTAGTTCGTTCGATCGAACGGATTGTCGATGTTCACGTCAAGATAGGTCTCGAGCTCCATCCAACTCACGGTCAGATCATCGCGTCGCGTCTGCAGGCGATTGCGGACGCCAACTCGCCAAATCGTCCAGTTATCGATGGAGTCGACGGAAGTGAATTGTGGAAAGTCGATTGGGCGCAGCTGGGTCGAAGGTTGATAGCGATCGAATTGCAACACTTCGGCCGGATTAACGTCGTTATCCGAGACGTAGGAGAAATTGGTGAACGGTTGAATGATGTGCCGTAAGCCGTCGAGACCGAGGCTGCGCGTCTGCACGTTTTCCCATGCGCGCGAGAGTTTGAATGAAGCTTCGACCCCGGTGTTGAAGACGTTGCGGAATCTTCCTCCCGATGTCTGCAAGGGCTCGGTCAACGTTGGCTCGGGCAGGAAGAAATCTGGAATCAGGGGATTAGTGCTGGGTTCAAAAATCGTGTTTCCGATATCGCGGGTGCGACTGTAGTAGGTCGCGCGAAAACCCGCCCGCGGCACAATCGAGAGCCAGCCGAAGTAGGTGTTTGGATAGAGCAGCTGATGGAAAGAGTCGAAGCGGGTGGCGCCATAATCTTCGAACCCGGAGCCGCGCGCGAAGGTGCGTCGCAGGTTGGCGATCCCGGTTTCCCCTTCGTAAAAAATCGGACTGCCGAAAATCGCGTGCCGCTTGATGTCGAGCACCACTTCTGGCAAGCGCTCAGTTTGCTCGAAAAAACTGTTTAATTCGAAGCGCCCGATTCCCGTCAGCGTGTAGAACGGATTCGACTTTGTGAGTGCAACCACGTTATCGGGCTGCGGATCGACCCTAAACTCTCCCTGATAAAAATCCTGGAGCACGAACGGATCGCTCAGCTTGGTGACATTCGCGATCCCGTAGATGTTGTCGGTGAATTCGGTGCGGTCTTCCAGGGAAATTCGGTAACGGCCCGTCGGAACGTTGCCTCGGGGAATTGAGGTCTGGTTCAGCTGCGGATTCTGATCCTGGAGGTAATAGGTTTGGAGCTTCGCGTAGCTGTTCTTGTCTTTCCCATACTGCATTTCCGCATCAAAACCGAGAGCGACGCCGCGGCGCGTCCGGTAATCGAGGCGCACGCGTCCTATGATTTGATCGGTGATCGGAAACGTCACCTGTCCCAGGAGGGAGGGCCCCCAGGAGCTCAGAAAGGCTGGCGAAATCAGGAAGCTGAATGAATCGTCGAGTGACTGATAAAGGTAGGGCCACCAGAACACTGGAATTTTGCCGATGTAGAGCGTGACGTTGGAAAAGACGATCCGGTCTTTTTCGTAAATCCGCACCTTCTTCGCCCGCATCTGGAAATCGGGATCAGCAGAATCATGGGTGGTGAACGTGCCGTTTTGAATCACGTATTCGCCTTGGGCGCTGCTGGTCACCTCCTCCCCGCCGACGAAATAAGGATCCTGATTCGTGCGCATGTTGGTGGCGCGAATCTGCTTGGTATCGAGATTGTAAACGGCCGTCTCGCCGACGTAGAGAGTCACGTCGCGATAGATGCGGACATTTCCCTCGACGTGGATTTCATGCGTCTGCGTGTCGTAACGCGCGTGGTCGGCGTAGATATCGGTATCCCCGGCATGAATCGCGACGTTGTCGCGTGCGGTCGCGATCCCATTCTCATAATTGGTGCCGCCAGATGCGGTGATCTCGACCGGCTCGTTGTTCACCTTCGGCTCTTCGGCACGCCCAACCGCCAGCGCCGCGCCCGCAAAAACAACCAGAAGAATCAGGCGGCGCATCGGATGCCGAACGTACAAAGCGCAATCGTGAGATGCAAAGCTAAAACCGGAGTGGCGACTTGTTGCCTCTGCCTAACCAACCCGCGACAGCGCCAGGCCGGCGACCTGCTGATTCATGCCACAGGCGGAGACAATCGCGCGACGAAACGGCGTCGCACGGGCATTCGGCTTATCCTGCCGGAAGACTGGGTCGCTTTTTAGGTGCAAGTTCGGCGGCACGCGGTTTTCGCGGAGCGCTTGAACCGCACAAATGATCTGCCAAATACTGCCGGCCCCGGGCGCTTCTCCGAGCGCGGTTTTAGCTGCGTAAACGACTGCGCCGGGGCACTGCTTGGCCAAGGCGCGTTGCTCGGCAGCGTCGATGAACGTCCCGTTCGCGCTCGCACTCACGACATCTACTCCGTCTCTCGCGAGATTTTGGAAGATGCGGTTAACGCACGATGCAGCATCGCGCTGCCTGCTGAAATTCGTGCCGGCATCGACGCGATCTAATTCCACATCACCGCTTCGACTGAGAACGACCGCGCCAGCCCCTTCGCTGAGGATTGTCCCGCGCCTCAAAGGAGCAAACGGCTCGATCGGAGGCGCGTCGCGGAGTAGTCGCCACCGGTGATAGGCGTCGCAAAGCAGCCAATCAGCTTCCTCGGCGCCGACAATGAGACATTGATCAATCGTCTCACTCGCCATCAGGTCCTGGGCCATTTTCATCGCGAGCAGTCCGGCAGCGCCGTCCCCGACAAGGGTATAGCTGATCCCGGCGATCCCCAGAATTGCGGCAAGATGACTCGCAGGGGCGTTGAAAACAGTCTCCGGAAACAAAAGCGGACTCGCAGCCTGCGCGCCGGTTTCGACGATCTCATGATAGAAGCGTTTCGTGTAAACCACGCCGCCGTTAGCGATCGCGAAGATCAGGGCCGTGCGTCTGGCGGTCTCAGCGCTCATCGTTAGCCCCGCTTCCTCCAGCGCCGCCAAACCGGCGGCAACGGCGAACCTCGAAATCGCGCTTGCTCGGCGCAAACGATGGTGCGGCGGCAACTGCGCAGTTGCCGAGACCGGCACGCGAAACGCCGGATATACCCGCGCATTGAGCGGACTCGAGATCTGCTCGACGACCGCTTCTTCGCCGGCGAGTAACCGCTCCCAAACAGAGTTCACGCCACTCCCAAGCGGCGTGACCCAACCCATCCCGGCGATTCGGAGCGTCATGCGCCGATCGTCCGCAGGATCACCGATGCGTTGGTTCCTCCGAAACCGAACGAGTTCGAAAGCACAGTCCTGATGGCAGCGGAGCGTGGCTCGTTCGCGATGATGTTCAAGCTCAAGTCAGCGTCTCCGGTTTCGAAGTGGAGATTGGCGGGAAGAATCTTTTCGCGTAGCGCCAGAATGCTGATGATCGCTTCAATCGCGCCCGCTGCACCTAACGAATGTCCCATCATCCCTTTCGTGGAACTGACCGGGACATCCCCGAACAGCTCAGCGATTGCTTTGCCTTCCGCCGCATCATTGAACGGCGTCGCGGTCCCGTGCGCGTTGATGTAATCAACCTCCGCGGCTTCGATTCGCGCGCTCTCCAGAGCACCTTCCATCGCCTGCCGAGCGCCGGCGCCAGACGGGTTCGGTTGCGTGAGGTGATGGTTGTCCGTCGAGATTCCGTAGCCGATGATTTCCGCCAGGATGTTCGCCCCCCTCGCTTCGGCCGTGTCCAGGTTCTCGAATGCGAGAATGGCCGCGCCTTCGCCCAAGGCGAGACCGCTCCGTGCGCGATCGAAAGGACGGCAGCGATCGGGAGTCGAGGCCTGGAGCGAATCGAATCCAACAAAAACGAGCTCAGACAAGGCATCATAGCCTCCCGTCAGCACGCGCTCGTGATGTCCCGAGCGGATGCATTCAAAAGCATGCCCGATGGCATTCGTGCCGGACGCGCAGGCATTTGCGATCACCTGGCAAGGCGCCAAAATCCCAAGCGCCTCCTGGGCGTCAATCAGCGGTTTTTGCGGCGGATAATTGGCGATCTGCGAGGCCGCGCCGCGGAGTGTTCCGCATTCATGAAGCGAGCGGTAATATTGTTCGCCGAATGTCATTCCGCCGCTCGTGGTCCCGACGACGCTCAATTCTGGCTTGAACACGGGGTCCTGTTCGAGTGCTTCGCGCAACGCCCAGATCATCATTTGCGCTGCGCGATGGAGGCGTTTCGCGCGACGTCCGCTGCTGGTCTCCTTCGCGAGCCGCTTGTCGGAGATTTGGCCGGCGATTTTGCACCGGCAGTGTGCGACGTCGAACCGCGAAACCGGTGTAATACAATCCCGCGCCTCCCGCAACGCGGCGAGTGTCTCTTTCAAGCCAAAGCCCAGAGGACTCACCACCCCGGCCGCAACCACGGCGACGCGGACCTCTTTTCGGCGATTATTTGATGGCGCAAAGAGAGGCATTTGAGGCGGAAACCAGCGCGTCGAATTCCATTTGCTTTCGCTGGAAAATCCCCTTACTAATCACCGCGAAAGGCAAGCGGAAGCTCGGGAAGTTGGTGGATTGTCAGTTGAGTTTATTCAGTGGCGATTTGAAATCCGATTAGCGGGAACAGTGACCGGGCGGCGTTTTCCAACCTAAACTCAGATGGCAACCAAATTATACGTAGGAAATCTTTCCTTCAACACGACCGAGACAGATCTGCAGGATCTTTTCGCGCAAGCGGGCCCCGTTCAGGAGGTCACGCTCATGCAGGATAAATTCACCGGTAAATCGCGCGGTTTTGCGTTCGTGACCATGACGTCCGAAGCGGATGCGCAAAAGGCAGTCCAGGAATTCAACGGCAAGACCGTTGAAGGCCGTCCGCTAACCGTAAACGAAGCTCGCCCGCGCGAAGCTCGCCCACCCGGCGGCGGCGGCGGTGGTGGTGGACGCGGTGGCTACGGAGGCGGAGGTGGTGGCTACGGCGGGGGTGGTGGCGGATATGGAGGCGGAGGCAGTGGCTACGGCGGTGGTGGGGGCGGAGGCCGTCGGGACGGCGGTGGCGGACAGCGCCGCGGCCGGTAATCTCAAAATGGTTTTGCGAAAAGCGCCTGGTGATCAGGCGCTTTTTTGTTTCTCCTGAATCCGGTCGTGCGTCGCCAAACTTTTTCGCCAGTGAACAACGCATTTCAGTTGCGATTTACGATTGAAGAGAAACAGCAGCAAGCTTAGAACCCATCCCAACCTTATGGCCGACGAAGAAAATCAATCCGCGGAAAGCAGCGAATCCTCGAAAAACATCGATATCCCACCGATCTCGAAGCAAAGCGCCGGAGCGGCAACGGGTGCGGTCATCGGGAGTGTCGGCGGTCCGATTGGGGCTGTCGTAGGCGGGGTAATCGGCGCAATTGCCGGCCGGGCAGCATCCAGCCCGACAGCTGCAAAAGACGCCAGGGAAGCTATCAGCGGCACTGTGCAAAGCGCGAAACAGGTGGTCGGCGCCGCGAAAAGCAGTGCGCGATCGCGTCGTGGCGCGAGTGCGCGCAAATCGTCGAGCGGCGGTGGATCGTCACGGACTGGTCCGTCTTCCAAGGGAAGTCGCTCGAGCAAATCGAGCTCCAGCAAATCGGCCGGCGCGAGTGGTCGCAAATCGAGCAGCCGTTCAGCCGGGCGGAGCAAATCGTCAGGCGCAGCGAAGCGCGCAAAGTCCAGTAGCGGAAAGAGCAAAACCGGGGATCGGAGTGCGTCAAGCAAACGTCCTTCCGGTGCGGGCTCACGTCGCAGCACTAGCCGCACAAAATCCGCTGGCCGCAGCAAGGGTGTCAGCTCGCGGGGAGCGAAATCGAGCGGCAGCCGTTCCGGTGGTGCAAAGTCCAGCAGCCGCAAAGGATCGAGTTCGAAAAAGACCGCCGCTAAATCCTCGGGCGCCCCCAGGAGCAGGCGACGGGGTTAGAGTTCGGCAGCACGAAATTGGGCAGGGCTGGATTCGAACCAGCGAAGGCGTAAGCCAGCGGATTTACAGTCCGCTATTTAACGATAGGCATTTGCATTGTCGGATAATGCGGAATGACTAGAGCCGCAATCCGTGACCTGCCGAGTGGTGTACGTTGCTACGAGGACGTTAACGGTCGTGGCGAATCGTCGTGGCGCGTGCGATTGGGCTCGCGCTTCACCGGCGGCAAGGCGCTAAAGAAAAATTTCCGCACAGTTCGCGAAGCGCGAGAGTGGTTTCACGGCGAAGCTCAGGCGCTGCGGGCTCATGCGGAAACGCCGGTGGCGCTCAAGGCAAAAGCAGGTGCAGGTGGTTTTGAATTGTCCGCTCGGCACATCGCCGACGCCGCTTCTGCAATCCGGCTTTTGGACGACGCGGGAACGCTGACGGAAGCTGCCACCCACTTCCTCCAAAAAGCCAAACCACCTGATGGCGAGCGCACCGTCCAAGCGGCGATTGATGCTTTGCTCAAATCGAAAGAGGCAGCGGGACGGGGGGAGCGTCACAGGAAAGGTCTGGGCTACAATCTGAATCGCTTCGCGAAAGTCTTCGCAAAATCGAACGTTCACGAAATTCGTAAATCAGACATAGAGGAATGGCTCGGCGACGAAGGGTTCGTGAAGACGACGCGGAGAAACTATCTTCGTGACCTCAACATTCTTTTTCAGGCTGCGCTGAATCAGGGATGGGCAGTGACAAATCCCGTGCTGCATATTGAGCGGCCGAGCGGCTCCACTGACGAGTACGAAATTCTGAAGCCGGATGAGGTGGCGGAGTTCTTGTCGATAGCGGAGGAGCTTGCACCTGACGCGTGTGCCGCGCTGGCCATCAAGTTCTTCGCGGGGCTGAGAACATCCGAGCTGTTCGAGCTTGATTGGTCAAACGTCACGAACGGACAGCTCGTAGTGAAGGCAGCGCACGCGAAGACCCGCCAGCGCCGGAGTGTGACCATTGCGGACAATTTGGCTAAATGGCTGCACCGCTATCTGGGGCAAGGGAGCGTTGCCCTTCAGCGGGATAACGCATGGCATCGGAGCCTTCAGGCATTGCAAGAATCAGTCACGGCGCGCCGCCAAATGGTAAATAGCTCCGCGCCGGTCTTTGCACTTCCGTCGAATGTCGCGCGACACTGCTTCTGTTCGTATCATTACGAGCTGCACCGAAATGAAAATCTAACAGCGGCTGAAGCCGGAAATACGCCCGCTGTCATCTTCCGCAACTATCGGAGTCTCGCCACACCAGCGGAAGCTATCGAATATTGGAACATCGCGCCGACGCGGTGACTTCGCGCTGAAATGAGCAGTGACGTTCCCTACAAGCTTTACGGTGGTCTCTCCCGAAAAGAGCAAAAGAAGTTGGCGAAGTACGGACCCGTAGTTCTGGAGAACGACACGTTCGACTGGGTCGAGGGCATCGTTCGCGAGAATAATTTAGACTTGGACGGAAAGCGTGAGCATTGGTTCCGAGTTCTGCTCGATGCGATTGAGAGAGCGGACGGAAAAGTGCTGCGACTCGTCGCTGAGGCTGCGGAGAGCGTCGGGAAGTCGCTGAAGGGGCAACTACACGACGCAACGATGCTGCGACTTCTCGAAGCGGTCGAACCGCCGGAGAGTTGGCGAAGCAATCCGCAGCTAATGGGGATCTGGGCACCAGACCTGGCACCGACAAAGAAGGAATTCATCCTGAAGACGTTCGGAAACAACACCGACGCGGCGCAGCGCGACCTCCGGCACCGTCTGACCGCGTTGAACGTCCAACTCAACGACGCTAAGCCTGGCCCAAGGGAACCAGGGCTGCTTCGCGTCGAATCGCAAAGGCCACGCAAACATCCGAGACGTGCGAGCACGAAGACCGGAAAATCGCCAACGAAGAATACGAAAATCGGAGCTAAAGCCAAGGGCTCACGGGCGCGTCGTTAGGGCTCCAAGACCGTCTCTCGTTAGAAGCCTAACGAGTCATCGAAGCGATTGCGGCGCCACAAGTGATAAATCCCGGCAGTTAAGTTCTCTCTGCTGCCGGGGCTAACTACGCAAATCACGCAGAAGATGAAGCGTGATTCGAGAACAGATAATGCCGACGAGGCTCGAACCGTTTGCTGTTAGAAAACAGCACGCGTTCGAACTCGTTGGCTCGCCAAAGGTCGTGCAGCGCTGGCTGTACTGGTCGCGGCACCCTGTATCCGAACGAGACGCCTGGCTGATTATCGTCCGCGAAGGGGGCAGAGGGGCCGAGACCCTCATCGACTATCGGAGCCTAAAGCGGGCATATCAACGATGGCTAGGCGGCGAAGAGGTTCGTCTTTTGCCGTCAGAGAAGGGAGGTGCGCGCGCATGAGCAGGCTCCCCCTGAAAGTTCAGTTCGAGCTGGACCACCCTGCGTCTCCCGGGGGAAGGCACGAGCAAATCAAGCGGCTCGTTTGCTGGTTCACCGCTGTCGGTCTGCCCGCAGCGGAAATCTTTTCGACTCTGCGGGCGCGTTATGCATCTGACGTTGAGGACGGTGAGATTCACGACCTCATTTACTGGGCATCTACTAAGCGTTTTTCACCGGCTGGGCTAACGCATCGCAGCCGAACAACGTCCCGGTACCTGCCTTCGGCAAAACCTGTCGTTAGGCCGCAACCCACAATCGTTAGCGTTGACGCTCCGACAGCCGAACGCAACGCCGCCGAGTGGCTAAAAGGGTTCAGAGCTGGTCCCGAGGATTTCTTTGATCGCTCGCCGTGGCGTTTGTCTGAGGATTGGCTCGACGACGCATCGATGCTGTTCGCCGCAATGTATCATGCCGGTGAGTACATCAACGTCGTCACGCGGCATCTCCAGGGGAAGCCCGTTGGGCATGGAATCGCGCAAACGCGAGACGAGTGGATGAGCGATGCGAGAGCGCGAAAGCTCATATGTCGGGAAGCGGGAGCATGGATTCGCATGAACCCAACGGACGGCAACGGGGTCTCGGATTCGAACATCACCGCGTGCCGATTTGCCCTCATCGAGAGCGACAAACTCTCGCTCGAACTTCAGTTGGCGCTATTCGCCAAAATCCCTCTTCCGATAAACGCTCTGGTCGCATCCGGTGGCAAATCGATTCACGCCTGGATACGAGTTGATGCGCCCTGTGCGGAGGAATATCGACGCCGCCTCAAAGAAGAAATTTTCCCGGTCCTCGCCCAGTTTGGCTTCGACCGTGCAAACACCAACCCATCACGTTTGGCGCGTCTGCCAGGCGTGAACCGCAACCTAAAACCCTCCTCCGGAACAGGAGAACAACGGCTCATCTACTGTGCCCCAGACGCGACCAAGTTCCAACCAATATTATGATAGAAACCCTCCCCCAAACACACTGGCAACCTCAGGTTCTCAGAGATGCGGTCTTACCCGCGCAGAAAGCACCTATGCCCGCGCCTAAAACGGTGACTAGCCCTATTAGCCCGGACGAAGCGCTCGTCCGCTCGATGGCTCACGCGTATCAAAGCGCAATAGTTAGCGCGTGCGACCTTAACCTGCTGGAAATCGTCGCACGAGAAGACATAATCGCTCCGTTTTTCAAAGTAGGCGACCTTGGTTATATCTACGGCGCACGAGGTAACGGCAAGAGTTGGCTAGCGCAAATCATGTCGACGGCGCTCGCTAAAGGCTCCGAATTCGCGACGTGGAAAGTGAATCGTCCCCGCAGAGTTCTGTACGTGGATGGTGAGATGCCGCTAGATGCACTTAAGGATAGGCAGGCGCTAATCAGTTCCGACGTTCCAGAACGCCTTTATTTTCTCAATCACGAACGCCTGTTCGAGAAATCTGAGAAAGTTCTCAACCTTGCCGAACCGAGTGCCCAAGACGCACTCAGCGGTATCGTGAAGGAGCAGGAAATCGAAGTGGTCGTGCTAGACAACTTGAGCTGTCTCTTTTTTGGGGTGAGGGAAAACGAAGCAGATGCCTGGGAAGCCATTCTGCCGTGGCTTCTCCATCTCCGACGAATGCACGTTGCCGTAATCATCGTGGCTCACGCCGGACGCAACGGCGAAATGCGTGGCACTTCGCGCCGTGAAGACCAAGCATTCTGGATGCTGCGTGTTAAGGCAGCGGACGCACCAGCCGGATTCCGTGGAGCTAGGTTCCGCACGACCTTTGCAAAAAATCGGAACGCAGTGCACGAGGATTGTCCAGCGTTGGAATGGACGCTAAGAACTCCAAACGGCACCAGGAATCCAGAGATTTCGGTGGTCCCCACGACGAACGATTTCGCAGTGCTAGGATTAATCGCCGGAGGAATGGTTAGCTGTGGCGAAATAGCCAACGAGCTTGGTGTTACCGCCGGTCGCATTTCGCAAACCGCTGCTATGCTGAAAGAGCGCGACCTCATCACCATGGCAGGTCGGGATTATAAAATTACGCCCGCCGGTTCCGCTCGTTTAGCCGACGCATTACCTAGATGTTAACGCCACTAAACGAATCGAGAGCCCCTAACTCAGACGAGTAGTGAGTTAGGGGCACCGACGACATGAGAACAATAATACTGGACGCGATAGAATCGGAAAGCGAGTTGAAACGTCACATGGACGATGAGGGCCTCAAATGCTTAAAAGGCAGAAAAAGCGCAGAGTCCTTGAGGGGGATGCTGATTAGTCACATTGAACAGGTACGTCTCGCCGGACAGACATCGAGCATGGACTTGGCGGGGTTAGATTTAGAACTGTACGCAGATGCAATAAGCTTTGTCTTCAGACCAGGCGACCTATCTGAGTTCGTACAAATCCTTCGAGAGCACGGCAAAGCTCTGAGCAACATACGTAAAGTTAAGCGGCTAAAGACGAAGAGGGGGATACGCGTCTGTTGAGCAACAAAAGGCCCGGCGGCGACGCCACTGCCCGTATATGCCGCAGGTCCTCAGACTGAGGAATAACGGAACCTTGAGAGCCAAGAAGAATGCCTGCGTGATCTACCGACCGCTCCCCGTAACCTGCCTTGAGTGAGCGGTCGCCCTAATATCTAGTCTCGCAATCAAAGTGACAAACCAGATCGGGAAACACAGTTTTCGCATCTACTTTACGTTGAGCTTAATCCTAGGTTTCCGCTTTACCAGGCGCTTCTTTTGTGTTCTGCGCCATGCTTTTGGGTTATCGAGCATTTCTTCCAGGTCGGCGCGAAATTGCTGCACTCCTTTTCGCTCTCTTTCGGTGAACGTCGGTTCCGGGAATCCAACGAGAATCCGTGAATTTCAGTTGTGCGGCTCTGTAGGAGCGAAGCGGCGCGGCTACAGTCCGAACTTCGACGCAACTAGCTTGGAAGGGCAAGTCTGATCTGTGCTTCGCTTGCAAAAAGACCCGAATCTCTTCGCTCTCCAGCGTTCCACCGAAAGCTCCGAGCGCTTTTTGGTTTGCGAGCCAGCCGGAAAGCATGGCGCAGTGTACCAAAAGTTAACCGGGTACGTCTCTTGGCATGACTTACAGTGGATCGAGAACGCCGACCACGGTCTGGTAGCGTGAGCAAGACGGCCCTGCGCCGACCCCATTAATCCGGTAATGCTCGCTCCTGCATCCGCGTCTCTCCGCCTTATCCTCAAATCGTTTCGGCGCTCCCATAGGACCGAGACTGTTCAAAATCGCACAGACTCGGCAGGGAAAAAAAGTGTCGCCGGCCTCGTCGCAGCCGGTCCACGTATCGCTCCAGTCCGAAATAGACAGAACTATCAACATGAAAAATACGCTCGACAGAAACTGTATCTCTAGACGAAACCTCCATCTGCCGAATATCTGTTAGGTCTTTCGCGATTGTCTCAACGGAAAACGCCGAAACGACATGATCAAGCACGTTGTAAAGAATGGATTGCCAGGATTAGCAAGGACCTTATGAAACCAAAGCCGAGAGCGGCGCAATCAAGTCAACGGCGAGCCTGAAGTGACTTAATGCGTTGCTTCCATATTTTAAAGCTCGCAAGTCCTCGCTCATAATTCTCCTTTATGCAGCGAATTGTTTCTTTTGCCTCTTGGGTTTCTGGTTGGCGCTGCTTTGTTTGTAAGTCTTCTCGAATCGCAATCAGGAGCGCAACCATCGCGCTCCAGGAATTGTCCGTATCGCTGCACTCGGAGGAAGCATGACGCTTCCGTTGCACCCTACGATATCTAACCAAGAGACACGAAGCGTATTCTGTCAGCAGGAGCAACTCCTCGAAGGTTTGAGGATCGTGTGCTTCACATTGTACTACGACTTTGCAGGAAAACGTTCTGAACAGAAAACGCTCCTCGCTGTTGACAATCTTCCGCTGAACTTCGGAAAGGCAATGAAGATACCATGAACAGGAGCCTTCTTGCTTAGGCACTTGAAGGTTGGTTAATGCCGAAAGGTCTTGCACCATCGCTGTAAGGACGGCCTGTGCGTCAGCAATTGTCTTAGAGGGGTCGTTCTGGTCCGAGTTCATTTCCTCTTCTTACGGTTGAGCTTTTTGTTCGCCTTCAGGTCGACCAGCGCTTTCCTGAAGCGGTTCGCGTGTAAATTAAACGACTCCAGTTGTTCACCCGAAGGTATCGAAACAGCGGCTGCAGGGGATATGATGGGGACACGCGTGGAAAGCGTGGGCACAACGCGGGCTTCTTCTTGCTCTGCCTGAATTACAGCCGGAGTTCCTGCAGTACAAGGCAAAGCAGGGCCTCCGGCGTCCAAGAATGCCGCGATACTTTTTAAGCGATAATTGTTGTTCTGCCACCTAATCGACAAAATGCGATTGTCTTTGTCGCGTCTAGCAACTTGGAAGGAGCTAACGCCAGCATTCTTCAGCGTCCACGTGGTAATCGCAGCGAATGTTGGCTGTACCTGTTTTATACCACAAGGTTCGTGAGCTTCGACGAACTTCGCAATACCGCCCGACACTTTGCCCTTAGCCGGACCGCCCAGCGAGGTCCAAGCCGTACTCGCCATCTCGTACATTGTTCTCTTGTCGAAGCGCAGACACTTTCCTGCATCGTCAGTATTACGGACTAAGAGATGGGCATGTGTGCCCGAACTGTTCGGTGACGAATGAATTCCGCAAACCCAATCGCGACCCGGCGAATACGCAGTAACCCAGTCGCGGCAAAGCTGGAGAAGAGAAGTCTGCACTGCTCGCCCGTTTTCCCGACGCGTTGATAAGACAATATGCTTCAACACCTCGCTTCGACTATCATGACCGCTGGAGATTGACTCACTGTCGACTGCAGTGTTGAAAGTAATACCGCCGAGCGCGATTTCCCCGTCCTTGCGCTTGCACGTGTCTTTTCGCCAGATGTACCGAAGAGAGGCTAACGCAGAGCGGTTCGGCCGACTTCTGACTACTTTGCAAACTATGTCTCGCAGGTTCGTGTTCATCGAATAAGTGCACGCACGACCTTTGTGAGTGCGATGAGTTCGTTTACATCTTGCTCGTCAATCAGAGCCATTGAGTTTACGCGGCGAGCAATCTGATTGAGGTTTATGCCAATTTTCCGCAACTCTTCTAACCCAGCGGCTAAGCCCGGTAGCCTAACGTCGTCGAGCTGGGCGGCAACAGCTGCAGTGATAACTCTCCCGCGAGCACGCGGTGAAAGCTCATCCAGTTGCGTCGCGAGGTCGCACCGCAACCGAATCCTCATCTGCACTGTTCCTTGCATGAACAAGCAAGGTGCAGCTCATATGCCTACAAAATGAATTTCTTGGGGAAATTCCACCCGATTCCGCACGTCGTTGTTATGGCAGGATAGCAATGCTGACTCATGTACTACACATGAGTCAGCATTGCCCTGGCAAAGGAGTGTCCCTTGCAACCCTTTTGGTTCTGCGAGCCCCGTTGGGCGACCTCTTCGAGATAAGTACGCAGCAGACAAAAACACCGTGCACCAATCACAGCTTTATCCCGCCAGCAGCTATCCCGTTGACCCGCTTCCCGGTCTGGCTAAGTCAGCTTTGTGATGGACATCAAACTACGCCGTAAGCTCACTCGTGCTCTGAGTGCTTTGTCAGACATCGCAGAATGTCTGGATGCAGCTGATTTCCTCCTGCGTGAGACCGTGCAAACCGATATAAACACCTGTTTGCGGCTATGGTTATCGCCTATTCCCGTCCGTTTACCGAGAGTTACGGTGCCGGCTACATCACAGTGAACTTGTGTTCGGCCGCGTGCGCTGCAAAACTGCGCTGAGACTCTGTGTATGGGGGACGAATTTTGCGTGATCCGACACACGCGACGGTGTGTCGGCAGCGGCACTAGCTGAGTTCCGGTGCGCTAAGACTGGAGGCGATTTATCGGAATCGCAAATGAAGGAATTCCTGCGCGGGTATCCCGGCTAGTCGGCAGGCGACCTCGAATGATGCGAAGCAATGGTCGTTTATTGCCGGCCGAACGGCCGCTGCAGAGCTTCGTTGCGGACGTTGAGGGCGCATCACCATCTAACGAGACCCAAGATCAGCGACCGCTGGCGAGGGCGCGCGTCGCTGCTGGTTGAGTGTTTGAGTCATCAAAAGCGGGAACGCGGCGCGGCCAGCGGTTCGCTGCATCGCCTGGTTAGGTCACATTGGTTGGAATGCGCGCGGCGGCATACGCTAGGAAAGCTTCTGGCTCGGCGGGCGGAAAATAGCAATAGCCGTCCCGCCAAGTAATCCGGCGATGCTCGCGGGCGGTGAGTGATGCTGTCATTTCCCGTGCTGGAAAAGGTGGCCAAAGCCAACCCCGCAGAACCAACTCCGCTTTGGATGTCGAACCACATTGAATCGTTGTTGAAAGACAAGGTTGTGAGATGGAAGTAGCCCTTCAGCGAGCGTAGTGGCGAATGGAAGCGCTGAGAAATTCGAACTCCATCTCTACTAGAGTGAACAGCTCCTGAGGTATGGTAGCTACTCTTGTCAGCTGAACCTGTCCAGCCCCAGTAAACATCCCCTCCATCGTGTCGCACCCACAGGTAATCGAACGTGCGCTTGCCATCGCTGAAGAGAACCCTCGCTCGCATAGAAGACGTTCAAGACCTAACGAGACGGAGATAAGCTGCGGCGGGAGGCAGAGCGCGTGGGCCGCAGGGAAAGCGTTTTAATCATCTCAGAAGTTAATCGCAAGGCTTCCCGCCGTCAGCTTCATCGATTGGTTAGATGATTAAAGCTCGTGATCTTCCAAGGCTATCGCGTCGGCCTTCTGTCTGTGCTCGGGGCGAACGTATATAAACAGGTAGTGGCGGCGAATAAACCAAGTTGGACGTGGACGGACCTCACCTGGTGCGTCGAGCTCGAAAGGAATGTGCTCCTCTTCAAGTCGCTTAATGATGCGCTTTGCATCTCGCGGTTCAAACCGACCTAGAGTCTCGTAACCCGGATGTTCGGTTCCGGATTTCTCTTCTTCGCTGGGTTCGGGCAACCAGAACATCTAACGAGACAAAGCTCAGCCACGGCTCAGGTGAACGCAAGTGGCAGCCCCAGCAAGCACACTAGCTACGTTGAGCATCAAAAAACGACGCCGTCTGAGCCGTTGGCTGCAGCGCCTGGTTAGGCCCGGGTGATGCATCAGTCTTGTGATTTCATGGCGATTTTGGCGAACCTAGACAGCTGACTTACGTCGAGTGCCGTGCCGGTAGCCGATGCGAACAGATCATTGATGCGAGAATCGGAGGCGTTTACGGTGGCAGTATCGCCGCGTCGACTAGCGACGCTGAGCTGCACCAGCTGCGTAACGATGTCTCTTAGCTCGGGCGCGTATGAGGAAGACTTGGATGCGACGGTGTGCTGCAGCTCATGTTCCGATGCGTTGTTGCTGAGTGCCAGAGTGCTATTCTCCAGTAAGGAGAACAGTGCCTTCGAAGCGCTTGCGGGGCTGTGGGGAAAGCTACTGGCCAACGCGTCCAAGTCGAACTTCATGTTCGTCAGGCTGGCTTTCGCAGCAGCGCGCTCAAAAAACTTCTTGAACATGGCGTGGCGAAGTAGGCCTAACGAAAACAAGATGAGCTGCCGCGCCTGAGAGCGCGCTGGTCACGAAGGAGCAAGTGCGAAATGAAATCAAATGTAAACATCGGAGCGGGGCGCGGTTGGCTGCATCGCCTGGTGGATGTAGATGCTGCAACACACATGTCGATAGCAGCGATGGTCATTTCTGTGGTGTCGCTATTGCTGAGCTTGGCGGCACGGTGGCATGACTACGTGGAAAATAGTAAGCCAGCGCAGACACCCCAAGCGATAGAAGCGAGACGATGAGTGCGGCAAAAGCAATCCTGCGAGTGGGCCGGGCTGCGCGTGCCGAGAGCTCATCTTGCGCTGCGATGCGCCGCGTCGAGTTAATGGTATCGCCCGCGACAATGCCCATCAAATGCGCAGTCGCAAGACCACGGAGTGCTTTTAGTGCGGCGTCATCCATCTAACGAGACCAAGGTCAGCCACCGCGTGACTTACGAGTGGCATTCATTACACCATTATAGGCTGCGCATACGGACGGTCGCGGTTGGCTGCAGCGCTTGTTAGGCCTTAACGCGCCAAGGAGGATTCAGGCGGTTCTCGCCAGCGTGGTAAAGGCAAATGATATTCCCAGCCGGATCAACGAGCCGAGCTTCACGCCACAGCCAAGGCTCATCGCGGGGATCTTGCGCAAAGTGCAGCCCGCTCGATTTAAGGATGTCCACCTGCTGATCCAACGATGAGCACTCGAAATACATAATTGTCTTCGGAGGCTCGACCATCGCATCCACTGCGTGAACCGAGAACGAGGCGTTGCCTACAGGCGACTTGAAGCGCGCGTAGTGCGGCGCCTCAACGATCAACGCAAATCCCATCTTTCGGTAGAACGCCACAGAGGCTGCGACATCAACTGCTGGAAGAGTAACCTGGTTCAGTTCCATGAGGCCTAACGAGACACAAGATCAGCGACGGCGGGCGAGAGCGCGCGTGGCCGCGGGTAAAATGTGGAAGTCATCGAAAGCTAAAACGCGGAGTGGCCAGCGATTCGCTGCATCGCCTGGTTAGGCGTATTCACTTCTCGAACGCGACTTGGTGGGTCGCTAGATCATAGACCACCCTCCGCTCAAAGTCTGGCGGATCGTGGTGCATGGCTTGGTTTCCATAGGCTTTCAGGTAAAGCTTGCTGTGGGGAATGTCCCAAGCGTCAAACCCGACGCCGAAATGAGCATACGCTTCTGCGCCGCCACGCGTCATGTGAGGGAATAGATCGTGCGCTACCTTGTCTGACAAAGAGCGCTCGATCATACGAACGCCGTTGTACGAGATGAACAACAAGGCGCAATCGGTGCAGCCTGAACCACATTTCTGCTGAATGACTGTGTAATGCGCCTGGCCTTCGTCAGAGCCTTCGACATACGGCGACTCAAGATACTCCGACATATCGGCATATGCCGATGAGCATAGTAGCGCTAATAATGCGATGAGCGTTTTCATAGGCCTAACGAGAACAAGATGAGCGACGGCGGACGAGGGCGTGCGTCGCTCGGATTGGAAGTGTGGAAACCATCTCAAAAGCGGAGCGTAGGGCGGTCCGCCGTTCGCTCCATCGCATGGTTAGGTCTTTGGTGACATTGGAAAACCGGGTGGCTGCGAAATCTCGCGAGGCTGCTCCCTGCCATTGGGCGGCGCCAGCGCAAAGATGCGACCCCGAGAATCGACGCGGGCATACGTGCGTATCACGCCAGGGTGCTGCTCCCAGAGTGACAACGGCCAGTGCGGCTGGTAGAAATCGCGCATCGAATAGCTCCAGACGTGCTTCGAACCCCGGATGAGCAAGCGCTCGTCGAGTTGAAAAGGCGGGACGTCGGCCGCTGTGCCGGCTGGAATCATGATGACATCGGTCGAGCGCGACTTGCTCACGGTGATCGACTCACCTGTCGCGTTGAATAAGTGCACGTAAAGCGCGGGCGTGCAGCCGGACAGCAAGAGCGTCAGGGTCCAAAGACAGAGAAAACGGGCGATGCGGTGCATGAGACCTAACGAGACACACGATCAGCGACCGCTGGCGAGAGCGCGCGTTGGCTGCAATGGAAGTGGTTGAGTCATGGGAATCTCGGTCGTACGCCGGCCAGCGGTTGGCTGCATCGCATGGTTAGGCCTTGAATTCATCTCGCCC
>JBBSIA010000009.1:0-135174 GCA_038232335.1 Chthoniobacterales bacterium
GTGGAATTATCCTGGCGCGCAAAAGTTCTTCCATCTGTTTCCTTTGTTTCGAGCTCACCTGCACAGCTTCTTGCTTCATCCCCGCACTAAAGCACAGCTATCCATTAATGTCACCCTTATTTACCTGTCGCTACACTAGATCGCGAAACGGCGCGTGTGCTCGGGACGGTCGATGTGGAGGGGGCTGTTCTTATCCAAAGGCGCAATGGGAGCGTCTACACGCTTTCGCGAAGCAATGAAGGAATCCTCGATTGGGGCGAGTGGATGGAGGAGCATCGCGCCTGGCTGAAGCGGGCGTTTCCGAAACAGCTTACGAAGAAACAAACCCGGATTGTCGCTCGCTTGATCGCCGGCGAATGACTCCCTATGCCGACACAAACTTTTTCCCGACTGTATCTCGGGTTGCCGGAGCTGGGACTGTCATTCGTCTGGTAGGAAGGTCGAACGCGAAGGCGCAGAGCGGCTACCAGTGACATCGCTTCATAGATTAGAACTCTGCAATGCAATACAACGGCACGTCTTCTGGGTAGGAGCGCTGAGTTACACCTGAACATGCGGGCGCGGCTTGGGCTCGATTCCGAAGCGGCTTAGAAGAGCATCGGCCACTGCGTTCGGTTAATATCCCGCAAGCGCATTTGGAGCGTCAGGTCGAGGATCTCAGCTTCCGCCACACGGGCAAACACGGCTTTCGCACTTACGATTTGCTGCATGTTGCCTCGGCTCTTCTCCTCGATTGTGATACCTTCTGGAGCTTTGACACCAAGACTGCTCGACTTGCGAAAATCGAAGGACTCGCACTTCGGACTGAAGACCCATGAACACATTCACTGATCCAATCACGGGCAAAACTGCGGAGACCTTTCGCGAGAAAGTCCTGCGGAAGGCGGGCGAAAGCATCGAAATGAAGGAGAAATTCTTTATCAAATATGCGGACCAGATCGATGCTTTGAGCCGTGAGATGGCGAAGCGATTCGCGAACGGCAAGAAGCTGCTGACGATGGGCAACGGCGGCAGTTTGTGCGACGCGATGCATTTCGCGGTCGAGTTCACCCATCCGATTATCGAGAAACGCACCGCGTTTCCTGCGATCTCGCTCATGACGGACATCGCCACCATGACCGCAATTGGAAATGACGCCGATTATTCGCGCATTTTCGTCGATCAGTTGCGCTTGCTCGGTCAACCCGGAGACATGGCGCTGGCGGTGAGCACGAGCGGGAAATCACCGAATCTGATCTACGCGTTGGAAGAAGCGCGCCGGCGAGATATGCTCACGATTGCCTGGTCAGGCAAAGATGGCGGACGATTCCCGGACCTCGCGGATTACTCGTTTATCGTGCCGTCATTCAGCATCCATCGCATTCAGGAAGTGCACGCGACGCTGGTGCATGTGTTGTGGGATTTGATCCACATCGCGGCCGGAGCGGAGGATGTGATCTGAAATGACGAAATCCGAAACAATGCCGAATGACGAAGCGCCGCAACTTCCCGCGCGCCCTTCGTCATTCTGGTTTCGTCATTGATTCGGATTTCGTCATTCGGATTTCGTCATTAAGGTGAGGACCCGTGGACGAGCCCTCGCTTCTCACCGCCTCCTGCCCGATACCAATAACCAATTACAGCGAGATCGTCCTCGCCCATGGCAGCGGCGGAAAGCTGAGCCATCAGCTCATGGAGAAAATGGTGCTGCCGCAGTTTAGGAATGAGTTGCTTGAGCCATTACACGACGGCGCAATTTTTTCAATTGGTAGCCAGCGGGTCGCATTCAGCACCGACTCCTACGTGGTAAGTCCGATCTTTTTCCCAGGCGGTGACATCGGAAAGCTGGCGGTCCACGGGACGGTTAACGATCTCGCCATGTGCGGTGCGCGTCCGCTTTATCTTTCAGTCGGCTTCATTCTCGAAGAAGGAACGCCGATGGAGGAGTTCTGGCGCGTCGTGCAATCGATGCGGGAGGCCGCGATCGCAGCGGGCGTGATGCTCGTCACCGGCGACACGAAGGTTGTGGACCGTGGAAAGGCGGACAAAATTTTCGTCAACACGTCGGGCATCGGCCTTATTCCAGACGGTATCAACATCGGCCCGCGCCGCGCACAGCCCGGCGACAAGGTCATCATGAGCGGAACGATGGCCGTGCACGGAATCGCGATTATGTCCGTGCGCGAGGGGCTTGAGTTTGAGAGTGAGATTGCGAGCGACACCGCGCCGCTCAATGGATTGGTCGAGACAATCCTGGCCGCGAGTAAGGACATTCACGTTCTGCGCGATCCCACCCGCGGAGGGATCACGAGCGCACTCACCGAGATCGCCCAAGCCGCCAGGGTCGGAATGTTGCTCAAGGAAGGCGCGATTCCGATCAGCGAAGATGTAAAGGGCGCGTGCGAAATCCTGGGCCTGGACCCGCTCTATGTCGCGAATGAAGGCAAGCTGCTGGCGATTGTCGCACCGGAAGAGGCCGAGAAGCTCGTCGAGGCAATGAAGTCACACCCGCTCGGTCGCGATGCGGCAATCATTGGCGAGGTGACCGTCGATCATCCTGGTCTCGTCATGATGAGAACGCGGGTCGGTGGAACTCGCATTGTCGACATGCTTTCAGGCGAACAGCTTCCCCGTATCTGCTGAGCTCACCTCGTCACATCAGGATAGCTGCCGGGCTAGTCTCGTGCCTTAGGGTGACACGGGTCAGCTATTCGGTCCGGTTCACTTGACCATTCTTTCAGTTTCGCCGTTCCACCCTCTTCACGCTCTTCAATGTTAACAGCCTTTTGTCCTGTTCCGAGGCTAAGCGATAAGCGAGCATCTTAGAGCAGTTTCGAGCGAGCGGAAGGTTAAAACTCCGCCGCGTGGTCGCGGAAAGTGCCGCGCAGATGGAAGTAGAAAAAGGACATTCATAGAACGCCGCTACAGGTGCAAAGCGACTTTGAGACGCTGCATGTCTTCTCGACCGCTCGGATGGTGATCCTCCGAATCAGTGAAGCAGTTTGGTAATATGGACGTGAGCGGACTTCGCGCGGTAGTCGGTGCTGGCGACGAGATCGGTGCTGCAATCCCCCAGAATCAATCCAGCGGTCTCGGCAAAAAAAGGCGTGAAGCCGACGCGCTTATCTCCTCGGGTGACGCGAAGCGTTCGACCCCTCGTGCTTCACGACTCCCTTATTCATCAGAACGGAGGGGTGCATTCGAAGGATCGGAGGCACGCAGCTTGCTTAAAACCACTGCATCAACAATAATTGCCATACTACTATCTACCGATGGCGATTGTCCTGCGCCGCGATCCTGATCTTTGTGGCGGCGGCGAGCGTCAAAGCGGCCGCGCCGATCACGCTGGCGTGGAATGCCAGCCCCGATGCCACCGCGACAGGTTACCACGTTCTTTACGGTACGACCGGGGGCAGCTACAGCCAGAAAATCGACGTGGGCAAGGTTACATCTGCGGTGGTGGGGAATCTGAACGACGCGACCACATATTACTTCGTGGTCACCGCCTACGATGCAGCGGCTGTCGAAAGCGTTCACTCGAACGAGGTCAGTGCTACGACGACGCCGAGCCCCACAGCCACACCGGTGCCGGTAGTGACGACCCCAAATTTCGATCCTGCGGCGGGCTCTTACACGGTCACCAGTTCTGGGACAAAACCGGTCGTGATTTCGGATGCCACCGCCGGGGCCTCGATACGTTACACAAAGGATGGGACTATACCTACCGCCACAACGGGCACGTTGATATCTCCCCCTACTGCAACGAGCACGCCGAGCGCGACGACGCAGCTTGGGGTAGGAACAGCGACAATCAAGGCGATCGGATTCAAGTCGACATTTACGAATTCGACTGTTCGAAGCAGCGTTTATACGATCTCGCCGACACCAACGCCGACACCAACGCCGACCCCAACGCCGACACCAACGCCGACACCAACGCCGACACCAACGCCGACACCAACGCCGACACCAACACCGACACCAACACCGACACCAACACCGATGCCGGTAGTGGCGACCCCAAGTTTCAACCCTGCGGCGGGCTCTTACACGGCCACCAGTTCTGGGACAAAACCGATCGTGATTTCGGATGCCACCGTCGGGGCCTCGATACGTTACACAAAGGATGGGACTATACCCACCACCACAACAGGCACCCTAATATCGCCTCCTACTGCAACGAGCACGCCGAGCGCGACGACGCAGCTTGGGGTAGGAACAGCGACAATCAAGGCGATCGGATTCAAATCGACATTCACGGACTCGGCTGTTCGAAGCAACGTTTACACCATTTCCGCATCACCAACACCAACTCCAACACCAACTCCAACTCCAACACCAACTCCAACTCCAACTCCAACTCCAACGCCGACATCAACTCCAACTCCGACATCAACTCCAACTCCGACACCAACTCCAACTCCGACACCAACACCAACACCAATACCGACGCCGACACCCACACCAACGCAGTTGGTAAGCCTACCTTCCTTCAACCCTGCAGCGGGCTCTTACACGGCCACCAGTTCTGGGACAAAACCGATCGTGATTTCGGATGCCACCGCCGGGGCCTCGATACGTTACACAAAGGATGGGACTATACCTACCGCCACAACGGGCACGTTGATATCTCCCCCTACTGCAACGAGCACGCCGAGCGCGACAACGCAACTTGGGATCGGAACAGCGACGATCAAAGCGATCGGATTCAAATCGGCATTCACGAACTCGGCTGTTCGAAGCAACGTTTACACCATTTCCGCATCACCGACTCCGACTCCGACACCGACTCCAACTCTAACTCCAACACCAACACCGACACCGACAGCAACGCCGACTCCAACACCCACTCCGACGCCAACACCAACTGTAAGTCCAAGTCCGACTGCAACTCCGGGGCATGGAAAACCACCTTCGAAAAAGCATCCCAAGCCCACCCCCACGCCGACACCGACTTTGGTAGCTCTAACTGCAGCCCCAGCACCGACTCAGGAGTCGTCCTTGGGAGCGCTTGAAAATGCTTCCAGCATAGCAACTCTCAGCGTAAGCGACAACGCGGTAGTCAGTGGGTTTATCATTGCCGGTGACGAGCCCAAGACTGTGATCCTGAGGGCGATTGGGCCGTCTCTCGAACAATCTGGCGTCGCAGGCGCAGTCTCGGACACCACCCTCGAGCTCCATGAAGCAGCAGGTGGTTTGATCGCGAGCAACGATAACTGGCGGGACTCGCAGGAAGCGACCTTTGCAGAAGGTGGCGCGTATCATCCCTTACAACCTGCTTCCGAACTTGAATCTGCTCTTGCAATTACGCTGCCTCCCGGTTCCTACACGACGGTGGTAAGCGGGAAGGACGGCGCGGCAGGAGTTGTTCTGGCGGAAATATATGACTCTTCCAGGAATGCAAATTCCAGGATTGTGAACGTCAGCACCCGCGCGTTGGTTCAAACCGGCGAGAACGTGTTGATCGGAGGTTTTGTTGCAGCTGGAGACGCTGAAACCAGCTTAATCTTGCGAGCGCTTGGGCCTTCGCTTTCTCAATCCGGAATCAGCAATGGACTGGCTGACCCGATGCTGGAACTCTACGATGGCAATGGCAGCCTGATCGGATCCAACGACAACTGGAGCGACGATCCCGTTCAGGCTGAATCGTTCGGCCAGCTCGCACCGAGCAGCGATCGCGAGTCAGCGATTGCAGTAAGGGTAGGCGCTGGGAACTACACGGCAATCGTGCGGGGCAAAAATGGCTCCAGCGGCGTGGCCTTGCTCGAAATCTACAATTCGCAATAGGAACGTGTCGCTCGTTCACCGAGCGACTTTGTAAGACGAGGCGATCGCGACGATTTCAGACAGCAAGCGAGACGATCGCTCTACGCAGCAGTGTGAAAACGAACTGAACTGTTTTTCCGTTCGCGGTTGCGAAAGCTGGGTCCTTCGAATTGTGTCTGGAATGCAGCGGATCATTCTAGCCACGCAGAACCAGCACAAGACCCGCGAATTCATTCAGTTGCTGGGACCACAGTTCGCGATTGAAGACCTGACCACGATCGCGAACGCTCCGGTGGTGAATGAAACCGGCGGTGCCTTTGCGGAGAACGCTGCACTTAAGGCGGTGGCAGTGTCGAAGCAAGTTCCCGATCTGGTGCTCGCCGACGATTCCGGTTTGGAAGTAGACGCACTCGGCGGTGGACCGGGGATCTATTCCGCGCGCTTCGCCGGCGAAGGGGCGAGTGACGGAGAAAATCTGGCAAAGCTTCTGGACCAACTCGCCGGGACCGTGCCTGGAAATCGCGGCGCCCGGTTTCGCTGCGCGCTTGCGCTTGCACATGGGGGAGCGATCATTCACCGCTCAGAGGGGGCCATCGCAGGGATAATTGCGACTGAGCCGATCGGCTCGGCCGGATTTGGATACGATCCGGTATTTATCCCGGCAGGTTACGAGTTCACTTTCGCGGAGTTGCCGATTGCCATAAAAAACCAGATTAGCCATCGAGCGCGAGCTGTGGCCGCGCTTAAGCTAATGCTCCTGACGCCGTCTCGGCTTTAAAGCTATGGGCCCGCTTGGGCGGCTTTGATTTGATAGCCGACTTTTTTGATTCCAGCAGTCCGAATGCGATCGAGCAGTGTGATGACGTCCCCGTGTAATGCCTGTTCCTCCGCACTGATCGAGACCTTGATGTCCGGATTCTGCTGGTGGAGCGCAAACAGACGCGGCATTACCTGGTCCTCAGTCACGAAAGCGCCATCAAACAAAGTGGATCCGTTCTGGTCCACTTTGATAGAGACATAGTCCTTGACCGGCGGCTGCACCTGAGCTGCGGTCGGCGCGGGAAGATTCACTTTGATGCCTTTCATGTGAGTCTGGCTCAAACTCACCATCATGAAGCTTGCGAGGAGAAAGAACATAATATCGATCAGAGGAATAATTTCGATCCGCGCGTGCTTCTTTGGGATCGGCGATCGCATTCTCATACAGCTCTCCTTAGGTTGATTGCCTCTTAAAGTGACACACCATTCATTGTGAATGTGATCGGCACCTTTACTTTCGGCGGGGTCCCGGGCTTGAAACGGGATCGCCGCAGGCCACTAGTGGTCGCGCTATCGAGAACCGGGCTGCCAGTACTTTGTGACATCTCCGCGTCAGTCACGCTGCCGTCGGGACTTACGCTAAGAATACAGACGCCACTGCCGGTGAGCTTGTTTTTGCGAGCCTCGTACGGATAGGAAGGCTTCGACAAAAAGAGCGCGTTCGCCTTCGCTGATGCGTTCACCGGACCCGTGGGACCGGAGGGTCTTGGACGGGCGATTGGCGGCGGCGGTTTATTAGTTGGCGGGTGTGGCTTAGGTGGCGGAGTCGGTTTCTCCTCGACGAACTCAGGCTGGGCTTCCGGCGGCGGTGGCGGAGGCGGAATGTCCGGCTCGTCCGGTGGCGGAGTGGGTTCCGGTGGAGGCGGTTCTTGCTGCTCCAGGCTGATCTCAACGGCTTCGGGGATCGCCGAAGTATCGACCGGCGGCGGCTCTTTCGGATGGATGCTCGCGATCGCCACAGCCGCGAAGTGAATCGCCGCGGCGCCGGCAATCGCGGCCCAGACCTGCCATCTTGGTGGCGGTTGATAGAGCAGTGGTCCCGGCATGACTTTGTTTACCTGTTTGGGTTGGGCAATCCTTGGGCGGCCTGGCTCTTGATCTCGAATGACAGCTTATAGAATCCACTCGACCTGCAGAGATTCAACAGACGGACAATATTACCATGCAACGCTTCCCTGTCCCCGCGGATGAAAATGCTCGCTTCCGGATTCTCGGCGTGCACCTGCGTCAATTTCGCGGTCATGGCATTGAAATCCATCGGCTCTTTGTCGAAGAAGAAATTGCCCTCCCGGTTCACTGAGAGACTGACGTAATTGCTTTTTGACTGCGTCTGCCCGGATTGACCCGCCGGCAGCTCGACCTTCATTCCTTTCATGTGGATCTGGCTCAAACTCACCATCATGAAACTCGCGAGCAAAAAGAACATGATATCGATCAACGGAATGATCTCAATTCGCGCCTTTTTGTGCGGGATTGGGGAGCCGATTTGCATGGCCGGAGATCGATTAGGTAGTGCTCGTGAGTTCCGCTTCGTGGCGCGCCTTGTTCTGAGATTCAAGCATGACTTCAAGATTCGTCGCAGCCGTCTGCAGTTCGAACTCTAAATTAGACACGCGGGAGGTGAAGAAGTTGAACGGAATCAGCGCAAAGATTGCGATCGCGAGACCGCAGGCAGTCGCGATCAGCGCTTCGGCGATACCGCCGGTCACCGCCTGCACGGCCAGCTCTTCGTTGCCGAGAAAACTGAACGAACGCATGAGACCGGTGATCGTGCCCAAAAGACCGAGCAACGGCGCGAGAGTGACAAGCGTGTCCATGACGACAAGAAAACGTCCGGCGCGTTTGATCTCGATCCCCGCCGCCACCTGAAGCGCGCCTTGCAATGAGGCGTGCTGGTGATTCAAGCCATTCCACATCATGCGCAGGACCGGATCACGCGAACCGCGCGAGAGACGTGAGGCTTCGGCCACATCACCGGTTTCAATGGCGGTGAAGACTTTCTCGACGCGCTTGGGATCGCGCCGCGTCCAGCGCATCAGCCACCAGCAGATTCTCTCAATCACGACGGCGAGCGCCGTTAGAGACACCAAGAGGATGGGCCACATGATCGGACCACCCTTACGGAAGTTATCGACGAAGAAATTTCCGGCAAAGGGACCTTGGTCCGGCGTGGCAGAGGGACTCGCGTTTGGCGAAGCCGACGCTCCTGTTGCTGGCGATGGGACGCCGGCAGCAGTGGAGGGCGTCATGCCTGGAACAGGCGAGAGACCCGGCGCGGTCGCGCTCGGCACGGTTCCAATCGGCGAAATTCCGGGGGCGGTCGCGGCCGGGATGCTGGCTGCGGGCGCGCCGGAAGCCGCCGTCGCCGGCGGGACAACCGCGGGGGTTGCATTCAAGGCAGGGTCCGTCGGAGCGCCCGGGCGTGTGATCGGTGTGGTCCCAGGAGCCGGCGGATTTTGCGCGAGCGCAGTGAACGCCAGTGTAATTGAGCAGAGAGATGCAGTGAGCAGTGTTTTCATAATGGCAGTGCCGTGGCGGCGGAGTTATTGAGTAGCAACTTCCTTATTTATTCCAAAGGGATCTGTTTGGAGTCGAGCAAAACTTTTCACGTTTCGTGTCCGCATTCGGTTGTCCGAATGTTGCTTATCTATTTCGCATCATCTCAGGCCAAGGGATGTAGTGCAACGATTCAAATTTGCGGCGTGTATGGTGTTCCTGCTCATTCTTTGTTCGTTCGAGGCCTGGCGCCAGATGCAAACTGGAAGACGGATCCGCCGGCAATGCGCATCAAAGCGTCCGCTGATCGGCGCGCGCAGAAAGAGCGGTCATGTTGAGCCCCGAACGCTTTCGGGGTCGAAGCATCCCGCAGCCTAGCCTGCAAATCACGCCAACGACTCCCGTAAGCGTGCCCGGGTTACTCCGCGGGATTGAAAGCCCGGCCCTCGCCGACTTCACAGGGTGCGTCACCGCCTCGGTTGCGTTTGGGATAACGGGCTTCATTTCGGCACCACGGCGAGAAAATCGCGCACGGGTTTCCATTCCGAAATGGAGAATGCATCCCCGCGGCCGCGAAACCAAAATGCACTCGAGGAACCGCCGTCCAGATTCAAAGCCCGCTGCACTTTTAAATCAGCCGCCAAACCGGGCGTGGACAGTATCGCCGCCAATTGCGCGAGCGTGATGCTCGAGCACACACCAATCGCCACGCGATCCGCCGCGCCTGTAAGCACGAATGTGCGGCGCGCCGAGCGGGTGTCATCCAATCCCGCGACCGGCTTCTGTTTATCCACCAAAAACGGGCCGCACTGCCGCGCCGCAGTTGTCTTCGGCATCGCCGAAAATTCGCTCGTCCGCAACAACTGCACCCGACCATTGACCACACGGACGACCCCAGAAAGCAGTCGCGCCTTGCGCAACGCCGCGACCGGGCGGCCATCCGCCACCAACAACCCAACCGGCGCGTATTCAGGATCGAAGTAGCCGCCGTTTACGCCCGCCAGGCAACCTTCCTTCTCCATGACCGCAGCCAAATCCCGGCGCGGAGCAGCGGCCTGATCCACGACGCGCAAAGTCGCCGTCTTCGAACTGAAGATCGCGAGATGCAAGTCGGCCTCGTCACCGCTCCTCGCGTTTTCGGTCGCGACGTGAAGATGTTCGATCCCCGCGACGTCGCGCGTCTCCTGATTCGAGGAAACGATCTGCCAATCCGCAGCTGACGCAATCTGGATGATTGCGCCGAGGACGAACCAGACCGCGCTAAGCTTTCGCACCGTGTCTGGCGAGTATTTCAGCAAAACCCGGATTGCCGCGGAGGGAGTCCCATACCGGGTTGAGCTTGAGGGTTTCCACTGTCACTTCGCTGGGTCGCGTCAACAGGCCATCGAGAATCTCGATCGCCTCGTTGCTGTTGCCCAGGATCGCGTGGACTTCCGCGAGCGATTCTGTGATGACGGGACCTTCGAAGGCATCTTTGCTTTCCGGCAGCAATTCCACTGCGCGTTGAGCTTCAGCCAAAGCAGTGTCTTTTTCGCCCAGCCAGGCCAGAATTCCCGCGAGGGTCGCCCGGCGGCGGGCATCGTCGGGGCCTTCGGCGATTTGCTTCTGCGCGATCTCTTTAGCCTTCAGAAACGCCTCACGTGCGCCAGCATCGTCGGCCAGTCCTTTTTTGCGATACCGATGAAAAGATATTTCGAGTGAAGCCCGTAATTCTCTGGCGCGAAGGTTTTGTCGGGCAATGCTTCCGCGAACCTGCGCTGAAATAAGAGAACGTTCACCCCGGAGGACGGCGATGACTCTGCGTTTGTCAGCATCCAGCGGGGAAGATTCGAGGTTCGCCAAACCTTTCTCCGCAACGCTGAGATCCCCTTGTTCTTCCGCCGCGAGCTTGGCTTTTATTTCCCAGAGGCCAATGTTCTTCGGCTCGATCTGCAGTGCGCGATCCACCGTTTTGTTGGCGTTCGCGTAATCGCGATTCATTTCGTAATTGAAGACGAGATTTTGCAGCGGCCAGGTTGAATTTGGGTTGAGGCTGAGCGCTTTCTCCAGATTGGCGGTCGACTCTGTCCAATTGCCCTTGCGCCTCTGAATCGCGCCGATGGAGAGCAACACTTCCGCGTTATTCGGCAGTCCACGTTGTGCAATCGCGAATTCTTTTTCAGCGGCGTCGTAATTAGAGTCGCCGTAATAAAAGCAATATCCGAGGGCGAGATGCGCCCTCCGGCAGATCAGGCTGCAACTGGAGCGCCCGCTCGGCGAGGCTGCGCGCCTTGTTGCGACGGATTGGGGCGGGGCCAAAATTGTGCCCTATCCAGCTTTCCAAGATTGAATACTGGGCCCAAGCCATCGCAAACCCTGGATCGAGTTGAATGGCGCGCTCGTAAAGCTGCTCGGCTTGCTTAAGCTTCTCGAAGTCTTCGAAGGCGCAGTTGTTAGCCTGCACGAAGGCGAATACGCTTCGCCGTTCTCGGTGGGCTTACGGGTGAGCTGCGCTTTCTCGGTGGGGGAAAGCTTCGCCTGGAGCTCGCTCGCAATTTTTTGCGCGAGATCGGTTTGGATCGCGAACATGTCAGTCAGATCGCGGTCGTAATCCTCCGCCCAAATATGCTCGTCATTTGCGGCATTGATCAGCTGCACATTCACCCGCACGCGATTTTTGTCTTTGCGCACGCTGCCTTCAAGCACCGTGGAAACGCCCAGCGCTTTGCCGATTTCACGGACGCTGCTCCTTTCCCGCGATACGGCATCACCGAGGTGCGCGAGATCACCTTCAGATCGCCGATTTTTGCGAGGTTCGTCAGGATATCATCCTGAATGCCATCGGCGAAAAAGGCGTTTTCCTTATCGGCGCTCAAATTTTCGAATGGCAGAACGGCTATCGACTTCTCAATTCTCCGCGCCGCCGCGCGCGGCAAGACGAACAGACCGGCTGCAACCGAGACAAGCACACCAATCCCGAGCAAGATAAAGAGATTGCGCCGGCCGCGGTGAGGAGTGATGACATTGGCTGGCGGTTCCGTTGCACGAATACCTTCCGGAGTGACATCGAAAGCCCAGGCAAAAATAAGCGCGATGGGAAAGCCGATCAGGAGTAGCACGATTACCAGCCGCAGCGACCAGTTCGGCAGTTCCCAGGCAGGAAAAATAGCGGAAGCGATCTGAATGATGGCTCCGGCAGCGATCAGATATGCGACCGCGACGCGATAGACCTTGCGCCGCTGCAACTCCCTAAAGAATGTGCTCACGGTGAACCATTTGAGTTCCTCGCCAAGAATAAAGCCCGTTCATTCTTCGGCGAGCTTTCACAGTCGCTGCGAAGCCATGAGTGCCGATCTAGAGCCGGGCCTTGCCTTCACTTAACAGTTTCTCGAAGCGCGAGTCGTTGCGTAAAGGATCTTATGCCAGGTCGCGAGGCCATAAGTCTTGTGCCGTCGTAGTTCGCCGGGGGCCGTTCATCAAATTTGATCAGAATTCATGACCAGCTTCATCAAAACGCAAGCGGTTATCGACTCTCACGGTTCCGAACAGGTTTTTGAACGACGCCGTGAGCGCCTCCATTCCGAAAAGTGAACTTCTGAAAGTCGGTAAACTCGCAGCAAACTTTCGATACCGGACCACGGAGTGCGACTTAGCCGGCGCGGCCGCCGGACGGTTTGACGAAAATCGTATTTTGGGGGCGCAGGCGTTAGTTTCAATTTCGACGACGTGAGTTCTAATGGGCTGAAGAAAATGATTGAAGGCGTTATGCGAACTTGATAAAAAAACGGCGATACCAGTCTATCCAATCAGAAAGGCAATAAAATCATGGCTGAAGAAGAAGAAGAGCTGCGAGGAGTGCTAGTGCGGGGAGCGGATGGAGCATTGTATGTGGTTACCGAGAAGGATCTGGCGCCATTCAGAGTGCCAGAGGACAGAGCAAAACAGCTGACGGAAATCCTCGAGAACGCTCGAAAGGATGTTGTAGTCTATGACCTGTCCAGTAGTGCGATAAAGCAGATCCAGGCGCTCGCTCAGTGCATTAAGCATGTGTCGCCCGAAATACATCTGTAACTATCTGCGCGGAAAATAGTGCAGTCGCCAATACCCTAACTTCGCAGGAACCCTGGAGTCCCCCAAACGAACCCCGAAGGTTTTGCGACAAGGCACGCACCGTTCGCACACCCTCGAGCATACGCTTAAACACGCTTCGCGGTTAGCGCCCATCATGGGAATCACGCGAGTCGCCAACGTGACCGGACTGGATTCAGTAGGCATTCCGGTAGTGATGGTATGTCGGCCCAATTCCCGATCGGTGGCTGTTTCTCAAGGAAAAGGAATCGATCTCGCGAGCGCTCGCGCCTCGGGCCTCATGGAAGCTGCTGAGCTATACCACGCTGAAACGATAAGCTTCCCGCTGCGCTTGTGCACATACGAGGAGCTTCGTTATCAGCAGAACGTAGTCGAAATTGAAGCACTCCCGTGGCGTTCCGGTTCCCGTTTTCATCCAAATCTGCGCCTGCTCTGGTGCGAAGGGCGTGATCTCTTGAGTGGAGAAAGCTTGTTTGTGCCGTATGAAATGGTTCACACAAACTATACGACCCCTCTTCCTGACGGTCACGGCTGCTTTTCCGCCAGTTCGAATGGCTTGGCGTCAGGGAACAGCCAAATTGAAGCTATCAGTCACGGTATCTGTGAGGTTGTTGAGCGTGACTCGACGACCTTGTGGAGATTACGTAAAGAGAAGCCGTCCGGCGAGGACCGGCTTGATTTGGAAAGCGTCGATGACGCGATCTGCCAGAGCACCCTTGGCAAGCTGGAGCGCGCGGGACTGTCCGTAGCTGTATGGGATATAACGAGCGACATTGAGATTGCGGCGTTCGCCTGCTTCATCGTTCCGCGGGACGACAGCGTGATGTGGTTTTGTTCGGTCTCTGTGGGTTACGGCTGCCACCCCGTCCGCCAGATCGCTCTCTTAAGAGCTCTGACTGAGGCGGCGCAATCTCGGCTCACCGTGATATCGGGGCTGCGCGACGACCTTCGGCGCGACTCCTACGAACAGTGGTTGGATCCAAATGTCATAAGAGCGATTCGGCATGATATGTTAGCTTCGGTGCCGAGGCGACACTTTCGAGATATTCCCGACAAGGACGGGGAGACTTTTGAAGAGGATGTTGAATGGGAGCTGGAATGTCTTCGGAAGGCCGGTGTCCGACGAGTCGTAGTGGCCGATCTCACCAAGCTAGAGTTCGCATTACCGGTCGTTCGGGTCATTGTGCCTGGCCTTGAGCCAGACATCGAACCAGATTACCTTCCGGGCCGGCGGGCGCGGCTTGTGTCGGCAGAACGGCCGTGAGCATCTACGTCTTCACGGGACCGACCATTTCCCCGGCAGAAGCTGTTCGTGAACTGGAAGCAGTGTATTTGCCGCCTGCCGCTGAAGGCGATGTCTATCGGGTGACTCTGAAACGTCCCCAGGCGATTGGAATTATTGACGGATATTTTCAGTCGATACCGACGGTACGTCACAAGGAGGTTCTTTGGGCGATGAGCCGCGGGATCCATGTGTTCGGCAGCGCGAGTATAGGAGCCCTTCGCGCGGCCGAATTGGTTGCTTTCGGCATGGAGGGCGTAGGAACTATTTTTGAATCCTATCGCGACGGAATATTGGAGGACGACGATGAAGTTGCAATAGCTCATGGGCCTGCGGAGGTCGGATTTGCAGCGGGCTCCGAAGCCATGGTCAACATTCGGCACACTCTGCAAAAAGCAGAGCTAGGCGGTGTCATTTCAACAACCCTGCGATGCGCTCTTGAAAGGATCGCGAAGGAGTTGTTCTTCCCGGATCGGAGTTATCCAACGCTTCTTCGCTGTGCCTCCGAGGGTGGACTACCGGAAGCTGAATTGGCGCGATTCCGACAATGGTTGCCCCGGGGCCAGGTAAACCAAAAACGCGAAGACGCATTAACCATGTTGCGACTGATGCGTCGACGACTGGCGCAAGGCTTGAAACCAAAGACTGTTTCATATTCGTTCGAGCACACCTCAATATGGGAGTCCGCTTCGCGGCAATGCAGCGAATTTGGTTCCAACGCTAAGCCCAACGGAGTGGCAGTGGACGCGCTCCTGGATGAGCTCAGACTCGAGGGTGACCCATACAAACAGCACAGCTTGCTAGCGCTAGAACGCTTCTTCGCCATGCGCGAGGCAGAGCGACTGGGAATTATGGTCACAGAACAGGATCGAAGAGACGCGGCAATCGCATTTCGCCGCGAGCGCGATTTGGTCGACGAGGGAGAGTTCGATCAATGGCTGACTGACGACGGCTTGAGCTCGGATGATTTCGATGCACTCATGACGGACGAGGCGCGCGTGCAATGGATTCACCAACGCGTTCAATCTATCTTCGTTAGCCGCTTGCCAGAACAACTTCGGCTCTCCGGCGACTACCCTCGATTACTCGCGCGCGCCATGGCAAAGGACCACTTGCTTGAATCGTTGGGCTTGAAAAATCCTTCTTTGGCTAGCGCCGACCTGACCGAAGACCAACTCGTGCATTGGTACTTTGAAGAGCTTCGGGGACAACCTGTACCCGCCGATATAGCCAGGTATTCGCGCGATCTTGGATTCGCTAACCTCCCTGCTTTCCGTCGCGCACTGTTCAAGGAGTACTTGTATCGCCGCTTTGAACATCAGAACAAGAACACTGCTGACAAATGAAGATTAGAGCCGTGCCTTATCGCTGCGCAGGGACGCGAGCATAGGGGTGCACATCATTGTTGCGGCGCGAGGGAAGCGGCGAGTTTTTCGAAGCGCGGATCATTCCGCAACGGATCGAACATTGGATCGAGCCGGAGCAGCGCAGGAGTAAGCGGCACGGGCACGCCCATAGCGCCACCGTAAGGTATCGAAAGCAGTTTTTGTAAAGCGACGATGGCGCGGTCGGAGTCTCCCATGCGCGCCGCCACCCGGGCCATAACCTCGATCGGAATTGGGCCATCTATCGCGTTTTTCTCGATCGGGATCGCCGCTGCGGCCCGCTCCGACAGGGCCAACGCGGTGGCTTTGTCGCCAAGCGCCATGTTGGTCCACGCGAGATCTGCAATCACGCTAATATTTTCCGGCTGTTCTTTGAGCAAAGGTTCCAGTTCGCTGTGCGCGTCTCGCCAGCTTTCCTTGGCGGCGGCATCGTCGCCCGCGAGTTCTTGCGCCCAGCCCAACCAAAAGCGCAGTTCGCCATTGATGTAACCCAATACTGGGTCAGGCTGGGCCAATATTTCCTTCAGTCGAAGGATGATTTGTGCAGGGCGGCGCTCCAGGATCGCCTGGTAAACTTGTATTTCCAACGCGATCGAGTCGTCGGCCGCTGGGTGGAGCGGAGCGAGGAGCGCCGAGGCCCGCGGCAAGTCGCCCTCTGCTTGTGCGATAGCCGCCTTTACCGCGATGGTATTGACGTCGTCCGGTATAATATCGAGAACCTGATCAAGCTTGCGCAGGGCTTCGGGGAAATGACGGAGGCAGATATAGGAAAGCGCGTGCTGACTGAGCAGGTTCACGTTGCGCGGGTCGAGCCGCTCGGCTTCGTTGAAGGACGACTCACTCTGGTCCCACTGGCCCCGCCTGCGCGCGACATAAGCCAGCGATTCGGGAATCCGACTGCTATTCGGCAGAGACTGACGTGCTTGCTCGAAGTAACGCACGGCGGTGTCGTAATCCTTTAGGAAAGCGTAGTGGTAGCATCCTCTGGCCAGCAGTGCCTCGCCGAGATTGGGCTGAAGAGTGAAAGCGGTTTCAGCTGCCTGCCGTGTCTCTTCACGGAGCGCGACCGTTGGTTGAAGGTTGAATGTGAGGTAGCTGAGCGCATCAACGTATGACAGCAGCGCCCAACTAAGGGCGAACTTCGGGTCTAACCGCACCGCTTCTCTGAGATATTTCTGCGCGCCGAGGGTGCTGGCTGGCGTGGTTGCAGCCTTCAGTGTAAAAGCCAAACCACGCAGGTAGGCATCGTAAGCCTCCGGATTATCTGTCGATTTGGCTGCGATGATTTGCTCTTCCCGACCAGTCAGGTTCGCTCGCAACTGGTCGGCGATGGCTTTGGCCACCTCACTCTCTACCGAGAAGATGTCAGTCAGTTTGCGGTCAAAGGTATCGCCCCAAAGATGGGAATCGTTGGCTGCTTTGATCAACTCCACGTTCACGCGCACGGCGTCGCCGCTCTTCTGCACGCTTCCTTCCACGATGTGGGCGACGCCAAGTTGTCTGGCGATGTCGCGCAGGTTTTCAGGCGTGCTTTTGTAATGCTGCGTGGATGTCCGCGAGATGACCTTCAGGTCGGCGATTTTCGATAAGCGGGCCAGAATTTCGTCCTGGATGCCGTCGGCAAAGTAGGCGTTCGCTTTTTCTTCGCTCAAGTTTTCGAACGGAAGCACGGCTATACTTTTTTCTGGAACGTCTGGCACCGGAGGCTTGCCGGGACGAGAGCGTTGGACGACGAGCACCGCGATCACGGTGAGCAGCACACCGATGATCACAAAATCCAGCTTCCGACCGGTGCTGCGAGTAATGGATCGTTCGGGGTCGATCTCCTCCGTGCGCTTGATTCCTTCGGGTGTGAGCTCAAAAGCCCAGGCAAAAATCAGCGCCACTGGGAAAGCAAGCATCAGCACGAGCACAACCATTCGGGTCATCCAGTTCGGAATTTCGAAGAACGGGAAAACTTGCGTCGCGATCTGAATGAGCAACCAGCTCACCACTCCGTAAGCGACCGCTAACCTGTAAACATTTCGTCGTTGCAGCTCGACGAAGAACTTTTTTGGATCCACGGTGTTTTCCCCGCGACTGACGAAATTGAGCCCTACCAGCGCCGTCTTTGGCTGACGAGTCAAATCAGCGGGTTGACGCCGCCCCGCTCTCGACCAGTTGGAGCACCCTCCAGCTATTTCACGCCAGTAGCAAAGACGGTCTGGAAATGCGGGCTCTGTTTCTCCCGTGAGACAATCGTGACTTCGATCTTGTTGAAGCTGGCCTCTTCAAGCCATTGTTGCAGCTGCACTTCGCTAAACCCGAGCCAATGATCGGCATAAAGCTCGCGCGCCCGCTCGAAACGATGGCTCAGTAGATCGAGAATCACAAGACGACCATTGTTTCTCAGGATCCGATGCGCGGCTGCGATCGCACGTTCCGGATGAATGGCGTGATGTAGCGCCTGGCTTAAAATCGCGAGATCGACGCTATTTTTGGCGATCGGCGGAGCTTCAATGTCGCCGAGCCGGTACTCGAGATTGGGAAAGTCATGTCGCTTTGCCAGGGCCGCGCCGAATTCCACCATCTTCGGCGAATTATCGATCGCGACCACTTTGCGCGCGGTCTTTGCAAGCAACTGCGATAACGTTCCCTCGCCCGCACCTAGATCAGCCACGTCCTGCGCGGGCAGAAGCGTGATCAAGGTGTGGGCAAGCGCCTGCCACGAGCGGCCCGGCACATGACGGCGGCCGAACTTTCCCGCCAGTTCATCGAAATAGGCGCGGGTTCTGTCGTGCCGTTTCCGCAGCGTCACTTTCAACGCGGTCTGATCGCGTGTTGTTTCTGGTAACTCGCGCGCCAGTGTTCGTGTCAGTTCCGTCACCTTTTCGCGAACCGGGTCCCGGCCGTTGGTCGCCGTTAGACCATAGTAGACGCTTTTTCCAGCGCGGCGGTCTTCCACCGTGCCCGCGCGCTTGAGCTGTGCGAGGTGACTGGAGATCCGCGATTGTCCCATTCCCAAAATATCCTGGAGTTCGGCGACGGAAAGCTCCTCCTGCTCGAGCAAAACCAGCAGTCGCAAGCGAGTCGGATCAGCCAGCAAACGCAGGAAATTAATCGTTGACGCCATCGGAGCTCGAAACGATACATCTTCATATCATGATTGGTCAATATGTTGCGGATTGGTGCATCATTGATGTTAGATCGGCGCAACGGTTGAGCGTTCCGAAGGCCAGCTAAGTCGATTTACCCTTGTAGCAGTTTTTCCAAATCACCTTCCGCTCGATGTCGCGCCGTTATATCTTTTCCTCTGAATCCGTCGGCGAAGGTCACCCCGACAAAGTTTGCGACACCATCTCTGACGCGGTGCTCGACGCCTGCCTGACGCAGGACCCGAAAAGCAGGGTCGCATGTGAGACTTACGCTAAGAGCAACATCGTCATCGTCGGCGGCGAGATCACGATTCCGAATCTAAACGGCGCAAAAAAACAGCTGAGCGACGTCCTGAATGTCGACCAGATCGTGCGCCAGGCGATCAGCGAGATCGGTTATTGCAACGACGACGATGTCTTTCATTGCGACAAAGTTTTCATCACCAACATCATCACTGGCCAATCGCCAGACATTGCGCAAGGCGTGGACGATCGTGAAGCGGACGGTAAAGGCCACGCGGAACAAGGCGCGGGCGATCAGGGTCTGATGTTCGGCTACGCGTGTGACGAGACGCCGGAATTAATGCCGGCGCCGATCATGTTCGCGCATCGCCTCGGACGCGAATTAACTCGTCTCCGCAAAAATGGAGTCGCCAAATGGCTGCGACCGGACGCGAAATCGCAGGTCTCAGTGGTTTATGACGACAGCCGGCCAGTTGGGATATCCAATGTCGTCGTTTCGACTCAACACGCGAGGGATGTAAAGCATTCCGAAATCCGCAGCTTCGTCATCGAGGAGGTGATCCGGAAAGTATTGCCCGCTGAGCTGTTGAATGGCGAGACCGAGTTCCTGATCAATCCCACGGGCTCGTTCGTTATCGGCGGTCCGCAGGGCGACACTGGTCTGACTGGCCGCAAGATTATTGTCGACAGCTACGGCGGCATGGGACGCCACGGCGGCGGCGCGTTTTCCGGCAAAGATCCAAGCAAAGTCGACCGCAGCGCTGCTTACATGGGCCGTTGGGTCGCGAAAAATGTCGTCGCCGCAGCTCTGGCCACAAGGTGCGAAGTGCAATTCGCGTATGCCATCGGCCATCCACAGCCAGTCAGCGTCCACATTAATACTTTCGGCACGTGTACGATTCCCGAAGAGAGAATCGAAAGCGCGGTGCGGCAAACTTTCAGCTTCAAACCCGCTGATATCATCAAACAGCTCGATCTACTCCGGCCGATCTACTCCAAAACCACTAACTACGGTCACTTTGGCAAAGATGATCCCGATATCACCTGGGAGCGAACTGACAAGGCGGATGAGCTGAAAGAAGCAGCCAGATAGTCATCCACAGATTTCGCAGATTAACGCAGATTAGGAATGGAAAGGATCCTCAGAACCACGCGATTATCGGAGCTGCGATGGCAGTGCACCGCGGGCTCGGCCCCGGTTTCCTCGAAGCGGTCTCTCAAGCGGCACTCGCGATCGAGTTTCAGGATCGCGATAACCCATACAAAGCCGAAGTCTCGCCTATCGGGCGGATTTCATCTGCTTCGACAATTTTCTGGTCGAAACGAAAGCCCTTGCAAATCTCACGAGCGTTGACGCGCAGTTACTCAATGAGCTGAAAGCAACCGGTTACGAACGCGGCCTGCTTCTGAATTTCGGCTCGCCGAGTTTGGAGTACAAACATGTCGTCCGAACTCTTCCGGAAAATCTGCGTTAATCTGCGAATAACCTTCAGGAAATCACATTATGAGCACACAAATAACCACCGCACCCACCAAGACTAACGACTACAAAGTTGCCGATATCAGTCTGGCCGATTGGGGCCGCAAAGAGATCTCGATCGCGGAGAAGGAAATGCCCGGTCTGATGGCAATCCGCGAAAAGTATGCCCCGGGCAAACCACTGGAAGGCGTGCGCGTGACCGGCTCATTGCACATGACAATTCAGACGGCCGTGTTGATCGAGACTCTCGTAGCTCTCGGTGCGGATGTGCGCTGGGCGAGTTGCAATATTTTCTCAACCCAGGATCATGCCGCGGCCGCGATTGCGAAATCAGGAGTGCCGGTGTTTGCATGGAAAGGCGAGAGTCTGGAGGAATATTGGTGGTGCACGAATCAGGCGATCTCCTTTCCCGGCGGCAAGGGCCCTCAGCTGGTCGTCGATGATGGCGGCGACGTCACGCTCCTGATTCACAAAGGCTATCAGCTCGAAGAGGGCAGCGGCTGGGTGCAATCCCCGGCCACGAGCAGGGAGGAGCAGTTCATCAAGGACCTTTTGGTCGAAGTGCAGCGCGAAAATCCGTTCCGCTGGCACGAGCTGGTCAAGGGCTGGCGTGGCGTTTCGGAAGAAACCACGACCGGTGTGCACCGGCTTTACAAAATGCAGCAGCAAAACCAGCTGCTCGTCCCTGCCATCAACGTCAATGACTCGGTCACAAAATCAAAGTTCGATAACCTCTATGGCTGCCGCCACTCGCTCGTCGACGGGCTGAACCGCGCGCTGGATGTGATGATTGCCGGCAAAGTGGCGGTCATCTGCGGCTATGGCGACGTGGGCAAAGGGTGCGCGCAGTCACTCCGCGGCCAGGGTGCACGCGTCGTCATCACCGAAATTGACCCGATCAATGCGCTGCAAGCGGCGATGGAAGGTTTTGAGGTCACGACGCTCGAAGACACGCTCGGCTGGGGCGACATTTACGTTACGACAACGGGGAACGTCGACATCATCACCGTCGGGCACATGGAGCGAATGAAAGATCAGGCGATCGTCTGCAACATTGGCCATTTCGATAACGAGATTCAGGTCGATCCGCTCAACGCTCGCGGAGACATCAGGCGCACGAATATCAAACCGCAGGTCGATAAATATACCTTTGCGGACGGTCATGAGATCTTCATGCTTGCTGAAGGCCGGTTGGTTAATCTCGGCTGCGCGACTGGGCACCCGAGCTTTGTTATGAGTAACTCTTTCTCGAACCAAGTTCTCGCGCAACTCGATCTCTGGAGGAACAAAGACACCTACAAGGTGGGTGTTTATGTTCTCAGCAAACAGCTCGATGAGGAAGTCGCGCGTCTCCATTTGCAAAAAATCGGCGTGAAGCTGACAAAATTAACCGAGAAGCAAGCTGAGTATCTGGGCGTGCCGATTGAAGGCCCTTATAAGTCGGACCATTACCGCTACTAAATGGTGGTGACGGCGCGCTGCGCCGTCTTCTTCCACGCGCCAGTAGCTTGGGATCGAGCAAGCCGGAGACGCCGGAGCGCAGCGTCGCTATGCGATGAACATCGTTGACACGCGGTTTATGCAGTGGACGCCGAAGATTCGGCATCTGCATTGAAGCAAGGCGCTCGCGAGCTCAACTGCGCAGCTTGGCGTAGGCGGAAAGTGGCTCGGCCGTCTCGAGGTTCTTGATCACGGTGCTGAGGTAAACGGACTCGGGGTAAAAGGCCTTGTATTTGGTGATCTCGGCGCGGTTCATGACGCGAAAGCCGTAACGCTCGAACATCTTTTCGCCGCGCCGGCTCTCGAAGGTGACGATCTGGCCATAAACCCGTTTCTCACCGCACCGATAGAGGTAACTGAGGTATGCGCTCATCAGAGCACGGGTGGTCGCAATTTTGCGCGCCTCGGGCAGGAGGTTAATATGAAAGTGAGGTGTACGGCGGGGCGCGGCGGGAACCTCGCGCCAGCCGTGGCTGATCATCCAGCGGATAAAGCGCCGCGAGCGTTGGTTGTAACCGGGATACCTCGCGAGAACTCGGAGGAAGAGCAAGATGTTCTGCGTAAAAGCATAGAGCTGATTGCGGAGTGGTTTGCGCGAACCGACGAGGTAACCGCGGAGTTCGCCTTCCACTTCGAGCACGAATGACGACTCTGGCTCGACATCGGTATAGTAAGAGGTAAGGAAGTCTGCAAAGAGTTCGTGGTCCTCGTAAACCGGATCAATCGGCTCGCCGAGGAAGCCGGTCTGGCAACAGAGCCGGCGCACCGCAGCGCGATCTGTCGGACGATAACTCCGAATCGCAAACGATCGATCCTCTTTCATTCGATCCCTTTATACGCTGTGCAAACCTGTTGATAAACAGAAAACAGGCGTTCGAAAACACGCGTCCAGCTGTAACGCTCTGCGACCATAGCCGCCGCGGCGTGCCCCACTCCTTCTAAATCAAGCGTCGCGGCCGCCTCGATTGCTCCGGCCAGGGCATCCGCTGAATCCGCCTGGGCCCAAAAGCCCTGGTCATGTTGAATGATGCCGTCGAGGTAACTGCCACGAATGCCGAGGACGGGCGTGCCGCAGGCCTGACTTTCGAGCGCCACAAGTCCAAACGTTTCCTGCACCCCGGGATGGACGAATAAATCAGCGGCGCGGTAGAACTGCGCCAGTCGCTCAGAATCGGCACAGTACCGGATCCAGGTCACCTGACCTGTCGCCCTCTGCAGGTGCGCGACGCAATCGCGCTCGCCTCCGTCGCCGACAATGCAAAGATGCAAGCGTGGGCTGCCGCGCCGAAGTTGTTCGAACGCGGCACACAAGACTTTCGTGTTTTTCTCGGCCGCTAAACGACCGACATACAGGAGGAGAACGGCGTCAGCCGGAATCTTCAGTGTTGCGCGAGTGCTTCGTCGGTCATCCGGCCATGGTCGAAACGTTTCCGTATTTACGCCTAGCGGAGAGGTGATCGCACCTCGGATCCCCCAATTCTTCAGCAACTGAGTCAACGGTTCCGAAGGAACGAGAGTGCGGGCGAACCGATTGTAGAATGTGCGGACATAAGCCTGGGCTAAACCCAGCAGGAGCGCGGTCGTTTGCGGACCGAGCACCCTTGCGCCACGGCGTAAATACGCCTCCGAAAAGTGCGAATGGTAAAATGCGACTACTGGGATACCTAACGAACCACCGATCGAAAGGCACTTCCAACCGACCTGATAGGGATCCGCGCATTCGATAATGTCTGGGCGCTCGCGCTCGATGACTTCTTCGAGTGCGCGCAGGTTAAGCAGTGCCCGATAGCGGGTGCGACGCGAAATCACCGGTGAAGCAATGGTATAGCTGCGGGAACGCGCGGCTGAATGTATTTCCGTTTTTGCGCCCGGCACGATCAGGACCTGTTCGCAATCCAGCCGAGCGCGTTCGATATAAGCGATCTTCTCATGAAGGTAACGCTTCACACCGCCGCTCAGGGGTGAATAAAACTGCGTTACGTCACAAATTTTCACGAATTGCTGATTGGCGAGTGCCGATTTCCGCAAGGATGCCATGGTCGCAATCAGCTCGCCAGAGTTTCATCCGTACTGTCGCGGCGCTCTGTGAGCGCCGCTCCTGCCTTGTCGTGTCCTGCCTCACTCAAGCGTGAGCGGCCTTACTCTGCTCCTGCTCCCAATCTTGATCTTCCCGGACCGGAGAAGCAGAATTATGATCAGGAATCAGGGAGCAGGAGTAACGCGCGCGCCGCCAAATGCATTTATTCCACCTCACCCTAGGGCCACGGGGACATCGACAGGAAGCGGAGCCAGGTCGACGCTCAGACAATGCAGGCTTCCAGTCCGATGCCGTCGTTGTGTTCCTTTGCGTTCCTTGTGCGGGGCTCCTTCGGCAGGAAGCGCGCAAATTCGGTTCAACTCAGCAGCTCGCTCAGGTATTTTTCGGCTTCCATCGCGGCGGCACAGCCCGATCCGGCAGCAGTCACGGCCTGCTTGTAGACGCGGTCTGCAACGTCTCCAGCAATGAAGACGCCCGGGTGCTTGCTTTCAACGAGATGCCTAACGAGCAAATATCCCTCGGAATCCGTCTCCAGTTTACCGGCAAACGATTTGGTGTTCGGGTCGTGGCCGATCGCGACAAAGACGCAGGCAACCGGAAGTTCGCGCTCCTGGTGGGTTTCGATGTTCCGAAGAAGGATGGCCGACATTTCTCCTTTATCGTCCGTTAGGTATTTCGTAATGACAGTCTTCCAAATCGGCTCGATTTTCTCGCACGCGAGCACGCGGTCGGCCATGATCTTCGAAGCGCGGAGCTGGTCGCGCCGGTGAATCAGGTAAACTTTCGAAGCGAAACGGGTCAGAAAGAGCGCTTCTTCCGCGGCGGAGTCACCGCCGCCGATCACGCAGACCGGCACATTGCGGTAAAAGGCTCCATCGCAGGTGGCGCAGGAGGTCAGGCCGTGGCCAATCAGTTTCTCTTCGTTTTCGAGGCCAAGCCAGCGAGCGGAAGCACCGCTCGCGATGATGAGCGCGCGCGTCTCCTGCCATTCGTCATCAACCTTGAGCCGGACGTGGTCGCCGGCGGGTTCAAATCCTGTAACTTCGGAATACGAGAATCGCGCGCCGAACCTTTCCGCCTGCGCGTGCATGTTCATGATCAATTGCGGGCCATCAATGCCCTCCGGGAATCCGGGGAAGTTCTCCACGAGGGTAGTTGTAGAAAGCTGTCCGCCGGGCTGGCGGCCTTCCAGCACGAGTGGAGCAAGGTTCGCGCGCGCGGCATAAATTGCGGCGGTTAAACCCGCGCAACCGCTTCCGACGATGATCACTTTTTCCATCGGGACAGAGTAGCATGAACGGCAGAGACGCAAAGCAAGCGGGGTGCTACGCAGTGTTGCTTTCCCGGGTGTCCACCCTTGCTATCTTCCGTTGGATCATGAGCGTCTGTCTTTCACTCCGACAGTTCGCCGCGGCGACGTTCTTGCTTGTTTTCGCCACCGCAGCTTGCGCACAGGCACTGCGTCCAGACGAGCGAATCGGCCGTAAAACGAGCCCACCTTACACGGGCGAACTGTCGATCTTCGAGGACCCGAAACGTGACGAGAACCTGCAGGTGAACCGAGTGATGAATCTGCTTCACGTGCGCGAAAATTCCGCGGTCGCGGATATTGGCGCCGGTTCCGGCTGGTTTGCGGTCCGGGCGGCGCGGCGCGTCGGCTCGAGCGGGACGGTTTACGCGGTGGAGATCAACGAAGAGTACCTCCGGCATATTGCAGCCCGCGCGCAAAAGGAAAAGCTGGCGAACATCCGAGGTATCCACGGTCGTCCTGACGATCCCATGCTCCCAGACGGAAGCGTGGACGCGGTTTTATTGCTCAAGACCTATCACGAAATCGCGAACCCAATCGCATTGTTGCGCCACACACGCGAGGCGCTCCGGCCGGGCGGGCTTTTGGGAATCATTGACCGCAACGGCAACGGCGAGGACCACGGACTCGATCGCACTCGCGTCATCCAGGAAGCTGTCCGCGCTGGATTCGAGCTTCTCGCCGATTACGACTTCGTGAAAGGGGATGGCGATGATTACTTTCTCGTTTTCACGCGCCGCCCGCTTTCACCTTAATACCGCCAACAGAGTTGGTTTGTCGTGACGCATCAAAGAAGACTTGCTTGCGCGATTTTTCACCAGGAGATCTGCGGTGGGACGACCGGCAATCAGGCGCAGCCAAACCTAATGCCACTGCGCGTGCACGATCGGGCACACGACGTTTCGAGAGCACAGACCGATCCCGAATGCTCTGACTCCAAGTTCATGTGATGCGGGTCGGGTGTGCCAATGGCTGCCGTTCATGAGCGTGGACGACAGGCGTCCCGCCTGTCGCGGCAAAGTTGCATCTGCTTGCCGTTGACGGCCGAGAGAGACTTGCGAGCCTAGGTACCTGGACAGGCGGGACGCCTGTCGTCCGGGAACATCGCCCCACGAAACGCTTGCGCTCCCCATACCCATCTTGCGCTAGGCCGCCGTTCCGATGAGGTGACGCCGGTTAGGATGAGGCCTCCGCGGCAAATTATGTTGCCAAGTTCGTCCCAAAAACGCGCTTGGAACGTCATTTGCATCGGAAGCGTCAGCGCGACCGGAATTCGACGCGCGATTGCGGCATGGCGATACTGCGGCAACGGAACTATCCCGTCACTGCACCTTCATGAAATCGTTCTCGCAGGAGCTGAAGAATCGGCGCGTTTATCGCACCGCGATCGGCTACGCGGTAGCGGCTTCCGCAGTGGTGCAACTCGCCGGGACGGTGCTGCCGGCTTTTCACGCCGCCGATTGGATTCAGCAAGTGCTGGTCGTCCTCCTCGCGCTCGGTTTCCCAGTCGCGCTGGTGTTCGCGTGGGTATTTGAAGTTCAAGGCGGCGCGATCACGCGCACTCGTGCGCTCGGTGGCAGCCGTTCCCTCGCGAATCGACGCCGCCTCTGGATGCTCGCCACCGTTGGTCTTGCCGTCGCCGCGATCGTTTCCGCAGGATACTGGTTCTGGCATCCCTGGACGAAAACAGCGCCGCGGCCCACAAATTTTGGGTTGGCGAATCCAGCCGATGTTCCGGAGAAAAGCATCGCCGTCCTCCCGTTCGAAAATTTATCCGATACGAGGCAGAACGCGTTTTTTGCCGAAGGCGTGCAGGACGAAATTTTGAATGATCTCTCGAAGATCGCGGATTTGAAGGTGATCAGCCGCACATCGGTGATGCCGTATCGCGGCGGCGCCTCGCGCAACTTGCGCGAGATCGGGCAGCAGCTCGGCGTTGCCCACGTCATCGAGGGAAGCGTGCAGCGGGACGGAAAGCGGGTGCGGGTGAATGCACAGCTGATCGATGCGCGGACCGACGCGCATTTGTGGGGCGAAACTAATGACCGGGATCTCGCGGATGTGTTTCAGATTCAAACAGAGATTGCACGCGCGATCGTGGCACAACTTCAGGCAAAGCTTTCGCCGCAGGAGAAAGCCGGACTCGCAGAACGACCGACGCCTGACCTCGCGACTAACGATCTCTATCTCCGCGCAAAAGATATCGTAAATAGCTACCTCAACGCCGAGGACCCGCGCGAGTCGTTGCTCCAGGCCGTGCGTCTGCTCAGGGAAGCGACGACGCGCGATCCGGATTTCGTCCTCGCCTACTCCTACGAGTCGCGGGCGCATGCGCTCCTTTATTTCTTGAATCTCGACGCCACGCCAGCGCGCCGTCTTTTCGCCAGGGCTGCCGTCGACACGGCCCTGCGCTTACGGCCTGATTCGGCCGAAGCGCATGTCGCCCTCGCGGATTATTATTTTCGATGCGAACGCGATTACGGCCGGGCGCAGAAGGAGCTGGCAATTGCCCGGCCGACTCTGCCCAACAGTACGCCTTTTTTTGTGCTTGCTGGCTACATCAGTCGCCGGCAGGGACACTGGACGGAAGCGGAATCTGATTTCACCCAAGCCGTGCGACTTGATCCGCGAAATCCGAACGCCGTCAATCTACTCGTCGATACCCAGGTGCTGACGCGGCGTTACTTCGACGCGATCCAGACTTATGATCGTGCGATCGCGGCCGGACTCCAGACGCCAATCATGGCGGTGCGTAAAGCGGCCATTGCTTTCGCCGCGACCGGAAACGCGCCGGCGCTGCGCGCAGCCCTCGCGAGCGCCCCGGCCGATCTCGATGTGGCTGGCGGGGAAACGCCGATGCGCATCATGCTTGCGCTAATCGATCACGATTATGACGGCGCGCGCGCTGCCCTCGCGGCGTCACCCCGAACGGACTTTCAGGAGGTCGATTTCAGCTTTTATTATCCGCGGGCCTGGTACGAAGCGGTGATCGCACGTGCGGAAGGTGATCAGGCACGCACGCGAATATCATTTGCCACGACGCGCAGGATTCTGAACGAGCGGTTGAAATTGAAACCGGAGGAGCCGCGCACACTCGCCGTGCTGGCGCAGGTTGACGCAGGCCTGGGCCGGAAAGAGGAGGCATTACGTGAGGCGCGCCGAGCGGTGGAATTGATGCCGCTCTCGAAAGACGCCTACGACGCGCCACTCGTCTTGCAAGGTCTGGCGCAGGTTTACACGTGGACCGGCGAAAAGGACTCGGCGATCGAAATCGTCAGGCAGCTCCTCTCATCGCCCGGATACCTGAGTCACGGCTACCTCCGCACCGATTCCGCGTGGGAACCGCTGCGCAATGAGCCAAAGTTTCAGGAACTGATCGCTCTCTGACCTGCGGACAAACCCTGTCACTTAGCCGCAGCGAGCGGAGACCGGATTTCCGGGTAGTGGGCAGAGGGCTACAATCCCGGGACAGCGAGTCTAAGGGTTGCGCACCGGATCTCTCGACTGCGCTCGAGATGACGACTGATGCACCTCGCGTGGAGACAAACGCCTCGGGTAGGGTGGGCGTCTCGCCCGCCGTCTTCGCCGTCTCGGCCAAAAGAGCAAACCGGGCAGCTTTCACAGTTTATCTCGGCGCCGGAACGCGGTATTCAGCGCGACAAAGCCGCAGTCGTCCCTCGTCGCACGCCGCCATGCTCTCGCAGGTTTTGAGCAACGATTTTCTGGAGCGCCTTCATTTCTCGGCCGCGTCAGCATCAACTCATCCTCGACCGGGTTCGGGCGCAGAGTAGTTTCCGGCAGACCATGCTGATTGTGATGCAAGCCAGTGCCACCGCACAAGAAATTGATGCAGTCGTGGAAACCATCCACGCGATCGGGCTGCGAGCCCACCCGCTCCCGGGCGCGTCGCGCACAGCCATCGGCGTCACCGGCAACGACGGTGCGCTCGATCCAATCCGCTTTCAGAACCTGGCTGGCGTCGCGGAAGTCATCCGCGTCACCAAGCCCTACAAGCTGATTACGCTCGATCTTCGCCCCGATAAAACCGTCGTGCGCGTCGGGGATGCCGCGATTGGCGGCAGCGAACTCGCTATCATTGCGGGGCCGTGCGGAATCGAGAGCCGTGATCAAGCTTTCACGGTTGCAGCAGCGGTTCAGCGCAGCGGGGCACGGTTTTTTCGCGGCAGCGTGTGTAAGCCGCGGACCTCGCCATACTCGTTCCAGGGAATTGGCGAAGAGGGATGGCAGATCATGAGGGAGATTCGCGAGGCGTTCGGGTTGAAAATTGTGACCGAGGCCTTGGACATCGCGAGCGTTGATCTCGTCGAAGCGCACTGCGACGTCATCCAAATCGGCGCGCGTAACATGCAGAACTTCTCGCTGCTCAAACGCGCGGGGCGATCCAAACTGCCAGTCGTTTTGAAACGCGGGATGGCGGCAACACTCGAAGAATGGCTGCTCGCCGCCGAATACATCATGGCTGAGGGAAACTACCAGGTCGTTCTTTGCGAACGCGGAGTCCGCACCTTTGCGCAGCACACGCGCAACACTTTGGATCTGGCTGCGGTCCCGGCGATCCGGCGCATCTCACACTTGCCGGTGGTCGTCGACCCGTCACATGGCACCGGGATCACGCACATGGTGACGCCGCTCGCACGCGCAGCTGTTGCAGTTGGCGCGGACGGGCTGATGATCGAGGTACATAATCGACCGGAGATTGCACTTTCCGATGGCGCCCAAGCGCTCACGCCTGCCGAGTATGCGAAGCTGATCGATGAAGTCCGCGCGATCCACACGGTCACGACGTCGGTGGCGTAAGGCGAGCCAGAATCCATGCGAATCGAGGCCACGACGTGCTGCTGATTCTCGATAACTACGATTCGTTTACCTACAATCTCGCGCAGTATTTTGGCGAGCTCGGCGCTGACCTTCTCGTTCGGCGAAACGACGAGATTTCGGTAGACGAGATCGCGCGCCTGGCGCCGCGACACATATGCATTTCGCCAGGCCCGTGCACCCCGCAGCAGGCGGGCATCAGCAAAGAAGTCATCCTTCAATTTGGTGAGCGGACGCCGGTGCTCGGGGTTTGCCTGGGCCACCAATGCATCGGCGAGGCATACGGCGCGAATGTCGTGCGCGCTGCCCGGCTCATGCACGGAAAGTCGTGCTCGGTTCACCATCGCGGCAGCGCGCTCTTTGCCGACGTGCCTGCGTCTTTCGAAGCGGGCCGGTATCACTCGTTGATCGTCGAACGCAACTCGGTTCCGCCCTCGCTTGAAATCACGGCGGAAACTTCTGACGGCGAAATCATGGCGCTGCAACATCGCGACTTTCCAGTGCACGGTGTTCAGTTCCACCCGGAGTCGATCCTGACGGCCGACGGCAAGAAGATCCTGGCGAACTTCCTGTCGGTACAGCCGCAGTGAAGTGGCAATGAGCGCGAGCCAGTCCCCGTTGACGATCACGCCCTCGCGCGAGGAGTTCTTGCAGCTCGCGGAGCGCGGCAACGTCATCCCCGTCTTCACAGAGTTTCTCGCGGACTGCGAGACGCCTGTGTCCGCCTTCAAGAAACTCGACCGCGGCGGTTATAGCTTTCTGTTCGAATCGACCGAGAAGAATGAGGTCTCGGGACGGTTCTCCTTCCTCGGAACGGAGCCACGCCTCGTTCTCCAAAGTCGCCGGCGCGAGATCACGATTTCGGGCAAAGGCGCTGACGAGCGGTTCGAGACGACCACCGATCCGCTCGACCAGCTGCGAAAGCTGATGAGCCGATATCGCTTCGTCCCGCGCCCTGAGTTACCTCGCTTCGGCGGCGGCGCGGTCGGCTTCCTCGGGTATGAATCGGTTAGCTTCTTCGAGCCGAAAGTTCCGACTGCCGCCCGGGACGAACTTGGCCTCCCGGAATCAATATTTTTGATCACGCGCGGACTGCTCATTTTCGATCACCGGTTGCGCAGTTTGAAGATCGTCGTCAACGCCTTCCTCGAAGATGGTGAACCGGAACAGATCTACGCGGAAGCAGTCGAATCCATTGCGGAGATCGTGCGCAAGCTCGCCACGCCTGTTGATCTTCCGCTCGTTCCAACCGAACCGATCGAACCGCCGCCCACGCGCAGCAATTTCGAGCGCGCCGGCTTCGAGAGCGCCGTCGAGCGGGCGAAAGAATACATTCGCGCGGGCGATATCTTTCAGGTCGTGCTCTCGCAGCGTTTCGAAGCTGAGTTCGATCGCGACCCCCTCGATCTTTATCGCTGCCTCCGGTTTGTCAATCCGTCGCCCTACATGTTCTGCCTTAACTTCGGAAGCGATTTCGCGCTCGTCGGCAGTTCTCCCGAACTGCACGTCCGTCTTCTCGGCGGAGTCGCGGAGATACGACCGATCGCGGGGACACGGCGCCGCGGCGCCACCGCCGAGCAGGATGAAGAGAATGCCGCCGAGCTGCTCGCCGATCCGAAGGAGCGGGCCGAGCACGTCATGCTGGTAGACTTGGCGCGCAACGACATCGGCCGCATCGCGGAGTTCGGCAGCGTCCGGCTCACCGAGACGATGAACATCGAGCGTTACAGCCACGTCATGCACATCGTCTCGAACGTCACGGGCCACGCGCGAGTAGGAACGGATGCCTACGACCTGATGAGGGCAACTTTCCCGGCCGGCACCGTCTCGGGCGCGCCCAAGATTCGCGCGCTGCAAATCATCGCGGAACTGGAGCAAACAAGACGCGGCTGTTATGCGGGCGCAGTCGGCTATTTCGGATTCGACGGTCACCTCGATTCATGCATCGCACTGCGCTGCGCGGTGCTGACCGGCGGCAAGGCATACTATCAAGCCGGCGCTGGAATTGTCGCTGATTCCGACGCTGCTTCCGAATATCAGGAGACCGTCAACAAAGCCCTCGCGATGAGCCAGGCGCTCGCCATGGCGAGCCAGATCGCCGCCGATTGCTAGACGAACCCGAAGATTTGCGCGCTGGCGCGACCGAAAAGCTAGTGCGCGAGTACGAAACTGCTGACCCGAGCTTTCATGGCCTTAACTGCAGCATTGCGGTGGTGGGCCGACACTAGGAAAGGGTCATGGCTGCGCAAGTTTGAAGTTTAGCTCGTTACCAGACTGTGCGGCCAGGTTAGACTCATCTAAAGTGCATTCGGCATGAAGTATCCGATTGTCGAAATCTTCTTCACGATCCAAGGCGAGGGTCACCTCCGCGGCTTCCAGCAGACGTTCATCCGGCTGGCGGGGTGCTCCGTGCGTTGCGCTGAATGCGACACCGACTATTCCGTGAGAGAGACGCTGACGGCAGCGGAAATCGCCGACCGTGCGGCGGCGGTCACGCCGAAGATGATCGACCCGTGGGCATGGATCACAGGCGGCGAGCCGGCCGACCACGATCTGCGGCCGCTTCTATCTGCCCTGAGAGCGAAGCGGTTCTCAACGGCGGTGGCGACCAGCGGCCAAAAGCGCATCATTCCGCCAGTTGACTGGATTTCCGTGTCGCCACACCGGGCGGATTTTCTTCAACGCTACGGCAACGAGATCAAGATTGTGCCCGGTCTGAACGGACTCGCTTTAGATGATTGGAACGAGCCATTGGCGACCACCGCTTTCATGTATCGCTACGTCCAGCCTCTCTGGCTTAATGGGCAGGAAGACCAGGAATCTCTGAAGCAATGCCTCGCGTTCATGAAGACGCACCCGGATTGGGCTCTATCGCGACAGGATCACAAACACTGGAATGTCGCGTGAATCGAATCCGCGCCCGGCGACAACGAACAGCGATTGATCCCCGCGTTTGCTAATTACGAGGTCGAGGACCTGCTAGCGGGCGGCGCGACCGAAGAGCTAGTGCGCGACTACGAAATTGCCGACCCAGGCTTCATGGCCATAAACGCAGCCGGCTGCGCTACTGGCATAGCATCAACCCGAGGAGGTGATCGGACCAGGCTCGCCGGGCACCCGCAGGCCCTCAAAGCGCCAACCTCATGCCGCGAGGCGTGAGGGCATCTCGTCATAAGTTTTCCCGCGGAGCAGCCGCCCGGTCAGATCCTTGCGGACGCCGCCCCATTGCTTGAAAAAAAATGGCACCTTCTCTTCGCGGCAGGCGCGAAAGATTTCGCGCACCCACTCGATCTGCATCGGTCGAGCACCGGGTCCGGACTCGCCTCCAACGATGACCCAGTGGATGCCGTGGAGATCGATACCTGCCAAAGAGCCGATGAGCGGCTCACAAGAAAGAAATCGAATCGCGGCGGGGACCTCACGTAAATCATCAATGCGAGACAGCACAGCGGCATTCTCGACGCTCACACCCATCCAAACATTTGCCGGCCATTCGATCTCATCGGCGATTCGCCGAAGTCGTCCACTCCGCTTCGTGAGAACCTGGAAGACATGCTGCGGACACTCCCGCATTGTTTCAAAAACACGCTGAATAAACGACAGCGGGACGTTGTCGTGAAAGAGATCGCTCATTGAATTAACGAAGACTTTCCGCCCGTTCTTCCACGAGCGGGGAAGATCGACCACGTCGCCGTGCAACGTCAGTCGAAAGCCATTTTGATAACGGTGGTTGCCCATCGCCTGCAGCCGTTTGGCCAGACGCTCTGCATAACAATTCTTGCAGCCGGCACTGACTTTGGTGCAGCCCGTGACCGGGTTCCAAGTCGCTTCCGTCCACTCTATGTGTGAATTCGCGGCCACAATTCAGCTTACACGGTTGCGGAACTTGTCGAAAATGTGGCGAACGATTTTGTCCCCCGTCTTGTTCGGTGATGCGAAATAGAGATAATAGACAACCGCGCGGCTGCTATTTCGCATCGGCAGCGGAGGCGGCACGAACTTGAAGCCTCCCACGTCCTGAATTCTTTTGCGGAACGCTTCCGCCACCACCTCGTTCGGTTGCTTGTGGAGATCGCCGAAAAGTTCGCCCTCGGACGAGTACGCAACATCACGCCAGGACTTATCGCCCCAAAATGTGGTCATCCGGGCAGCCTGCGCTTCACTGACCCGCGATGGATCATTCCAGAGGACGTTCCGATTGATATCTGCTACCGGAAAATTCAGAAATATTTCCATCGCCTTCGATCTGCCGGCAGTGGCGATGACATCCCAGTTGAGATGCAAGCCGTACGGATCCAAAACGCATAGCGCGCGGCGATAGTTCTCGTAGCGGATAGTTGGGAAAACGCTTTGCAGTAAAATGTCGTTACAGTCGCCCTCAAGGACGTGTACGTCGCTGCGTCCCGCGACCAATTCACGCAATCGGCTGGTCCTGCTCGGCTCCAAGTCGATCAGGAAAATCTCTTTGAAGGGCGGTTCGATTGCGAGCGCGTTCAGGGGACTGCCCAGGACAAGTTCATTGGTGCTCCGAGCGATATGATGTCCTCCTCCGGCAAATGCATCGACGTATGCATGGTTAAATCCCTTTGCGGTCAGGATCTTTGAATATTCGGCGCCGTAGCGTTTGATGATCTCCAGTTTGACCTCGGACCAGTAACCGATTTCGTCGAACTGAAATTCTTTGTCCGGCAACTTTAGTTCGCCCCTTCCACAATTTTGATCTCCGCATTACTGAGTCCGTACAGAAGGTAAATGATCTGATCGAGGAGCCGATCAGTGAACGCGATCTGCGCTTCAAGCGGGACGAGGGCGGCTCTGGATGTGGAAAAGCGCGCGCGAATTTTTTCTTCGGCGTCTTCGGTGAGGCGGACGTTTTGCGCGGCCAGCAGTTTCGTGTTCTTGCGCAAGTGGGCGAATACATCGGCGGCTTCGAGTTTCCAGAATTCGTCCAGCTTCGTTTTGGGATTCAGGGTTCGGGCGTCGATGCCGTGGAAATCGTTAAGGTCCGTCAGGAATTGTTTCGCGGTCGTGCGTTTCTGCTGATTCATTGCCATCATCCGCCCAGCAAGAAACGCGAGCAGGTCGTGGACGATATCCGTGCGCCCAGCCTGCAATTCGCCTTCGATAAAACCCAGCGCACCATGCGCATCGCCCTCCGCGAGCGATCTTTCGTAAAGGCGTTTCGCTTTGTCGAGCTGCGCCGCGCGTCGCGCGGCGGGCGTGGTGAAGTCGATGCGAGGAAGCGGCATCGCGTCGATTTCGTAAGCGTTCACGTGGTTGTTGGTGCTCGTCAGACGAAATCGCCATTCCCAAAGCGAGGAATTTAACAGCGCAAGAATCGCAAAGAGATCAAACGTCTTTGGCTTGACGATATAATTAACCGTGTCGGTACAAAAATTCCCCGACTCGATGATCGTCGCGATGATGCGCCGCCAGTTATCAATCGCTGCGCCGCGCTGATATCCGATTCGATTATGACGATGAGCGTAAGCCTTTGTCTCAGGTCCGTGCGCGTTGAGAAACTGATCTCGAAACAAATACTTCGGTTCACCTTGCTTCGGTGTGTCGTTGAGAAAATAACGACCGACATTTGCTCCACGAAGCGCCACGGGCCCTACGGGATCGTCGCTTAGAATCTGGCGTGTGTGGTTAGGTTGACTTCGCCCTGCTGCGAAGGAGCAATCTCGCCGAGGCGTTTTCCGCCGCTCGCATCGACAAGCTTGATCGCGAGGTGAAAATCATCGGTCGTAGCATTTGGATAACATGGGATGCAGAGATTCTCCGGGTCAAAGTGTCGTAACGCTTTGAGAGTTATCGCCAGTCGAGGCGATAAATCCAAAATGTCTCTGCCGGGATGAACTCGAATTGAGAAAGCTTCCGGGTATTGCCTTGTGCAGAACGTAAACGCATGTCGATAGCTTCGCGCCGAAAAAAACTCTGTCGCGCGGATCGTCCTTTTGCGGGAATGCTTCGATGCGTTTGAGTCGATGCTTTGTGAGCAACTCATGTCTGAGCGGTTTGGCTTGTGAATCTCCAAGCAATGCCATCGGAACGATGAATCCATGCGTTCCGTTCTTGCGCAAAACGCTCACGGCAGCAGCGACGAAGAGTCGGTAGAAATTAAGTTTGCTCCCGACCGCAGCGGCGAATGCTTCAGAGAGCGCGAAGTAAGTTTTTTCCATTTCAACTTCCCGCTCTTGTTCTTTTTCTGAGATCACATCGTATGGGGGATTGCCAATCACCGCATCGAATCCCGGCGACTCACGCGGCGAGCCGTCGTCGTTGAAAAAGACTTCGGGAAATTCGAGTTCCCAGTGAAAAAAATTTCGCGTGTCTGCGAGCGCGTTCGCGCGCGCGAGACGCGCGCAAAGCTCGGCGAGTTCCGCTTCCCCGAACTTGCGGCCCGCGAGTTTGAGCGCGCCTTTCTTGATCGCCTGCGCGGTGATCTGCTGAAACTCCGCGGCAGATTTCCACGACGGCGTTTTGCCGGATTGGACATCGAGCAACTCGATGAGCGCTTCATATTCGAGCTGCGGCAGCTCGTTGCCGAAGAAACACGAAGTCCACAAACTCGCGACCGCGCGAAACGGTTCGAGTGTCGGCCGGAGCTTCTCTACCCAGAGCTTCTCTTTGTCTTTTACCGCCGGCACGCTCGCAGATTCCTTGGTCTCGATCTCGTGCACGAGATGCACGGCATTTTTCAGAGCCGCTCGCAAGTTCTCCGTGCCCTTCCAACTCAGTTTCAGCCGCTCGTGCTTTTTCTTTTTCAGTTCCGGCACTTCGCGCAAATCTTCCAGGCGCGCGCCGAGTAGCGAATTGCCGCAGCAGAGGTGGTGATCGAGAAAATTGAGTGGCTGATCGGGCGATGGTAGTGAGCCAGAGCGAGAGCTTGGCCAACTCGACCGCGAGCGGATTCAAGTCCACGCCGTAGATGCACGACTCCACGACGCGCCGCCGCCAGTGCGCGATCTCGTCCTCGTCTTTGGAGTTTTCGCCGAGCGGCTGCGTGGTCGGATGCGCAGCTATTTCTTCAGCTAGATAAGTCGTTGCCTCGACAAGGAAATGCCCGCTGCCCATCGCAGGATCGAGGATGTTGGGCGTGAGCGCTTCGTGCGCGAATGAGTTATCCGTTAATCCTACCGCGCGTGCTTTTTTTACTTGCTCGCGTTGCTCAATCTCGGCAAGCAACGCGCCGACCGTCTGATCGACGATATATTTACAACGTAATCCGGCGTGTAATAAGTGCCGCTTTGCCGGCGCTCTGCCTTATCAGCAATTAGTCTGAGTGTGTTGTCGTCTCGACGAAAATGATGCTCCATCAAACCTTCATAAATCGAGCCGAGCTGCTGCACGCGGAGATCGCCGAAATCGACGGTCTCAATCGGTAGGGTTGGCTTGTCGCGCTCGGGCTGTGGGTTGAACATGAGGCCGCGCAGCACGTCGGCGAGCACGGCATCGGAGACGCGCCATTTTTCCAAAAGCGGATGGCGTTCCGGGGCGAAGAGACCGCCATTATATCGCGGCACCGAGTATTCAACGTTCTTCTTTTCGTTGGTGCCGTTGATGAGATGGCACAGCTCGCGGATGTCTTCCTAGAGGCGCGTGCGGGTTTGGCTGTCGTGCTCCGAGAAATTTTTCAGGGGCGCTACAAGACGCGCGAGCGAGAGCTGTTTGTAATATTTTCGCGACTTCGGCTCGACGGGCAGGAGCCGCCGGCCCTCCGCGTAAAGGATGAAAAGCAGCCGGTAAAGAAAGATGAGAGAGGCGTCGTAAACGCGCGGCAGATCGGCGTCGGTGATCTCATTTTCCCCTTGCTCAGCGAAACCGTTGGCGAGGATTTCGACGATGGCGAAGATGCGCTGCCGCAGGTCCTCTTCGAGTTCCGACTGTGCCGCGAGCGCGCTCTCGCGGACATGATCAAGCCGACACTTGCCCTGCGCGTCGCGCACGAAGGCGGCGGGAGTGAAGAGCGCGAAGAATAGTTTGAAAGCCTTAACCGACTGTATCGCCAGCTCGAAGTTGATGGCGAAGAAGTGGCTCGGCTTGGTGTCGCGGCAATAAAGCCGCCATTCATTGCCGTTAGTTAGAACGCCCCACGTGAGGACTTGCGCTTCATTGAGATAGTCGCGGATTTGCTGATGCGGATAACGCTGCTGACTTTTGCTAATCTGCGAGAGGGGGTGATTGACCTTTTTTGCCTCGAGAATTGCAATGGCTGCGCGGTATCGATGCGCCGCGTCCCGGTCGATGACGATTTCCTTTTCCGCGTCATTCGCGAAAAGAATGTAGTCTGGTTCGAGGTCTTGTTTGGTTTCCGGTTGCGCGAGGTTGTCGGTCCAGCCGAAACCAAGTTTTTCCAAAATTTTGTCGAGCAATTCCTGGCGCGTGAAAGCTTCGTTGTTCTTCGCGCAGGCGACATAGCGCCTTTCGTAAAGCGCTTTGCAAAATTGCCAGACCGGCTGCGCTTCTGCATCGCTCGGCCACCAAGAATTGTGCCGGACGCGAGCCTTAAGGTAATGATCCGAAAAAAGTCCTTCGGTTTGCCAAAGCTTCCGCAGCTCGGGTAAGCCGAGCTCCGGATGTTCAAAGGTAGTGCGCTTCGATGCCATCGGTTTCATCGGCAACTGCGAGCAAAACAACGGTTGCGTGACTCACGGTGGGGTAAGATGCACCCGCGCGAGGGCGGCAGGTGTCGCAGCACTCACATGCAGCCAACGAGCTGTCGGCGAACCGGCGATCATGCGGTGAGCGCAAGCACGGCACGCATTGTCTCTTCCGGGAGCTCTCCGATTGGTCGGGTTGCGAAATCGCCGCATTCACAAGGCTCGCCCGGAACTTCGCCGTCGTCCCAATCAACGAGGACAATGCGAAGGTTTTCGGCGTCGGTGTAGACTTCTTGAACCACGTCGCCACGAACTTCGATGATGAGCGTCTGCATGAGAGTGGAAGGTATTCTGATTCACTCGGGCAAATCGAGACGAAACGTGGGGAGCCTCTGCGTTTTTGAATACGTTTGGTGTCGTGTAATCACCCCTTTGTGGCCGTATGCTGACATCATGAACGATGCAGATGTCGCTGAGCGCGCGGGAGAAGAGAGGACCAAACCTGCTGACGTTGTCGTCCGCGGAAAGGCGAGCGCTTTCCTCCAGGAGATTACCAGCGGCAGGCACCACTTCCGGGCGGACGAGCCGGTGAGCCTGGGCGGCACCGATGCCGCTCCGACCCCGTATGATTATCTACTGGCAGGGCTCGGTGCCTGCACTTCCATGACCGTCGGTCTTTATGCGCGACGAAAGAAATGGCCGCTCGAGAATGTGACTGTGGCGCTCCGGCACTTGCGCATTCACGCCAGGGATTGCGCCGACTGCGAAACGAAAGATGGAATGCTCGACCGAATCGAGCTGGAGATCGAGCTGACCGGGTCCTTGACACCCGAGCAGCGGACGAAGCTGATGGAGATCGCATCCAAATGTCCGGTTCATCGGACATTAATATCGGAAATCAATGTCAAGGTGGGGTCTGCGCCGCCTGCGGGAGTTTGAATGACCGTCCAAGTACAGTGGGGCGCGCAGCACAAATCTGCCGGAATGGCCTCATAACGGATCCGTGGGGATTGAGCTGTTAAATTCGCGGCCTCCTTGAATTCATCAAACGCAGCTGACTAGCAAGCCACAGATTTCCAACGCCCTCTACTCCCCACATATTGGAAAGCTCCCGGTCCCGCGCCCGCGCTCCTTCAAGACATCTACGAACCTCGGATCAATGTCCCGTTTCTCACATTAAGTGTCCGAGCTGCGATGAGTGACTTCATCCGGGTGATATTTGCGCCAGTAACGCAACGCGGCGCTTGCCGCCATAAAGCTCGGATCAGCACATTCATAGGCGTACACTTCCTCGTCACTCGCGCCTTCCGTTCGCAACTCCTCCGCCACGTAGCGGGCAAACTTTTCGGTCAATTGCTGTTCGCCGTCGCCGGTCTGAATCCGATCGCGGAACCAGGTGGCCCAGCGGCGAACGCGTTCGTCCAAGGCGTCGAGATGTGAAGAGACAGATCCATGGAGGAGCCCAAAATGGGGCAGATAAAGTCTGGCGACATCGATCCCGCGGATTCTCTCAAGCGATTGGTGCCATAACTCAATATGCAGCTCGGGTGGGACAAATGGCGGGATCGGTGGACCACCGGCCAATCGAACGCCCGCGATGTCGCCACCGAAGAGGTTATCTTCCCATTGATAAACGTGATGATGGCTCGCGTGGCCCGGTGTTGCCAGGGCGCGCACTTGAAAAGGAGCCACACGAACGACGTCCATGTCTTCCAGGATTCTAATCCTTTGTTCGGGAACGGGAGCAATCCGCCCCCACAACGTATTCATGGCGTCGCCATAAATCCGCGTTGCGGAAGCGGCGAGTTTGGTTGGATCAATGAGGTGCGGTGCGCCTCGCGAATGCACGTAAATTGTCGCCCCGAGTTCGGCAAAGCGCCACGCGGCGCCGGCATGATCGAGATGGATGTGACTTAGGAAGACGTGCCGGACATCCTTGGGAACAAAGCCGGCTTGGCGGAGCTCCCCTGCTATGGTGTCAAATGTGGACTCCGGGCCGGTATCAAAGAACGCGAGTCCATCCTCAATTTCGAGCGCAGTGGCGGCGATGATTCCCGGCCTGCCAAGCTGGCGCGTATCGAAAACGTGGACCACAGGACGCAAGTCTTAGCCCGAGCGCTGCGTGAGGAAACGGTGGTTGAGCTTATCGGTCGAGTTGCTCGCGAAGCCTTTAGTGCGTGACCTTACAGTTTCCGCTAAGTTAACCGCCGCTGATACACAATTTAACATCGGCAGAAATCGGCAGACAATAGGTGATCCGGCTGTAGCGGCAGTCGTATCGGCTGCGTTCGGAGAAGCCGCAGGCGATACGCCTGCCACCACAGCTGCAAAGACCGTAGCCAAAGCGCGCACTTCGGTTTTACGCCATGCACGTTTCAGGCACCCTGAGAATTCAACCTCCGTTCGCCGGATTCCTATTTGGGTACGGCGGGACCGGTGGCAGGTCGTAACGCTTGGTCTTCAACTCTTCCTCGATTTCCTGGATCCCCCTGTCGAGCTGCTGATCTTCTCCGCGGAATTCTTTCGCTGGGTCGTTATCCACCACGATGTCGGGATCCACCCCATGGCTTTCGATGATCCAGCCTTTGCCGTCTTTCGAATAGGGCGCGAACTCCGGCCTGAAAAACTGTCCATCATCGGCCAATGGGAGCGGATCGCGAATGCCAATGACACCACCCCAGGTGCGTTTGCCAATCAATTTACCTAAGCCGAGCGCTTTAAATCGATAGGGGAAGATGTCGCCGTCTGAGGCGGAGAACTCGTCGATGAGCGTCACCATTGGCCCGAGGAAGGTCTGCGGTGGATTCGTCTGCGGCACGCCGTTACGAGCAATCTCGACCATGACCAAAGCGCGCCGGAGCCGCTCAATCACAAGCGGCGAAACAAAGCCGCCGCCGTTACCGCGAACGTCTACGATAAGTGCTTTTTTGCGGATCTGAGGAAAGTAGAGTTTGGTGAATTCATTCAAACCGGGCTGACCCATATCGGGGATATGGAGATAGCCCACTTCCCCGCCAGTTTTTTTGCTGACTTCATCGATGTTCTTCTGCACCCAAGCGAGGTAGTAAAGCGGTGATTCGTCCGCCGTCGGCACGACGGTGATGTCCCGCGCGCCATCATCACTCGGCTTCGAATTCACACGCAGGATGACCTGCTTGTCGGCGGTGCCGATGAGCGCGTCGTAAAGATTCGACAATGCCGATACGGGTGTGCCGTTGATCGCCAGGATGAAGTCGCCCGGTTTCACATTCAACCCCATCGCGGTAAGCGGTGAACGAGTGTGCTTACCCCAATTCTCACCCGGCAGAATCCTTTCTATGCGATAGGCACGAGTTGCCGGGTCACGGGAAAACTCGGCGCCGAGCAGCCCCAGCTTGATGCGCGGAGTCTCTGGCCGTTCGCCACCGGCGACATAAGTGTGGCCGTTGTTTAACTCACCGATCAACTCTCCGAGGAGGTAGGTGAGATCGTTCCGGTGATTGACGAAGGGTAGCAGCGCCGAGTATTTGTCGCGCATCGCCTTCCAATCGATGCCGTTCATCGTCGGCGAATAGAAGAAGTCGCGCATCTGCCGCCAGGCCTCGAAGTAAATCTGATTCCACTCCGCATGCCGATCGAGCTGCATGTCGAGCCCGGCGAGCTTGAGCTCGTGATCCTTGGTCTCGAGCTTGTCCTTGGGGAGATCGATGATGGCATAATCTTTTTTGATCTTAACCAGCATTTTCTTGCCATCGGCCGTGATCTGGTAGGCATTTACGTCTCCGAGAACAGTCTCTTTTCGATCTTCCAGGCTATAAACGCAGAGGTGCGCTTTTTTGTCCTCGCCGCCGCCTTCTGCCTCTTCGTCCTCATCCTTGTCATCGGCCACAGTCCGACGGAGGTAGAAAATCCTGTCATCCACCATCCGAAGATCGCTGTAATCGCCCGGAGTCGTTTCTACACCAGCAATGCGATCGTGGATGCCATCGAGATCCACCTTGACGACGACGGGATTCTTAGGCTTTGCGTCTTTGGCGACACCTTTATCATCGTGAGAGTCGGTTTTTTTCTCGTCGGGGCTCTTCTCCTTCTCCTTGTCCTTGTCCTTGTCTTTGTTTTTGTCCTTCTTTGCGGGCTTGCCGACTTCGTCACTGCGCGCTCCCAGCGGTGGCTCGGTCTCTTTCGAAAGGGTGACGAGATAGATTCGCTCCATGTCCCGGTAAACATTCTCAAACTCCTCCTCGCCGAAAGTTGGCTTAAAATCGCGGGCTGAGCTCAGCATGAGATATTTCCCATCGTCACTGAAGCGGACGCTCCCGGCACCGTACCAATCATCGGTAACTGCTGTCTGCTTTTTGTCGGCGGTAGAAAAAAGGTAAACCTTGGTCAGGCCATTTTCCTCCGGCCGCGACCAGGCTATCCATTGACTATCGGGCGACCAATCATAAGATTCGATTTCACCAAACTTGTCCTGGTCAACTTGAGTGACCGCTTTGCTGCCGACATCCACGTAGCGCAGCCTCTGCAAGCGATCGCTCCACAGCAGCTTCTTACTGTCCGGCGACCAGATAGGTTGATAAAAATAGGTATCGGCGCCACTGGTCACCTGTAACGCCGGGCCTTTGCCGTCCTGCGAACGAACATAGAGCTCGTTTTCACCGGTCCCATCTGAATTGTAGGCAATCCATTTGCCGTCCGGCGACCAGACTGCGTCGCGTTCGTGTGCGTTCGAGCTTTTCGTCAGGTTGCGTGGCGTGCCCTCCTTTGCCGGCACCGAAAACAAGTCGGCCCGCGCGACCGCGATCACTCGTTCGCCATCTGGCGCGAGATTCACGGATTGCGTGTTCTTCGACGCGTCGACCAGAGCCGAACGTCCGGAAGCGAAGTCTTCCTTGATCTCAATCGGCACGGGGGCAGCTTGTCCGCTCGCGAGATCGTAGCGCCAGATGTAGCCCGCCTGTTCGAACACAATCGAGTCTTTGCCAATCGACGGAAACTTGATGTCGAAGTCCTTGAAAGTGGTGAGTTGCCTGGTTTCTTTGCTCGTTAGGTCGATTGAAAAAAGGTTCATTCGGCTATCGCGGTCCGAAATGAAATAAATGTGGTTATCAGGTCCCCACATCGGACAGATATCCTGACCTGGATCGTTCGTTAGGTTATCCGTTGTGCCGGTCTTGAAATCGTAAATCCAAATGTCATCCGCCATTCCACCGCGGTAATGCTTCCAGGTGCGAAACTCCCGGAACACTCGATTGAACGCCATTTTCGAATCATCAGGCGAAAACGAGGCAAACCCACCGCGCGGCAACGGCAGCTGCCGCGGTAGCTCGGTGTCCATTCCGACGGTAAACAATTGGCCGATAAAGTCGTTGAATGAGCGCAGGCGAGAGCGGAAGACGACCAGTGGCTTCGTGTTTTCCCACGTCATCACAAGATTGTTCGGGCCCATCCGGTCCGAAATATCGTCGCGACCGAGGGTGGCGGTGGTAGTAAGCCGTTTGGGCGCGCCGCCTTCGCCTGGCATCACGTAGATCTCTGTGTTGCCATCGTATTGGGAAGTGAACGCGAGCTGGGTGCCGTCCGCCGAAAAGCGTGGGAACGAGGTGTAACCCGGGCCGCTGGTCAATCGGCGCGCGATGCCGCCTTCTTTGCCAACCGTGTAAAGTTCGCCCGCGTAGCAGAAAACGATTTGCCGGCCATTGGTCGCCGGAAAGCGCAGCAGTCGCGTGGTCTCGGGCAGCTTCTGGGCGGACGCGGAACCGAGCGGAAGAAAACCGGTGGTGACCAGAAATAAGAGAAGAAAAAGTCGGGACAGAGTGCGCATAATCATGATCGACAAGAGACGAAGCTGCTTTTCAACCGCTCGGATGCAACAGAGATTTTCATCTTCGAATTTTTTGCTCCCTTGACCCAGCCGCGCGATTTGCAAGGAGCCAGCGGCTGAATCATCGCACTCTGGACAGCCTGAATGGCATAGTTGTCCGGACCGACTCTTCAGCTCAATCAGGCACCCATAAGAGTTGAAAAAAGAGAAACGGTAATTCGCTCATGAGGCTCATCTGATAAATGCAACGCAGTCAAGTCATCTCGAGCCCCCAACGCTTTCGGGGAGAGATCCTGGGGCGTTGTCTTGGAAGGTCCCACCAAGGGACGAAAGTCCGACCTCGCGCTTCGGGCTGCCTTACGGCTTCGACTCCGCTTCGCTCAGAATGACGTCGCCAATTATGGCTTCTACTCTTATCCTCTCCCTCCGGTCACTTCGGCCTTGGTCCGCATCAACACAGCAAACGCGTCCTTAAGATCTTTGCCGAAAGAGACAAGCCCTTCGCGGTGTCCTGCCATCATGAAGAGCTTGGTATTTCGCACATCGCTAGTCCTAAAAAGGTGCTGTACCTCCCGCGCCATCTCTGGCGTTCCGTATTCCACCACATCCGATATCGTTGGGACATTGCCCGTCAGGGCGCTCCACAACCCCAGGTTGTGACCGTGAATTACAGCTCCCGCATCGGCATCCGCTTCATATATGGCCGCGTGGGTCAGCGACTCCGATGACGCCACCGCCCCCTCGCAACGGAGCCAGTTTTTCTCGAAATCGCAGGCCGTCACTCTGGCGTAATCACCGGGGCTCAGCTTGAGCTTTCCTCCGGTGGCCGAGCCGGTGATATGAAAAGCATTGGTCTCACCCTGTCTGATGCTCAAGTTTCCAAAACCGATCCCCTTCGCATCAATCCCGATGAATCCGATCTCGCGAAGTCTCTGTCTGTATGCGTTTAACTGCGCGAAGCCGGCGAACGGTGTCGCTTCGATCGTTGTGCGTTCGCACGTGAACTTAATCCCCGTCTCACTCACGGCGCATGCTCGGGAAAGAGATCGAGCACGCTCTTCTCGTTAGGACGGCAGATTCCCCGCTCAGTGATGAGTCCGGTAACCAAACGTCTCGGCGTTATGTCAAACCCGTAGTTTGCCGCCGGGCTGCCTTCTGGGGTAACCCGAAGTTCGACGTGTCGCCCCTCCAACCAGCCATCGGCGTGCTTAACCTCTTCCGCGCCCCGTTGCTCTATTGGAATCTCATTTAACCCATCGCGCATCGTCCAATCGAAGGAAGACGAGGGCAACGCGACATAGAAAGGCACCTGATTGTCCTTCGCGGCCAGGGCCTTAAGATAGGTCCCAATCTTGTTCGCCACGTCACCGGTGTAGGTCGTGCGATCCGTTCCGACCAACACCAGGTCCACCTCGCCACGCTGCATCAAATGGCCGCCGGTATTATCGGCAATCACCGTGTGCGGGACTCCGTGTTCACCCAGTTCCCACGCCGTCAGCTTTGAACCCTGGCTGCGCGGCCTCGTCTCATCGACCCAGACGTGAACGGATAAGCCGCTATCGTGTGCGGCATAGATGGGCGCCGTCGCCGAACCGTAATCCACGAATGCGAGCCATCCGGCGTTCCAATGGGTGAGCACGTTGACCGGTTTGCCGGGCTTCTTTCTCGCGATTCGTTGGATCAGCTTCAGGCCGTGCTCGCCGATGGACCGGCAATGATCTGCGTCTTCATTCGCGATCTCTGTCGCCGTCTCACGGGCGAGTGCGATCTTCTCCTGCGCTGTGCGGCCCTTCGCAATCCTCTTTAGCTGACGCTCAATCGCCCAGGAGAGATTCACCGCCGTCGGCCGAGTGGCGGCGAGCTGCGCGGCTGCGTCGGCCAGATGCTGGTCAAAATTGCCATTCTTCGGCCCTTCGATGGCGGCGAGGTACATTCCAAATCCCGCCGCGGCTCCAATCAGTCCTGCTCCTCGGACATGCATCTCGCGAAGCGCGGTCGCTGCCTGCGCGACCGTGGTCACCTCTTCGATTATGAATCGGTGAGGCAAACACCGCTGATCGATTAACTGCACGACGCGATCGTCTCCGGGTTTGAGCCAGATCGTCCGGAAATGTTTCCCTCCCACCTTCACGCTCAGCCGGGATATTTTGGCTCCCGATGCGTGTATCGGAAGTAAAGATTGCGCAGGTAAATCGGGAGCGGCAGCAAACTCTGCAGAACGCCAACGGAATCGTGTTGGTAGATAGCGAAGTAGCTCAAAGTGAGAATCGATCCGATCGTGCTGCACTCCCAGAATCCGAAGGGAATCACGCTGCGTTTCGCGCGTTCGGAAGCGGCCCATTGAATGACGAAGCGCAGTCCGAAAATCAAGCTGCCGCTCAAACCGATGATCTTCCAGGGATGGAGCGCAATTCCGAAAACATTGGCTTCGGCGAGCAAGTGCAAGCTGTTCATAGGCGTCCACAGATTACACAGATTCTCACAGATTGTATGGTTCGGGACGCACCGCAGGCTTCAGCCTAACCGTTCGGCTGCAGCCTCCTCTGGCTCCGTAAATCCGTGTAAATCTGTGTAATCTGTGGCTAACTCCTCTGCTGCCTCGCGAACTGCTGCGCCCGCATGACTTCGATCTGGGATTACGCCAATCCACAACTGCGCAATCTCGCTGTTTACGAGCCGGGCAAGCCGATCGAGGAAACCGCCCGCGAGCTGGGCGCCAGCGCCGCTGCGATCATCAAACTCGCATCAAACGAAAACCCGCTCGGACCTTCGCCCAAGGCGCTCGCCGCCATGCACGCGGTCCTGGATTACTCGCACCTCTACCCGGACGGCGGTGGATTTTATTTGCGCGAAGCGCTGGCCGCGAAACTGGGATTCGCACGCCAAAACATCATTCTCGGGAGCGGTTCGAATGAGATCATCGAGTTCCTTGCTCATGGTTTCCTTACTGCTGGTGATGAGGTCATCACTTCAGAACATGCTTTCATTGCCTATAAAATCGCGGCCACGGTTTTTGGCGCGAACACGATCGAAGCGCCCAGTCCGGATTTGCATCATCACCTCGATGCCATGCTCGCTGCGGTGACGCCGCGGACGCGCCTCATCTTCATTGTGAATCCGAACAATCCCACGGGCACGTTGCTGAGCCAATCCGAGCTCGATTCGTTCGTGCGCGCAGTGCCGGAGCACATCGTGGTCGTGTTCGATGAAGCTTACTTCGAGTATGTCGAGCGCCCGCCGGACGCGCTCCAGTACGTGCGCGCCGGCCGGAATGTGATCGTCCTGCGCACCTTTTCGAAGATCCACGGTCTCGCGAGCCTACGGATCGGCTACGGAATCGCGCCACCGGAACTGATCCAGGTCCTGCAGAAAACGAGACAGCCGTTCAATGTGAACGGGATCGGGCAGGCCGCGGCGCTGGCGGCGCTACAGGATGAGGAACACCAGACGAAAACGAAAAGCCTCACGGACGAGGGCCGCGCGTTACTCCAAAATGAATTCGCGACGATGAAGCTGACGTTCGTGCCGAGCGCGGGAAATTTCGTTCTTCTCAAGGTGGGCGATGGCGCGGCGGTGTTTCACGCGCTTCTCGCCAGGAAAATTATCGTCCGCGCCTTGAAGGGATATCATTTACCGGAGTGGGTGAGAATTTCCATCGGCACGATGGAGCAGAATCGAAGATGCGTCGCGGCGCTGCGGGAAGTGCTGATGTAGGGAGCGGCGGTTTGCAAATCCGGGGGGCGTTTGAGAAAACGCGCTTCCCTGGTGTGCAAGTCATCTCATAAGGTGCAGCGATTGCAACGGCGCTCTATCAGCCGTCGGACTTTCCGTCGCATCCAATGGAGGGCATAGATCGCCGCTACAAACGGCATTTATGAGCTCGTTCGCAGCTAGCCTTGTGGTCCAGTTTGACTCGGTGCGAAGGTATGGTATCGGGTATGGTATGCCATCAGCAAGTAAAGCAACCTATTCTCTCGATGCCGCCAGCCTTGAGAGACTGGCGCGGCTCTCCCAGCGCTGGCAAGTCTCGAAAACCGAAGTGCTCCGGCGCGCGCTCACTCAGGCGGCCGAGAACGATGAGCCTTCGCCCGCAGAACGTATCGCCGCTCTGCGCGAACTCCAGCGAATGACTAAGGAATCTGGGATCGACTTGGAAAAGTGGCAGAAGACGATCAAAGATGGCCGTCGCTAGACCGCGCGAGGTCGTGGCGCTCGACTCGAATTTTCTGGTGGCCGCTCGTGCCTCGGGTTCGAAGCAGGGTCGTCAATTGGAAGAGTGGTTGGCGGCCGGCGTGAGCGTGGAAATCAGCGCTGTGGCTTGGTCTGAGTATCTCTGCGGTCCCGTTGACGAAAGAGACGTCGAGATCGCAAGAAGCATTCTCAGTCGGATTGACCCTTTTCTCGAAGGGGACGCCCAGCTGGCGAGCGAGCTGTTCAATCAGACCGGAAGACGCTCGCGCAGCCATGTTGATTGCATGATCGCAGCGCACACCATTCGCCGCGACGGCTTATTGGCGACCTTAAACATTCAAGACTTTCGCCGCTTCGAAAAATTCCAGTTGAGACTTGTCCGAATTTGACAGCTGTCGAGAATTCGAAGCGCAGCCACACCATCGCCGCGATCTCCACGCCGGCCGGCGAAGGCGCGATCGCGTTGATCCGGATTTCGGGCGCCGAAGCAATCCGCGTGGCCGATCGAATTTTTCGCGGCCAGCAACCGCCGTCCGGATTTGAATCGCGCGTCCAGCATCTCGGCGAAATCGTGGAGAAAGATCGGGCGATCGATCAAGTGATGCTGGCCGTCCATCGCGCGCCGGGCAGTTACACGGGCGAAGACCTGGTCGAGATCAGCTGTCATGGCGGATTGCTCGTGAGCGCGCGCGTGCTCGAGGCGTGTCTTCGTGCCGGCGCGCGGGCGGCACGGCCGGGCGAATTTACGGAGCGCGCGTTTCTGAACGACAAGATCGAGCTCACGCAAGCGGAAGCCGTGATTGATCTAATCCGTGCGCAAACCGATCTCGCGCTCCGCGCGGCGACGGAGCAACTGCAAGGCCGCCTCGGATTGGAGGTCAATGCGATGCGCCAGGAACTCGTCGCCCTGAGCGCGCACATTGAAGCCGCGATCGATTTTCCAAACGAAGATCTTGCGCCCGACGAGGGGGCAAAGCTGCTGACACGCATTGAGTCAATTCGCGACAAAATCAACGCGCTCCTCGCCACCGCAGATGAGGGGCGCATTCTGCGCGAAGGCGTCCGGGTCGTCATCTCCGGACCGACGAATGCCGGAAAATCGAGTTTGTTAAATCGGCTCCTCGCCTATGACCGCGCGATCGTGAGTGAGATTCCCGGGACCACGCGCGACACAATCGAAGAAGTGATTAATCTGCGCGGCGTCCTCGTGCGTCTGCTCGATACGGCTGGTTTGCGCGACTCTCATGACGAACTTGAGCAGCACGGAATTGCTCGCACAAAACGAGCGCTGACGACCGCTGATCTTGTTCTCCATTTGTTCGACGGGAATGCGCCAAGACCGCGTGGCGATGCTCCAGAGTCTGCCGGAGCCGTTGCGCTTCTGGTTCTGAACAAGAGCGATTTGCCTGAGCACGATGACTGGAACGATCACGACTCGGTTCGCATCTCCTGCGTAACCGGAGCCGGCATGCGCACTCTCGAAGACAAAATTTTGGAGCGCATCGGCGAGCAACATTTCCAGCCCGAGAGTTACATCGCGATCAACGCCCGCCATCGCGATTGCTTGCGGCGCGCGCTGGAAGCTTGTGCGCGCGCCGGTGAAACTCTGAGTGAGGGACTCTCCGTCGAATATGCGGCGGTGGATCTTCATCCCGCGCTGGCTGCGCTTGGTGAAATTGTCGGCACGCACGCGGATGACGAGATCCTTGATTCCGTGTTCAAGCAGTTTTGCATCGGCAAATGAGCAGCGCCTATGAGCGACTCGTCCGGCCGCTTCTTTTCTCCCTAGATCCCGAAACCGCGCATCACCTCGCGATCAACTGTTTGCGTTTCGCAGCGAATCTTTCGCCGGCGCTCCGGCTACTCCGGAGATTTGAACCGCCGCTCAACGCGCGGACGTTTTTCGGCCTCACATTTGCGAATCCCATCGGTCTCGCGGCTGGTTTTGATAAAAATGGCGTGGCCCTGCCAGCCTGGGAAGCGCTCGGGTTCGGCTTCGTGGAGATCGGCACTGTCACGGCCAAATCACAACCCGGAAATCCGAGGCCACGGATTTTTCGCTATCCGGAACAGCGTGCGCTCATCAATCGGCTCGGGTTCAACAACGATGGCGCCGAGATGGTCGCAAGGCGTTTGCAACGACTGCGCGAAAGTGGACGCTGGCCACGCATTCCCGTGGGCGTCAACATCGGCAAATCGAAAGCGACGCCGCTCGACCACGCTAACGACGATTACCTCTATTCTTTTCGAGCACTGCACGAATTCGCTGATTACGTGGTCTTGAATGTCAGCTCACCGAATACGGCCGGTTTGCGATCACTCCAGGAACCCGATGCACTGATAAGTTTGCTGCGGGCGATAAACCAGGAGCGATCGGCGCGAGCGCGGAAACCTGTGCTGCTGAAAATCGCGCCGGATTTGTTGGAGGAGGAGCTGGCACAAATTGTCGAAGTCTGTGAAGCGCATGAGGTCGCAGGGATTGTGGCGACGAATACGACTCTTGATCGCACTGCAATCGCGGGGGGAGAGGAAGGTGGTCTCAGCGGCCTGCCGCTCCGCCAAAAATCAAGTGACGTCATCCGTTTCCTTCGTTCACGCACCTCTCTTCCGATCATCGGAGTTGGGGGCATCTGCGATGCCGAATCCGCGCGAGAGAAATTCAGTGCCGGGGCACAACTGCTTCAGATCTACACCGGCTTCGTTTACCGCGGTCCCGAGGTGCTGCGCGAGCTGGCGGCCGCGTCCGATGCGCAGCTGTTCTGAGTTCCTCGACGGGCGCAAGTTAACACCCGCGAGGTAGAAGGGTGGCGTCTCCGAACCGGTGCGCCTGTACCTTTCGAAAGCACGATTTAGGGAGCAAACGCGACTTGAGTACTGGTTTCGGCGGCGCGCCGAGAAGTTTGTTTTGTCAGTGAAGTGGCCCCGGCAAAAGCAGTTGTCACTCGCTCGAAGAGCCACTATCTTGCGCGCCTTATGCCGAAGCCAATTGCGCGTAGCAAAACTCGCAAAGCCGTCGCGAAGCGGTTCAAAATCACCGCCACCGGCAAGGTCCTCCGTCAGCAGGCCTCGCGCCGGCATCTGCTTTCCTCGAAGAGCGCAAAGCGGAAGCGGCAGATGGCGAAGTCGCAAGTGGTCGACGACACTGACGTGGCTCGGATAAAAGCGAATCTGCCGTTCGCGTGATCGGATTCGCTAGCGGCCGGGGAGCGGCGCGGCGTCTTCCGGTTCGGGGTTCAGCATTGGTCTTGGAACGAGCGTCGCCCTTGTCGTAGTCGTCGTTCGCTGCACGACTGTGGTAGACGGTGCCGAGCGCCAGTAGATTTCCGGATCGCTGCTGTAAAGATCGCGTCGATTTTCCAGCGTCATGCAGGATGAACATCCGCATAGCAGCATGCCCAAAAGGAAGAGTCTCACTTGGCAATCGAAGCAAACCGCGAAGCGGGTGTCAACGCGCCTCTCCACCCCGATACGCAAGAAACTCCATTGCGCGCGGGGCTGCTTTCGCGAACAGTTTCTTTCCGTCAGGGGCTATGGACTGAGGACTTACGAATCCCGCCAGGGCAGGAATGCAGCAACGGTAGTTTGATCCTCCTTGCCGTAGTTCTCTGGCGGACTTTCTTCCAAGCCGGCGCGTTTCGGTATCAATGAAACTTTTAACGGTGAAGACAGCGCGCTTCACGGTCGTCGTGGAAAAGTGCGGTGCGCCGCAGGTTCACACCCTCTGGCAGAAACCGGCGAGCGATCAGAAGCTCCAGATGCTCGTGAAAAACAATCGCATCATGACCATTCTGCGCACCGAATCTGGCAGTGAGTTTGGCCAGGTCGGGTTCTGCCAACGGGAAGGCGCCCGGTTCCTGAGTTTCCCAAGATCATTAAAACTATTCTGCGATCAGCGCATTGTCGGCATCAAATGGAATATGGTCATACCCTAAGCAGAATGAAGGACAGCATTATTCCGCACGAGCGAGTCGCCGCCGCGTCTTTGGACAGAGAAGAACGCATCCGTTATTCTCGTCACCTGATGATGCCTGAGCTCGCGCTCGAGGGGCAGCTCCGGTTGAAAGCGGCGCGCGTCCTCTGCATCGGCGCCGGCGGATTAGGTTCTCCGGCCGCGCTCTACCTCGCCGCCGCAGGCGTCGGCACCATCGGACTGGTTGATGCGGACGTGGTTGACCTCTCGAATCTCCAGCGTCAGATTTTGCATGGCAGCAAAGACATTGGGCGCTCGAAACTCGACTCCGCGCGCGCTCGCATTCACGATCTTAATCCGCGCGTCGAACTCGAATTACACAACGTTCGGTTCGCAGGCGCGAACGCGACCGAACTCGTTCAGCAGTATGACATCGTCCTCGATGGTTCGGACAATTTCCCAACGCGCTACCTCTCAAACGACGTCTGTGTTTTCGGTCGCAAACCAAACGTTTACGGCTCGATCTTCCGGTTCGAAGGCCAGACGACGGTCTTTGCGCCTCATCTGCGCGGGCCCTGTTATCGCTGTCTGTTTCCGGTGCCGCCATCGCCCGGCTCCGTTCCGAATTGCGCGGAAGCGGGCGTCCTCGGCGTGCTGCCCGGAATCATCGGGACGATGCAGGCTTTGGAAACCATCAAGCTGATCACCGGCGTCGGCGATCCCCTGATTGGCCGGCTACTCCATTTCGACGCGGCCACCATCGCGTTTCAGGAATTCAATCTCCGGCACGATCCGCAGTGCCCCGTTTGTGGTGAGAACCCGACGATTCTTGCACCAATTGATTACGAGCAGTTTTGCGGGGGAGCGATCAACGAGAAGGAAACGAACCATGCCGCAATCCGCCCTCTCACTCCGCGCCAACTCAAGCAGAAGCTGGACAGTCCCGAGCCGGTAGCGCTGGTCGATGTGCGCGAGCAATTCGAGCACGAGATGGCTCGGATCGAAGGCTCACAATTGATTCCGTTAGGTGACATCGCCAGCCGAATCGATGAAGTCCCACGCGATCGCGATGTGGTTCTCTATTGCAAAGTCGGGCTCCGAAGTGCGCTTGCGATCGACACACTTCAGGAGGCCGGGTTCACCAACCTCTACAATCTCGAAGGCGGCATCGACGCCTGGTCGGACGAGATCGATCCGGCGCTCGCAAAATATTGACGCTGGCTCTGATCGAGCGCGGGACGTGGAAATCGGTTGTCGCTGAAGCGGCTGCGCGTGTAAGCACGTGCACGATGCGCAGCTCCAGCAGAAATACAAAATCACCGGCCGCGTTTGCCTTTTTCACCTGGCCGGCGGCGAATCAAATCGTCATCGGAGTGCTCATCCTCAATCTCTTCGGCACGATAGGCTGCGATCGGATGATGACTCCTCGCGCCACGCAAGTTGTCAAAGACGCTGACGCCAAGGTCGCGAACGGTGATTTCCTGCTCGCGATTCAGCTCTACGAATCAGCGCTCGATGACTCGCCGCGATCCGCGGAGATTCATTACCGGCTCGGTCTCCTCTACGATGACAAAATGAACGACCCGCTCAACGCATTGCATCATTTCAAACGCTATCTCACGATCACGCCCGCGGGTTCGCACGCGAGCGAAGTGAAAAATTTTATGAAGCGCGATGAGCTGGCGCTGGTCACGAGTTTATCGCGCGATTCCGTCGTCACTCGCACGGAAGCCGCCCGTTTGAGGAACGAGAATCTGAATCTTCGCAAGGAAATCGAAGATCAACGCCTGCGTGATAAGAGTTCGGCCGCGACTGGAAGCTCCGCACGCGCCGGCGTTAAGAATGCCGCGGGAGCGAAAAACAAACCGGTGCCCGGCCGATCGTATGTCGTGCAATCCGGTGACACCCTGGCTTCGATTTCGCGCAAGTTCTATAAATCGCGAGCGCACTGGAAACGCATTCTGAACGCGAATAGCGACAGCATTGACGATCCCGCTAAATTGAAACCCGGCCAAACCATCGCGATTCCGTAGCGAACGGTTACGGCGGGCCGGGCCGCGGCATCCGTTTACAGTTGCAAGAGACTGCGTCCTGAAAAAACTATGCAATCGATCACCCGAATCGCGCCGGATGTCGGCTGGCTGCCGATCAGCTTTGTTAATGTTTACTTCATCGGCCGCCCCGGTTCGCCGTGGGTTTTGGTAGATACTGGATTGCCGGGGCGCGCGGATCAGATCGCGGATGCCGCCAGTGCGCGATTTGGCAGTGATTCGCGCCCCGAGGCGATTGTGCTCACGCACGGCCATTTCGATCATGCCGGCTCCGCTCTTGCTTTGGCCGAAAGGTGGGAAGTGCCGGTCTATGCGCATCCGCTGGAATTACCGTATCTCACGGGTGTTTCGTCCTATCCGCCGCCCGATCCCACGATCGGTGGCGCAATAGCATTTCTCTCTCGCTTTATGCCCTCGGGGCCACGTGATCTCGGTCAGCACGTTCGCGCGCTCACGACTTCCAACGTTCCGGGTGCGCCGGATTGGAAGTGGATCGCCACACCTGGCCATTCTCCAGGCCACATTTCACTGTTTCGCGAACCCGATCGGGTGCTGCTCGCCGGGGATGCTTTCGCAACCATGAATATGGATAGCTGGACAGGACTGATCTCTGCCCGGCAGGTGCTCGCGCCCGGAGGCGCTCCCTTCAATACCGATTGGGCGGCGACCCGCGCTTCTGTGCAAGAGCTCGCCGCTCGGGAGCCGGTGGTGGCCGGCTGCGGCCACGGCATTCCAATGACAGATGCCGAACTTCCCGCACGCCTCAGTGATTTTGCGCGGCGCTTCCGCGCACCGCGCGAGGGACGTTACGTCCGGCAGCCCGTCCTCACCGACGAGCATGGAATCTCATCGATCCCACCGGCGCCATTCGATCCGGTGCCATTTGCGACCGCGGGCGCGTTACTGCTCCTCGGCATTGCGCTTGGCGCCGGCTATTTCGACCACGCCCAACGCCGCTAAAGCTTGTTCGCGCTTTTGGTGAAGGTGTAACCATCGGCCCAAATCTTGTCCAACGCGGCCAAGTCGTGTTTGGTTAACGCTTCGCTGTAATCGCGAAAACTGTTTTTCAACGCCGGCTCCGCGTCAGTGGATATCGTTTGCTCGGCCTGCCTGCTCCGCAGCGGAAAGGCCCATCGCGGCGCAGGTCAGGATTAGGGTGCACAGGATTGATCTCGTGTTTTTCATTTGAAAAATTCAAGCGTGAAACGACTCGGTCGTCAACGCCGCGGACTAGCGTCCTGCCGACCCCACAAGCATGAGATTATCATTTTGACCAGGGTTTAAGGCTCGGCAAGCGATTTGGCCATCGAGCCGATGTCGCGCAAGTTCTAACTTGCGAAATCAAGCCGAAGGCAAGTTGGAAACTTGTCCCACCTGAAACCGTTCCCGTTAAGCTTTCGCAATTCGCCGCCGTCTTTCACCGGAAACAAAGATCACGCCACCAACCAGGTTGGCAGCCACTGAGACGATGATGATCTTTGCACCAAACCAGAGCCGGCTCTGCACGTCGACGATTGGGAAAATCGTCAGCACGGTGTAAAGCAAGGTTACGAGAAAGCCGACTCCCGCCGCGATCCGCAGCCAGAGCGGAGCGCGAGATTTCAGCTGCCGTAGGCCGCAGATCGGAATCGCGAAGAGCACGAAATACGCGATAGCGTAAAACATACCGGCGGCGTTATCGATTAATTGAAATGCTTCCTGCGCCCGGACCCCGACAAGGCTCGCGATCGCGAATATCAGAGTGACGCCGCCGACAAATAGAATTGAGTTGATCGGCGTCTTATACCGCGGCTGGAGTCTGCTGAACCATGGAGGCAGGATGGCGTCCCAGCCAGCGACCATCGGCAATCGCGTGTTCCCAGTAAAGTAGATGCTGACGATGGCGATCTGGCGCCCAACGAGCATCAGGATTGCAATGGATGCGATCGTCGCGCCTCCCGCCCCAAACATGCGCGCTCCCGCGTTCAAAGCTTGCGGCACCGGGCCGATCAGGTCGAGATCGGAAAATTTCACGTAAGCCATCACCGAGCTGGTGCCGAGAATGAACATGACCGCGATGATCGGAGCCGCGATCAGGACGGAGCGGCCGATGTTTTTCGCCGGCGCCCGGGTTTCGCCCGCCAGAATCGCGACGTATTCGAACCCGCTGAGCGCGCCGATCGCCATTTTACTAAAGATGTTGAGGCTAAAAAGCGATGCTGCGGGGAGCGCCCATTCGATCGGACGATACTCTGGCAGCTTCCCGGTTGCGCGCGCAACGAAGGGCAACGCGATCAGCGCGCCGTAAGTCACCAGGAGCAGAATCGCGCCGGCGTTGTGCACCCACTTGCCAAGGCTGAGACCGCGAATCGTCACCAGAATAAGTGCGGCGACGAGCGCGCCGTTGAGCGCGGCCACGAAAGTCTGGCTCGCAGGCAGCCACGCCGCCGCCGGGCCGAGCGCGTAGGAAAGATTGGTCGCGACGACGAGGCCGGTTCCCGCCATCACCGCGATCCCGAGCAGCCACAGGTTCCACGCGACCATGAAACCGGTGAACTCGTTGAAGCCGAACTTCGCCCACTGGTAAAGACCGCCTTCGAGCGGCATGATTCGATTCAGATAAATGATAACGGCTGCGATCGGCAGATAGAAAAGAAGGATCGCGAGCAGCCAGTAAACGGTTTGCGAAGGTCCCAGTTTCGCCGCCGTTCCGACCCACGAAGTCCCTACGACGAAGACGACCTGCGTGAGTACCAGATCGCGCAGGCCGAGTTCTTTTTTGAAGACCGCGCTTTGTGCTTCGACGCGTTTCTCTTCTTGCTGGAAGACGTCGGTCGTTCTCGAATCGTCACTCATCGCGCGCCTTCGCAGTCGATACGAGAGCGGCTCGATTGTCGAGACACCGGGAGTGCGCTCCTCCAGGTAAGCGGCAGCGTAGAGGGCCTGCAGAGGATGCTACAATTTTGTCACCGAGCGGAGCGCAGCGCAGTCGAGGAACCCCGTGAGTGAAGCCATCGAGTAGCAAGCCGGAAAGCTCAATCCCATGATGGAGCTTCAAGCTGATGCGGCGGGATCTCTCGACCCGAAAGCGTTCGGGGCTCGAGATGACGGTTGTCACGCAGCCGGACTCGAATTATCGCACAGCCCACCTAACGATCAATCGACTTGCCGGAAAAGCTCGGTCACGTCCGAGAGCGTGAGACCGAACTTGCTGATCGTCGCGCGATTCTCAACTGTGCCGTTGCCTCTAAGCGTCATTACCTGCTCAAGCCGGACGTTGAAAAACGGATTCCCAGGTTTGAGAGCAACGGTGTAGGAAAAGCGGAATGTGTCGCCGGCAATTGTTCCGTGAGCATACCCGACGACATCGTTCGCAGTCCCCTCGTAGCGGTGCGCGTCCAACCGGCGAATCTGCCACTGGCGTTGTTGTGTTCTCCCATCCTCGTAGCGGAATGTTTGATGGAGCGTCAGCAGATTGCCGCGCAACTGGCCGGCGGCATCGGTGGAGAATCGCTGTTGCGATTTGCCTATCCGATTCTCGAAAATCCCCGAAGACCGAGTGTGACCCGCGAAGAACTTCTCCGGCTCAAAACGAGGATTGTTTTTGATTTGAGCGAGAGGAGGCACGGCAGCGCAGCCGGCAAACAGCAGAATCGACAGCGTGGAAATGGAAAGGCGAACTGCCGGCGGGACGTAGCGAGAGATCATCCTGGTGGGGCTAATGGAAGTTGGTGAGAGAGGCTATATCAAGCAGCCCTTTGTTTGTTGCGAACTGCGCGCGAGGTTTCAGCGTTCGTTCAACGGGGACACGGGCGAGGTTGAACTCCGCAAAATCTCCGCAGCGATTTCGAAGGAATGAAGACGCGCGGCGTGATCGAAGATCTGCGCGGTCACGATGATCTCGTCGGCCGCGGTTTCCTCGAGCAACTCCTTCAACCGTTTCGCGACGATCGAGCGCGAGCCCACAGCAGAGTATTCGGTTCGATGCTCAATGGCGGCGCGCTCGCCGGCACTCCACTGACCATCCATGCTTGCAAGCGGCGGCGGGAGCGCACTTGGACGGCCACGAATCATGTTCAGCGTTGCCATCTGCGCGGAGGTAAAAAGCCGCCGCGCCTCTTCGTCGCGGTCGGCCGCGTAAACTCCGACACCAATCATGACGTGTGGCTTCCCGAGCGCCGGAGAGGGTTGAAACTCCGAACGATAAATGTCGAGCGCAATCTGGAGGTAATCCGGTGCGAAATGGGAGGCAAAAGCGAAAGGAAGACCCAGCTCGGCAGCGAGCCGCGCGCTGAAATCACTCGAGCCCAGAAGGTAGAGCGGGACATCCAAACCCGCGCCCGGCACTGCTCTCACCGATTGTCCAGGTGCGGCGGGACGGAAGTAGGACTGAAGTTCCAAAAGATCCTGCGGAAAAGTCTCTCCGCTGCTGCCGAGATAACGGCGCAACGCCCGCGCGGTGAGCTGGTCGCCGCCAGGCGCGCGCCCGAGCGCGAGATCGATTCGGCCGGGATACAGCGACTCGAGCGTGCCGAATTGTTCCGCGATCACGAGCGGTGCGTGGTTCGGGAGCATGATGCCACCCGCGCCGACGCGGATTCGTTTCGTTCCGCCCGCGATGTACCCGATGACGACAGACGTCGCCGCGCTCGCAATACCAGGGAGATTGTGGTGCTCGGCCAGCCAATAGCGATGATAGCCCCAGTCTTCGGCGTGCCGCGCGAGATCGACGCTGTTCCGAAATGCGAGCGCTGCGTCGCCGCCTTCGACAATCGGCGAAAGATCGAGCAGAGAATATTTTATCATGGAGCTGCCGGATTAATCGGCCGCGGTTCCGACGTCTTATCCCATATAGAACCCGCCGTTCACATTCAGAACGTGACCGGTGATGTAGCTCGCCATCGACGAAGCGAGGAACAAGGCGGCGCCGACAATTTCTGACGCTTCGCCGAGGCGGCCAAGCGGGATTTGTTTGGTGAAATTCTGCGTGACTTCGTCCGGCATGCCCTTGCTCATCCCGACGTCGATGAAACCCGGGGCGATCGCGTTTACCGTAATGTTCTGACGCGCCAGCTCGCGCGCGGAGACCTTTGTGAGCGCGATGATCGCGGCTTTACTCGACGAATAATTTGCCTGGCCGAACAAGCCCATCTGTCCGCTGACTGAGGAAAAGTTGATCACGCGGCCGCCACTTCGGAGAATCGCAGTGGCTTTCTGCGTGACGTTGAACGTGCCGGTTAAATTCACTCGCAGGACGCTCTCGAAGTCCTCGAGCGTCAGTTTTTTCAACGTGCGATCGCGGATGATCCCGGAATTGTTGACGAGAATATCGAGCCCGCCGAAGCGCTCGCCAATTTGTTTCATCATCGATTCGGCCTGTTCCGGTTTCGTGACGTCGCACTCGACAATCAGCCCGTTCTTGAGATTGGCTGCGACCCCTTGCGCATCCCCTTTGTTCTGGCCCTGCGGATCTCCGACGTAATTCACAACGCATTGCGCTCCGCGCGCGCTGAACTCCTGAATCATTGCAGCCCCGAGGCCGCGCGAGCTGCCGGTGACGAGCACGACCTTGCCCGAAAAATCGAAAGGATCAGTCATCCCGGTATGCTGACAGAATTGCCGAAGCTAGAACAGGTTTCAAAAGTCGCTTTGCAACGGTAGTGCCGTTCCGGCGGTGCCATTCCTACCTCGGGTCTATCTGTCATTCGGCGGTCACAGACTGTCGCGACGGGCACTTTGAACCGCTTCAAGCAGAATGGTTTGTTTCGTTTAGTGCTTGCGGGCTTTGGGGTCGACGGCCGGACCCTTGACCACTCGAGTATAGCGAACAACGCCGTGGTAGCCGCTCCAGGTTACGCCACGGGATCTCTCGACTGCGCTCGAGATGACCGGTGATTGTGTCGAGTTCCCTGAATTTCTCCAAAAAGGTCAATCGGTTGCCGGGGGAGGGATTGCCGTTAGGTTCTGCGCCATGCCTTCGCCGATTCGCGTGCTGACCGCGGTGCCAATTTGCGACGGTCATGACAGCGCAATCAATACGATTAATCTCGAATTCATCCGGCACGGGATCGAAGTTGTGTATTTGGGCTATCATCGCTACGCCGAGGATATCGTGCGCGCCGCAATTCAGGAGGACGTGCGCGCGATCGGTATCTCGAGCTACAACGGCGGTCACGTGGAGTTTTTTACAGAAGTCTTGCGGCTATTAAAGAAGCGCGACGCTGGTGACATCAAGGTGTTTGGCGGCGGTGGCGGGACGATCACACATGATGATCAGCGCATCATGCAGCGGCGCGGGGTCGATAAGATCTTTTTTGCCGGCAGCTCCCTGAGCGAGATGGTGCAGTTCGTTCACAAACGGTACGGCAAAATACATAAGCGAAGCGGACGATCTGGTGCAATGCCGGACATGCAGCTCGCGCGCAGACTAACAGCCATAGAAGACAGTTACGCAGAAGGCAAACGGCCGAAGAAGAAGATCGAAAATCGAAAGTCGAACACCGGAAAAACAAAAGTAATTGGCTTCACTGGACCGGGCGGCGCCGGCAAAACCACTTTGATTGACGAGCTCGTGCTCCGTCTGCTGCGGCGGGACAAGAAATCACGGATCGCGATTCTCTCCCACGATCCGAGCGTCGTCGGGGAAGGCGCGCTCCTGGGCGATCGCGCGACCATGATCAACTCACAGGATGAACGCGTCTTTATGCGCAGCATGGCCACGCATGGGCAGGCCGGTGGTTTGTCGCCTGCGACGGAAGATTGTCTGCGCCTGCTCGCGCAATCCGATTTCGATTACGTCGTCATCGAGACTGTCGGCACCGGACAGGAGGCGATGCCATTCCGGAGCCAGCTGATCGACCGGACGGTGCTGGTAATGAACCCTGACTACGGCGCTCGATTACAACTGCAAAAAATCGTGATGCTCGATTTAGCCGATATTGTTGTCGTGAATAAAAGCGATCACGATCGCGCGCGAACCGCGGCGCTGGAGATCGAGCGCCGGCTTGACCAAAACAAGCGCGAACAAAAGCTGGTCTCGACTGTGGCAAAGCGGCACCGGGACCGCGGGGTGGATGAGTTGTGCGATTTGCTCACAGAATAAAGATCTCCACAGATTACGCAGATTTCAGAGATTCGAAGGCAGCAGGTATAGGTCGGGAAAATTCATTTCATTATCATGTCGAGCACAGTCGAGACATCCCGATGCGGAACCTTTACGGTAGCGCCACGGAATTTCCCCCCGAAAGCGTTCGGGCTCGAAATGACAGCCTTGTAGCGGCGGGAACCGCCGTAGCGAGGGCATTCGACAGTGACCGAACCACACTACAAGAGATAAACATGAGCAAACTAGGACATGTCGTTGAAGCGGTAGAAAAGTACAACCAGTTCGTGCTCGATGAGGTAAAGCGGGCGCGGACGGACAGGAAGTTTGGCCAACAGATGATCGAGCGCTGGAGCGAGATCAAAGCGAAAACGCCTATCGGCACCGCGCCCACCGGTTTGAAGCTGCCCCGACTCGCGCTGCCGGAGATTGATGAGCCGGGTGAGATCACGCGTTACTTGTTAGGCGACGGTTTGCCTGGCGAGTTCCCTTATTTGAATGGCGCCTATCGCGAGATGTATCTCGAGCCGCTGAACGAACTCGGAACCGAGAGCGGCAGTTACGAGAAGAATGGTGATGGGAAGAAAGCGAAGCTGAACGGCAGCGCGGCAGCAGCGGGCGCGTCGCCCGCCATGCTTAAAGCCAGGCAGCCGACACGGCTGCCTCCACAGGAAACCGAAGAGCCCACGCGCCTGTTCTCAGGCATGGGATTGGCCGAAGACACTAATGAGCGCTTCCATTACCTCGGGGCGCATCAGCGTTCGAAGCGTCTCAGCACCGCATTCGACGGATTGACGCTTTACGGGATCGACAGCGACGCGCCGGGCGTGTTCGGCAAGATCGGCGAAGGCGGCGTGGCAGTTGATACCGTCGAAGACATGGAGCGACTTTATGCCGGCTTCGATATGGGTGCGCCGAATTTTTCCGCCTCAATGACGATTAGCGGGCCGGCGCCGATCATTATGGCGATGTATATCGCCGCCGCAAAACGGCGGTTTGGCAAAGCCGTTGTGCCGAAGCTGCGCGGCACCATCCAGGCTGACATTTTCAAAGAAGTTCAGGCGCAGAACGAGACGATCTTTCCCGTGGAAGCGTCGCTGCGTTTCCTGGCCGACATGATGGAATACACCACGCGCGAGATGCCGCGCTGGTATCCGGTTTCCATCAGCGGCTATCACATCGGCGAAGCCGGTTCCACGCCAGTGCAACAGGCGGCCTACACGCTCTCAAATGGTTTCGCCTACGCGGAAATGATGGCGGCTCGCGGCATCCCTGTAGATGAATTCGGCCCGCGTCTTTCGTTCTTTCTCGATTGCGGATTGGATGTCGAATACATCGCCCTCGCGCGCGTGTCGCGCCGCATCTGGGCGATCGGCATGCGCGATGCGTTCGGCGCCGGAACGAAGGCGCAGATGTTCAAGCTGCATACGCAAACGAGCGGGCGCTCGCTCGTCGCCTCCGAGTTCAAAAACAATCTCACCCGGACGGCGGCGGAGTTGATGCTTGCATACATGAACGGCACCAACTCGTGTCACTCGAACAGCGCCGATGAGCCGTTCACCACCCCGAGCGAAGAATGGATTCGGCTCGCCGCGCACGGGCAGGCGATCCTCCTCGATGAATCGGGCATCTTTAAGCACACCATGAACATGCTGAGCGGCTCGCCTGGAATGAAGGCGGTCGAGCGCGCGGTTGAGGCGGCAATTCTGGAAGAATTCCGGCAGATCGAGGATCTCGGCGGCGTGGTCGCGGCAATCGAGCACCGGTATCAGCGCAGCCAAATCCAGAATGCCGCGCATCGTTACGAGCAGCAAATCTACAACGGCACCCGGCCGATTATCGCGCTCAACAAATACCGGAATGCGAACGAGGAGCCGCCGGAAATTGAACTCGCGCGCACGCCGCGTACGAAGCAACAATTGCAGGTGGATCGATTGAAGGTGTTCAAAAAAAAGAATGCCGCGCAAGCCGGCAAAGCGCTCGAGCAACTCGCGGCGGTCGTCGAGACAGATGAGAATTGTTTCCCGGCGCTGCTCGAGGCGGTCGAGGTTTGCTCGTTAGGCCAGATCAGCGGCCGCTTGCAGGAGATCGTGGGGCGTTTTCGGCCAATGGTATAGGAATGTGCGCTTCGCACAGGCGCTCTCGGACACCACGGCGACATTCTTCGTGACCAAGTCAGTTCAGCCGAAAAACCATCGCATGGCGCGTTAGAACCAGCTCGCTTGCGAGAAGCGAACTCATTGTATGCCCGCCAAATCAAAAAAGCAGCAGATGGCAGCCGGCGCAGCACTTGCCGCAAAACGCGGCGAGAAATCGAAAAACTCGCTCCGCGGCGCTTCGAAGAGCATGGCCGGTTCCATGAGCGAAAAAGAACTTGAGAAGATGGCAAGCGCGAAGCGCAAGAAGTTACCGATGCGGACGAAGAAAAAGTAGCGGCCCTCGGTGAAGTCCTGCTTGCGGCGATGCTTGCCTGATGTGCGCCATGGACGAATCGCCGCCTACCCCGTCGAACGAGGCTGCGCTGCATGAATTCGTGGACGCCGAATTCACGGTCGAAGGGCTGGAATCGCCCACCCGCGAAAAAGCGCTCCGCGATGCGCTCGCGAAGCTTCCCGGCCTGCAAAGTCTGAGCATATTCCACGGCAAAGTGACGGCACAGTACGAGCCGGTGCTGCTCTCCCGGACGAAGTTGGAAGAAGCCATCAAAGGTGCGGGATTCCAGATTTGCGCAACCCAGACGGCGGCCTCCTCTCCGCTGACGGACGCTTTCGCCGCCGAAAATACGCCGCCCGAGAACACTTAGGTGCCCGCGTCGTCCGCTGCTGCTGCGATTGTTGAGAACAACCAACCGGAGAATCTTTCATGAGCTACATCAAACAAATGTTCGACACCCATCCCGTGAACCCTTCTTCGGATCACGCGATTAACATCGAATGCATTACGGCCTGCTATTCGTGCGCGGAAGCGTGCAATACCTGCGCCGATGCCTGCCTGGGCGAAAAGGAGGTCGCACAAATGATCGAGTGCATCCGCGATAACAATGACTGCGCGGATGTTTGCCTGGCGACCGCGCGCGTGATCTCGCGCTTCACTCGCACGGATTTCAAGCTGGCTGGGGCGCAGTTGCGGGCCTGCATTCAGGCCTGCGAGATCTGCGCATCGATCTGCGAAAGCCACGCTCAAAGGATGGAGCATTGCCGTGTCTGCGCCGAGGCTTGTCGACGCTGTGGGAAAGCTTGCGAGGCATTGCTCGCACAGTAAGAGAGAAGCTCGTGAGCGTTCGGGTTTATGGCTGCAATCACGTGGCGATCGAGGTGGACGATGTGGAGAAAGCGGTCGCGTTCTACAAAGATGTCTTCAATCTCGAAAAACTCGATGAGGGCGAAGGCGACGCCTTCTTCAAACTCTGGCCCGCATCAGTTCCTGGCCATGTTCAAGGTGGACAAAATCCAGCCGGACCGGATACGTCACTTCGGATTAATGGTGCGCGATGAAGCTCAGCTCGGCGCGGTCCGCGAGAAACTCACCCGAAAATATGGGTTGGAATTAATTCCTGGGTTCCGCTGCGATTTTCATGATCCCTTCGGCAATCGCATTCAGGTGGTCGATCTCCACGACGAGTCTCTCGCGTGGCTGATGCCTTACGCCGAAGTGCAGAAGCTGGGTATTACGTTCGAAGAGGCATCCGGCGTTGGAAACGAAAACGCGAGTGGGAGGTGAACACCCGAGGAGTGAAAAGCCGCTGACGCCAAGATCTTGAACAGAGTCGTGGCCGACATCAATAGCGGCTCGTTGTCGCCTCAAGGAGAACCATGCCGATCATCTGGCGTTCCCTCGCAATTGTTTTACCGCTCCTCTGCTGCTTGTCGGTGCTGGCGGATTTTAACTTCGAGCAACAAGAGATCGCGCAGCTCTACAAACGTGCGCTCGCGGGCGACAAACCAGCAGTGGAGCAATGCATCGCAAAGCTGGAGACGGCGTTGCAACGCGAACCGCAGAACCATCTCGCGCGCGTTTATCTGGGCAGCACCTACACTCTGCGCAGCCGCGACCTGCCCTTTGGACCTACCAAACTAAAAGTGCTGAAGCAGGGTCTGGCGGTGATGGACGAAGCGGTCAACGCCATTCCCAGCGACGTTCATGTGCGGCTCGTGCGTGCGCTGACCACTGATGCCCTGCCATTTTTTCTCAGTCCAAGAAGCGCGACTCGGCAGGATTTCGAGACACTGGTCGCGAGCGCACGGAAAAATCCCAGCCAGTTTAGCGAAGGCGATCTCCAAGTGATTTACCTTAATGCGGGAAACCTGGCTAACTCGGACGGCAACACGGCGCGTGCGCACGAGCTCTGGGGTGAAGCTGCACGGCACCCCGTCGATCACGAACTTGCGGAGAAAGTGAACGCTGCGATTGCGAAAGCAAAGTGAAGGTTGTCTGGCTGTAAGCTGGAGCGTGTTGCGCAAGATGCGCAATGCGGCAGGCGAGACGCTTACCCTTCAGCTCGATCTCGCATCGGCGCCTGTAACGGCAGCCGTGGCGGCGCCAACCCCGGGCGCAAAATTTTCCGAAATCGCGGAAACCAGAAGGCGAGTCGCGTGACACTACCTTCAAGTGCTACAGTCACTCAAGAGGCACAATGACCGTACACGTGCAGTTTTTCTCGCGCCTGAAGGACATCATCGGCGGGACCGATTTAAACCTGGAGCTCGCGGATGGCGCGACCGTTTCCGAACTGATCGGAGAATTATACCAGCGCTTCCCGCCGCTCGCGGCGTGGGATGCGAGCATTCTCGTCGGTGCAGGCGTCGAGTTCGTTCCGCGTGATTATGTGATGAAATCTGGCGACCAGATTTCAATCATGCCGCCGGTGCAGGGCGGTTAGCCTTGTCCGCAAGCCACGTGATCAAAGACAACGAAGCGCGGAGCCTGGTCGAAGTTACGCTTGGCTGCCGCGACAAGATTCAAACTCCGGTCTCGCCCTGCCGGGCTGCGTTACAGCCTCGGCGTTGCTCGGAATGGCCGAGAGTTTTCGAGGCGATTCAGTCGCGGAAGTTTGTGAAGTTAGTCGCAACCCCGAAGTCTCGCCCGCGGACGAAATGAATGACCGCTTGCAGATCATCTCGCTTTTTGCCAGTCACGCGAATCTGCCGGTCTTGGAGTTGATTCTGCACCTTAAAACCTGCCGCTTTGATCCCCTGAATGATCTCTTTCGCTTTGTCGCCTTCCAGGCCTTGCTGGATTTTCAGCTCCTGACGCGCATGCCCGAGTGGCGAAATCGCGGGATCGACCTGCTCCACGTTGCGCAAATCGACGCCCCTCTTTGAAAGCTTCGCGATCACGATCTCGCGCAGGCCGCGCAGCCGGGGGGCGTCCTCCGCCGTTAGTGTGATCTTATCCTTTTCTGCGACGATCTCAGCGACGGAGCCTTTGAAGTCGAAGCGGGTCGCGAGTTCCTTGCGCGCCTGATTGATGGCGTTGTCGATTTCCTGAGCGTCAACTTCAGAGACAATGTCGAAAGAAGGCATGATAACAGAATAGCGATGCGCAACGTGAATTGCGATACTTAAGCAAAGAGACTGTCTACAGAAAACGCGACTGAGGAAAACAATATAGTGCGGGCGCTCTCGCCTTGCCCGACAAAGCGGCGGCAGCGGAAGCGCATGCCCTAAAATACATTGATGGAGCTTTCTTAGGCAGACAGCTTCTCCGATTTTATCCGAAGTGGCAATTTCGCAGCAGCGGAGCAGAATCACATTTCTGGCGGGAGTGACAGCGGCGCTTTGGGGCGCGCTGTCGGGATGCAATCGTGCGCCGTTAGGAGAAAAAGCGGAACGCGCGCGATTGCGGCAGGTTCTGCGTGAACGGGCGTACGATCGAGCTGTCCCGCTCGCCGAACGCATCGTCCAGCGTCATCCAGCGGAAAACGGCGCGTGGGATCGGCTCGTGCAAGCGCAGTTTGGAAAACGCGACTTCGCTGGCGCAACGACAACTCTGGAACAATGGCGGCGGTCGGTCGGTAACCCGTCGGTGAAACTTGATGAATACGCCGGCGACCTCGCAGTCGCAGGACACAAGCCAACCGACGCTGTGCAACGCTGGCACGCGGCGCTGCATGCGAACGAAAAAAACGTCCGGGTACTCGAGAAAATTGCACGGCTCGAACATTCACAACAGCATTGGCTGGAGGAGAACGATGGCTGGACTGCGTTGCTGTCGGCGCAGGAAAGCGCGGAGGCGAGAGTCCAGCGCGCGCTCTGCCGGCGCCGCCTCGATCGCTGGGACGAAGCTTGGGAGGATTTGCACAAGGCGCAGGAGGCAGCTCCCGACGATCCTGAGGTGCTTCGGGCAACGAAGCTCTTTGATCAGCTCTCGAAGCAGCTCGCTAAAATCCGCGACTTGGATGCCCGGCTCGCAGCGGCGCCGAACGATGCGGCGACGATTACCGACCGCAGCCTGCTTTTTTTGCGTGCGGGGGACGCGGAGCTCGCACTGGCGGACGGCGAAGCGGCGGCTAAGCTGGCGACATGGGCGGTGCGCCCTCGCTTATTTTGCGGGATCGCGCTCGCGGCGCTGGGTCGCCCGGCAGAATGCGAGAAGCTTGGCGTGCGCAGATTGTGGAGCGTTGACGCACTCACCGCAGAGTTTCTGGAAACGATCAGCCGCCTCGATGCTGAAATCTCGGTCGAGCGCGCGAACGCGGAACTCTACGCGCAGCGCGCATGGCAGCTCAATGATATCGGGCAGCCGCGACTCGCGCTTGACGACGCCGAATACGCGCAACGGCTGAACCCAAAGTCGGCGGCCGCATGCGCGGAAAGCAGTTACGCCTCGATGAAACTCGGACACGCGCCGGAGGCCTACGAGCAAATCAAACGCGCAACGGAACTGGACGCGAACCTTGCAATAGCATGGCAATATCGTGGTGAGATCGAAATGGAACGCAGCGATTTCGCACAGGCAATCGACTCGCTCAGCCGCGGTCTCAGGATCAACCAAAGCGCTGTCGCGCTCCTGAAGCGCGAGCAATGCTACCGGCGCTTGGGCTTGGTCGCCAAGGCCGACGAAGACCATCGGCTCCGGGAGTTGTTGACAGCGAAAGCGCTGCAATGACGTGGCGCCAGGTGGGCAGCTTGCGAAGGTCCCGTGGCGCGAGTTTCCTAACTTGCGAAATTTCCCAAGTAGAAAGTAAAAAAATCGGAGGCTCCCGAAAAACGCAAGTTAGGAAACTCGCGCCACTAATTAAGCGATGACTCGATCGAACCGAATACGGAGGTCAATACGCCTCATCGATCCTGATGTTGCCGTTGTTTGTGCGAATCGTGAGTTGGGCGCGCGGATCAACGCCGACGACCTCTGTTAACATGTTTACCGCGCCGGACGGCTTCGGCTCTTTCGGGAGAAAGGCATTGACGATGTGGCCATTTTGCGTTTGCGCATCGAGCGAGAAAGCGGCGTCGCTCGGCAGGATCGCGCGCACTCCGCCATTGTCAGTGCGGAGGTTTAATGCCATCCGACGATTCTCCCACCAGTCGTAGAAGAGATCGAGACCGCCGTTGGCGACGGAGAACCGCAGATCGCCGAAACAGTTGTGCCCGGCGAGCCGACCATTCCCGAGGCTCGCCTTCACGCCGGGGCCTCGCATACCCTGGACCACGACCTCGCCGTCAGTGAGTTCGAGATTCGAGACTTTGCAGGTCTGCGGGACAACAATGTTGTACTCGACGGTCCCTGATCGATCGAATGCGAACCAACCTTTCGATTTTGCAGGAATCAATGTCTCAAGCGCGAGCGCTCCGGGTTTGGACGAGACCTTGACGGTTATGCCTTTCAGCCGATCCGCGGAGTAAGCGCGCTTGATCGTCTGCACCTTTGCTTCGTCCGTTTCGGCGCCGTAGATGCGAATGGCACCGTCCCGGTTTTTCACGCTTATGGTCGCGTCCGGCTGGACTGGATAATATTTTTCGGTGGATTCTTCGAGAGTAGGATTCGCGGAGGCGACGGTCCCGACGAAAGCCGGCGTGCAGCCGATCAGCGCAAGGATGGCAATCCATGCGCCGGCGGAGAGTCGCCGCCTGCGAAAATCAGGAAAACCTTCGAGCTTGCTTAATGGTCTCGTTTGCGGAGCCTCGCGATTCGCCGGACGCAAGCTGGAAACCGGGGCTACATCATTCATAACGTAGCCTACCACGGATCTGATTTGCGATCATTTCAAGCAAGCCCTCCGCGCTGAGATTGGAAGCGCATGCGTCTTGGCGTGCAAACAATGGCATCCTCACGATGCGAGCTCTCTGCATGGGAGCACCGTTGGGCGAGCTGTAAGTCGGAGCCTTCGAATTGGCCGCCCGGCGGATGGATGCGCCAACCTCGCACGAAGATTCGCCCGACTTTCGGAGGGGCCTCAAAGGAGGGAGCCGCTGCTCCGGTCTAACATCAGGATAGCTCTTACGCATTGCGGCGTTATGGTAAGCCTCACCGGTTTTGCGGCATTCGCCGTCTTGATTCGAATCACACAGATTCCACGTTGAAACCCACCCCGGTCCGATTCGATCTAACCTTGGCGCCGGCTGGCTCGCGCGCAGCAATGCGATGGGTCATCCCTCTTGCCACCTTTGCCATCGCTCTCCTGCTCTACACCAGCAACAACCGCTTTCCTTACTACTACCATCCCGACGAGCCCAGCAAGGTGCGGCAGATCGAGAGTGGCTCACGCAATTTCCATCATCCTCTTCTGCTGCTCACCGCGACCGATCTCGCGGTAAGATTGCTGCGGATCCAACCTCGCAGCCAAAATGTTGTTATCGCCGGGCGCTGGTGCGCGGCGATTTTCGCAGCGATCGCGGCTGCCGGGTTCTCGGTTATTGCCTTCTCTTATGCGGGCGCCGCGGGCGCGGCCTGGGCGGGGATCCTCGTCCTTCTGCACCAACGGCTTCTTGAGCTCGCTCATTTCATGAAAGAAGACACCGGTCTGCTGATGGGCGTGGTGCTAACGCTGCTCGCTGCGCATCAGTTCTGGCGATCTCCAAGTAGGTCGCGCGCAGCCTGGCTCGGTTGTGCCGCTGCGGTCGCGGTCTCGGCAAAGTATGTGGGAGTGGTCATGCTCGCCGCGGCATTGCCGGTCCTGGCCTGTCGCCGTCCGTTCTCCTGGTCTCACGTCCTCGTGTTTTCCGGGACGCTTCTGGCAGTGCTCGTGTTGATCAACTGGTCCCTGATCATCTCGCCTAACGAGTTCCGCAATGCTCTCTCTGGCGAGCTGGCGATGCTCAATCAGCATGCCGGGGTCCAGTTGTCCTTCTCGCATTTCGACTGGGTGAAAGGTCTGCTGCACGAGACCGCGATTCCGCTCTGGATTTTCGTCGGCTATCATCTGCGAACCGTTTGGCTGACCAGAGCCTGCATCTCGATGCCGGAATGGATTCTGAACCGCGTTCCCGCTTGTGTTTGGGTTGATAATTTCAACCACCAGCGCGCAGAGCGGTCGCTACTTGCTGCCAGCGATGATTCCGATCTATCTATTCGCGGCTTTGGGCATCGTCGAGATGTGGCGCGACGGCGGCAGCCGGTGGCGACCGGCAATTGCGGCGGCGATCGCGCTCAGCCTTTTCTTCGCGGCATATCGAACGGCTGGCGTAGAGCTGGCATTTCAGAGCGACTCCCGAGCCGAGCTGGTCAAGTGGATCGCGGCGCACCTGCCCGCGAACGCCGTTATCGTCGAGATCAGCGCGTTGGTCTTCGCTCCTGGGATCGAATGGCTCTCACCCACGACTCCCAGCCTTTGAGACAGAAGATCGTGAGTGCTCCTTTCGCGGCGGATGTTGACACTCTCGCCGGCCTGCGAAAGCGCGGGGTCACTCACGTCGCGATAACCGATTCGGCTTACCAGCGGTTTATGAAGACTCGCGCGACGAGTACGGCAGGCTTCGAGGATGCATTCGCGCGACGGCGAACATTCTACAAGACGTTGCTATCTGAGGGGAAAATTGTTTGGCAGCGAGATGGCGGGAAAGTGGGCGTTTTGAATCCCGAACTGCGGCTGTGCGACATCACGACTCTGGAGTTGCCCCAGCCACCTTCAAGGTGAACTTACCCACCGGCGGAGGTCGCCAACTCGATTTGCTGAAGGGCCGAGTTAGTTAAAGCTCGATTCGCTTCAGCAAAAACGCCGCGCCTGCGAAGGTGATAATCGCGCCGGCGAGCAGGACGAGCAGGTCGAGCGCGAGATACGACATCCCGGCGTGATATTGATTCACGAGGCGAAAGGCGCGGCAAAAATGCGTGAGCGGAAAAATCTCCGCGACGTAGCGGATGAACTTCGGGAGTTGTCCGAGTGGAGCGAAAGCTCCCGAGAGCACGAAAACCGGCAGGAGGAAAAAGACGGAGAACTGGATCGCCTGCGTCTGCGTGCGTGAGAAGGCAGAAATAAGGAGACCCAGCCCAAGCGAACAAAGCAGGAAGAGCAACACGATCAGCCCTAGGGTCGGGAGGTCGAAATAGCGGACGTGGAAATGCCACCCAGCCAGCGCCATGATCATGACCACAAGCAGAATCGAGATCGCCAGATACGGCAGCATCTTTCCGATTACGATCTCGCGACGGCGCAACGAAGTCACGAGCAGTTGATACAACGTCCGCGACTCGCGTTCACGCGCGATCGTGCAGGCCATCAGCGTCACCGTGATTAGTTGCAAAATCAGCCCGATGACGCCGGGCAGCACGTAGTCGATGAAACGCGAGTCGGGATTGTAGAGGATCGTGCTCTGGACCGACCACGGTTCCATCGCGGAGACAAACTGCTTTCGCACTTCGATCGGCAGCTTTTTGGCCATGTCGAAAACGTCCGGCGGGAGCGCGTCAATCATCTGCTGGCGTTCGCCCAGCTGAAAATCAGCGAGCGATTTCTGCAGACTGCCCTCGAGTTGCTGCGCGGTGTTTGAATCCGCTCCATCCAGATATGCGTGCAGCGGCATCGGGTCGCCATTGGCAAGGCTCTCGCCCCAGCCCTTCGGAATCACGACTGTCGCCTGAACACCGTGACTGAGCAGATTTTCATCGCCACTCATTCCAGCCCCAGCCGCGCGCCACCTGAAGGTTTTGTTTTTCAGCGCGATCTCGATGAAACGCTGCGCGCGCGGCGTCCCATCCGCGTTCTGGAGCAAGGCCGGGATATCGGTGAGATCGCCGATCTCGAAGGCGTGGCCAAAAACGAGAGTGAAAACCGGCGGCAATATCAGCAGGAGAATCAGCACCCGCCGGTCGCGATAGATATGAAGAAATTCTTTGTAGGCGACGCTGCTGATGGCGCCGAAGGATGGCCATCTCATCGTTTGCGCAAGACAGCGTCGTAACCCTGCGAGTAGGCCGTGAAAACGTCTTCCATATCCGGGTCGACCCAGCGTTCTCCGCGAAATTGCAGATCAGGAAAGGGCCACGCCTGACGCCAACGCGCGAGCAACTTCTCCGGCTGCGCGGCGTAAACTCGTAGGCTGCCGCTGCGGAGCGAAACCCCGAGTACATCGGGCTCGCCACGGAGTTGCACCAGCGCCGGCATCACCGGATCGACGTCGATTTCCAGCAGCTTGGTGTTGAAATTTCCGATCAGCTCGCGGGGCGGCGCTTTCGCCAGCAAGCGACCCCGCTCGAGAAAGCCGACCTGCGTGCAACGCTCGGCTTCATCCATGTAATGAGTCGTGACAAAGATCGTGATCCCGGCGTTGCCCAGATCGTAGAGCAGATCCCACATCTGCTGGCGATGCACGGGATCGAGCCCGGAGGTGGGCTCGTCGAGGAAAAGCAGCGGCGGTTCGTGAATCAGGGCACACCCGAGCGCGAGCAACTGCCGCATGCCGCCCGAGAGGCTACCCGCAGCGGTGTCGCGGTTGCCTGCGAGATCGGTCAGTTTGAGTAGCGAATCGATTCGTTCGTCCAACTCCGATTGTGGAACCCGATAGGCGCCGCCGAAAAATCGCAGATTCTCCTCGACCGTGAGATCGAGATACAAACTGAAGCGCTGCGCGACGTAGCCGAATTTTGTCCGCACAGTTTGTCGTTGCCGCCAGACGTCCGCGCCGGCGATCGTTGCCTTGCCGCTGCTTGGTCTGCTCAAGCCGCACAACATCCGGATGGTTGTCGTTTTCCCAGCGCCGTTCGCGCCGAGAAATCCGAAGATCTCGCCGCGCTCGATCGTGAGCGAAAGATTCGTGACCGCCTGCGTCTTCTCATAACTCTTGCTCAATCGATCGAGCACGATGACGGCGTCGCTCATGGCAACCGCTTCCTTGCGATGAGCCTGATGCATTTGCAACCAGCAGGGCGCGGCAATAAGTATCTCTGGGCAAGTGGCGCATGTCTTATTTAATTCGAACTTCACTCGGCGCAGCCGCAACAACGGCAGCGGTTCTCTTCTTTTCTTTCGGACAAATCCGGGCGAGTCGCGCCGATCCGGTCGCGGAACTCTCCGCGTTCTCCGTCTTCAACAACGTGGACCTCGCGCAACTTGCGCACAGTGACGCCAAAACGGCACGCGGTCCTGCGATGAGCTCGCCGCGTTATCTTTCTGTCCAGAGCGTTTACGTCGCACCGGGTTCCCCGGCGAAAGCGATGGCGGCGTTGCGCAGCTGGGATCCAACTCGCCATAGCGAAATGAAGGTATTTCTCCATGCAGATATTCCCGGCACGCCAGGCGCGGCAACTTTTGCGAAGCTCCGATCCGCGCCGGACAATTCCGCGGTGCGTTCGCTTGTGAATGCGACCTTGAAAATGTCGCCTGAGCTTCAGTTTGGAAAAGATGACGCGAAGAAATTTGTGCCCGCAGCCGGTGTTGCGGCCGCTGGCGGCATGCCTCCGGCGGTGGCGGGTTTCTGGACGGATCAATTGCTCAGCCGGTCGCAGGCTTTTCTTTCGGGCGGCAGCGCCGCGCAGCCTCCTTACGCCCATACTGGCGAAAGCGTGCGGCCAGCCGACGAGTTCAATGGATTGCTGCGCCAGCAGGACAAAGTTCGACGGCAATTCTCAGGCTTTCTCGAGAGCACCGGCATCGGGCGGGGCGCTGGATCAAAGCCGGAACTGTACTGGGAGTTGCTCGAAGCGGACGATCAGGGGGTCCTCACCTTGGGCGCTTTTTACAGCCGGGCTGGCAGCAGCGGAACTTACCAGGCCGCCGACGCACTGTATTACGCGAGCGGTGGTTATTATGTCGCGCTGACATTGTATCAAATGTGGTCGGTCGAAGTCGAGGGCAAACCAGCGACGTTGGTGTGGCGGGGCGACATGATTTCCGCAGCGTCGCTCGGATCGCTTCACGGCGTGGAGCGGCTCGCTTCCGAGTCGGCGATGATGAAAGACATTTCCAGAGCCATCACCTTCTTTCGTCGTGACACGTCGGGCGGTCGTTAGGCAAAGTGTAGTTTCGCAATCACGTTCATGAAAACGGCCGTCATCTTCGTGCTTTCTTCCACTTTCCTGGCTCTGCCATTATCTGGCGACACCGTCACTCCAACAGAGACAACCAGCGACACATCTGCGAATGCGGGCCCGGCGTTTTCCTACGAATTCGACGCCCAAGAGACTTACGTGGGCGAGGGCGATGTGGAACGCGGCCGGCGCGCGATCCGCGACTTCGATGAGAATAACTTCTTCTTCCGTTTGGTGCTTACGCCGCGGGTGAAATTTGGCATTCTCCGGCTCGGCGCGGCCTACGAACGTTACGACTTCGGCATCCCGGATTCTGCGCAATTGCCCGACACGCTCCAAGCGGCGAGCCTGGTGCTCGGATTAGACACGCAGTTTTCCGATTCCCTGCTTGTCCGCATCGAAGCACATCCCGGCTTCTATGGCGCGAGCGATCTGGATGGCGGTAACTTCAATGTCCCGTTTATTGTCGGCGGAACCTACATCTACAGCCCGAATCTCCAGCTTGTTTTCGGCATTGGTGTCGATTTTAATAGCGAATATCCAGTGCTCCCGGGCGGTGGGGTTCGTTGGAAACTTGCGTCCCAATGGGTGCTCAATGCGGTCCTCCCGACGCCGCGTCTAGAATTCGAAGCCACAAAAGCCGTGACTGTCTATGCGGGCGCGGAGATCAGATCCGCCACCTACCGGGTCGGCGACCGCTTTGGCGATGTCAACGGCCCGGTACGCTTGAATGACGCGGTCCTCTCCTATACCGAGGTCCGAACCGGTGCGGGCGTGGAGTGGAAGCTAACGGATGCGGTTAAGCTAAGCGCGGAAGCCGGCTATCTTCCGTATCGCAGCTTCGATTATCACCGCGCCGACATCCGCTATCGTGAGGACGGCGGTGCACCGTATGGCACGGTTGCGCTGCACGGCGCATTCTGAGCGCGGCGGCGGAATCGAAGATCGCCACCAGCCTGTATCATCAAAGATGCTCCCCTTGGACCACGCGCAAAGGTACTCGTGGCCTGACCCGTATCGAACCGCTGAGATTATCGACTCCCCAATGCAGGCCACAGATAATACTATTCGGGCAATGGTTAGATGCTTTTGAAGCGGCGTTAAATGAGGAATAACTCTAACGGGCAACCAAATGATGCCTAGAAAACAGAAGACTCAAGCATGGGGCGCGCGATTGCGGATGCCAGCGAGACCGCTAAATGGAAACGCGACGGCACTCACGCCGATAGCGAATTTGGAAGCCGCATGGGCGATGCCGCTTGTTTGAGACGGCTCTCCCGCGCGAAGATTAGTGGCATAGAAGGAGCGCTGATCCTTCATCAATTTCACAGTTGTGGATTACCCGGTGGTCCGGATCAGATCTGCCACTTATCGGGTCGGCGACCGCTTTGGCGATGTCAATCGCCCGGTGCGCTTGAACGACGCAGTCCAGTCCTATACCGAGATCCGAACCGGTGCGGGCGTGGAATGGAAGCTAACGGATGCGATCAAATAACGGCGGAAGGCGGCTATCTTCCGTACCGCAGCTTCGATTATCATCGCGCCGACATCCGCTATCGTGAGGACGGCGGTGCGCCGTATGGCACGGTTGCGCTGCACGGCGCACTCTGACATCATTTCCAGTGCAGCCGAAGCCGTAACGCAGCCCGAAGGGCGAGGCCGGGCTTTCAACCCCGGCGAGAGCTTTAAGGTAATGCCACGGGATCCTTCGACTCCGCTGAGCTCCCCTCAGGATGACAGGGAGCGCTACCGGAGTGTGCGATCGAGCCGTCCAATCTTCTGCGTTTCCGGCCACCAGCGCGCGACACCGAGCACGACCAGAATCGTCCCAATGCCGCCGCCGACCACCGATAGCACCGGACCTAAAAGCGCGGCCGTTAAGCCGGATTCCAAAGCGCCAAACTCGTTCGAAGTGCCGATGAAAATGTTATTTACCGCGGAAACCCGGCCGCGCATTTCATCGGGCGTGACCAGTTGCACGATCGTGCCGCGAATGATCACGCTCACACTACGAACGCACCGATCAGGAAAAGCATCGCGAGCGAAAACCAGAACATGCGCGAGAGACCAAACAAAATCGTCGCGACCCCGAACCCGGTAACGCACCAGAGCAAAGTTCGGCCGGCTTGTTTCATCGGCGGCAGATAAGCGACGAGCAACGCCATTCCAAACGCGCCGATCGCTGGTGAAGCCCGAAGCCATCCGAGCCCGACCGGGCCAACGTGCAAGATTTGATCGGCAAAGAGCGGGAGCAGGGCGGTGGCGCCGCCGAGCAAAACCGCGAAAAGATCGAGTGTAATCGTCGCCAAGATGACCTGTTTGCTGAGCACGAAACGCAGGCCGGCAAGAAGACTGCGCCAGGCTCCTTGATGTTCTTGTTTCTCGTTCCGCGGGGCGCGCCGAATCGGTAGCATCAGAATCAAGAACAGAAACGCGCAGATCGCATCGATCACGTAAACACAGGCGAAACTGATATGCGCGACGAGGAACCCGCTGATTGCCGGACCCAGCACTGACGCGATCTGAAAGACGCTGCTATTCCAGGTAACGGCGTTCGCGAAAGCATCGCGCGGCACAAGGGTGGGGAAAAATGAGCTGCGCGCCGCCCAGGCGAACGTGCGCGAAATCCCGGCGAGAAACAGCAGGACGTAAATCAGCGGCACGGAGAGGTCGTTAAATTGAAAAGTGGATTGATGTCGCTCGAAAACGCCCGCGATCGCGCGCAAGACGGCATTACCGTGCTGCAAAATTGGCCACGCCGGGATTGAGAGATGTTTCCAGGAAACGAGCGCGAGCGCAGCCGAAGCGATGACGCTGAAAAACTGCGCAATGATAATGATCCATTTGCGGCTGTACTTATCCGCGAAATGCCCGGCCGGAAGCGAGAGCGCGACCACCGGAATGGCGATGACCAGCCCCGCCAGGCCCAGGGCAGTGGCCGAATGGGTGCGCGCGTAGATTTCCCACTCGACGGCGACCGCGAGCATCTGCCGGCCGATGAGCGCGAGCAGATTACCGCTCATGTAGAGATTGAAGGCGCCGAAACGAAAGGCAGCGTAGGGATCATGTGCTGACGTTCCCGGGAGCTTCGAAACGACCGGTGAAGATTTATCGGGCGTCATCTCGGAGCGTGCGGCACGCACACGCGAGAGAGGCTAGCGGTGAGATCCGGTGTCGCAAGCGCCCGACAAATCTCGGGACGTGGTTTCCTCCCGCTTGCGGTGAGTAATGACGGCGCGTATGGCAGTGGATGACTGCGCAAACCGCGCCCTTGCTCTACTCCCGAACCAATCCGTTTCCCGCGAAGCTGCTCGTGAACCGGCGCCTCAGCGGCGAAGAATCGGCCAAGGACACTCGGCACTTCGAAATTTCACTCGGCGGCTCCGGGCTCGTGTTCGCGCCGGGTGATTCGATGGCGGTGTATGCGAGCAACGATCCAGCCCTGGCGGATGAAATCATCCGTACGCTGGGCGCATCGGGTGACGAGACTGTTCCGACTGGGAAAAATGAAACCGCGCCTCTGCGCCAGGCCCTCCTTCGCAACTACAGCATTACGACACCGACACCGAAGTTTTTGAAAGCCATCGCAGAGCGCGCCTCGGCCGCACCGCTCCTGAGCGATTTGCTGGAACCGTCACGCAAACAAGATCTCCACCAATATCTCTGGGGCTTGGAGGTGATCGATTTCTTGCTTGAACATCCGTCGGTTAAATTTACGCCCGAAGAATTCGTCGGCCTTCTAACCAAATTGCAACCGCGCTTGTACTCGGTCGCAAGCAGCCTGCGAGCTTTCCCTGAAGCCGTGCACCTCATCGTCGACGTCATTCGCTACGAGTCGCACGGACGCAAACGCAAAGGTGTGGCCTCCACTTTCCTGGCCGAACGGCGCGAGCACGACCCGGTGCCGGTGTTTCCAACTGTCGCGAAACATTTTCACCTTCCGGAGAACAGCATCGACATCATCATGGTCGGACCGGGGACTGGGATCGCGCCATTTCGCGCGTTTCTTCAGGAGCGGCGCATCACTGGCGCAGGTGGACGCAATTGGCTTTTCTTCGGATCGCAACGCCAAACCTGCGACTCTTATTATGGTGACGAGTTCAATGAATTGAAGCGGGAGGGACTTCTTACCCGATTTGATTGCGCGTTTTCGCGCGACCAGAAGCACAAGATTTACGTGCAAAATCGGATGTCCGAAAATGCACCGGAAATCTGGCGCTGGCTGGAGGCGGGCGCGCAATTCTACGTTTGCGGCGACGCGTTGCGGATGGCGAAGGACGTGGACGTGGCGCTCCGCACAATTGTTCAGCAGGAGGGCGGCAAGTCAATCGAAGAAGCGAACGCTTACGTCGAACAGATGAAAGCGGAGAAGCGCTACAAGCGAGATGTTTATTAGAAGCGGGTTTAATAACGAAATCGAGATGCAATTTTGCTCGGGCGCGTTCATCCTTCAACGCCTCTCATAGACGCCTTCGTTGCGCACCGGAACACAGCCTTACTGACTGTGTGGCCAACAGGCTTTCTTGCTTGTTCGCGCTCCGTTCCATCTCCATCAACGCCACCGGATCCCGCCGTTTATTGACAAGACGTCCGAGCCGAACGGTGAGCCTCAGCTGCGTGCTGCGATCCGTTCGCGCGCTGCGAGGACGACTCCACCAGCGATCGCCAGTGCGCACACCGCGGCGACCGCCGCTCCCGCCGTCCACCACCAAGGCCTGTATTCCAAGGTCAAGCGCCCCGCCGTGCCTGCGGGAACTTCCACCGCCGGGACCGCTCCCCGATCAGAACGGACGGGCAGCCGGAGCGCGCCGATCCAAGCCCGGTAACCGTTGAAGTAAGGCCGCGAAAAGGTGAGCAGAGCGGGGCGATCCCCCGCTGGAACTTCGACGTCCGCGATCACTCGGTTGCGCGAATCTTCCACAACTCTGATCGAAGCAGGCGCGAATTGCTGGTGCGATGGGGAATCGATCGAGGTGATCGCACGGACGCGCGGGAGCGGTTCGCCGCGGCGGTGGTAAAGGTAGGCTTCATCGGAAGAAGCGACGAGCTGCCATTCCTCGTCAGGTTTCGGATGAAGGTCCATCTCTTTGGCCACGACGATTCCATCCACTCCCAGGCGCGCCAGCTCGCCTGCCGCGCCGCCCTGCCATCCAAGCAGGTATTCCCCCGTCGAAGGGTCAATTTCGCCGTGAATGGTGAAACCAAACTCACGCGCAACGCCCGGTGGCCGGATAGGGCTGTAACCATTGATGAATCGGAGCGCGCCCCACATCGAGGTGCTCCCGGGGCGTGTGAGCTGGCCGATCGGTCCGCTCTTTTTTTCGATCCGGTAGTTGTGTTCCGCCGCCGGGTAAACGCTGAGGTAGAGGCGCTGTGGATCAAGCGGCGACGCTTTCGTGAGTTGCTGGCTGAGATTGTACCGGGGAACACCGCAATTCGGCGGGATGGACAGATAGGTCGCGAGAAGCGCCGCGAAGGTGATCGCGGCCGGCGTCCACGAACGAAGAATTCGGAAACGCGCCGGCAATGAATCTGCGGCCGCCCAAAGCACCGCCAGGCCGAAGGTGATCGCCGTAAATCCTGCGCCGTAAGGGCCAGCCGAGCGGGTCAGGAACATCGCCCCTGCAGTCACGGTCACGAGCACGACGGCCGCGCTGCCGGGGCCAAAAACAATTCCACGTCGCTCAGCGCTCAAACCGTTGCGTTCCAGCAACTGCAAAGCATGGGCCGCGCAAATCGCGAGAGTGAGATGAAACAGAGGCAGCCATCGAAAACTCCAGCGAAAGACGTTCGCGCTTGGAAGCATTGAGATCACGAGCACCAGGAGGAGAAGACCGAGTTCCCATGGTATTCGCCTAACGAGTGATCGACCGAGCCGGCTCAATCCGAAAAGCAGAGCTGCCGGCGCCACCAGACCGCAGGCCATTTCCGTCGCGGTGTGCGGCATCAGGCGGCTGGAGAAATCCGCCCAGTTCGTGGTCCACGAAGGCAGGATCAGACCCGGCAGCGCACTTGGCGGGACCAGCCATTGGAAATGCGTCCAGCTCCCCTGCGCTTCGCGAGCGGAGCCGCGCACATAATCGAACAGCGCCAGCCAGGCAGGGGCCGAGAGTCCCGTGCCCAGCAGCGCTCCGATGGTCATTGGCCAAATCGACGACAGCGCGCGCGTCTTAATTATCGACTGCAGGCCGAGCCAAGCGGTGAGCAGTCCAAGCATGAGCACGGTATAGGGAAACCCGCCGGTGATGAGCAGGTAGATGAAAGGAGCAGGCCACAAGAACCGCCAGCGCCCGCGGCGCGGATCAAGCGCGCGGCCGAATCCCCACCAGGCCCAGGGCAGCCAGGTGAAAGCGCCGAGCGCGCCGAACCAGTCTGTCGCTCCCCAGCAGATGATCCATCCGTTTGCGGCCGCGACGATCGCAACCATCACCGAGAGAGGAACACTTAAGGAACGGCCGCGCGCCAGCAGGTATCCGCCCGTGCCCAGAGCCACGAGATGCGACATCGAGAGCGCCGCCGCTTGTTGCGCGAAGGTCAGCGGAAATTTCCAAATCAGAACGACGGCCGCATTCACGAACGCCGAAAAAGTGCCGTATTGAAATTCGCCCGCGAGATTGCCGCAGACCCAGGAGGACGGACTCAGCAGCGGGAAATGCCCTTCCGACCAACTGCGCGCGACGTCCGCGAAGACCGGGAGAATCGAAAGCTCATAGTCGTCGTTCCAAAAAAGATTTGGATTGCGCCAGAGTAAAAGCGAACTCAGCCCGAGGATGGCGCCACCGGCCAGGACCGTCCCCTTGAGTTCCTCGCGCAAACTGCAAGGCGCGGGCCTGGCTTCGATTTCGTTGGAGGGAATCAATTTGGCAGCCGTTACAGCACCACCGGCTGGCCTTCGGTCATAACGAGAATTTTTTCCTCGATTCCGTGCGTGCGTGCGGATGCCAGGAGCCGTGCTGGGGGCTCATCGAGCGGCTCATAGCCGAGCCGAAAGCTGCCATAATGCATCGGCACGAGTTTCTCAGCGCGGAGCTCGAGAAATGCGCGGATCGCTTCCTCCGGATTCATGTGAACCTCGCGGCCGCTCGGCGGATCGTAAGCGCCGATCGGGAGCAAGGCGACGTCGATATCGAATCGTTTCCCGATTTCGCCGAAACCTTCGAAGTAGGCGCTGTCTCCGCAGTGAAAAATCGAACGCCCTTCGGATTCGATCACGAAGCCGCCGAAGCCGCGATGCGAATCATGCAGCAACCGCGCCCCCCAATGATGACACGGCGTGAGCGACACGCAGAGCGAGCCAAGCTCCACCCGCTGCCAGTGATCAAGCTCATGCACGATATGAAAGCCGAGGTCGTGCACCAGGTTTCCGACCCCGATCGGAACGACGATCGGCTGATCGGCAGCGACGCGCCGCAAGGTGCGGCGATCGAGATGATCGAAATGGGCGTGGGTGACGAGCACGAAATCGATCGAAGGCAGATGGTGAATTTCGAAACCCGGTTGCTTTAAGCGCTTGATCACCTTCAGCCACATCGACCAGTTCGGGTCGATCAAAACGTTGAAGTCCGGCGTTTGAATGAGAAACGAGGCGTGTCCGATCCAGGTGACAGAAATTTTCCCTTTGCCGACTTTGGGAAACAACGGTGGCGGACTGGCGCCGCCGCGTTTCACGAAGAGGGAAGGAATCAGGACGCTCGTGAGGAAGTTGCGCTTGTGCCAATCTGAACTCGGACGCAAGCCGACGCGGGTCGATGATTTCTTGCCCCGGCCGTTCGCCATCGACTCGCCTGCAAGACTGCGCTCTCGTTTGTTCGAAAAAGGAATCGGCACGCTCGGGCAAGAATATAAGCTCCGCCTCGTGAAGCAAAACCTTTCGGGCACATGGACGAAGGCCTCCATCTGACTAACGACGGAATGAAGGTGTGAGATCGTGGCCGCGCCAGCCGTTTGTCGGTTTAGCGCTCGCGGCTGGCGCTGGCATTGCGGTGGCTGATCGTTGGCCGAGTGATTCGGCGGTTGTGGCGAGTGCTGCTTTGCTCTTCGCGAGCGCGGCTTTCCTCTCGCGTCGTTCGCTTGCCGTCTATGTCTCCGTCGCCGCAGGTTTTTTCTACATTCACAGCGCGACGCGAACCGAATCTCCGGGCCAGGAGTTGGCGCGGTCGCTCGGCAACGGAATTAATGCGGCGTCGGTCGCGGGCATTGTCGCGAGCGAACCGAAGACGGCGCCGAATGGTTTCTCGTCCTTCCTTCTGCGGCTGCGCACAATCGAAGTAGATGGAATGCAAAGGCAATCCGGCGCGACCGTCTTCGTGCACTGGAAGGGAACGCCGCAATTTGGCGATGAGTTAACATTGTTCGGCGTCATCCAGCCGGTCGCGCCCCCGCGCAATCCCGGCGAGTTCGACATGCAATCCTATCTCGCCCGCCGGGATGTTCGGGATGAACTCGTGGTCCGATATGGGGAGAACGGTCACGTCCTGCGCCAGACGAGTGGCAATCTCCTTCTCCGCGCAGCCCAGAAATCGCGCGATTGGATGCAAGGCGTTCTCGGTCGGGGGATCGAAGATTCTCCGACCGTCGAGGGTCTGATCGACGGGATGGTGCTGGGATTGCGGCATCAGGCGCCTGAGGATATCGAGGAGCCGTTTCAGCAGACTGGAACGTTGCACCTCTTTGCGGTTGCCGGATTGCATGTCGGCATTGTTGCTCAACTCCTCTGGAGCATCGCCACGGTCGCGCGACTACCAAGGAAATGGGCGACGGCATTGATCATTCCCGCGTTGCTTTTTTATGCGGCCATCACGGGATTCCACACCTCGAGCGTGCGCGCGGCCCTGATGGCGTCGGTTTTGCTCGCCGGCTATTTTGTCGAGCGCCGGGTCTTTGCGCTGAACAGCCTCGCGGCCGCCGCCATGCTGATCTTGTGCTGGGACACGAACGAGCTGTTCGCGGTCGGCTTTCAACTCTCCTTCGCGGTCGTCACCACGATCATCCTTCTAACCGAACCGACGCTTCGCGTTCTGCGGCGCGCCTTCGCGAGCGACCCATTTTTGCCGCAGAGTCTGTTCAATCGCTGGCGTCGCTGGAACAAACAAATCCTTTGGTGGCTGGCACGCGCGGCGGCAGTTTCGTTCGCGGCGTGGATCGGCTCACTGCCGCTGATGCTTCACTATTATCATCTCGTAACGCCTATTTCTTTGCTGGCGAATTTACTGGTGATTCCGATCGCTTATTGCGTCCTCGCCGGCGGCTTGATGTCATTGGTTGTCGCGCCGGTCTCGACCTGGCTCTCGGTGATTTTTAACAATGCAAATTGGGCCGCCGCTCAGTTGATCCTGGGAATCGTTCACCTCTTCGCACTCCTGCCGACCGGTCACTTTTACGTCGCGGAACCAGGCTGGCCGAAGCGCACGTTGCTCGAAATCGAGGTGCTCGACGCGGGCGCGGCGCGGCGATCTACCTAGGCACCGATTGGAAAAACTGGATGTTCGATTGCGGAGGACGCCGCGACTACGAGCGCTTTGTGCGCGAATTTCTGCGCAGCAAAGGCGTGAATCGCCTCGATGGTTTGCTCCTCACCCACGGGGATTCCGCGCATGTCGGCGGCGCGAGTCTATTGCGGCGCGATTTTCGGCCGAGCCAGATTATTGATTTCGACGGACGCGATCGTTCGCGCGTGCACGCAGCCTTCACAGCAGAACTCACAGCCGACCATGTCGTGCCGAGATTATGTGCTGCCGGAGACGAACTGGCGATCTCGAGTCACGTTTCCGCGCGCGTCCTCTTTCCACCCCACGGATTTAAAGGCGAAACATCCGATGATCAGGCGCTGGTAATGCAAATTTTTGTGAACGGGAAGTCACGTATTCTCTTCATGTCTGATGCTGGGGCAGCCGCCGAACGAAGGCTGCTCACGACCGGCTCCCCATTGCATGCAGATGTGCTGGTAAGGGGTCAGCACCATGCCGACACCGTCTGTTCGCCGGAATTTCTTGATGCGGTGCGACCGGCTCTGATCGTCGCCAGTTCGAATGAGTTTCCGCCGTGGGAGCATATCAGTGAGGAATGGGCCGAGACGCTCCGAGCGCGCGGCATTGCCTTAATGAATCAGGATCAAACCGGTGCGGTGGCGTTGCGCTTTTATCCGAACTCCTGGGAAGCAGAGCCATTTCTTCAGCGCGAAATTTTTCGCAGTCGCGACCGGTGAATGGCGATCCCGTCGTGCTTGAATCTCCGCTCGAAGGTGGTTTCGGGCAGCTGCTGCGCTGTGGAATTTCCTAGGGCAAATTCGTTTGAAGCTCGCGCCAGTCGCAAGATCTCTGCGAAATAATCGAGGTTGTCGGTGGCAACGTGAAGCAGTCCCGAAGGAGTCAGTGCCTTGGACACATCGGCCAGGAACTCCGGCGTCACGATTCGCCGCCGGTGATGCCTTTTTTTCGGCCAGGGATCCGGAAACAACAAATAGATGACGGCGACCGACTCCAGCGGCAGAAGATATCGCACCGCATACCCGCTCTCTACCCGCAGCACGCGGACATTCGTCAGTTTGCGCTGCATCGCTCTGTGACAAGCGGACCGCGATCGACCGAATAAACGCTCTAGACCAAGGAAATCGCGCGTGGGATTGGTCTCCGCGAGGTCGCATAGAAACGCGCCGTCGCCGCAGCCAAGATCCAATTCGACGGGCGCGGTTCGCCCAAAGACTTCAGACAGATCGAGTGGCGTGAAATACGACCGCGGAATGAGTTCAGCCACTTTGCATTCAACGCCGGCTCTTTGTGTTTCAACCTAACGTCAAGAGCGATGCCAAACGGCCATAGACTTCCACTCTCTCATGTTCCGGCCGCATGTTCAAAGAGTGCGCGTCGCAACAAACGCGTCCGTGTTTTGCAATAATGGCAGCGAAATCCACTCCAACGCTGTAGATGCCTTCGGGTCATCTAAACTGCATCCGCGGCCCGCCGCACTTCGAACCAATTTCAACCAGAACTCGGAAGCTCCTTTATGCGCGTATTTACCTTTTTCATTAGTCTCACCTGCACACTGCTTTCTTCCCTCGCCCTCAGCGCGGCGGAGAGTCCATCCTCCGCGACGAAGACTGCCATCTTCGCCGGCGGTTGTTTCTGGTGCATGCAGCCTCCCTTCGACCACGCGAAGGGTGTCGTGAAAACAGTCGTTGGATACACGGGCGGGAGCGAAGCAGATGCGACCTACGGCAAAGTCTCCGCACACACGACCAAACATCGCGAGGCGATCGAGATTACGTACGATCCAGCGCAAATTTCTTACGATCAACTGCTCGACATCTTCTGGCGCAACATCAATCCGACGCAGGCGGACGGACAATTTCACGACCTTGGCTTAAGCTATCAGGCGGCAATTTATTACGCGAGCGAGGATGAAAAGAAACAGGCGGAAGCGTCAAAGGAAACTCTGAGCAAATCAGGCAAGTTCACAAAGCCGATCGTGACTGAAATTCTGCCGGCGATGAAATTCTTCCCGGCGGAAGACTATCATCAAAAATATTACCTCAAAAATCCGGCGGAGTACGAAGCGTATCACGTCGGCTCGGGCCGAACTGCATTCCTCGAGAGAATTTGGGGGAAATAGTCGGCGAGGCTGGGCTTTCAATCCTCGACTGAGAACAAATCGCGCGGATTTCGACTTCGCGGCAAGATTCTGAGGACGGTGCGTCCGGAGATCGCGCTTTGCTATCGATCTGATCGCACTCTCTCCGGCGAAAGTCCTGCTTTCTTCGCCGCCGCCAATCCGAGCTCGATAAACTCAAGTTGCCAGGGATGATGTGCGTCCGTGCCTAACGACATTCTGGCGCCCGCCTTTTTTAAGAGCCTGAGCAGATCGACATTTAAATCCTGGCGGTCCGGATAGCTGTCGATCTCGACTGCTTTATCGCGTTCCGCGGCTTCGGCAAAAACGCGAGGCCAATCCGCGCGCAAGCCCAGGCGACAATTGTAAACCCGGCCACGCGGATGCCCGAGAATTTGAATCTCAGGATTTCGCAAAGCGGCGAGATATCGGTCCGTCTGATGTTCTTTCGAGCGAAGTGCGGAATGAAACGATCCAAGCACAAGGTCGAGTTGCTCGAGACAACCCCGATCCATGTCCCCTTCGCCCCTCGGATTGAGGTTCAACTCGACGGATTTCAGGACTGTGAGACCCGATTGTTCGTGCGAACGTTGGTCGCGTCAATCTCGGCCGCCTGCTTCGCGACCTCCGCCTCATCGATCCCGCCGGCAATCTTCAATCCTTTCGTGTGATCGGTGATGGCAATGTATTCGTAGCCGCGCGCGTCCACCGCCACCGCCATTGCGTGTGCATCTGCAAGTCGCCCCGCAAGCGCTGCGGCCACGACCGGTCGCGCGCGAAAATCTTTTGCGCCTCGGCGAGAGTGAGGAAATCGCGGCGCAGGAGATCGGGCGGGCGTTTGCGTGCCGGCGGGGTCTCGATCCAGCTTTGCAGTCGCTTTGCGATTGAAGGCCCGACGGCGTGGAGTTCAGTCAGGCTGCGGCCGGTCTGCAAGATTTCCGCCGCTTCCACGCGCCATGAGAAACGCGCTTCGCGAAGCCCGCTTCAACGGTTGGCGCAAGACTCCCTCGGCCTCGTCAGCCGCGATCGCGAGCAGCTCCGCGAGATCACCATTCGAAACGCCTGACACGGAAACTTAATTCATCGGTGTGCGCCAACTTGCGTCAGCGACTCGGCGGAAAACTAAAACTTCAAGACTTCGGCATTCGTCGGCTCGACAAATTCCGCGTTGCTAACCGCAAGTTGCTGTTTCAGCACCTTCGACAAGCCGTCCGCGAGGACGATCGCAATGGCGCGGGCGTCGCGGGTGTAAACCGGGATTGGGAACGAACCCGCGTTGCGGTCGTAACCGTAGATGGTGCCTTCAGTTTCCCAGACGCAATAGGCATGCCCGGAAGGGTGGTTCGCATATCGGACCAGGAGAATCTTCGCCCAGAAGTTGTTCTCCAGGCTGTGTTTGGTCTTCATGACGGCGAGATAATTGCAAGCCGACACCACGCAGCCGTTTAGCACCACGAGATCTTCATCGCCCGGCGCCAGAAGGACGACTGGCTGACAGGAACCAAGTGTGACGCAGACGATGAGAGTGGCCGCAAAGTGCGAAAATATTGTGCGAAACATAAAATGCGGTTACGACCAAAACTGGAGCGTCTTCCGAAGCGTTATGGGATTTATAACACTAAGCGCTTCCATTTAGGAAGCGCCATTTTTTGGGACGTAAGAATGCCGGACGAGCGGCCCCTGATCTCATCGTGCTATTTGCACGGCCGGTAGGGTCGGAACGACGTAGGCGACCGTCTCGGTTGCTGCGACAGTGGACCGCCGGCGTTCGACCAGCAAACAGAATCGACGGGTGGTTCCTCGCGGCGAAAGCATCTCACCTTGCCTGCGGCAACCGAGACGCTCGCCCCACCAGCGCGCGCGACCGTCTCTCCCAGTAATTCATTCAGATTTCATGGCTTAAATTCTGCTCATAGATGCAGCGGCCACATGAGCTCGCCCGAAATCTTCTATGATGCTGCTCCCACCGCAGCTCCTCCCGCGCGCTACTATCTCAGTTACGATGGGAAAAACGCTCTGGGACCATTCTCACGACCCCAGATCGTGGCGATGATCCGGAGGCGGAATTTTTCGACCGAAGTCATGATCCGTGGGGAACACGAGAGAACGTGGAGTTCCTATCGCGAGCGGGGATGGGGCAATGACAAAACTTTGCGCCTCCTGACTTGGCTAACGCTACCCCCTTGCGTAGTTCTAGCCGGCATTTGGATCACACGCGCTCTGCTGGCTTTTCTCGGCTCGTAATTGTAGGGCGACCGTCTCGGTTGCCGCGGTGCAGGCTGCCAGTGGACCGCCGGCGTTCGGTAGCAAACAGAATCGACGTCTGGTTGCCGGGGTGCAAGCATCTCGTTTGGTCTCAGTCTCGATCGCTGACAGACTCTGCACCGCGGCAACCGAGACGGTCGCGCCCTACATCTTGCTGGCGTCAGTCACTGAATTAGTGCCTTGCAACATTCGCCCGCGCTTCTGCTCCAGCTCGGCTTCGATTTGGCCGAGTGGCAAACAATTCACGACGTCAGCTTTCGTGAGCCAACCTTTTCGCGCCACCCCCACTCCGAACCACAGCTCCTTTAGCCGCTCTGCACGATGCGCGTCCGGGTTGATGACGCATCTCACTCCTTTTTCTTTTGCGAGCGGCCAGCAGCGCCAATCTAGGTCGAGCCGCTTGGGCGCCGCGTTAATCTCGATCCACGTCCCCGTCTCCGCGGCCGCCTCAATCACGGCCGGGATATCGATCGCGTAGGGCTCCCGCTTTAGAAGCAATCGCCCGGTCGGGTGCGCCAGCATCGTCACATGCGGGTTGCTGATCGCGCGAATGACTCGGCGCGTCATTTCCCCTTCAGGCAAGCCAAAGGCGGAGTGCACCGATGCCACCACAAAATCTAATTCCGCGAGCACTTCGTCGGGAAAATCGAGCGCGCCGTCGCGCAGAATATCGCATTCGACGCCCGCGAAAATCCGGAAAGTGCCGGACTCTTTGTTCAGTTTCCGAATCGCCCCCGCTTGCGCACGGAGCCGCGGCTCGTCTAATCCGCGCGCTTGAATCGAGCTGCGGCTGTGATCGGCGATGCCGAGATATTCGAGGCCGAGTGCTTGGGCGGCGGCCGCCATGGTTTCGAGAGTGTCGTGTCCATCACTGGCGCTGGTGTGACAATGGAAAGTGCCGCGCAGATCTCCCCGCTCGATTAACTGTGGCACGCAACCCACCGCGGCCGCGTCGAATTCGCCGCAATTCTCCCGCAACTCTGGCGGGATGTAATCGAGCTCAAGTGCGCGATACAGTTCCGGCTCGTTCCGCACCGTCGGAATCTCTACGCTGCTCTTCTTCTTCCCCGACGCTCCCGCGGGCGCAGACGCGAGGCGATACTCGTTCAGCGTCCACCCGCGCTGCAGCGCGCGACCGCGCAAGACCACGTTATGCTCTTTGCTGCCGGTGAAATAATTCAGGGCGAAGGGATATTCCGCAGCTGCCACCACGCGCAGATCGCATTGGATTCCCGTTCGGAGCCGCACGCTCGTTTTCGTCGGACCCTGCGCGAGAACAGATTCAACGAGCGGATGCTGAACGAACGCTCTCGAAATTGTGTCGGGCGCTCCGCTGGCGACGATGAAATCAAGATCGCGCACAATCTCTTTCCGGCGCCGATAACTCCCGGCGATGCAAACCTCGAGCGCTTCCGGCAACTCGCGCAGAGCGTTCTGCAAAGTCTCTGCGTCAGCCGCGATCTGTCCGAGCTGAAACGAACCGGCATGCTTGGAGCGATCGGCGATCGCCCGACAGAGTTTTTCCTCGGTTGCTTTGCCGAAGCCGGGCAATCCGGCGACGCGACCACTCCCGCATGCCTCCTGCAACTGTGCGATCGAGCTGATCTGCAGTTGCTCGTGCAGACTCTTGATCTTCTTCGCCCCCAAACCCGGTATCGTAAATAAATCTAGAATGCCGGCAGGAAACTCGGCGCACAGTTCTTCGTAAACTGTGATCGTCCCGGTTTCGACGAACTCTTTGATTTTCGCGGCGATCGCCTTGCCAATACCCGGAATCTTTTCGAGCGTTGCTGGGTCGCTCAGGTCGCCCACATTCCCGCCCCAGGTTTCGATCGATCTCGCCGCATTCGTGTAGGCTCGAATCTTGAAGACGTTCACGTCTTTTAATTCGAGCAGGGTCGCGATTTTTTCGAGTGCGGCCGCGATCGCTGCTTTGTCCACGCGTCATAGATACGCGAGAATTCCAGCCCGTCGATTCACCGCGGCGCATCGTGCGCGAAGAGACTTCATAAGACGGCGCGCGCTGATGCTTAATCGACAGGGAACCAAGTTAGGAGCCGAGCAAGGAGGCGATGGCGATTCAACGTCACGAGCATCAGCAATTGAACAGGTGACGACGGAAGACTGACCCATCACCCGCTGGTCGGCGATCGATTCAATGGCTTGTCATCTTGCGTCGTCTTTTCCCAAGTCCTTACCGGAGGGTCGCGGCAGGTTGTGCGACTCTAGCAGGGCTGGGAAACTGGATTTCGACGTGGTGTTCTCCGCGATCATCGACCAGGGAGATGCTGTCTCCAGAAAGTTGCTGGCCATCAGCGAAGATTTGCACAATTTTTCCGCCGGCTCCGGCGAATGGCCTGAGCGTGATATGATACACGGTTTCATAATAACGGTAGTGAATTTTGAAACTCGACCAGTCGTTAGGCACGCGCGGTTCCAGACGCAATTTGTCGCCTTCCCGTCTTAGACCCAGAAGAGTTTCAGTGACGAGGCGATACATCCATCCGGCGGAACCAGTATACCAGGTCCAGCCACCCCGCCCTACGTGCGGCTCGGTGGAATAAATGTCCGCGGCGACCACGTAGGGTTCGACCTTATAGAGCGCGCTTTCCGTGGCAGTGCTGGCGTGATGGACCGGGTTCAGGAGGTTGAACAACTCCCAGGCCAATTCGGTCTCTCCGAGTTGCGCGAAAGCCATTACGGTCCAGATCGCGCCGTGCGTATACTGGCCCCCATTCTCCCGCACCCCGGGCGGATAGCCTTTGATGTAACCTGGATTCGGCAGTGATTTATCAAAGGGGGGATCGAATAACTGAATCAAACCGGCATCGCGCCGGACAAGCCGTTGCGCGACGGCATGCATTCCCTGGCGTGCGCGCTCTGGCTCAGCCGCGCCGCTGAGGACGGACCAGCTTTGCGCAATGGAATCAAGCTGGCATTCGGAATCTACCACAGAGCCGAGTGGCTTGCCGTTATCGAAATAAGCGCGCCGATACCATTCACCGTCCCAGGCGTGGTGCTCAATATTTTTCTGCAATTGCGTCGCTTGTGCCAGACAGCGCTCGGCGAAGGCTGGGTCACCATGACGACGCGCAACTCCGGCAAACTCAGTCAGGACATCGAACAAGAAGAAGGCCAGCCAGACACTTTCGCCGCGACCTTCGGCGCCGACCAAATTGAAGCCATCATTCCAGTCCCCGCTGCCTATAAGCGGCAGACCGTGTTCGCCGAAGCGAAGGCCGTGTTCGATGGCACGCATGCAATGCTCGTAAAGGGTTCCCGTCTCTTCGGAGCGGTTAGGCAGATCGTAGTAGCCTTCCTCTTCAGGCTGCACCGGCCGGCCCTCGAGAAACGGTTCGCGCTCGTTTAAAACACCGGTGTCGTTCACGCACTGGACATATCGGCAGGTGGCGTAAGGCAACCACAAGTAGTCATCGGAGCAATGAGTCCGTGAGCCACGTCCGGAAGGCGGATGCCACCAGTGCTGGACATCGCCTTCGCGGAACTGACGCGACGCGGCTCGCAGCAGATGTTCTCGCATCAAGGCTGGCTCGGCGTGGACCAGCGCCATCACGTCCTGCAACTGGTCGCGGAATCCGAATGCGCCTCCGGATTGATAGAAACCGCTCCGACCCCAGATACGGCAGCTTAAGGTTTGATAGAGAAGCCAGCCATTGGCCATGACATTGATCGCGTGGTCGGGAGTATCGACATTGACCGCGCCGAGGGTGTGACTCCAGTAACCCCAAACTCCTTCCTGAGCCTTGCGAGGGGCATCAGGCTGGCGGTAGCGACGAATCAACTCCTGCACGTCCTCAAGGTTGCGACCAGCGCCAATGCGAAAGGTTACTTCCCGCGTCTGCTGCGCCGGCAAATCGAAGGCAAATCGGAGCGCGCCGCAGGGATCAAGGCCCGGCCCGGTCTTTCCGGAAAGGCGCACCTTCTTCAGCGCCGCGGGATTGGCCAGGGTTCCGTTTCGGCCAAGGAATTCCTTCCGATCCCCGGTCACGGAGCGCCCGGGTTCGTTCACATCCACAAAGACAACCCGCCCCCCAAACTCTGTGTTGTAGGGATTGCGCGCCAGCAACGCGCCGGTCTGCGGATGAATCTCTGTTTGCACATGCATGGAGGACTTGCCCCGCAGCTCGCCCAAGACCCATTCCCAGTAGCCGGTGGCGGAGAGACGCCGCGGACTCTCCGTGAGATTGCGCAGCTTAAGCGACACAAATTTGACGGGCGCATCCATCGCCACATAAATGGATGCTTCGGAAAAGATCCCGTGTTCGGTGTGCTCAAAGACAGTGTAGCCGAAGCCGTGGCGGATCACGTAAGGAGACGCTCCGCGCGCCGGCAGTGGCATCGGGGACCAGACCTCACCAGTTTCTTCATCACGAATGTAAAACGCTTCACCGGAAAGACCGCTGACCGCGTCGTCATTCCAGGGGGTGAGGCGAAATTCGTGGCTGTTTTCGAACCAGGTGTAACCGCTACCGCTCTCGGTTACGACCGTGCCAAAGGATGGGTTAGCCAGGACATTGATCCACGGCGCCGGAGTCGTGTCGCGCGGGAGCGATGCCGTCTCCCCTTTTGCCGGCAAATTCGGCGGCTCGGGTTGCACGGTAATGATGTATTCGCGGCCATCAGGCGTGAATCCGCCCAGACCATTGAAGAAAGCCAAATCCCGGGGAGGCAACGGTGCCATCGCTTCCATCGCACTGCGCGGACGCACCGGTTCGAGGTCGGGGACCGCTTTTTCCTTTAACCGGGGACGCTTGATCTGTTCGTCAAGCGTCCCATTCTCATCCGACAAAATTAAGCGAGCGACGGCCTGGAGTAAGACGCGATCTTCCGCGGAAACCTGATCCACCCGGCGGACAAAAATGCCACCCGGCCTATCGAGCATGGGCGCTTCAATGCCCGAGGAAATCAGGCCGACGATTCGGTCATGCAAAGCCTGCTGATATACCGACGCGTTCTCATTCAGGATCACCAATTCAACCGGCAGACCTTTCATTCGCCAATAGGCGTGGGCTTGGACCACGTGCCGCACGAGTTCCATTTTTTCCAAGTCGCTGACGCGCAGCAAGACGATCGGGAGATCGCCTGAGATGCTATAGCTCCAGAGACCGCTTTGACCCTGTCGGTTGCTGAGCAGCACCTGGGGATTAGCGCGCCGCAGCGCGTCGGCATAAAGTAGAGCGTTCGCCATCTGGCCATAGAGCTGGGCGTCAGCTTCCGAGGCGTCGAGCTGGCGCAAAGTGACCTGGCTATGCGTCCAAGCCATGTCGAAAAGGCGGTCCGCCATTCGCAGACTATGATACTTTGCCGCCAGCGCCAGGGCTGCCTCGCGGCTTTCGGCAACCCCCAATGCTATTTCGACGCGGACCGTCTCGTCAGCCGGAATGATGACGGTGCGTCGCAAAGAGATAACAGGATCGAGAACAGAGCCAGCGCTGTTCGAGAGTGGCGTGAAGTTTTGCAAAGCCGCAGGCGCTGCCAGGGTCCGGCCCCGTCCGATAAATTTGGCCCGATCGGTCTCAAACGAGACTTCGCCTGCTTCAATTGCCCCTTGGAGCGACATTAAATGGAAGAGCCACGGCGGCCGTTCCCCTTCGGAGCGAGCGCGGCGCGTGCAGAGGATGGCCGGATTCTGCGATACGAACTCGGTCTGGACAAAGAGATTACTGAACGAGGGATGAGCGGCATCCGCGGCGTCCGGAGCCAGGACCACTTCGGCGTAGGTGGTTAGCTCAATTGTGCGCGGCCCATCGCCATGATTGCTCAGGGTGATGCGCTGCGATTCCACGTCATCCTCCGGCGAGATGGCGATCTCGCTATGAATCTCCAGCTCGCCCTGACGTTGACGAAATTCCGCACGCGCTTCGGAAAAAATCGCCTCGTAGCCCTCGCCTACGCGGAGCGTTGGCTGGTAGGTGATCGACCAGAATTCGCGCGACTCGACATCGCGCAGGTAACAAAAGTTCCCCCAGCAATCGCGCGTCGGATCCTCCCGCCAGCGCGTAACTGCCAGGTCCTGCCAGCGGCTATAGCCGCCTCCCGCGCCCGTGACCATGACATGGTAGCGACCATTGGAGAGCAAGTGAACTTGCGGCTCCGGGGTGTTGGGATCGGAAATAACGCGCATGCTGCCTTTATCTTCTCCCGTGAGATTGCGCGCTTCGCCCAGCTGCAGATTCTCCGACTCGATGCTGGAGATCGTCCTCGGAACACGCTCTTGTAAAAGCAGCTCTTCAGCTTTGAACGAAGGATGGGCGCGAAAGCGACGCTGCATCGGACGATCCAGTAAGAGGTAGGCCAGGGATAAGAGACTCATTCCCTGGTGATGAGACATAAAGGAGCGGATCGTGACGCTGGTCTCGTTAGGTGGAAGGCGAGAGGGCGTGTAATCGATCGCCTCGTAGAAGCCGTACTCGCCCATCCGCTTCTCAGCCGCCAGCCTTTCCAGGTTCTCGCACGCTTCCTTGGGCGCGACCATTAAAGCCATCATGGTGGCATAGGGAGCGATCACCAGGTCATCCGCCAAGCCCGGTTTAAAGCCCAGACCCGGGACTCCGAAGGCGCGATACTGGTAACTCAGGTGAGTGTCCCTTGAATTGTAGGCGGACTCTGAAATTCCCCAGGGTGTGCGAGAGCTGCGGCCATAGTCGATTTGAGCATCGACTGCGGCTTTGCAGGCCTGATCCAGAAGCGTGTTTCCATATGCCGGCATCACCAGCAACGGCATGAGATATTCGAACATCGAACCACTCCAGGAAACCAGGACCGGCTCCCCATGCCAGGATGCAACCAAACGCCCCAAAGTGAACCAATGCTTCTGAGGAACCTGTCCCTGCGCGATGAGAACAAAGCTGCCCAGGCGGGATTCGGACGCGAGAAGGTCATAGAAACTCGTATCCATCCGGTGCTCAGTGACGTTGTAACCGATGGCAAAAAGCTCCCGATCTTGATCGAAGAGGAAGCTAAAGTCCATTTCGGCTGCCTGGGTCGTCTCTTGGGCAAGAGCTTCCAGGGTGGAAATGCGTTTCTGGGCGCATTCGCTCGCTTGATCGATCGCGCGCAGCAGTTCCTGGAGGAGACCCTCAGAAAGATCAGAAGGGAAGGAATGTCGCGCCTGGTCCCAGCTTGCCTGGAGCGCGGGAGAGAGCGTCCGTTTCCAGGCAGCAGCTTCGCGCAGGGTAGGAATCACTTCGAGCGCGACGCGCAACGCCGGGATGGATGCGAGTTGGCCGTTCGCAGAAGTTGAGGCTAACCAGGGCGCGAGGGAGACCAGATCGTTCAAGTGATCGCGGCAATCTTCTTCCAGGGCACGCGCCCACCAGTTCACCTCCTCGGAATGATCGGCCAGAGCTGTGATGGTTTTGGAAGCATCCTGCGCGAGACGCTGCAACGAAGAGTAAACTTCCCGCAGAGTCGTGGGCTGGTTTTCCAGGGCGCGATCGATCCGATCCAGGAGCGAATCCTCCGCCACTAACTGCCGCAGGACGCCGGCAGTATCGCGCAAACCCGCAAAGAGCTGCGGGCTAACGATTTTTTCATCCGTGTATTCCCTCAACCCCGCGCTTAGTGTCAGCAAATGGGCGGCCAGATTGCCGCTATCCACCGTGGAGACGTAATGCGGCAGCAGTGGATTAAAGGTCGTCGTGTCATACCAGTTAAAGAGATGACCGCGGTAACGCTCGAGACGCGCCATCGTCACGAGCGTCTTCCGGGTGCGCTCAATCAAAGTGCCTAACGATAAGTAACCAAAATCGCAGGCCGCCAGGTTAGAGAGTAAGGCCAGTCCGATGTTCGTTGGAGAAGTGCGTCGAGCAATTGTCGGGACGGGGTGTTCCTGGAAATTGTCCGCCGGCAGCCAATTCTCCCCCTCGGTCGCGAAAGTTTCAAAAAATCGCCAGGTTTGGCGGGCTGTCCTTCGCAAAAAAGCCACTTGTTTCTCCGTCAGTTGCGGAGTGACGATCTCAATCGGCTGACTAATCCACCACGCGATCCACGGCGCCAGGAACCAGACTGCAAGAAACGGGAGGATGCGAAAAACTCCCTCCGGGTGCTCGATTAAAAAATAAAGGAGTGTGACTAAAGCAACGGACGGAGCAGCCCACATCGTCCGGTAAAACCCTGCCAGATCCGTTCGCGGATTTTGCTCGCGCTCATGAGAGGTTTCCCATTCCAGAAGGCGCCGCCCGGTGAAGAGCACTCGCCCCAGCGTGCGGCCAATCGCATCCAGACTGACGAAAACGTCGTAGGGCAAAAACACCAGAGTAAGCGCTGTCTGGCTCGCCTGGCGTTCGAGCGAACTCGCGACTCCTCTGAGATGCATTTCCCAGGGCCATTCCGCGGGCTTGCGCACAAGCTCCGTCAGGACGGAGAGCAGCCCCGGAATTGCGACGATGGCCAGCACGAGCAGGGACGCGTATCCGCCCAGAGCGGGAAGCAGAATCCAGCTTCCCACCAGCAGAAGGATGAGCGCTGCCGGCAGCAGACTCCGGCGCAGGTTATCGAATATTTTCCATTTCGAGAGACCGGAAAGCGGGTTCGCAATCCGGCGCACGTCGGCGCCCGGCACTCGCGGCAGGAGCCAGCGCGCAATTTGCCAGTCCCCGCGAATCCAGCGATGCCGCCGGTCGACGTCGGCATCATAACGCGATGGATACGCTTCGTAGAGTTCCACGTCGCTGATTAACGCCGAACGCGCGTGGACCGACTCGATCAAATCGTGACTGAGGATCGTATTTTCCCGGAAGCGGCCTTCCAGCGCTCGCTCAAATGCATCCACATCGTAAATGCCTTTGCCGATAAAAGTGCCTTCCTCGAAGAGGTCCTGGTAGACATCCGAGACCGCGCGGGTGTAGGGATCGATCCCGGCGTCGCCGGTGAAGATGCGTGCAAACCAGGATCGACTCGCGCTCGGTAAACTCACGCCCACCCGCGGTTGCAGGATGCTGTAGCCTTCACTCACCACGCCTTTTTGCGGATCAAACTGCGGCCGATTCAAGGGGTGGGCGAGGGTGGCGGCCAATTGGCGCGCGACATCTCGCGGCAGTTGGGTATCGGCATCGAGCGTGATCACAAACCGCACTTCGGGTAGGAGCGAGGTATCCCCGACAATCAGGGAAAAGCGCTCTCGACCGTGCCTGCGCAAGACCGCATTAAAGGCGGCCAGTTTCCCCCGTTTGCGCTCGTAACCCATCCAGACGCCTTCGGCTTGGTTCCAAAGCCGCGGGCGATGGAAGAGAAAGAAAATACTCGGGCGGTCGGAGGCGTACTTTTGGTTAAGGGCTTCGATGCCTTGTTGGACCTTTTGCAGAAGTGCATTGTCACCGGGTGTTGTTTGCTCGAGCGCGTCACGAAAATCGCTCAGAAGTGCGAAGCGAAGGTTGTTGTCCCGATTTGCGAGGTAATGGATTTCCAGTGATTCCAACAACCGATCAATCCCGCTGGTATCGGTCAGAATCGTGGGCACCACCACCGCGGTGCTGTAATCGGCCGGGATGCCGGTCGAGAAATCCATCCGCGGAAGCAGGCGCGGCTTGACGAGAAGCGCGCAAAGCCAGTGCATCACCGCCACGGCCAACTGGCTGAGACAGAGCAGTGCCACCAGCCCGAGCGCAAACAGTTCCCACCCGTGGATGTGGAGAAATTGCGCGTGGCGTAGCACGGCGAAAGTGAACGACATCAGGAGCAGGAATGTTCCGCCCAGATAGAAGGTGAGCGGGTGCTTTTGGATCGTCCGTGCAAAGACCGCCGACGCGGGCAAACGTGATTGCACGGCTTTCTCCAGGACCGTCTGCCCGGCATCGATCAAATAATAGCCGACGTGCGCCGTTCGATCATCGCGCCCTCTCTCTCGCGCGTTGGCTTCGGCCAGCTCGACCGCTTTTTGGGCAACTTCGTTTTCCGATCGCTGGCCATAGCGGGAAAGCCGCTCCGCTACGTGGCGATACCGGTCGCGCGTGGAGAAATCCATCGCCTCATACGTATCGGCGGGATCGTTCCTCAAGACTTGCTCCACCACGCTTTGGGTTTCAACGAATTTGCGCCAGTCGATCACGCTTAGGCAGCGCAGACTTGTGATTGCATGACTGATGGAAACCTGGTCGGCCGCCTGACCCTGGCTCTCCATCATGATGCCTTGCTCGACCGAATAACCTTCCGCGGCCAGGTTTTGGTCGAGCCAGGTGCGCGCCAGTTGCGCCGCGGGATTTAGACGCGCCAAACGCTCGCAGAGTTTCACCACGAATGCGGCCGACATCGGAGCTTTCGCCTTCGCCATTTCCGCCACCACCACCACGAGACCGGGTGGATCTGTCTCCAGGACTTTCTCCAGTCGGTCTCCCCAGAATTCCGCCAGGTTCCGGTCCTCGCGGTCTGCGCTCAGTCCGGCCGTGATCCGGCGCAAATCTTCGATTAAGCCCAGCCGGAGCATGATCGGCACCGCCCATAATTCACCGAGCTGAAGCGGCGTGACCGTCTGATAAGCTGCCACGAAGGCGCTCAGATGTTCCATGTCAACTTCGGCATCGACATGAGAAATTAGTTCGAGGACCAAATCATAAACGCGTGGAAGCAGGGCCGAAGCCCCGCTCGCAAGGCGCGGCAATTCCTGGCTGTAGCGGCGCGGAAGATGCCGCCGTGCCAATTGGATTTGTTCCCGAATGAGATAGAAATTATCGAGCAACCATTCCGCGGCCGGCGTCACGCGCCGGGAGCGATCGATCGCCGCGGTGGCGCGATTGAATCGCTGGAGAATTTCTTCATTCTCATCAAGTCTGACCAGCAGGCGGTTGCTTGTCTCCTTCGCGCCGACCTTGTGCTGCTCCGCGAGGGCTTTGCCATGGGAAATCAACTGATCGACGGTGAACAACTCCGCGCGCAGCGGCACTTCAATCTCAGGAGATTTCCCGGCCGACGCCGATCTCGCCACCCGGCCCACGAGTGCTTCCAGGCTGATTCTATTTCTTTGCGCTGTCTTCACGTCTCAGGATTTCCTCAGGAGAAAAACTTGTCTGACGATTTGTGAGCTGGCTGCGCCGCGCTCCTACATGCGCCCGCGACGTTTGTAGAATTCGTATCGCGCCAGGATTGATTCCACATAGTTTCGGGTTCCTGGGAACTCGATGTTTTTGCGGAACTTGTTCGACGAAATCGGAGGCGCTTCGTCCCCGCCCGCCCAGCGCTGGGCACGACTGGCGCCGGCGTTATATTCGGCGAGAGCGAAGGGCAGGGGATCACTCTGGTGCTGCCAGTGCTGGACGGCGCGACTCAGGTACCAGGCGCCGGCTTCGAGATTGGTTTTCGGATCGAACAATTCTTCGACTCGGAAATTCGCGACTCGATTTTGGCGCGCCCATTCATTTGCGGCCGTCTCGCTCACTTGCATGAGACCGCGCTCGCCCGCGCTGCCGAATTTTAGCGGATCAAATCGGCTCTCACGCCAGACCACGGCCTTGACGAGCGCGGGATCGAGCCGGTGTTCCTCGGCGATTGTCTGCAAAAGCCGGTCGTACTGCTGGAATCGCGCCGGACTGATCCATTCGTAAATCGTATAAACCGCGTCGCCTGATTTCGCGGCCGCCAAACCAATGCCTAAACCCGCTGCCAGCAAGGCGCAGATGATCAGCTTGAATAGAATCCTGATCATCTTCGGTTCCCACGACAATCAGCCGCCTTCCGCGAAAGCGAAAAGCTGGATAACTGCGCGGCTGCGGAGAAACTCATCTCTGCATCCATCTAATGCATCGTTTCGCGGAGCAATAAAATTCCTCCACCGCACATCGTGAAAGCCCCCTTCGCGCGCGTCATCGTTGATCGCTCCATCCAGCGCGAGCTGGATTACGCAATTCCAGAAGCGCTCGCTGATCGCGTCGAGGTCGGTTCTCGCGTGCGCGTTCCGTTTCGCGATCAGTCCGCGCTTGCGACGGTGGTTTCGATTATCGAGCACAGCGATGCGCAAGGCATTCGTGCGCTCGAGGCCGTTGTCGGCGAAAAACCGATCCTGAGCGCGAAGCTGCTCGAGCTCGCGCGCTGGATGAGCAGCTATTATTGCTGCCCGATCGAAACGGTGATGCGCAGCCTGCTGCCACAGGTGATTCGTCGCGCGGAAGTGAGCTGGAAAAAACAACTGTTTGTGAGCGCGCTCAGGACGATTGAGAAAGAAGAGCTGGAAAAATTGCGCCGGCGCGCGCCGCGGCAGGCGGAGCTTATGGAAGCGATTGCGCGGTTAACCGAGCCGATGGCTGCCGCCGACTTGCTCCGGCAAACTTCGCTCGATAATCAGACGCTCCATGCGCTTACGAAACGCGGTTTGATCGAGCTGCGCGAACGATCGGTCGCGCGGGATCCGCATGCGGACGAGGAATTTCTCGCCACCACTCAGCTCGTGCTGAACGAGGAGCAAACTGCCGCCTTACGTGTGGTCGAGGACGCGCTTGTGAATCCAGAGTTGGCGCGGCCCATTTTGCTGCACGGCGTCACCGGTAGCGGCAAGACCGAGATTTATCTGCAGGCGATGCGTTCGGCGCTCCGGCGCGGGAAGACGGCGATCATTCTCGTTCCCGAAATCTCGCTCACGCCACAGACGGTGGAGCGGCTGAAGAGCCGGTTCGCCGACACCCCGACGATGGTTGCGGTCTTGCACAGTCATCTTTCCGAAGGCGAGCGCCACGATGAGTGGCACAAAATTCACGCGGGCCGGGCGCGAATCGTTATTGGCGCGCGGAGCGCCGTCTTTGCGCCGCTCGAAAACCTTGGACTCATCGTCGTCGATGAAGAACACGAGAACTCCTACAAACAGGAGGAGGCTCCGCGCTATCACGCCCGCGACGTCGCGGTCGTGCGGGCGAAGCTCGAAGGCTGCGTCGTGCTTCTCGGCACCGCAACGCCGTCGCTGGAAAGCTACTTCAACGCTACTCGCGAAAAATATGAGCTCGTTAGGCTTACGCAACGGATCGATGACTGTCAGATGCCGATGATTCGCATCATCGATCTGCGGCAGGAACGGCGGCAGTCCAAAGCCCCAATCATTCTCGCTGACAAATTGCGCGACGCCGTCACCGCCCGTCTCGAGAAACGCGAGCAAACAATCCTTTTCCTGAACCGGCGCGGATTTTCCACTTCGCTCCTTTGCAGCAACTGCGGCGTCGCACGCAACTGCCCGAACTGCAGCGTCGCGCTCACTTTCCACCGGACCGTCGCGCGCCTGAATTGTCACTTGTGCGGACACACCGCTGCGGTTCCGAAGAAATGTCCGGAGTGCGGGCAGGACTCGCTGATCTATTCCGGTTTCGGAACAGAAAAGGTCGAAGCCGCGGTTATGCAGATGTTCCCGCAGGCAGTTGTCCGCCGAATGGATGCGGATTCGATGACGCGCAGGGATGCCTATCGTGAAACCCTCCGCGCCTTTCGCGGCGGTAAAATCGATATCCTCGTCGGCACGCAAATGATCGCGAAAGGGTTGCACTTTCCGAATGTCACGCTCGTCGGCATCATCAACGCCGATCTTGCGCTCCACCTGCCGGATTTCCGCGCCGGAGAACGAACTTTCCAACTCCTGACGCAGGTTGCGGGGCGTGCCGGGCGCGGCGAAACCCACGGCGAAGTCTTCGTGCAGACCTACACGCCGTTTAGTCCATCGATTCAGTTTGCGCGGCACCACGATTTCGACGGCTACTTCGAGCAGGAGCTTGAGTTTCGAGAACGCTGCGAATTCCCGCCATTCAATCACGCCCTTTTAATCACCGTTCGCTCGCCGCACGAAGCGCGGGCGAAATTGACCGCCGAAACCATCGCGCGGCGGGTAAAGGAAGCGTTACCTGCGGAATTCATTGCCAGCGCCGCGGCCCCGGCGCCGCTCGAAAAACTTCAGGGCCAGTTTCGCTTTCACATCCTGCTTCGCGGCGCTGCGATCCTCCGTCTGAGCAGGCTCGTGCGCGCGACGCTCGATAAGCTGCCGCTTCCCGACGATGTCACCGCCACGGTCGACGTCGATCCGTATCAATTGTTATAAACTGTCGCGCATTTAATTCCGGTCGGATTACTGAGCTTCTTTGCTCCGCAAGACCGGTAGAAGAAGCCGCGTGCTCGATCTCTTCCCGACAAATTATGAACCCTGATCTATCAACCTGTTCGAAGTTGTTAGGCCGAGTTATTCCTGGTATTTGACTTGCATGGCATTCGCCGAGGTGCCGCCTCGTATTTTCGAATCAGTACTTTACGCTGATGATCTCGCGGCCGCGCACCGGTTCTACCACGAAATGCTCGGACTCGAGGTCGTCACCCGCAGCGAACTGGTGGTGTCGTTCCGTTGTGCCGGCGGCGTTCTCCTGGTCTTCAATCCAGCTCTCAGTGCGCCACCTGGGCGCGAAGTTCCCTCCCATGGCAGATCCGGTGCCGGCCATTTGGCTTTTGCCGCGACTGATTCTGAACTGGAGGAATGGAAGCTACGCCTCGAAAACGCGAACATTCCCATCGAAGCTGAGATCGTGTGGGAGCAACGAGGGCGTTCGATTTACGTTCGCGATCCAGCCGGGAACAGCATCGAGTTCGCGCCGCTGACCTTATGGGGCGGTGGATGGTGAGGCGAATCCGCGGCTCACGATTTTCGCGAGCCCACCGAAAATCACAACAACTTCAGCTTCGTCAGATCCTGCGAGTCGACGATTCCGACCGCGATCAATTCATCGTCCACCACCACCAGATCATCAATCCGGTGTTGCTCGAGGAGATTGAGAACTTCGACCGCGAGCTTGTCCTGGTGAACGGTCACTGGATTCAAAGTCATCAAGTCTGCCACGAGTCGATCGCCCACGCGGGTGTCGGTTTGAAAATGGCGGACGAAATCTCCATGCGTGAAGATGCCGAGCAGACGCCCATCGGTGTCTGCGACGACGGCAGCGCCCGCCCGCACCGCCGTCATCGTTTTCAGGACCGAACGGATCGGCGAGTCGGGCAGCACAAGAGCGAGAGCGGAGCGCGGCCGCATGATTTGGTGGACGCGCAAAAGAAGGCTGCGGCCGACCATCCCCGCGGGATGAAAGCGGGCGAAATCTTCTTTCTGAAAACCGCGCGCCTCGAGCAGGACCATTGCGAGTGCATCACCGAGCGCGAGCATCGCGGTCGTGCTCGAAGTCGGCGCCAAATTTAACGGACACGCCTCCTGTTCCACATTCACATCGAGGCAAACGTGGGCGTTCTGCGCGAGGGTTGAATTTCGGTCGCCGCACATCGCGATAATTTTGACCTGAAATCGCGCAATCGCGGGCAGGATACGCAGCAATTCATCGGTCTCGCCGCTCGCGCTCAACGCCAGGACGACGTCGCCGTCCGCGACCATGCCGAGATCCCCGTGGAGTGCGTTTAGAGAATCGAGCACGACCGCGGGCGAGCCGGTGCTCGTCAAAGTCGCGGCGATTTTTGCACCAATGTGTCCCGATTTACCAACGCCCAGGACCACGACTTTGCCACGCGCTTCGACCCCTTCCTTGATCAACTCCACCGCGCGCGAGAAATTGTCATCCAGCCGATCGCGCAATCGCTGGAGTTCAAAAATCTCGATCTCGAGGACGCGTCTGGCCTTTCCAAGATAATCCATTTGCGCTATAATGTTGGGCTGCGACGGGGTGGGCGGCAAGAGTTTGCGTGATCTCCGCAGTTTGGGTCTGCTTATGAAAACCTGTCTGTTGCTCCTTCTCTTCTGTGCTGTCGCCGGAGCCAATGCGGCCGACAACTTGACTGCACCGGTGAATCCTCGCCGCAATCAAACACGCGAACGTCCGGCCCCCACCCTGACTCGAGAACAGGTGACTGGCGTCGTTCCCCGCGCGGTTCGTGGAGGCAATCCGCTCCAGATGTTGAACCCGGGCGCGCCGCAGCGCTACGGCACCGCTGAAGAACATGTGACCTACAAGCCCGATTATCCGGGCAAGTGGAATGGCATTAAGCTGGTCGAGATCGTCTGGTAATTGATCGATCCACCTGAGCGTTCCGGGGTTGCGGAACGAGCAGTCGTCGCGTGCTATTGCGCGACGTTTTTAAAGCCGGAGATGGTGCACATCTATCGGCAGATCACGGCATTGAAACGGTTTCGTCCGGCCGTGATCGCGCAGAAACGCGACGAGGCAGAGCGCTTTCCTTTCGACAACCTCACGGTCGTTCCGAAAGCCCCGCTGCACTTTCTGCGCCGGCTCTGGTATAAACAAATCCGCGATGTGCCGTGGCAGATTTCGCGCGCCGAGTTGAAATCCATTCTATCCGTTCTCCAACGCGAAAACGCGCAACTGCTTCACATCTACTTCGGACACATTGCGGTCCATCTGCTGCCTCTGATCAGGGCCTGGACGCGTCCAGCAGTGGTTTCGTTTCACGGCGCGGATGTAATGATCGATCTCGAGAAGCCAGCGTATCGCGCGGCGACACGGCAGATGTTGAGTGCGGTGCGGCTGGTTCTGGTCAGGTCTGAATCCCTTCGCGACGCCCTGATTGAATTGGGTTGCGACGACGAAAAAATCCGACTGCAACGCACCGGCATTCCGCTGAAAGAAATTGCATATCGCCAACGCGTTTGGCCGACGGATGGACGCTGGCATCTCTTGCAGGCTGGCCGGCTGATCGCAAAGAAGGGAGTAGCGACCAGCCTTCGCGCTTTTGCGAGCTTCGCGCACTCCTACCCGCAGTCTTCTCTCACGATCGCAGGCGACGGGCCGCTGCGCAGCGAGCTTGAGAATCTGGCGCGAGAGTTCAAGATCGCGGAACGAGTCAGGTTCACCGGCTTCGTCTCGCAATCGAAGTTGCGTGAGCTTTTTTATTCATCGCACATTTTTCTGCACCCGAGCGAGCTCGGTTCCGATGGAAACCAGGAAGGCGTACCGAATTCCATGCTCGAGGCGATGGCAAGCGGGCTGCCGGTTTTCGCAACCTCGCATGGCGGCATTCCCGAAGCGGTCGAGGATGGCGTGAGCGGCGTTCTCGTCTCCGAGCGGAATGCGGACGCGCTCGCGCGGGAATTGAGCGCAGCGGTTGCGGCGCCGGGCTCTCTCGAAGAATTGGCGCTGGCTGGTTCCGAACTCGTCGCGAAAAAATTCGAACTGCGCGCGCAGGTTCGGAACCTTGAAGACTGCTACGCTGAAGCGATCGGCTCTTCCTTGTAGGGCGGGATCGTTGACCCGCCACTTTCACGCGACGCGCAGACCGCTCCTGCCAAACAGGTGACGAGGCTCAGGGGCCCGAGCCCGTATCTAAAGCATTGAAGAATGCTTCCAGCTGCACGGCAACCCTTGGGAAAGACAACTCACGCGTGGCGCGCTCCTGCGAATCCGCAATGACGCTGAGATACTCGCGATCGTTCTGGAGCAGGCGCACCGCAATGTCGCTAGTGTCCCCAAGGGAGCGCCCGAAACCGCACGAATCTGCAAATGCAAGGCGATCGATCGCGCCGTTGCCTCCAACGCAAGGAATCCGGCAAAGCAACGCATCTCCAGCAACCTGACCCGGCACAAAACTGGTGTCGGATTGAAGCACGACTTTGTGTCGCGCTATTTCCCGCAAGTAATCGGGGTAGGTGAGCCTGAGCTCCAGCACCCGTACTTTCTCTCGCGGAAAGTTCAGCTCCCGCAGGAGCCGCGCTCCCTTTGAGCCGTCGAGATTGAAAACGGTCACCGGTTCACTGGTGGCGGCGTTTACCTGTCGAGCTGCGAGCAGGGCCGCGAGATGATTTCGGGAAGGAACATCCCACTCGCGTGTTCCCACGAAGATGCCGGATCGTCCGGAAATCGGTTGCGAAAAATTCCATGCCGGATCATCGACCGGATATGGGGTTGGAATGAACGCCACACCTTTAGCGCTGCCGCGCGTCGCTTCATACAAATTTGCCGCTTCAGGTGTTGAACCGATGCAGCCATGCGCCTCCGCCACAATCGCGTTGAAGCGCGCGAGCTTCGACGCGTCACAGAGTTGCTGGGCAATCTGATAGAGTCCGGTTTCCTTCAGCGAAACCGCTACAGCCCGGCCCGCCGCTTTCAGTTCCGAAACTGCGCGAGCCGAAGCTCTGAAATCTCCACGCAGCAAAACGAGCACCGGAGTCTCCTCGGCGGCGGCGCGCCACACATCGGAGTGAAAACTTCCGCCCGTGCATGCGGCGTAGGCGTGAAAGTTGACCGGCGCGTGTCCTTCTTCCCCAGGTGAAAACGGCTTCTCGAAATCCTGTTCACGATCGCGGCCTTCCGGGTTCACAACCGTCAGGCGAAAACGATCGGGATCACGCTCCACCATCGCTAATCGCCCGGAGGCACCGTCGCCACCGGGCGCGCTCGCGGGACGTTTTCCTGCCCTTCTTCCTCCGGCTGGAGCCGTTTGGCGCGGCGAATTTCCACGGGTTTCTGTTCCACCGGTGTGATCGGGATCGCCTTTAGAATGGGCCCTGATGAGGTAGCTGTGTCGGTCGGCGGGGTCCCGGTCCCAGAATTGTCGAGCGGAGACACCGTTGGCGGAGAGGTCCCCGCGATTTGGTTAGGCGTCGGCGCCGGCTTCGGCTTCTCCGTTGATCGGACGGAATTGTATGGATCGCTCTCGGCGAGGAGCACCGGTCCGCGAATCGTCACCGGCTCGAGCTGCTTCGTGTCAACCGCCAGCGATGCCCGCGGGACGCCGGAAGAGGGGAGATCACGCACGAGTTTCGCGCGCGCTTCGCCGTGAACGTTGCACGGTTCGGTCGGCATCTGTTCCGTCGTCGCCAGTTCTTTGTAGCTTGTCGATACCTGTTTCGTTTCCCCGCCCGCGCTCGTGATTGACTCGAAACATTTATCCGTTGCGAGCAATCCGGACTTCGCGCAAATCTCCACCTCTTTCACCCCTGGCGGCCGGGCGATTTCGCGAGGTTGGTACCGCTGAATCGATGCATTCATGATGTCGACCCAAACCGGTAATGCGATCTCGCTGCCGAATGCGCCACGATAAATTTTTTGTGGCTTGTCGAAGCCAGCCCAGACCGCGCAAGTCATCGCGCTGTCGTAGCCGGCGAAGAGAACGTCGGTAAAATCGTAAGCCGTCCCGGTTTTTCCGGCGGCGGGAAATTTCTTGAGGCCGAACTTCGTTCCCGCGGCTTGCCCTGTCCCGGTTTCGAGTGCGTCAACCAAACACGAGTGGACCTCGTAAGCGGTCTCCGGTTTGATGACGTTACGCCGCCCTTTTGCCGGCGGCGCCTGCCATACAATGGCGCCGTCTTTTTCTTCGATGCGATCGAGTATGTGGGGCGCTTCCGGTCGCCAGCCGCCGTTCGGGAACGTCGTATAGGCGAGCGCCAGCTCCGCAAGTGTGACTTCGCTGCTGCCGAGGAATGTCGCCGGATATGGCCGCAACGCCGAACGCATCCCGGCGTTCTTACAAAGTTGCACCACCGAATCGACGCCCGCGTTCATCCCGATTCGCACCGTCGCGCCATTCTTTGATTTCGAGAGCGCCTGCCGCGCGGTCATCGGACCTTCGTAGCGATTGTCCTCCCGCTCGGGTCCCCATTCTCCCAAAATTCCCGTCGTGCCGCCGATCATGACCGCGCGATTATCGAGCGCGGAATCTTCCACGAGTGTGCCCGGAAAAAGTCCCTTTTCGAACGCCGCCGCAAACACGAAGGGCTTGATCGCCGTCCCGGCCGGACGACGCGCCTGCAAAGCGCGATCGAACTGATTGTGCTCGAAGTCGCGGCCACCGACGAGCACGAGCACGCCACTGGTTTCATTATCCAACGCGATGATTGCGCCTTGCAAATACTCGGGCGCCGCATTCGCTGCGTGAGTCGCACCGGTTTGCCGCGCCTTCCGAAATTTTTCCGCGTATTCTGCGTAGGTAACGTGGTTGTAGCCGGGATGCTGTTCGGCCTGATCGAGGTGCGCGCGGAGTGACTCTTCCGCGACCTTTTGCAGCTCGGCGTCGATCGTGGTGTGAATCCGGAAACCCTCATTCATGGCGCGGTCCCAGCCCACGGCCGCAATCACCTGCTGGCGGATGTAATCGACGGCGTAAGTCTGACCTTGCGCGTTCTGTTTGCTATCGATCATCACGTCCGCCGTCTGCGCGCTCTCGCATTTTTCCGGGGTGATAAATCCGAGATCGCGCATCCGTCCAAGCACGACGTTGCGCGCCTCGCGCGACGCGGCGCGATCGCTCCACGGCGAAAGCCTGGTCGGGCTTTTGATCAAACCGGCCAGGGTGGCGCATTCAATCAGCGACATCTCACGGGCCGGCTTCCCAAAATAACCGCGCGCGGCCGCTTCCGACCCATACATGCCGCCACCGAAATAAATTCGGTTCAAATAGAGCTCCATGATCTTCTGCTTGCCGAGCGTCTCCTCGATCCGGCGGGCCAGGAAAACCTCAAGCAGCTTGCGCCGGAACGTCCGTTCCTTGAGTTCGAAGCTGTTGCGCGCCAGTTGCTGCGTGACAGTGCTTGCACCCTGCCGCACATGACCCGCGGTGAAGTTCTTCACCGAAGCGCGCACGATCCCCCCCAGATCGTAGCCGCTATGCTCGTAAAATTTGTTGTCTTCAATCGCGACCACCGCGTTTACGAGATCGCGCGGCAGTTGTTCGTACGGGATGGTCTCGCGGTTCTCGACGTAGATCTGGCCAAAGATTTTGTCGTTCCGATCCAGAATCACGCTCGCGGATTCCATCTGTTCCATTTTACTCAAGTCGAAGGTCGCGGCCTGGGCTCGGAGATCAGCCGCCAGATAGAACAGATATACCAGGCCGATCAAGAGAAGCACGGCCACCAACCCCGTCGGGATATAGATCTTCGGATTGGCATACCAGGGCAGGCGATATCGGTTCAGCGTCGTGCGCGAGAGAGAGGAAACTGGCATGCGTAGCGAGAAGGGCGGAGAGACTATTCGACGACCGCGCGAAACCTAGGTGCAATTCCGGTGAAAATCCAAACGGCAAACGCAAAACATGGCCTCGGCGAGCCGACTCTCGTTGAACTGATTCGCGAGAAAATCCGGCGCGACGGGCCCGTGCCGTTCCGCTGGTTCATGGAACAGGCGCTTTATCATCCCGAGTACGGATACTACAGCTCCGGCCGCGCGACGATCGGCCGGCGTGGCGATTACTTCACGAACGTCAGTGTCGGCCCGCTTTTTGGCCGAATCATGGCCGAGCAATTTCGGCAGATGTGGGAAATCATGGAGCGACCGGCGGCGTTCACGATTGTGGAACAAGGCGCGCACGATGGTGAGTTCGCGCGAGATGTGATCTCCACCGTGCGACAAACAATGACGGATTTTGCTGGTGCGCTCCGCTACGCAATCGTGGAACCATTTCGGCCGCTGCGCGCTCGCCAGACAGAGACGCTTGCGCAATTCGAAGGCGTCGTCTCGTGGTGTCAGTCGCTGGATCAACTCGACCCCTTCAGCGGCGTTCACTTCTCTAACGAGCTTTTCGATGCGCTCCCTGTTTACCTGATCTCCCACGGTTCCAGCGCACCTGATTGGCAGGAAAAGTTTGTCGTCGAAGCGGAGGATGGCTTTGGATTCGCCGATTTGCCGATCCGCGATGCGGAATTGCACCGCGCTGCCGCGGGCGTTCGGGTGCCGTCCGGAACCGATTACGAAACGGAAGTAAATCTCGCCGCGCCGGCATTGGTGGCAGCGATCTCGCGCAAGCTCCGGCACGGGTTTCTGCTGGCGGTCGATTACGGCTACGCCCGGGAAGAATTTTACTCCGCCATGAGGAACCGAGGATCGATGCAGTGCCGGATTCGGCATCGAGTCCTGCGGTCGCCTCTCGTCGAGATCGGTCGTGCCGATATCACAGCGCATGTGGAATGGACGAGCCTCGCGATGCGCGGGCTCGCGAGCGGTCTCGAGCTTGCCGGGTTTACGGACCAGCACCATTTCCTCACCGGAATGATCGCGGGACCGATGCGTGTCCAATTCCAGGGACGCGACGAGCTCCCGGAAGCACGTGCGCTGCAAATGCTGCTGCACCCGGAATTTCTGGGCCGATCGTTCCTGTACCTCGCGCTCTCGAAAGGCATCGACGCAAATGCGAGACTCAGTGGCTTCGCCTTCGCAAAACCAGCACGCGAGCAACTCGGCCTCATCGATGCGTGAGACCGTTCGTGGGTTCGCCATCGCTATCTACGCGCACCGATTGCCGAATCTTCTGCTGCGGAGGTGCAGATGCATTTCGGAATCCCCTCGGCACCGCGATTGTCTGCACTTTCGACGCTGCTGATTATGTCTCAGCCGTCAGCCTTCTGTGGCGGCGCATTGCAGCCCCCCGAAACCACAGGGGGCGCGGCGGGCCAATAGAGTGGACTGAACTGGAATGGTGCGTTCTGTCGCGCGCTTAATTCTCCGGCTTACCGGCATTTGGCATCGGGAGATCGGGCGCTCGAATCCGAGGAGTCGTTTGCCGCGGGGGAGACTGACGTGGGGCAAGTTTCCAACTTGCCGATTCCTTAGATCCCAGCTGATCGCAACTTGGAAAGTTGCGCCACATTCGAGCTCGGCTCTATCAGCACTCCAGGATCCACTGAATTAGTGGGGACGGACGCCCGCCGCTTGAAGCGATTGCGTCCCGCACGAGTGTCACTCGGAGCAACCCATCTCATGCACTCCTTTCAATATCGCAACCAGCAGCTTCACTGCGAAGGAGTCGATCTCGAGCGGGTGGCGGAAAAGTTCGGCACCCCGCTGTATGTTTACAGCGCCGGGACAATTACTGATCACTACGATCGGCTTGACCGCGCCCTGGGTGAGCTGGACCGCCGCATCTGCTATGCAGCCAAAGCAAACTCGAACCGCGCGATCCTGAGTCTGCTCGCACGCGCAGGTGCGGGCTTCGACATCGTTTCTGGCGGCGAGCTTTTCCGGGTGCTCGCAGCCGGTGGAAAAGCCGAGTCCTGCACGTTCGCAGGGGTCGGAAAATCGCGCGACGAAATCGAGTACGCGCTCGACGAGCGAGTTCACAGTTTCAATGTTGAAAGCGAAGCCGAACTCGAGCTGATCAATCGAGTCGCGAAAGCGAAAGGCGTTCGTGCACCGATCGCCGTCCGAGTGAATCCCGAGGTCGCGGCTGGGCATCACAAGTATATTTCCACTGGCACGAGCAAGAACAAGTTCGGCATCGCGATCGATCGTGTCGCCGCCGTTTACGAGAAGGCGAGCCGGCTGCCGAATGTCCTGCTGCGAGGAGTGCAGATGCACCTCGGATCGCAGATCACCGACGCGCAGCCGTTCGCCGACGCAATCACGAAACTCAGGCCGCTCGTGGTTGATCTCAAAGGTCGCTATGGGATCGAGTTCTTCAGCATCGGCGGCGGAGTGGGAATTGTGTACGAATCATCGGTTGAGAGCGGGAGTGAAGCCTGGTGGGAAGGCGCGCTGGGCGCGGCGCAACGCGCGCTGACGATCGATGATTACGCATCTGCAATCGTGCCGCCGTTACGCGGACTCGGACTGCGGATTCTACTCGAGCCCGGAAGATTGCTGGCCGGGAACGCGGGCGTGCTGCTCACGCGTGTCCGCTACATCAAGCGCACCGCACAGAAAGAGTTCGTGATCGTGGATGCGGGGATGAACGACCTCATCCGTCCCGCGCTTTACCAGAGCTATCACGAAATCGTGCCGGTGCGAAGATCGAGCGATCCAGCGCGGAAGCGCGTGGATGTTGTCGGCCCCGTTTGCGAGAGCGGCGATTTCTTCGCCCAGGACCGGGAGCTATCAAAAATGCAAGAAGGCGATCTGGTCGCGATCATGAGCGCGGGCGCCTACGGTTTCGCGATGGCATCCAACTACAACTCGCGGCCGCTCCCGGCGGAAGCGCTTGTGAATGCCGATCGCTGCGCGTTGATTCGCGAACGCCAGACGTATCGTGATCTGGTTCGCGGTGAACGGGATCCCGGGTTTTGACATCGGAGGAGTCGCCCGAATTTCGCTTGTCCGCACAGGAATCATGAATGGCTCCTCGAGCTGCGAGAACTCGGCAGGAAGCATCCATTCAGCTGCGAGCTCAGGAGATCTCTCACGAGACGCCCGGCTTGCAGGCTAACTCAATAAAATCGGCAGGAGCACGCCGAGGCCGAGCGCGAAGAACCAGAGCGCGGGAGCTGGCGTGCCAGCAGGCCGTTGCAGGCGCGCCTCGCGCGCGGCAAAGCGGGGGTCGAGCCGCATCCAGTCTTGATGGCGACGTTCGAGCAGCAGGAAAACGCAGGCCGTGACTGCGCCGTAGAGGAGATGGCCGAGGAGCGAAGAGAGCGCACTGGCGGCCGCCGCGGTCGTCCAGGTAAAGGTCGCTCCCAGCCAGATCGGGAACAGCGTTAGCGTCCCGACAAACCACCAGGTGATTCCATAGAGCATGCCCCAGCCGATAGCCGCGCCCCAGTCCGGCGATTCGCGCTCGAAGAGCATTCCGTAGCTCGCGCCGATTACGATGCTGATGGCGAGATGCACAAGTAACCCGAGCGCGGGCGATGTGCCTCCGGCAAGCCGCGCGATCCAAGGCAATCCATCTACCGCTATGATCTGCGGCCAAAACACGAGCCCGCCGATGAGCCCCGCCACCGCGCCTCGCCCCAGCGAGAGCAAGGTGCGCGAGCCGGGCCCTTCTGGGTGGCGATTAATTGGATCGCTATCAATAAAGAAACCAACCCAGAGTTTGTCCAAAGCGGCGTAGATCACGCCGACGATCAGGCCGTAAACGATGTGACCCATGAGCGAGCCGAACAGTTTTTGTCCTTGCGCGAGCGACCAGTCCGGCGCGTGTCCCTGCAAGAGTGGCTTCAAGGTCAGCGGCCCGAGAAACCACCAGAAGATGCCGTAAGCAAGGCCCCATCCCAAGCTCGACCCGTACCCGCGCACGTCACGTTGAAAAAGCAGTCCGAAGGTCGCGCCAATGATGACGGCAAAAACAAAGTGCAGCGTCTTACCGAGACCGGGCGAAGAGGACCCGACCAATCCGGCGATCAGCGGGAAAAAATGCGCTTTCTCCATCCATTGTCCGAAGGCCCAGCCACCGACAATCCCTGCAAGCCCGCCCGCCACGAGTGCGCGCGCGAGACTGAACGGCTGCGCGTTCGACTCTGGCGATGGCTTTGCCACGGGCAAAGCGCCGAGTGCAAGGCCAAGCGGCGCGCCAAAGATGAGCAGGTAGCCGACTAATTCGGAGAAGTGCGCGCGAGCCGCGTCCAGCATTCCCATCGACCCATGTGGTGTAAATCGCGGCAGGACGCCGGCGGGGCCAGCGAGCCAGAGGAGGAATGAAAAGGCCAAGGCCCAAAGCAGACCAGCGCCTGGTGTTATCGCCCGTGAACGCGTCAGGAGCGCGAAGCAGCCGCCGAAAATCCCGCCGAGAAAGATAGCATTTACGGTCCACCTCGCCGGCGCCAAACCGAGCCGCGCGAGCACGAGCGCCCCCAGTGCGCCGATCACAATTCCTGTTGCGAGTGACAAAACAGGCGATCGTTTCATAGCCGGCCTTTTTCTCGCGGTGGGCCGAAGTCGATCGTTTACACGATGTCACGCGGGAAAAACAACTCAATCGTCCAGTCTCCCATCACGCGCACTTTGCGTTCGAGCCCCGGGAGTTTGCTCAGGTAAAGAGTGCGCCAGAGAAACCAGGCGAAGAAGCCGCTGAATTTGTAACCCTTTATTTCCGCGCACGCCGTATGGTGGCCGACGACGCAGAGCGTGCCGAGCGAATCAAAATGAAAGGGCTGCAAGGCATGGCCCGCGATGCTCGCGCGCAGGTTGCGGGCGAGGGTGCGCGCCTGTCGAATCGCGAATTGTGCCGTTGGCGGGCAAGGCTCGCCCGTCTTTGCATCCGGCACGACCGCGCAATCGCCCAGAGCCCAAAGTCCGTTCTGACCTCGCACCGCGAGCGTGTTCTCGACGAGAACGGCGCCGCGTTTGTCGCGCTTGACCTTCAGCTCCTTTAAGAGCGGACTCGGCGCGGCGCCCGCCGTCCAAACGAGGGTCTCCGTGGGAATCTCCAGCTCGTCCGGCTCCTTTTTTTCAGTCGCATCCGGATTTTCCGGCGCCTTGCGCTTGAGCGCCACCGCGCCAGGACGCGCCGCGGCGACGCGGGCGTTGAGCTCGAAGGTTACGCCACGCGCTCGCATCCGTTCCAGCGCATAGTCGGCCAGCGAAGCACTCAGCTCTGGCAGAAAGCGCTCCCGAGAGTGAACGAGCACGATCCGCAGATCGTCCGCGGACAAGCTCGGGTAATCCGCCAGCATTCCGCGCGCAAAGTCGTTCAGCGCGCCCACCAGCTCGGCGCCGGAAAAGCCGCCACCGGCGACCACGAAAGTAAGCAATGCTCGGCGACGCTCGGGATTCGGTTCCGCGTCGGCGCGGTCGAAGGCATCAATGACGTGATTGCGGATGCGGATCGCGTCGGCCAGGGTTTTGAATTCCAAGGCGTGCTCGGCAATGCCGTCGCCCGGCGGCAAACTCGAAACCGCACCGAGCGCGAGCACCAGATGGTCGTACGGCAATTCTTCCTCGCGCTCGGCCAGCTTGACGTGGCGGTTCTCAAAATCGACGCCCAACACCTGCGCGCGCACGACGCGGGTGCGACGCAGACTACTGCGCAAAGGCGTCGAAATATGTGTCGGCTCCAGGCTGCTGGCGGCCACTTCGGCGAGCATCGGGGTAAAAAGAAGCGCGTTGGTTTCACTGACGAGCGTGAAGGCAACCGTCGGATCGTCACGAAATTCTTTCTCCAGATTCCTCGCCGTGGTTACACCCGCGAAACCGCCGCCGAGGATAACGACACGCGTTTTCACTTCCGGAGATGTGGCCTCGGGCGGGGCCGGCGTAGCGCCAAACAAATGCTCGGCCAAACGGACGGCGCCGGTTGTAAGCAAGCCCAGCGCGAATCCGAAAAGTAACCACGCGACCAGCGCCGGGAAGAGCGCGCGCATTTCCTTCGGCCGTCCACTGAGGCATCCTGCCGGCGAGCAGCGGCAGCAAAATCACGTTCACTGCGCTTCAGATCGGCAGGCCGAAAGCGGCCGCAGTCATTGCGCGATCAGCGGCTGCGCCACTGCCGCCAATCGGGCGCGGCAAAGCCAGCGCGTAGAGCGTTCCCAACACCGCGCCGACCGCCAAGCCTAACGAGACTTTGCCGAAGGCACCCGCGAGCAGGATTCCACAAAGTGAGCCGCAGCCGAATCCAGGCAGCGCGCGCCGCAGAAGCAGCACTACGCTTTCTCCACTCTCGCTTTAACGCGGTGTAGACCGGTCGCGCCATCCGGTACCTGGTCGCGGTACTCACTGATCTGCGGCTTGCCCTCTCCATCTGTGGCACGCACGACAAACTCGGCATCGCCTTCTTCATCTGGAGTCCAGGCGTAGGTCCAGAGCGACCACGAGATCTTCGTGCCGGGCTGAGTGATCTGCGCTTCGTCCCACGTCTCGCCTCCGTCGCTGCTGACTTCCACTTTCGAAATCCCGCGGTCGCCGCCCAACGTCATCCCGCGCAGCTCAGTCCTTTCGCCGACTTTGAAAGGCGCTTCAAAATGATCCCCCGCCACTTGCGGCGCATCGAACCGGCTATGGGTCGGGACAATGTCGCCGTCCCGGCCCCAGCCTTGTTCCTTGTAAAAACCGCAGCCGTGGCGGCGATGCAGCCGGGCATCGGCTTCGTCCAGGAGCTCGATCCGGGTAAGCCACTTCGGATTTTTTTCGCCGTAAAGGCCGGGCACGATCATGCGGAGAGGAAAACCGTGACGTTGCGGCAGCGGCTGCCCATTCATCTGGTAGGCGACGAGCGTGGTCGGCTCCATCGCTTTCTCGAATCGGAAAGTCTCGTAATAGCCGTCGGCGGCGCGAAAGAGCACGGTCGTGACGTTGGATTTCGGCTTCGCCTGCGCGAGCAGCGTTGGCAACGGGACGCCTTTCCAGATCGCGTTCGAACAAAGGCCGCTGCCGATTCCATAGGAGATGCAAAGGAGCGTGGTTTCCTGCTCGACCGCGGGCATGGCGGCAATGTCCGCCGAATGAATAGACGCGGGGATTTTCTACCTGTCCGATGATGTCGAGCCGCCAGGAATCCCGCGCAATACCGGGATCGACGAGATTTTTGGAAACCTGGTAAAACTGATCATCCGGCCGGATTGGAGTGATCTTCTGCAACCTTCGGCCCGCTGTATTGGCGGCCATCGTAACCGAAGGTGCCGATGGAGAAGAACCGGCGCAGCATACCGTCGAATGCCACTGCGAGCGCCGCGCCGATTCCCAAGGCGAGGAAGCAGCGGCGGCCAGCTGAAAGCGGCGCCGCGGATCCGCTCTGCCCCGCGATTGGTCTTGGCTGCCTGCGATTTAACAGCGCATAGAAAAACATGATGCCCACTCCGCAGACCGAAAACGAGATAAGCATTTCCAATGAGGTAACGAATCGCGCGGTCGCGGGCGGTAAACCGCGGTAGTTAGTCAAAAGTGTGGGCCAGAGGAGGACGACAAAGAGAAGCGTCGCCGCCAGCACACCTGGAACGACTACGGGCCAGCCGCGTCGATCGATCAGCCGGTTGGTGACGCGATCCTGGTCCCGACGATCACGCCATCTCAGATAAAAAGCGTAAATCACGCCGCCAAGTCCGGCGACGACGATCTGGCCGGCTAGCGCCCCGAAAACTCCCTGCAGCTTGAGCGGCGTGTATCCGCCCGCGCGCACCAGGGAGCTAATAAAGAACTCAACCGTCAGCAGCGGGAAAGTCGATCAAAGATCAGCTCCGTCGGCGTCGGCCAGCCTAGGAACATGCGCAAAAGCGCCATCGTCAAAAGCATTGCGAAACCCGCCAGAACACCGGCGACAAATCCCCAGATAAGCGTCTTCATCCAGTGGCGGCGGTCTGGTGAGGACGAGGAGCTAGTCATGCGGTTTGGCAGTTTACAAAAACCCGAGGGGCGCTGTTAATGCTTACCCGCTGCTCAAAGCTGAGAGCTGTCTTCCGCCACGTTATTCGCAAGGCAAAACCCGTAATCCAGGCAATGCCTCAGTTGCAACGACCGAACCTCGAAGGATGTTCGAGACGCTCGCACACTCATGTCCGACCGCATTCCTGTAGCGATTATCCAGTGCAGTCCCGTGTTCATGGATCTCGGGGCGAGCATCGCGAAGGCGATCGCACTCGCAGAGGAGGCGGCACGAAATGGGGCGCGGGTCGTGACGTTCGGCGAAACCTGGCTGCCCGGTTATCCAGCCTGGCTCGATTACTGCGGCGACATGGGCTTGTGGGATCATGCGCCAACCAAAGCGGTCTTCGCGCGGCTTCGCCAGAACAGTGTCGTCGTTCCCGGCGAAGAGACGAAGCTGCTCGGGCAGCTTGCCAGCGATCATCAGCTCACGCTGGTGATCGGCGTGAACGAGCGTGTGGAAACAGGTCCGGGCAACGGCACGCTTTACAACAGTTTGCTCACCTTCCGCCCCGACGGTGCGTTGGCGAATCATCACCGCAAACTCGTGCCAACTCACACCGAACGCCTCGTCTGGGGACAAGGAGACGGAGGCGGTCTCGGGTCCGTCGCCACGCCCGCGGGACGCATCGGCGGGTTGATTTGCTGGGAACACTGGATGCCACTCGCTCGCCAGGCGTTGCATCTCGCGGGCGAACAGATCCACGTTGCGGTCTGGCCGACCGTCCATGAAATGCACCAGCTCGCGAGCCGGCATTATGCCTTCGAGGGACGCTGCTTCGTCCTCGCCGCGGGTCTGGTGATGCGGGTTAAAGATTTGCCGGCCGAGTTTCAGCCGCCGCCGGGTCTCGCCGATAAACCCGAGAGCTTTCTCCTCCGTGGCGGCAGCGCGATCATCGGCCCAAACGGGCGCTATGTCATCGAGCCTTGCTATGATCAGGAGAAGACCATCACCGCGGAGCTTGATCTCACGGCCGTGGACGAAGAGCGCATGACGCTTGATGTCTCAGGCCATTACAGCCGTCCAGACATCTTCGATTTCCAACTGCGCAAAGAACTCGTTAGTCGCTTCGGTGTCGTATTCTGAACCTTATCCAGCACGCCGTTCCTCGTGGCAGAAAAGTTTCGCCGTCCGTGATGAGGAATTCGAGATGGCCCTGTGCGGAAGCAGGCTGAATTCGCAAGTGTAATCAACTTCCGTTCACTTCTTCTTTCGTCAGCGGGCGATAATCCTTCCGCGGGAAACGCACGCCGCGTTTCACCGTCAGCTCTACGCGCCGTGGATGCAGGCGATCGATGATCGCACGGACAATGCCTGGCTTCGCACCCTGGGACGCAGCGCTCACGCGCGGGTCATCGAAAAAATCCGGGTCCCGCGAAGAGCGCCGCATAGTAGACGTCCGGCCCTGCCACTTCGCCCACGAGCGATGCGCGCGCCAGATCACCGAGAGCGCGCAGATCATCTCCCATCCCACGCACCGCCGTCACGCCGCCGTAGAGATCGCGCCGCATCATTGCTTCCGCGAATCTGCGATCAGGCGGCGTGCCAGATGCTCGTGCGAATTGATCAACCCCGGCAGCGCAAACCGGCCCTTCACATCCACCACCTCCGCGCCCTCGGGCATGTGCAACTCCGCCACCGGCACCACCGCCTCGATTCGTTCGCCGCGTCACAATCGCCATATCGGCGCGCGCCGCCCGCGCCGACCATCGATCACTTCGGCGCCCGAATACACGATCACTTTCTCCTTCACCGGCGCGAACAGCGGCACTGAGAGCGAAGGCGGCGGGGACGGAGCCTGGCTCGCAGTTGGCTGCGCAAGTGAACTCGCGCAAAAAGCCGAAACACTCAGGACCAACGAAACTTGCAGCCCTAATGACAGATTGCATATGCATCACGACGGGACGGCGGTGTGGTGTATCGCTCCGCCAGCCGCTGACAAGGTTAAAACACCGGCAAACGCATTGATCTATACCTGTGTCGACAATCTAGTGCCCTGTATCACTTGTTCATATGAGTGGTTCATTTTTTGGCCGTAGGTCGTATACGTGACTCACGTATATCGATGCGGAGCTCCGTTACTATACGAGTAACCGATACAGTGCATATTGCCTGGAGGAAATTTTAGAGATCCTAAAAGGGCTTTTCTGTTCACAGATGGAAAGCCCGGCCTCAGTTTACCCGCCGCGGTGGGCATCCGTAACGGGCGCAGATTTACACAGATTCTCCCGATGGGGTGTTCTTCGATCTGCGTATCTGTGGATGCCTCGATTCGTGCTTTGAAATTAAATCACACTGCGCCGACCGCCGCAGATTGACGCGACGCACGCTTCAGCTTTCGTTGAACTGTGCCGCCGATGCGCAGCGCTAGCTCGTCGGTATGAAGTTATCCTAGTTAACCTAACGAGTAAATACTAATTAATAAAGAGAGAACTGCCGAAGTTCCGGGATCAATTAAAACATTTTGGGCTATTTCGGCGTCGCGCGCGCGGATAGCCGCGTCATCGCGGGTTTCGACGCCCGTGAGTCGCCGTCCACATGCATGTTGAGCAGCGATTCCACCAAGGATTCGTCGGCGCTCGAGCAGACGCAAAGGACGAGGGCCTCGTCGCAGCCCTCGTCGGCGAGATAAGCGTGCCCCATGTTGGAGTCGATATAAACCGACTCGCCGACTTCCAGCAGGACGGGGTCGTAGAATTCGGTGTGCAGCGCGACCTTTCCCTCGAGCACATAGGTATACTCCTCGCCGGAGTGGTGGACGAGGTCGCCGAACTGCTCCACGCTTTTCGCCCGCACCCGCGCGAGCACCGGGATCATTCGCTTGTGACGCAGTTCTGGGCAGAGATAGTAATAATCGTAATTTGGCGTGTTGACGCGAACGGCGTCGTCAAGGCGACCGATGCTGCGACGAGCGGTGACTGCGGGCCCGGGCGTGTCATTGGGTTCAGCGAACAGTTCGGACATGGTCATGTTCAAGCGCTGGCTTAGCAACTGGAGTTTGTCGTAGGTCAACGTTAAGCGGTCATGTTCGACCTTCGATAGCGTCGATAATGGTATGCCTGAGCGCGTGCTCATCTGTTTCAGCGTCCAGCGGTTGCGCGCACGCAGCGCGCGCAACAAGCTGCCGATGGTTGGTTGCGGCGCCGGATTCATGGATTTCGAAGGCGTGTCGCGTGATTCATGGTTAGGCGGTCGTCCTGATTGGAGCATCACTGCGGGCCTGCGCCTTGTCAAAAAAGGCCGCCGCCAACGAACCGGCTTGACAATTCTCCAATCTGACCTCCTATGACCTAATCAGGATTAGTCGTGAAAAGCATGAACACACCTTTGCTTGCATCGATTCGCAGCGGCGTCCTGGCGGGCCTGCTGGCCCTGCCGTCACTTGCCCCAGCCCAAGTGCCGAGCATCGCACCACCGACGACCGTTCCGCCGGCCGGCGTGCCGAGCGTAGGAGCGAAGACGCCGGAGGTGCCGGCACAGGACGTTCATCCATTAACAAGAGCCGATGTGGAGGCCTGGCTGGACGGGTTCATGCCTTATGCTTTGCAACGCGGCGATGTCGCCGGTGCCGTGGTCGTCGTGGTTAAAGATGGCGCGGTTCTACTGCAAAAGGGGTACGGCTATTCCGATGTAGAGGCCCGCAAGCCCGTGGATCCCGAATACACGCTGTTTCGACCGGGATCAGTTGCGAAGCTGTTCACCTGGACCGCAGTGATGCAGCTGGCCGAGCGAGGCAAGCTTGATCTGGATGCCGACATCAACACCTATTTGGATTTCAAAATCCCGGCACGCGAGGGCAAGCCGATCACGTTACGCAACATCATGACTCACACGCCCGGATTTGATGAGACCGTGCGGGCTTTGTTCGTTAGGAAGGTCGAAGATTTACCGTCGCTAGAGAAGGCGCTTAAGCATTGGGTCCCCCCGCGGGTTACCGTCGCCGGCAGCACGCCTGCCTACTCGAACTACGGCGCCGGGCTCGCGGGCTATATCGTGCAGCGTATTTCCGGAGAACCCTTCGACGATTACATCGAGCGGCACATATTCGTACCGCTCGGCATGGCGCACTCGACCTTTCGTCAACCGTTGCCAGCGCAGTTGCAGCCATTGATGTCGAAAGGCTACAACGTCGCTTCAGGCGAGGCTAAGCCCTTCGAAATTATCACTCTTCCGCCCGCCGGGTCCCTCTCGAGCAGCGGTGGCGACATGGCGCACTTCATGATCGCGCACCTGCAAAATGGGACGTTCGGATCGACACGAATTCTCGAAGAAACCACGGCGGTGAAAATGCACGGCACCGCGTCCACCATTATTCCTCCCCTCAACAGCATGCTTCTTGGGTTCTATCAGAACAACATCAACGGCCACCGGGTGATCACCCACGCCGGTGACACCAATTGGTTCCACGCGGAGTTGAATCTTTTTCCCGACGAAGGGGTGGGGCTCTACTTGTCCCTCAACAGCGTTGGCAAGGACGGCGCCGCCGGGCCGATTCGCTCGATGCTGTTCAAGCAATTCAGCGACCGCTATTTTCCGGGCCCGTTACCCGAAGGCGAAGTCGACGAGAAGACTGCCCGGCAAAATGCGCCGCTGATGGCTGGGCGGTATATTCTCACCCGTCGCGCGCACACGAGTTTCCTTTCGCTATCAAACCTTCTCGGCCAGCTCAAAGTTATTGCCAACGCCGATGGTACGATCGGCGTCCCCGCGCTGAAGGGTCCTGGAGACCAGCCAAAGAAATGGCGGGAGATTGCGCCGTTTGTCTGGCGCAATGTCGACGCGGGCAATCGTCTCGCGGCAAACGTCGAGAGCGGTCGGGTGACCCGGTTTGGGGTGGACGAATATCCTTTCATGCTATTTGAACGGGTGCCGTGGTGGTGGTCGTCAGCGTGGTTGCTGCCGTTATGGATTATTTCCCTGGTGGTGCTTGCGCTTACTGTGCTGGCCTGGCCGGTTTCGGCGCTGATTCGGCGGCGCTACGGCGTGGCTTATGGCCTGAGTGGATCCGACGCTCGAGCACATCGCATCGTGCGCATCGGGGCGGTGTTGGTGCTCGGAACGGTGGTTGCTTGGCTCGTCTTCCTCCAACTAATGGAAAGCGATGACAAGTGGGTCTCACCAAGTTCCGATACCTTGATCCAATTTCTGCGCGTGCTCTCGGTTGTAATGTTTGTGGGCGGCGCCGCCATCGCGCTGTGGAACGCCTGGACAGTCTTGCGTAGCCACAGGCGATGGCTGGCGAAAGTTTGGAGTGGGGTGCTGGCGTTGTCCTGCTTGACGGTGCTCTATGTCGGCATCGTCTTCCATCTCCTGGGTTACACTGCGAACTATTGACCTGCCAGGATTCTGGAATGCCCTTTGCATCCCATCCCTCAGTTTTCGCTGATCGAGCATCCGACCTCGCACCTTCGTCGCTATACCGGCATTTATCCGAAACGGGCGAAATCATCGCTGATGATGATAGGCAAGCATTGCATTATGGATTCCGGAAGCTAGACAATTTGCTCTTCAGACTTGTTTGCGCCCGACCAGGAGTATCGTGACCGCAAGAGTTCGTCGCCCTTCGCAATCCCGCGGCAATATAGCCGACCCGCATCTTTCCGCTGTATTCGCGGCAGTCTTAATCACAAGGTTCGCACTCGCTTCCTCTGCGCAGCAAGTGCCTAGCTTGCGGCCGGTGCCCACCATTGCTCCGGTGATGCCCGATGCGAAGGCGCAAACGTCGGCGCACATGCCAGGATCGGTCACTCACGCACTCACCAAGGCCGACGCGGAAGCTTGGCTCGACGGCTTACTTCCCTATGCGTTGCAGACGGGAGATGTGGCTGGAGCGGTCGTGGTCGTGGTCAAGGATGGCGCCGTTTTACTGCAGAAGGGTTATGGATATTCCGACGTAGCTGCCCGTAAAACGATAGACCCGGAGCGCACCCTCTTCCGACCAGGATCGGTGTCCAAGTTATTTACTTGGACAGCCGTGATGCAGCTCGTGGAAGAGGGCAAGCTTAACCTCGACTCCGACGTTAACACATATCTCGATTTCAAGATTCCTCCTTACCGGGGTAAGCCTGTCACGTTGCGGAACATGCTGACGCACACGGCGGGTTTCGATGAGGTCGGGGGCCTGCTCCTCATCTATGATCCTCGCGAGCTGCCCCCGCTAAGAGAAGAACTTAAACACAGGATTCCTCCGCGCGTAACCGCTCCCGGAACCATTCCGGCGTACTCGAACTATGGCGCCGCGCTCGCCGGCTACATCGTTGAGCGCGTCTCTGGAGAATCGTTCGAGAGCTACATCGAGCGGCACATTTTCGACCCGCTGGGAATGAAGCACGCGACGTTTCGCCAACCTCTGCCAGAAGCGTTGGTGCCGTGGATGTCGAAGGGTTACCCAGTCGGCTCAGATGATCCCAAGCCGTTCGAGATTGACACCACCCGGCCGCCCGACGGCGCTCTCTCCGTCAGCGGCGGGGACATGGGCCGCTTCATGATCGCACATCTGCAAAATGGCGCGTTCGGTTCTGCCAGAATTTTGCAGGAAGCGACTGCTGTTCGAATGCACGGCACCAAGTGGGAATTAACGCCACCTCTTAACGGCATACTGCTCGGTTTTTTCGAGAACAACATCAACGGGCATCGCGTCATCGCTCACGGCGGCGACCTGCAATGGTTCCATAGTGAGGTCAATCTGTTCATTGACGATGGCGTTGGGGTATTCATTTCCCTGAACAGCCTCGGTAAAAGCGGAGCAGCCGGACCGATAAGGACAGCGTTCTTTGAAGAATTTAGCGATCGCTACTTCCCCGGCCGGCTGCCAGAAGGCTCAGTCGACGCGAAGACTGCGAAAGAGCATGCCGGTTTAGTCACCGGCCGCTACATCTCAAGCCGCCGCTCGCACGAGAGTTTTTTTGCTCTGCTCAACCTTCTCGGCCAGGTCCGAGTGTCGGCTACGGATAACGGGAGCGTTTCGCTGCCTGATTTCAAAGGACTTAATGGCGAGCCGAAGAAATGGCGGGAGATCGCCCCGTTCGTATGGCGCGATGTGGAAGGGTCCGATCGGATCGCAGCCAGGATCGAGAACAACCGGGTCGCATTCATCGGCTACGACGAGCTTCCATTCATGCCTTTCCAACCGGTGCCATGGTGGTGGTCGGCGGTATGGTTGCTGCCGTTGCTGGTGATCGCAGTAGTCGCTCTCACCGCGAACACGCTGGCCTGGTCTGTATCGGCGCTAGTGCGCCGGTATTACGGCGCTGATTATGGCCTGGTCGGCCGTGAGGCGAGAACCCATCTGCTGGTCCGAATTGTTTCGCTGCTGGTAATGGCGACGGTAATCGCCTGGGTGATTTTGATTCAGGTAATGTCCGGCGACTTGGGATGGATCGGACCGCACCTGGGCGTATGGATCAGCTCGTTGCGCCTGCTGTCATTGGTAATCCTCTTTGGTAGCAGCGCGATCGCACTTTGGAATGTCTGGAATCTGCTGCACAGCCAGCGTGAATGGCTCGCCAGAGCCTGGGGCATGGCGCTCGCGATTTCGTGTCTGGCGCTGCTCTATATCGCGATCGCGTTCCATACGGTCGGCTACAGCGCAAATTATTGAGGAACTTGTCCACGTTAACATAATGAGCGTTACCCCTTCCCCCATAGGCCTTGAAGTCCGCAACGAGAACCTGCCGCTCAAGGCACCCTTTCGCATCTCGGGTTACACCTTCCACGATTCGCCCGTGACCCTGGTGATTCTGCGCGACGGCGCGCTTGAAGGTCGCGGTGAAGCCTCGGGCGTTTACTACCTCAATGACACACCCGAGAAGATGCTGGCCACGATCGAGGCGAATCGCGAAGCGATCGAGTCTGGCCTCACGCGTGAGGAACTGCGTCGTGTATTGCCGCCAGGCGGTGCGCGCAATGCGCTCGATTGCGCCTTGTGGGAACTCGAATCGCGTCGTGCTGGCGTGCCGGTCTGGCGATTAGCTGGAATTGAGACGCCGCGGCCGTTGCTCACCACTTTCACCGTCAGCGCTAACGAGCCAGACGCGATGGCCGAAGGCGCCAGGGCGTACACGCAGGCACGCGCGATCAAACTCAAGCTAACCGGCGAAACCGAGGTCGACATCGAGCGTGTCCGCGCCGTCCGCACTGCGCGGCCGGATGTTTGGCTCGGCGTGGATGCCAACCAAGGTTACGTCCCGGCCACGCTCGAGCGATTGCTACCGGCATTAGTCGAGGCGCGAGTCTCCTTGCTCGAACAACCTTGCGCGCGCGGCCACGAAACCGAGCTCGACGGCGTCGACCGCGTGATCCCCATCGCCGCCGATGAAAGCGTGCAAGGTTTGAATGAAGTCGACGCCCTGGCTGGCCGCTTCGATGTGGTTAATATCAAGCTCGATAAATGCGGCGGCCTGACCGAAGGCCTTCTCATCGGTGAGCGCGCCCGCGCCCTCGGGATGAAAGTTATGGTCGGCAACATGATCGGCACCAGCCTGGCGATGGCGCCAGCATTTATTCTTGGTCAGCAATGCGATGTGGTCGATTTGGATGGCCCCATCTTCCTCGTCCGCGACCGCAGCCCTGGAGTGACTTACGAAGATGGGCTCGTGTCTTGCGATGAAGCTGTCTGGGGACCTACGCGGCCACAAGCCGCATGATTCCAGCCCAGGAAAAGACCTGGTTCGGCCAACCGCGCGGGCTGACCATTCTCTTCCTGACAAACATGTGGGAGTTCTTCTCCTACTACGGCATGCGCACGCTGCTGGTCTATTACATGACCAAGCAACTACTCTTCGCTCAGGGAAAATCGTCCTTTATCTATGGCACCTACACGGCGACGGCCTATTTCACGCCCATCCTGGGCGGTATCGTGGCCGATCGCTGGCTGGGCAAGCGCAAGGCAGTGATCATCGGCGGCAGCATCATGGCCATCGGCCATTTCATGATGGCGTTCGTGCCGCTGTTCTATCTGGCGCTCGCCACGATCGCGCTGGGCAATGGTCTGTTTCTGCCGAGCCTTCCGAGCCAGATCAATAGTCTTTATCGCGCTGATGATCCCCGGCGCGGGCGCGCCTACAACGTCTATTACGTCGGTCTTAACATCGGCGGGTTTCTGGCTCCGCTAATCTGCGGAACGCTGGGCGAATTGTATGGCTGGCACTACGGCTTCGGCGCGGCCGGAGTGGGCATGTTTGCGGGACTGGCCATCTATATCGCAGGCCGAAATTACTTGCCTGCGGAGGAACCGAAATTGACAGAGTCGAAACCAGCTGCTGCCGACGGGCCCGGCGATCACCGAAATCTTCGGCTCTTGCTGTTGCTGTTGGGAGTGGGGATCGCGGCGACAGTCTTTCGGGGGGCTTATGAGCAGGTCGGCAATACGATTCCGCTGTGGACGGATGTTGGTGTTGATCGAGCCTTCGGCGGATTCGTGCTCCCGATGACGTGGTTCCAGGCGTTGAACCCGCTGCTGGTCATCTCTATGACACCGCTGCTGTTGCTTTACTGGCGCCGGCGGGCAGACGCCGGACGCGAGACGCCGCCGGCGCGCAAAATGGCGGTCGGGGCGCTGATCGTGGCAGCGGCTTATCTGATGCTGGCGTTCGTCTCGGGGAGCGTCGGGGCAGGACGCGCAAGCTGGCTCTGGCTGGTGCTGTTCTTCGTGATTCTCACCCTCGGCGAGCTCTACATCCTGCCGACGGGCCTCGGCCTGTTTGCGCGGCTGGCGCCGCCCCGTCTCGGCGCGACCACTGTGGCGGCCTGGTTTCTCGCAATTTTCAGCGGCAGCCTGCTCGCAGGGGTTGTTGGCACGCTGTGGAGCCGGGCGAGCCACAGCGGTTTCTTTGTTCTGCTGGCGGGTCTGGCCATCGTCGCGGCGCTTCTGCTGTGGCTGCTCGACCGTCCGATTGGTGCCTTGGATTAAGGCTTGGCTTCGGAGCCAGGCGCCAGACGTGGTGATGGCTGATGCAATATGGAGGAAATTTCTCCAATTAGGATTGACATCTCTGAATGGGCGCAAGAACCTCCTGATCAAGAAGCTCCATTCTACCGAGTGGTGAGAAACATGACTAGAGAAGAGGTAGACCAAATAGCGTCCGACGAGAGGCGCGTTCGCATTGCAAAACTGTGCGGTTACAAGAACCCGAAGCCTTACTTTTTGGAAGATGGAACGTGGTTTGAGACGGGAATGACCAAACCCAGATCCGTGCCTGATTATCCAAACGACCTCAACGCCATGCACGAAGCCAAGAAGTTGCTGTCCGCCGAGCAACACTGCCACTTCATCCAGAATCTTGTCCGGAAGCCGTGGAGCGACACCTGGCCTTTCAAGGAATTATTCCTGATCAACACCGCGACTGCTCTGGAACAATCGGCGGCGTTATTGCTGACGCTCGGATGAACCGCCGCACCAGATCCGGTGGAACGCGAAGTCTCGCAGACATTGACTTTGCGGGTTGCGTATCGGTTGAAAGCGCCTCCCACCGAAACTCGGCCAAAACGCTCTGACCGCCATGACACAGAACAAATCGAACTCGCCCACTCCCAGGAAATTGAAGCCGAAACCCAGATTTCGGACCATGCAAAGAAGGAACTACCATGAAAATTGAACCAGGCGGACCAATCCAGCGGAACACCCCGCTGGGGATCATCGCTGCGGCGCTGCTGCTGTTGTCGGCCGGCGTAGCCATTGCCCAGGACACGCCGACAACTAACCAGTCAGCGCAGCCCACTCCGTCATCCGTCCGATCCCAGCCAACTCCGACCCCATCTCTGGGCCAGACAGCCGCCGAAGGCGAGGTCGAAAGAGTCGTGGTAACCGCAGAGAAACGCGAAGAAAACATCCAGGAAGTGCCTTCATCCATCAGCGTGATTAATGACGTGGAGCTGGACAACCTGCACGCTACTCAGCTCACCGATTACGCGCCTTATATTCCCGGGTTGCAGGTGAATTCGGTCGGCACGCCAGGACAGACGGCAATTTCGTTGCGTGGTCTCGCGCCGATTTCCTCAGGCGCCACCGTCGGCACCTACATCGACGAGACGCCCGTGGGCTCGAGCGGTCTTTATCAGGCCGCCACGAATTTCGAGCTCGACCTTTTGCCTTACGACATTCGGCGGGTAGAAGTCCTGCGCGGTCCGCAAGGCACGCTTTATGGCGCAAATTCCATAGGTGGTCTCATCAAATATGTGACGCTTGATCCGAGCCTGAGCACCCCGGAGTTCCACGTCGGCGGCGGCGTGTCCGGCGTCGAAAACTCCGGCGATCCAGGCTGGGATGTGCATGCCAGCGCCAACGTGCCGCTGGCCAATGATCACCTGGGGCTGCGCCTAAGCTATAGTCGCAACGAAATCCCCGGCTTTATCGACAACGCCGTGAATGGCCAAAAGGGCATCAATGACGGTACGCAGGAGGGAGCACTGATTGCGTTGTTGTGGCAGCCTAACGACAACATCCGCCTCAAGTTCACCGCGCTCGGGCAAAGAATCGAGAGCGATAACAACGCGCTCGTCGCGCTCGATGCGAAGACGCGCCAGCCGATTTTTGGCGATCTCACGAACCAGGTGTTTGTGGATGAACCATTCACCAAGAAACTCGGTCTCATCTCAGCGACGCTCGATTTGAATCTCGGCTGGGCCGACTTTACTTCGGCGACTGCCTACTCCAACACCAGGACCGACCAACGGATCGACGCTACGGTGGGTTCTGGTCAAATTCCGCTACTACTTGGATCCACGGCAACGGGAATCGCGGCCTTCAACCTGGGCCTGAACCTGGACAAGTTCAGTCAGGAAATTCGCCTTACGTCCAAGCCTGACGGCCGGTTCCTATGGCAGCTTGGCGCGTTCTATACCTATGAGCGCGCTGACCAGACCCAGTCCGAGACTCTGCGGCAATTGGACGGCACGAAGTTCGTGGGCCCGCTGGCCGTGCTTAACACGCTTTTTGTTGCCGAGATACCCAGCCGCTATAACGAATACGCTGCCTTCGCCAACGCATCCTACAAATTCACCGATAGATTGAGCCTGCGCGCAGGCCTGCGCTTTGCTCGTAACGAACAGACCTTCGCTCAGGTCATTTCAAATGGTGGCATATTCCTCCCCAACGGCGTCACGCCGGGCAAGTCGAACGAAAATGTTTTCGATTACATGGTCAGTCCGGAATTAAAATTGGCCAAGGACAAGCTTCTTTACGCACGGATCGCCACCGGCTATCAGCCGGGCGGCCCGAATGTGGCGGTCCCTGGCGTACCGCCGAGTGTGGCGGCAACGACCGACACCAGCTATGAGCTCGGGTTCAAGTCGGAATTCGCCGATCACCGTGTGCTCTTCGACATTGCGGGATATCACATTGATTTGTCAGACATCCAGGTCGGTAAGGTTGTCAACAACGTCGGCGCCCTCGTCAATGGCGGCGAGGCGACCAGCAACGGGGTTGAGGCAACTATCGGCTACCAACCAATCAAAGCTTTGTCGTTCGGGATAAACGGCGCTTATACTCATGCGACGCTCAGCAACGACGTTCCCAGTCTCGAGGGGCGTGAAGGCGACCGTCTGCCTTTCATCCCAGAGTTCTCCGCTTCGGCGACAGTGGACTATTACGTGGCGCTGAGCAGCAAATGGAACGGCCACGTGGGCGCCGGCTATCGATGGGTCGGAGATCAATTGTCGGAAGTCGAGAGTAGCTCGACCGCCGTCCGCACACCTAGCTATGGCGCGCTCGACCTGAACGCGGACGTCTCCAACGGTCATTGCACCATCCGCGTCTTCGCCAAGAACGTGACCGACGAGCGCGCCTATCCTACGATTGGCGTAGTCACCGACTTGTTTGGAACCGTCGATCACCTCACCGGAGTACCGATCCAGCCGCGCACGGTTGGGATCGAATTTGATCTGAAGTTCTAACTATGGCTATTGCCGCCGTTCTCTTGCGCGGATTTTCTATCGCCGAGGAGAACGACCGCAGCAGCCATTCTTCTTCGATACCTGATCGTATGACTCAGCCATTGTCCTTCTCACCTGCCCTCGCGACGTTGCCGCAGCCATTTCTCCTCTTTCTGGGCGACACGATGGAAGAGAGTTACGCCAAGACCGCGTTCGGCCTGCGCGATTGGGCGCCCGAACGCTGCATCGGCGAGTACGCCTGCGAGGGTGCGACGGTGACGACCGGATTACCCTTTCTTACGCCGGCGCAAGCGCACGCGAAGGGGGCGCGCGCCTTGGTCATCGGCGTGGCGAATTCGGGTGGTTTCATTCCGAATAACTGGATTACTGCTCTGGTTAGCGCCTTGGAAGCAGGGCTCGACATCGTCAGTGGCATGCACACGCGTCTTGCCGACGTGCCGGCGCTGAAAGCTGCGGCCGGGCGTTACGGACGAAGTCTAATCGATGTGCGGAACCCGTCGCCGGAGATCCCGGTTGCGACCGGACGCAAACGCAGCGGCAGGCGCTTGCTGACCGTGGGACCAGATTGCGCGCTGGGGAAAAAGTATACTGCGCTGGCGCTGGCGCGGGCCTTTGCTGCGCGCGGCATCGCCTCAGATTTCCGGGCCACAGGCCAAACCGGAATCTTAATCGCGGGACAGGGGATACCGATCGACGCCGTGGTAGCGGACTTCGCCGCCGGGGCGGCGGAAATGCTAAGTCCTGACGCGCCGGAGGATCATTGGGACGTGATCGAAGGTCAGGGTTCGTTATCGCACCCGGCCTATGCCGGGGTTTCGCTCGCGCTTTTGCACGGCAGTCAGCCCGATGTGGTGGTCATTTGCCATCAACCTGGTCGCGATTTCATTGTGGGACATCCCGAGTACGCCTTACCGAGCATCGAAGAGACGATCGACTTTGCGCTGCGCCTTGGCCGCCGCACAAATCCCGCCATTCGCTGCGCCGGCGTCAGTCTCAACACCGCGGCGCTGGATGCGGGCTCGGCGGAGCGGTTGCTGGCGCAGGAGGGTAAACGCCTTGGTCTCGCGGTCGCCGATCCGATCCGCGGAGGCGATGCTTTCGAGCGACTCGTCGATAACTGCCTAGGTCAGTAACAATGATGAGGACTCATCGTCGAAATACCACGGTCACGCTGAGCCCCGAAAGCGTTCGGGGTTACCTTAAAACTGACGCCCGCGGGATCCCTCGACTCCGCTCGGGATGACGGAGTGGGGTTTGTTTGTGCGATGAGCTGGAGCGTTTTTACAAAACGCCTCGCGGCAGTGCTCGGCGTCGCGATCGGTGCCACTATCTTCGCTGCACCACCCGCGGGTTTCGACCGTCGCGTCGAGGTGCTACGCAATCAGATTGGGGTGCCCGGGATGGCGATCGCCATCGTGGAGAACGGCAAGGTGACTCTCGCCAGAGGCTATGGCGTGAAAAGGCTCGGATCGCCAGAGCCGGTCGATGCCGACACGATCTTCGCGACTGGATCGACGGGCAAGGCGTTTACCGTCGCCGACCTCGCCGTTCTCGTCGATCACGGCAAGATCGATTGGGACGACAAGGTGATCGACCATCTCCCCGGCTTCCAGATGTACGATCCCTGGGTGACGCACGAGATGACCATCCGCGATCTGCTCGTGCACAGGAGCGGCTTGGGGTTGGGTGCGGGCGATCTGCTCTTCGTGCCGCGCAGCAATCTCAGCCGAGCCGAGGCGGTTAAGCGGCTGCGCTATATCAAGCCGGCGACAAGTTTCCGTTACAATTTCGCCTACGACAACGTCCTCTACATGGCTGTGGGGCAGCTCATCGAGGCGGTCACCGGAAAGACATGGGAAACGTTTACCGCCGAGCAAATCTTCAAACCCGCGGGGATGTTCCATTCAACGAGCGACGACGACGTTCGGTTTAACACGCCGAATCGCGCGCAGCCGCACGCACGGATCAACGGCGCGTTCCGCGGGCTGGGCGATCAGGAAGCGCTCGACGAACGCGACGATCTCGCGCGCAACGCCGCGCCTGCGGGCGGGCTTGCGATCAGCGCCAACGACATGGCACGCTGGTTATTGATTCAGCTCGCGCACGGCAAGCTTCCGGAAAGCGCCGGGCGTCTTTTCAGCGAGGCTGCGCACGAGCAGATGTGGAAACCGGTGCTGCTCCAGCCGATCGATCCGCTGCCACCCGAATTCGAGGTCACCGAGCCGATGTTCGACACCTACGCGCTCGCCTGGGATGTCCGGAATTATCGTGGCGCCAGGCTCATCTGGCATGGCGGCGCAGTGCTTGGCTTCAAGACGGCGGTCGTGTTGCTCCCCGAGAAGAATGTCGGGTTCTCGATCGAGATTAACAGCGAGGACAGCGGCATCATCCGCGGACTCATGTACGAACTACTCGACCACTATCTCGGACTTCCAAATGGCAGTTGGCCCGAGAAGCTTATCGCTTACTCGCGAAAGGAAATCGATGAAGGCTTGAAAAAGTACCAGGCAAACACCGCCAAACCCGCCAAGGTCGGGCCATCGCTGCCAGGTGAGCGCTACACAGGCACTTACAAAGATCCCTGGTACGGGAATATCGAGGTCGGCCAGGCGAGCGGGAAGCTAACGATCGATTTCAAGTCGACGCCGCGAATGGGCGGCGCGCTCGATCATTGGCAGTATGACACCTTCGTCACGCGCTTCGACGACAAAACGATCGAACCTGCCTACGTCACCTTTGATCTCGACGCGGACGGCAAGATCGACCGGATCACGATGAAAGCGGTCTCGCCCCTGGCTGATTTCAGCTTCGACTATCAGGACCTGCTCTTCCGGCCGGTGGAGGTGAAGAAATGAAAATCTCAGCGCTTGTCCGGCGCGCCGCGCGCCGCGTCGAGCCGGAAGATAGGCCTCTGGCCTGTCTCGGCCGCAAGGCTTCCAGCCTGTCGCCTAACGAATCAAGCAGGCAAAATGCCCCCTGGCCGAGTTACCGCCTCCTCTGCTCTGTTGTTTTGTCGATCATGGTCGTCGCGGCCATTGACGCGCAAAGTCCTCCTCCTTCTTCCTCGCCAGCGTTCGATGTTCTTATCAAAGGCGGTACGGTCTACGATGGGACGGGCGGAGAAGGGCATGCCGCCGATGTCGCCATCCGCGCCGATCGGATAGTCGGCGTCGGCGATTTCAAAAACGCGCCAGCCAAAAACGTCATCGATGCGCACGGACTCGCCGTCGCGCCTGGTTTCGTCAACATGCTTTCCTGGTCTGTCGAATCACTCATCGTCGATGGCCGTTCGCAAAGTGAGATTCGCCAGGGTGTGACCACGGAGATTTTCGGCGAAGGCGAATCGATGGGGCCGGTGAATGACCGCGTGCGTGAGCACATGTTGCGCGAACAGGCGGACATCAAATACGACATCAAATGGAATACCCTGGCCGAGTATTTGCAGTATCTCGAAAAACGCGGCGTCTCCTGCAACATCGCCTCCTTCATCGGCGCGACCACGATCCGTGAAAACGTTATCGGCTTTGAAGACAAGGCGCCGACACCGGACCAGCTCGAACAGATGCGCAGCCTCGTTAGGCAAGAAATGGAAGCAGGTGCACTTGGTATCGGCACCTCTCTGATTTATCCACCTGCCTTCTATGCCAAAACCGAGGAGTTGATCGAGCTCTGCAAAGTGGCCGCGAAGTACCAGGGGAAATACATCTCGCACATGCGCAGCGAAGGGAATCAGTTACTCGAAGCTTTCGATGAACTCCTGCGCATCTCGCGCGAAGCGCACATTCCGGCCGAGGTCTATCACATCAAAGCCCTCGGCCAGAAAAATTGGGGCAAGATGGATTCTCTCCTCACCCGCATCGAAGCGGCGCGAAAGGAAGGGCTCCCGATTCGCGCCAATATGTATACCTACATCGCCGGCGGCACCGGACTCGACGCCTGTCTGCCGCCCTGGACGCAAGACGGTGGCTACCCCGCGCTCTTCAAGCGCCTGCGTGACCCAGAGACGCGCAAAAAGATCCACGCCGAAGTGCAAGTCGATAGCGACAAGTGGGAGAATCTTTATCTTGGCGCCGGCTCTCCCGAGCGAATCATCCTCGCCGATTTCAAGTCGGA
>JBBSIA010000010.1:0-132445 GCA_038232335.1 Chthoniobacterales bacterium
GAATATTCTCACTCCGCCCGCGCGTCTGATCGAGCCGGCAATCGCGCTCAGTATTGTCTTCGTCGGCGTCCACAGCCTGTTCGCATCCAAGGAGAAGCGTGACTGGCGTCTTATCTTCGCCTTTTGTTTCGGCTTCATCCACGGGTTCGGATTTGCGAACGTTCTGCGCGAGATGAATCTGCCGCGCTCGGCGCTCGGCTGGTCGCTCTTCTCCTTCAACCTCGGCGTCGAAGTCGGCCAGGCGTTCATTGTGCTGACGGTGGCGCCGCTGCTCGCATTTATTCACCAGCGAGACGCGCTTCTCGGCCGGCGGGTCGTCACCGCAAGCTCCGTTTGCGTCGTCCTAGCGGGAGCATTCTGGTTCGTCCAGCGAGTGAGCGCGACTCTGCGTTTCTGAATCTGCGCACGAGCGGGAATAAAGGGAGCCGCAACTTCCTCCCGTGCGTATGGAAAACCCGACGTCAGTTACCAATTCGTTAGGCACCCCTGGGCTTCGCGCAGGCTGGATTGCCCTCATGATCCTGCTCACGCCGTTTGCCACGCAGCTTCGCGCCTCCGACAACATCGATTCGCCTTCGCTCACGCAAAATCGCGCATCAGATCTTACTGACACTTATGTGTCGCCGGAAATTAAGAAAACGCACAACAAAAAAAATAAGACGCGAGACTACAAAATCGTGAAAGACCTGGAGAAAGCGGAACCTGAAAAGCCGCGCTTCGGCGGTCACGTCGGGGTCGTGGTTCCGCTTGTTACACGCGGCGACGGCAACACCGTCACGCTGGCCGAGGATTTCATCATCGGCTTTCCCTTCGGTCTCACCGTCAGAACAGACAGTCCGGTCGCTTTCGATTTCGAATTCATTCCGACGATCAACACGCCGTCCAATCAGAACTTTAGATTCCTCGTGCATCCGGGCATTGTCTATACCTTTGGGAAAAACTATTTGGTTGGATTGCGTGGAGCATACGAAGAGGGAACGGGAAACTATGGTTTCACGCCGATTGTCTCGCGCAGCTTTAAGCTGACGGCGAAAATCAACTATTTTATCGAGGCGGATCTCCCGGTGCGCTGGGAAAGTCGTCCTGACGGCTCTGAGTTTACTTCCGTCCAATTCGCCCTGCATACCGGCATTAATTTTTGATTGTCGCGCGCGGACAAAAATCAAAATCCGCGCACGAGCGGGAATAAATTGAAGCGGCAGTTCCTCTTCAGCGTATGAACAACCCGACTACCAATTCGTCAGGCGCCCGTGGGCTCCGCGCGGGCTGGATCGCCATCATGATCCTGCTCACGCCATTCGCCGCGCCGCTTCTCGCTTCCGATCACATCGATTCGCCTTCGATTACGCAAGATCGCGGGGCTGATCTTACCGACACGTATGCGTTTCTCGATCCGAACGATAACTCCCAGGTCGTCCTCATTATGAGCACGCAAGGTTTCGTCGTTTCGGGCGAGCACTTCGGGATGGCGATCTTCGATCACAACATCCGTTACCGGTTTGAAATCGAAAACACAGGCGACGCGAAACCGGATTTGTTCGTCGATGTGACTTATTCAAAGGGACTCGGTCGCGAAAAGACGCAGATGGCGACCATCACGCTGCCGGGCGGGAAGAGCTTCACCGCGCCCACGACCAAGGCGACTCAGGAGTACAAGGCTCCCGAAATCGTGGTCACGGAGGATAAAGAGACCGGCGCGAAGTTCTACGCCGGCGTGGCGGACGATCCGTTTTTCCTGGATGACACCGGGGCGAATCGCCTGGTCGGATCGGCCATCAAGAATCCGGGGCATCCGGAAACTTCCTACTTGAGCGAGCGGGGCGGTCGTGACACTTACGCGGGCTTCAACACGCTGATTACAGCTGTCAGTGTCCCGGCGAAGATGCTCCGTGGCACGCTGGACGTGATCGGCATCAACTCCGTTACGCAGCGCCACGCCACTCAAAAATTCGGTGCTGAAGGTGTGCTGACCGGCGAAGGCGATTGGGTAACCGTGGATCGCGACGGCAACCCGCTCGTCAACAATGGTCTGATCCCGGCGACGCGCAAAGACGAGTACAACGCGGCCTCAACCGAAGATGACGCGGCTGGGAAATTCAAAGACGACATCGTCAAATCGCTCAAAGCCATGAACACGGACGAGGAGCATATCGCGAAGTTGGCGAAAATCGCGGTGGAAAACGGCGACATCCTGCGCCTCGATCTGACGGTTCCGAACAAGGGATCGGGAGGCGGGAGCAACAAAGACGGTGGCTTCGGCAAAATGGGCGGGCGGCGCTTGCAGGACGACGTCGTGGACATGGTTTTCACCATGATAGCCAATGGCAAACCGTTGGGCGATAAAGTCGACGCGAACGAAAAGCCGTTCCGCGACAAATTTCCTTTCGTTGCCAATCCGACGCAGCCGTTTCCTCCGGGCAAGGAAGCGGACGATCACACGCGGCAATAGTTGGATGGAAACCTCCGCGCCGGGGACAGCGATGGCCGGCGCGGAGTGCTTTCCGGGGCGCAAATGCATGCTTTTGTTGGCGCTGCCGGAGCCGATGCTGCTTCTGTGAAGCCCATTGCGGCGTTCGAAACGACAACTCCAGCAGCAAGGCGGCCGCTGAAATTCAGAGTGGTGCTCGCGATCAGCGCGGCTTTGCTAGGCGGTTTGTTTTCCTTTGCCACGCGATCACGGCCCGCGGCGACGCCTGCGTCAGGTGACGTGCAAGCTTCCGGGGGTATCTCTGCGCCCACGGATTCACTTTCGGATGAAGCAGCCACGCAAGCCGCCATCCGCTTTTACCTCGCGCGGGTGAGGCGCGATCCGGAGGACACGCGCTCTCAGAACGCATTGGCGGAATATTACATTCAGGAAGTACGCGAGAGCGGAAACGAAGATTATCTGCCGCTCGCGCTCGCAGCAGCGCGGGCTTCAGTCGCCGCGGTTGTGCCGGAAAGGAACGTCGGTGGTCTCACCGCGCTCGCGCACTGCGAGTTTTCCAATCATGATTTTGCCGCCGCGCGCGAGCACGCGGTTAGTCTAATTGCGTTCAACCCGGGCAAAAGCGAGCCGTATGCGATCCTGGGCGATGCGCAGCTCGAACTAGGTGATTACGACGCCGCGGCGCAAGCGTTCGCTGAAATGCGGCGCTTGAGCCCGGAAGATTCCGGAACGGAAACACGACTGGCGCGGCTCGCTTTTTTGCGAGGCAAACCAGATGAGGCAAGCGCGCATCTCTCGACCGCGCTCTCGCTCCTCTTCAGCCAGCCCGACGCGTCGCGCGAAGCTGTTGCCTGGTGCCGTTGGCAATTGGGCGAAACGGCTTTTTCGACAGGGGCTTACGAAAACGCAGAACGCTTTTATCGCGATGCCTTAGCGGCAGCGCCCGGTTACTTTCGCGCGTTGGCGGCGCTGGGCCGAATCAGCGCCGCGCGTGGCGATGTCTCCAGCGCAATCGCCTTCTACGAAGAAGCGGTGCGGATCGTCCCGGTCACCGATTTCATGGCTACCCTGGGTGATCTCTATTCTCTGGCTGGTCGCACGAAGGATGCCGCCGTTCGTTATGAGTTGGTTGAGCAGCTCGGCGAACATTCCCGCAAAGTTCATAATTCTCCCTTCAATCGCAATCTGGCGTTCTTCTATGCGGACCACGACCTGAAACCCGAAGACGCCTATACCCTCGCGGAAGGCGAATACTCGGCTGGGAGACGCGATGTTTATGGAGCAGACGCGCTGGCGTGGACTGCCCTTAAATCCGGGCGAGTCGCCGAAGCACAGGCTGCCACGAAAGAAGCGTTGCGCCTTGGCACCCTCGACGCGCGCTTCCTTTATCACGCGGGAATGATTGCACGCGCCGCGGGAGATAAATCCGCTGCGCGGGAAAATATAAGACGCGCGCTCGACCTCAACCCCGGGTTCGATCCGCTCCAGAGCGCCGTTGCGCGACGAACGCTCAAGGAGATGGAGCGGTGAACAAAACCACTCGTCATTCTGAGCGAAGCGCAGCGGAGTCGAACAATTCCGGTGAAAGTCCCTTACGCGTTGCAAATGGGTTTGTAGGGCTCTCCCCCACTACCCGAGGTCCGGCCTCCACTGCGCTCGGAAGGGACAGCGCACGTAAAACGGAGGAAGATGTTGTGGCAATAATCCGCCTCGTTCTCCTGCTTCTCTTCGGTCTCGGATTGATCGCGCTCGCGCATCCAGCCGCCGCGCACGATCTGCCGCTGAGTTACGTCGACCTGCAAATAAAGCACTCGGACATCGACGCCACCGTCGACGCCTCGGCTAAAAATTTCGCGCGGGAGCTCAAAGACGTCTCGGAAGAAACGCTCCTCGAAAGCTCAACCGCCGCCGACTACAAGGATAAACTCCTCGCGCTGGTCCGCTCGCATCTCACGATCGCGGCGGACGGCGAACCGCTCCGTCTCGATCTTCGTACGATCGAGCCATTGCCGGCGCGACGCGACCTAAAGCTGGTGTTTCATGCTGCGGCGAAGCAGCCGATCGCCGCGATCCAAGTGAGCTGCGATCTGTTCTCCTTCGATGCGCGGCACAGAACGTTTCTAAATATTTATCAAAGTGAAAAGCTCCGATATCAGGGCATTTTCGATAAGGACACAGCCCGGCTGGATTTCGTGCTAAGCAGTCACCAGCCGATCTCCGCCGTTATCCGGCAATTCGTTTGGGAAGGAATCCATCACATCTTCATCGGCCCCGACCACATTCTTTTCATTGTCGGTTTGCTCCTCCTCGGCGGGACGCTCGGGCAGCTCCTCAAAATCGTGACCGCCTTCACGATTGCCCACAGCGTCACGCTCGTTCTCGCGACGCTCAATATTTTAAGTCCGCCTGCGCGCGTTATCGAACCAGCGATCGCGTTAAGCATCATTTTCGTGGGCGTGCATGCTTTGATCCAAGGCAACGAACGGCGCGATTGGCGGCTGCTCTTCGCCTTCTGTTTCGGGTTTGTCCACGGCTTCGGATTCGCCAACGTTCTTCGCGAGATGGAGTTGCCTCGAGCCGCGCTCGGCTGGTCGTTGTTCTCTTTTAACGTCGGCGTGGAAATTGGCCAGGCCTGCATCGTTCTGGCGGTCGCGCCGCTCCTTGCGTTGCTTTACCGCCGGAGCTCCGCTCTGGCCGGGAGAGTGGTCATGGCCAGCTCATTCTGTGTTGTCTTCGCCGGTTCGTTCTGGTTCGTGCAGCGCGTCTTTCCAGCGCCGTAGGCATCAGCCGGGCGGATTTCGTTAATTTAGTCGGCGATCGAAACGGCACAGTCGTGAGCGGAAGCAAACCTCAGTTCGTGTGGCGGAACGCGCTGCTCATTCTCATCGGCCTTGCGAGTTTGGCGATCCTATGGCCAGCGAAAAAAGCCGTTGCCGCGCTGAACATCGACACCTTTCTTTGCTTTGCCGGACTCCAGGCATTGCTTTGCCTGGGGGGCGCTGCGCTAGTTTGGAAAGCAAAGTCTTCGCGCGCGTCTTTCTGCGTCATCCTGGGCTTTGCCGCACTCTTTCGGCTCGGCCTTCTTTTCGACGCTCCCCACCTCTCTGATGACATTAACCGTTATGTCTGGGACGGTCGCGTCCAGGCCGCCGGCATTAACCCTTATCGCTACATCCCGGCTGATCCGCAGCTCGCGTTTCTGCGCGACAAGAAGATCTATCCGAACATCAACCGCCGAGAGTACGCGCCGACGATTTATCCGCCCGCCTCGCAAGCGATCTTCTTCGCGGTCACGCGGGTGAGCGAGTCGATCATCTGGTTCAAAGCCGTCTTGCTGATCTTTGAAGCGCTCACGATCTGGGGCCTTGCTCGTCTGCTGCCGTCGTTCGCTTTGCCGCGAGAACGCGTCCTGATTTACGCATGGAATCCGCTGGTGCTCTGGGAATTCTCTTCGAGCGGCCATATCGATGCCGTGATGACGGCATTAGTCGTGCTCGCCCTCCTTGCACGGCGCCGCGAGCGAAACACGGTCACCGGACTTCTGCTTGGCTGCGCCGTGCTTGTGAAATTGTTTCCGCTCGTTCTTGTCCCGGCTCTTTACCGTCGCTGGGATTGGAAGATGCCGGTCGCACTGCTGGCTACGGTTTGTGCCGGTTATCTCCCTTATCTTGGCGCAGGGTCCAGAGTGTTTGGATTCCTCTCCGGCTACGCGAAAGAGGAAGGCTATGTCACCGGCGGAAAAGAGATTCCGGTCGTCGTTTATCTCATCTTTGGCTTGCTCGCTCTCCTGTGGATCGCCGGCTTGGCGATGTTTCGATGGAACAAAACGAGGCGTGGATTTGTCGCGAGTGCCGGCTGCCTGGGCGCGGCCTTCCTCCTGTTGCTCTCGCCCCATTACCCCTGGTATTGGACGTGGACGGTTCCAATTCTCGCGTTCCTTCCCTTGCCCGCGCTGTTTCCATTCTTCTACGTTACCTGCGCCGCCTTGCTCCAATACGGGATGTGGTTTGACGACTGGCGTTGGTTTGGGTTGGGCATCAATCCGCGCCTGGCTCTGGGTGCTCTGCAGTTCGTGCCCGCCGCGCTGATCTTCCTCGCGATTTTCCTCCTCAATCGGAAACGAAATGGCATGCTCCCGGCAACGGCAGGAGATTGGGTCGCTTGAATCTCAAGGGGGGCGCACCGAGAATGAGTTTCCACTCCGTAAGTTCCACGCGCTGATCGCTCGGCTCACTTTCGGGTGATCAGCTCTCCGCCTGGCGTTTCCCGACTCTGCTTCTGCGTTTCAGCATTTCACCTTTTCCAATTCCATTTTGCCGGATAAAACCGCAGCGCACGAATACACCGACCTTAAATTAACGTCATGTCACGACTCTTGCCTCAATGAGCGCTCCTGATTCCGATGCCACGATGGCGGTGTTCCTCGACCTCGAAAACATCGCCCTCGGTGCTGTCGAAGCGCACTTCCCCGCTTTTGACATCCGGAAAGTGCTGGAGCGCCTCCTCCTCAAAGGCCAGATCGTGGTCAAGAAAGCTTACTGCGATTTCGATCGCTACAAGACATTCAAGCGCGGATTGCACGAAGCCGCCTTCGAGCTCATCGAGATCCCGCACGTCCGTCAATCGGGGAAGAATTCCGCCGACATTCGCATGGTCGTCGACGCCCTTGATCTCTGTTACACCAAAAGCCACGTCGACACCTTCGTCATCATCAGCGGCGACTCGGATTTCTCTCCGCTCGTGAGCAAGCTGCGCGAGAATGACAAGACCGTCATTGGCATGGGCGTGAAGCAATCGACCTCCGATCTCTTCATCAGCAATTGCGACGAATTCATCTATTACGACGATCTGGTGCGACCGGAGCCGGTGAAGAAACGTGGCGGCGCGCCTTCCGGCCAGCCGTCCGCTGAGGACAACAAACAGCATCGACCTTCCGTCGATGGCGCCCTCGATCTCGTCATGAGAACCTTGGAAGCATTGCGCGCGGAGCGGGGCGACGACTATCCCATCCGCGCCTCACTGGTGAAGGAAGCGATCAAGCGGCAGCACCCCGGCTTCAACGAGCGCGCCCATGGCTTCCGCGCCTTTAACGAGCTGCTGCTCGAAGCCCAGCAGCGAAACCTGCTCAAGCTCGAAGAAGTCAAGCAAGCTGGCAGCTATGTCGTCCACGCCGTCGACTAGTCGCGGAAAGGAGCAGATTGGTTTCTCGGCATTCCCGCCATCAGCTTCGCGTTTCAACATGGATTCACCTTTCAAAGCTTCCTTTCCTGCCGTTAGGCGATAAAATGACGGCTCGCGAATGCCGACCGAAGCCGACACCTGCCGAAAGCTCGTCGTTCCAAAGCTTCAGGCGGCTGGGTGGGATACCGAGCCTTATTCGATTGCTGAGCAGCGGACGATAACCGACGGCCGAATCGTTCCCGTAGGAAAAGGTTTCGTTCGCCGCCCGCCGAAGCGGGTCGATTATCTGCTTCGCTATAGGCGCGACCTTCCACTTGCTGTCGTAGAGGCGAAGCCTGAATACAAGACTGCGGCAGACGGCCTCCAACAGGCGAAGCAGTATGCCGAGATGCTCGGACTGAAGTTCGCTTACGCGAGCAACGGTCCTGACATTATAGAGTTCGACTACTTTAAGGGCGTCGAGAAGTCTGTTACCGCCTACCCAGAGCCCGAAGAACTTTGGCTGCGATATCGCAACGGCAGGGACCTGAAGAACGATGCCGCTGTTGAGCAGCTTCTGACACCAATCAACTTCGCGCTCAAGCAGGGCGAGCGTTATTACCAGCAAATCGCGATTAATCGCGCTGTCGAGGCAATCGTTAGCGGCAAACGCCGCGGGCTCTTAACCATGGCGACCGGTACCGGCAAGACGCCGGTGGCGTTTCAAATCTGTTGGAAGCTTTGGAACGCGCGCTGGAACCGCGCTGGCGAACATCGACGGCCGAAAATTCTGTACCTCGCCGACCGCAACATTCTTATCGATGACCCTAAGGACAAGATCTTCGCGCAATTCGGCGATGCGCGAGCCAAAATCGAAAACGGCAATGCTATCAAGAGTCGTGAAATCTACTTCGCAATCTATCAGGCATTAGCCCAAGACGAGCGCCGCCCCGGCCTTTATAAAGAGTACGCGTCCGACTTCTTCGACCTCATCATGGTGGACGAGTGCCATCGCGGCAGCGCTCGCGAAGACAGCGCGTGGCGCGAGATTCTCGAATACTTCGCGCCCGCCTCGCAGCTCGGGATGACTGCGACGCCACTGCGCGACGACAACCGCGACACCTACGAATACTTCGGCAATCCCATCTATCAGTACAGTCTGCGCCAGGGCATCGAAGACGGCTTCCTCGCGCCATATCGCGTCCACCGCATCATCTCGGATTGGGACGCAGCCGGCTGGCGGCCGAGCAAAGACGAAGTGGATCGCTTTGGCCGCGCCATCCCGGATGAAGAATATCAGACGAAAGACTTCGAACGCGCGGTTGCGTTACGCGCGCGGACGGAAGCCATCGCGCGCCATCTCACTGACTTTCTGAAGAAAAGCGACCGCTTCGCCAAGACCATCATCTTTTGTGTCGATCAGGAACACGCTTCGGAGATGCGTCAGGCGCTGAACAATCTGAATAGCGACCTCGTGAAGAAGTTCCCGGACTACGTCTGCCGTGTCACCGCCGATGAAGGGGACATTGGACGCGGCCATCTTTCGCGCTTCCAGGATGTCGAATCACAGAGCCCGGTCATCCTCACCACTTCACAGCTCCTCACGACCGGTGTCGATGCGCCCACGTGCAAGAACATCGTGCTCGCGCGGGTGGTCGGCTCCATGACCGAGTTCAAGCAAATCATCGGGCGCGGCACGCGCGTGCGCGATGATTACGGCAAGCTCTGGTTTAACATTCTCGATTACACCGGATCAGCCACTCGTCTTTTCGCTGATCCTGATTTCGACGGCGAGCCGGCATTCATTAGCGAAGAGGAGATTGATAGCGCCGGGAAGAAGATCAAAGAGAAAGTAATCGACGACGGCTTACCGGAATCTGAAGGAGAGACCTTCGGCGATCCCATCATCAATGAAGGCCCGGACGTCCAACGACGAAAGTACTACTTTGACGACGGGCAGGTAGAGATCGCATCCCATCTCGTTTACGAGCTCGATCCGGACGGCAAGCAGCTCCGCGTCATCAAGTTTGCCGATTACGCAGGCGAAAAGGTGCGGACGTTGTACCCATCGGCTCCTGAATTGCGAAAACAGTGGGCGAACCCATCAGAGCGCTCCGGCATTATTCAGAAGCTTGCTGAACGAGGTATCAGTTTCGATGAACTCGCCGCTTCCGCGAGTCAACCCGACGCTGATCCTTTCGATCTTCTCTGTCACATTGCATTCAACGCGCCAGTTCGAACCCGGCGGGAACGTGCAGAACGATTGCGAGAAGAGAAAAAAGACTTCTTCGACAATTACGGGCCGGAAGCGCGCGAAGTGTTGAATGAGCTTGTCGAGAAGTATGCGGAATACGGGACCGCCGAGTTCGTCTTGCCGGGAGCCCTTCAGGTGCCGCCCATTTCAGATCGTGGCAATTTAATCGAAATCGCTCGATTGTTCGGGGGAGCAGATAAACTACGAAACGCCGTCAGCGAGCTACAAACCCTGCTGTACGCTGCGTAAGTAAGACAAATGCCAATACAAAGATACCGCAGAACGGAAGGAATCTCGGAAGTGACCGTCTGGGGCTTCAAGTCGATCGCGGAACCGCAATCGATTGCACTTCGTCCTCTGACGCTGCTCGCTGGCGCAAATAGTTCCGGTAAATCGAGTATGATGCAAGCGCTGCTGCTCCTGAAGCAGACTTTGGAAGTCAGTTACGATCCCGGGGCCCTTCTACTAAACGGCCCTAATGTTCGGTTTACGTCAGCCGATCAGATCTTCTTCCGGTCGCACGCGAAAACCGGCAAAGCTCGCGAGTTCGGTATCCGTCTATCAGCGTCACCCACGGTTCAATGGCGGTGCGATTTCATCGGCATCCCAGCCATGCGTTGGAAGTAAAGACGGTCGAGTTTCTGCAAAATGGAAAGCCGATCGAGCTCACTCCCGGCATGTCGCAAGAGGATATTGCGAAGGTAATGCCCGGTGCCTTGGGGATTCTCGGGGCATTCAAAGAGACCGAGCGAAGGGCTATGGAGGTAACTCTTGCACGTGATCGTTTCTTCCTAAAACCGGTGGTTCGACGGAAGGGATCCGACACATCGGCCGACTTTTTATTTGGCGGGGACCCGAGCACGGCGAATATCCAGAGTTTCATTCGCAACCTCATCCACTTGCCTGGTCTGCGGGGAAATCCCGCCCGAAATTATCCTGTTACGGCCGTTGGCAAGAGTTTCCCCGGCAGTTTTGAGAACTACACAGCGAGCATTATTGCTAAATGGCAGACGGATAAAGCGAAGGAGAAACTCTTGTCGCTGGGTGAGGACTTAATAGAACTCGGGCTTACGTGGAAAGTCTCCGCAAATCCGATCAACGACACTCAAGTGGAGCTCCTCGTCGGGCGCCTACCGAAGCCTGTCCAAGGTGGAGCAAGAGATTTGGTCAGCATAGCCGACGTGGGATTTGGCGTTTCCCAAACTTTGCCCGTTCTGGTTGCGTTACATGCCGCAGGCCCCGGGCAGACAGTGTACCTGGAACAACCCGAGATTCACCTTCACCCCCGGGCGCAAGTAGCTCTCGCAGCAGCATTGAGTAAAGCAGTTCGGCGTGGAGTCCGTTTGATCGTCGAAACGCATAGCTCGCTCCTCCTTCTCGCAATCCAGACGCTCGTCGCTAAGGGCGTTCAATTGGCTAAGGAGGATGTGATGCTGCATTGGTTTCAACGTAATCCGGAGGATGGAAGTACGTTTGTTAGGAGTGCGCAGCTGGACGAGACCGGCGCTTTTGGTGACTGGCCAGAGGATTTCGGAACAGTTGCGCTTCATGCTGAAGACGAATTCTTAACCGCTGCCGAAGCGCGGCTCGGATGAGCCGGCTCGTCATTGACGCGTCTGTCGCGCTGCGGGCTGGAGGACGCGAGAGCGTCAAACCGGCTTGTCGGTCGTGTCGCGATTTTCTACGGGAAGTGCTCGACAATAATCATCAGATCACTTGGACCGAGGAAATCTCGATAGAATGGCGCAATCGTGCCGCCGGATTTGCGCGACGCTGGCTTGTGCAAATGTTCGGCAGGAAGAAGGTTGCTCGCGTTGAAAATGCCGAGGTGCTCGGGCTGACCGCCACAGTAGTTGACGCCCTCACGACAGAGCCACACAAAGCAGCCGCAGCGAAAGATTGTCATCTGTTACACGCAGCGCTGCATAGTGATAAAGCGATTACCTCCCTCGATGAAAAGGCGCGACGGATTTTCGCTCGCGCGTGCAGCAAAGCGGCGGCGATTCGCGAGATAATATGGGTCAACCCGAACGTCGATGCAGAGGCCCCTTTGTATTGGCTCCGCAATGGCGCGCCTGCCGACCAAGACAGGATGTTGACGCAAGTGCTCGATGAGTAAGACGCGCAACATCAGCGCCACAACCGCCCAATCCCTCGGCAGTCTCATCAAGTCCGCGCGCGACATTATGCGCAAGGACAAGGGACTGAATGGCGACCTTGATCGGTTGCCGATGCTGACTTGGATCATGTTTCTAAAGTTCCTCGATGACTTAGAGCTTCAGCGGGAGGAAGAAGCCAAGCTTGCCGGCAAGAAGTTTCAGCCGGCGATTGAATCGCCTTATCGTTGGCGTGATTGGGCAAACAATCCTGCGGGCACCACAGGCGATGAGCTGATCGCCTTTGTGAATAACGAAGAAGCCGTGCGGCCGGATGGCTCGCGCGGCCCCGGTCTCTTCGCTTACTTGCGAAGTCTCGTCGGGCGCGAGGGTGGAGATCGGCGCGATGTGATTGCGACGGTGTTCAAGGGAACGATCAACCGCATGATCAACGGCTATCTCCTGCGCGACGTGATCAACAAAGTCGCCGCAATCCATTTCGGTTCCAGCGACGAGCTGCACACACTCGGCACTTTGTATGAATCGATGTTGCGCGAGATGCGCGATGCCGCCGGCGATTCGGGCGAGTTCTACACGCCGCGCGCGGTCGTCCGCTTCATGGTCGCGGTGACTGATCCGCGGTTGGGCGAGACGTTGCTCGATCCGGCATGCGGAACGGGCGGCTTTCTCGTCGCAGCTTTCGAGCATCTCCAGAGACAGTGCAAGACCGTCGAAGATCGCGAGACGTTGCAGAAGCGCAGTCTCTTCGGCGGCGAAGCGAAGCCGCTTCCTTATCTTCTCGCGCAGATGAATCTGCTGCTTCACGGGTTGGAGTCGCCGCAGATCAATCCCGGCAACTCGCTGGCCGTGAAGATTACCGAGATCGGCGAGCGCGATCGGGTGGACATTATCCTCACCAATCCGCCATTCGGTGGCGAAGAAGAGCGTGGCATTCTTGGTAACTTTCCGAGCGACAAACAGACTGCGGAAACCACGCTGCTATTTCTCCAACTCATCATGAGAAAGATTCGGCGTGCGCCGAAGGCGGGTCGCGCAGCGGTCGTCGTTCCGAACGGAATGCTCTTCGGAGACGGTGTGGCCGCGCGGATCAAGGAAGAGCTACTAAAGGATTTCAACCTTCACTCCATCGTCCGCCTCCCCAATGGCGTCTTCGCGCCTACACCAGCATACCGACGAACATCCTCTTCTTCGATCGATCCCGGCCGACGCGCGAAGTCTGGTATTACGAACAGCCGCTCCCGGAGGGCCGGAAGAACTACACCAAGACCGCGTCCATCCAATTCGAGGAATTCACGCGGCTAATCACTTGGTGGGACAACCGCGTAGAAAACGAGCGCGCGTGGAAGGTACCGGCCACGGAACTCTTCGCCAAAGGCTGCAACCTCGACCGCAAGAACCCACGCGCCAAGGAAGACAGCACCCACCTACCGCCGGACGAGCTTGCCGCAAGCATCCTGCAAAAGGAACGCCGCATCGCGGAAATAATGAGCAACATCCGCGGCCTTCTCGCGAAGCATGACGCATGAGGGGGCTATGGCCAAAGGTAAGTCTCGGCGAGTTGCTTCGATTGGAACGGCGCCGCGCCGAAGTGCGGGCGGACGGTCAGTATCGGGAGATCGGCATCTACTGCTTTGGTCGCGGCATCTTTCACAAACCGCCGCGCAGTGGTCTCGAAGTTGGCGACAAAGCCCTCTTCTTGATGAAGGAAGCAGACTTTATCCTCCAAGTCACCTTTGCGTGGGAAGGGGCGGTTGCCATTGTCTCTGCCGCGGAGGAAGGGATGTATGGATCAATCCGCTATCCAACCTTTCGCGTTGATGAGACCCGATGCGTTCCGGGTTTTCTTCTTAACTATTTCAGGACGCATGAAGGTCTACAGCAGTTGATCAAGATATGTCCGGGCTCTGCGGGACGAAATCGCGTGCTAAGTATCAAGCGAATTCCCGTAGTCCTTGTGCCGCTGCCGACGTTGGCGGAGCAGCGGCGGGTGATGGCACGGATTGAGGAGCTGTCCGCCCAAATCCACGAAGCCCGCACCTTCCGCAACCAAGCCGCCGAAGAAGCCGAGGCATTCGTCACTAGTGTTCACGCCAGTCTATCGGGAAAGCGCACGAAGGTGCTTGGCGAAATCCTGAAGTTGGATGAAGACTCAGAGCCGATTGAAGCCAGCGGATGCTATCCGCAGGTAGGCGTGAAGAGTTTTGGCGGCGGACTGTTCCCGAAGGGGGCAATCGAAGGAACGGGCACAACCTACCGTGCTTTCAATCGCCTTTACGAAGGCGCCTTACTTCTCAGTCAAGTCAAGGGTTGGGAAGGAGCAGTTTCTGTCTGTCCCGCAGAGTTGGCCGGCTGGTTCGTTTCGCCGGAATACCGGACATTTCGCTGCATCCCATCCGAGGCGCGCCCGAAGTATCTGGCCCCGTTGGTTCGTACCGAGTGGTTTTGGAGCAAGCTGGCAAATGCAACACGAGGAGTTGGCGCTCGTCGAGAGCGCACGAGGCCGGAGCAGTTTTTAAACATTGAACTGCCGATGCCCGATATCGAACAACAGAAGCGAGGCGAGGCGCTGTTCGCGGAGGTGGACGCGTTGAAGCACCTGCAAGCCGAGACCGCCGCCGAACTAGACGCCTTCCTCCCCGCCATCCTCGACCAAGCTTTCAAAGGAGAATTGTGAAAACGCCCCCAAGAGACCGCAATGTCATGGGTAATAGTGCGTCAGCCAATCGCTGCGATTGAGTTTACGGTCGCGGCTGCACTGCAGTGAGTTTGATCCAAAGATCGAGCTGATCCGGCTGAACTTCACGCCGGCGCAGGGTGAAAACCTGCGGATTAAGGTCCACCTGTTCGACGCGAACGAGGCGAAAGTCGGGACTGCCGCGACAGTGCGCGCCGGCAACTTAACTGATCTTACCGTTCACCGTCACGATGAACGCGTTACCCGGCTTAGCTCGGCGGGCTTGATTGATGATGTGGGGAAAGCATCGGGCGAGCTTCTGGACTTGCTGCCAAAACTCAATGTTCGTCCAGCCGGCCTTGAGAAAAAAGATGGTATGTCCGGCAGCTTTCCAGGCCATCACCTCATGAGGATTGCGCCCGATGGCGACGTCTCCGGAGAGAATCACCAGCCGCTCTCACGGCCAAACTGCTGCATCCATTGCACGTCAGGTGTGTCTTCGTCGAAACGATCACGTAGGTGGACGACTTCGTGTTCACCCACGACGAACTGGTGGAAACCGCGGGCCAGCTTTGGCGCGAGATTATTGTCGAGAAAGAATCTCAAGTAGCCAGGCGCATCTCGAACTCCACCGCATCGCGCACTTCACCTTCCGAGACCTCGAACCAATGGCGGACTGCTTCCACTAATCGGTTGGTCTTCACGCTGCGGGCGAGCACGCGCGTCGGAACACCTGAACGCGCGGCGCTCGGCTGGCCGAAATTGCGTTTGGGATCGAGGACAATCTGGCGCTCTTTGCCGAGCGGCCACCAGACGATGTCGCTGCCGGAGAACTCCAGTTCCTTCCGAAACGGTTCGACAATGCGGGCGAACTCGGCCTGGTCATTCACGAGATCGATCAGCGCCTGATCGGAATCCTCTTTGCCCTGACGCAGCAGAATGCTTCTGCCGTCGGTGAAGATGCGGTTCGAGCAAAACGGATGCGTGGTTTCCAGTTTCGCCCGTGCTTTCCCGTGTGCCCTGCGCATCGTGCGCCAGCTCACGCCGACGCGGATGAAGGCATCGACAAATCGCAGCTCGAGAAGATCACGAAAGCTGAGCGCGAGCTTGTTCTCGATCGGGCGAAGCTCAACCTGCCAGACGGCGTCGGAGTGGCGGAGACGTTCGCCGCTCCTGAAGTCGTAACCCTTCAGCCACCGCCGGATCCTGCCGATTGACACGCGTGTCAGTCTGGCGGCCTCTGGCACGGTATAGAGCCCGGTGTTCAAGAAAGCGGGTTCACAGTCCTGCACCGGTGTTAATGAAGCCGTTACGATGCCAGGCCGCAATCATGATCTTCGACGCGCGGTCGGCGTCGCTTAGCCGCCGCGACCCACGGTTTTGAGGGTGTTTATAGAGCCACCACAACCGCAAAGAGAGCGAGCGCTTTAACCTCGACCGGTTCCGGGTCGACTCGATTTGAGCGGGAGATTCCCGGCGCGGGGAAGTTATCCCTCGGCCACTTAAGAGGAATTTCCGAAACGTCATGCGGTGTCCTGCGCAAAATGGGTCCTCAGATCCAGTGGCTGCAGAGTATGTGACGGACGACAAGGTCTATTGCGTCTACATCGCCCCAAACGAAGAGAGCATTCGAGAACACGCGCAGCAAGGCGGTTTCCCAGCGAACCGCGTATCTCAGGTCCGGTCGGTTATTGATCCAACCACGGCTTGAAGAAAAACGGGCCACGAGATTCGAGCCGTCAATGTAGGACGGTCACAACACGGCTCACTTGGAGCACTCCTTCAGCCAGCGGGCTTGAGAAAGACGTAAGCGAGACGCGTGCGCTACTCCGGCGCCGAGCGGGCAAGAAGCTGGCAGCCTACGAGCCACGCGCTTTTCGTGCTGCGCAAAAAGGTAACGGGTGCAGGTTGAGCGGCGTGAAGATCTTGATTGTAGAGGATGAGCAAGACGTGGTGGACATGCTCACACGCCAACTGCGAAAGGCGGGCGATTTCAGTGCCATCACCGTTGCCGACGGCGAAGCGGCCGTCGCCCAGGCGCGAGAGCAAAATCCGGCGTTGATCGTTCTCGATCTCATGCTGCCGAAGCTGTCAGGGCTCGATGTCTGCCGGATTTTGAAAAGCGACAGCGCCACCCGGCAGATCCCAATCATCATGCTGACGGCAAAGGCGGAGGAGGTCGACCGCATCGTTGGCCTCGAGTTTGGTGCGGACGATTACGTGACGAAGCCATTCAGTCCACGCGAGGTCGTGCTGCGGATCAATGCGATCCTGCGTCGCGGCAGCGCAACCCCGAACGAGCAAACATTAACAGCGGGCGACATCGCAATCGATCCGGACCGGCACGATGTGCGGATCGGTGGAAAGGTCGTCGATCTGACCGCGATCGAATTCAAACTTCTCCGCACGCTGATGCAGCGCCGCGGCCGCGTGCAAGCGCGCGATCGCCTGCTCAACGACGTCTGGGGCTACGAAAGCTTGATCGATACCCGAACGGTCGATACACACGTGCGACGATTGCGCGAGAAACTCGGCAAACGCGGCGATCTGATCGAGACCGTCCGCGGGTTCGGATACCGGTTTCGCGGAAACCAACCGTGATGCTGTGGGTCCTCGCGAGCCTGGCTTGCATCGCGCTGGTTGCCGGCTTCGTCCGGTTCCGTCGCAACTGGGTCCGGCCCTGGCATGAGATCGAGCAGCTGGTAAAGGAAGTCGCGAACGTTCGCACGCCTCCGACTTTTCTGGTCGATGGGAATCCACGCGCGCAGCGGATCGGACTCGCGCTGGAGGAGGTGTTCCTGCGACAGCGTGAGCTCGCGAGCCGCGCCCAGGCAGGCGAACTCAACGTCCGCGGAATTCTCGACGCGATGCAAGATGGGCTGGCGGTGATCGACGGCAATGCGCGGGTCCGCCTGCTGAATCCTGCATTGCGCCGCATGTTTTCCATTTCCGTGGAGCGCGATGGAGCAGCGGTGCTGGAAACATTTCGCGACAGCCTCGTCGCGAAGACCATCGACGAAACGCTCCGGACCGGCGCACCGCTCAGCGAATCGCTCAAGCTCCGCGTGGGATCGGCCGATGCGGCACGACAGTTGGTGATCACGTCCTTGCCAATGCAGAATGATAGGGGCGCGTCCGGCGGCGCCATCGTCTTATTCCAGGACGTGACCCACCTGCAGCAACTCGAGCAGGTGCGACGTGAATTTGTCTCCAATGTCTCACACGAATTGCGAACGCCGCTTTCCATTTTTCGCGGTTATCTCGAAACCTTGATCGAGGAGCCAGAGCTCGCCGCGGACGAGCGGCAACGGATTCTGGGCGTGCTCCAGAAGCATTCCGCACGACTCCATTCGCTCGTTGATGATCTGCTGAGTCTCGCGCGACTCGAAGCACCGGACCCGCAGTTGACATTGTCCTTCATTCCGGTCCCGGAATTCCTCGCGCAGATCGCGAAGGAATGGGAGAAACCAGCCGCCGCGAAAGAGCTGCGGATCAGCGTCGACGCGGCCGGCGACCTGCCAATGATCAATGCCGATGAGGCTCGATTAGAGGAAATCATTTACAACCTGCTCGATAACGCTCTGAACTATTCCCGCGCTGGCGGCCAGATCACGATCGGCGCCGCGCCTGCTGGCGCGAATCACGTTGCGATCAGCGTGCGTGACGAAGGCGCTGGAATCGCTGCTGCCGATTTGCCGCGCATCTTCGAGCGTTTTTATCGCGCCGATAAAGCGCGCAGCCGCGAAGTCGGGGGGACGGGATTGGGTCTTTCGATTGTGAAGCACATTGTGCAACTGCATCGCGGAACCGTGACCGCTGAAAGTCAGCTCGGCCGCGGCACGATCATTCATGTGACTTTGCCGATCAATCACACGGGCGAATCTCTCGCCCCACGCACCGGCAGCCAGGAAACTGGCAGTGCCGCCGATTAGTTCACACAAATGTTACATACGCGCCACACGCGCGTAACGAAGCTGTTCCAGTTTCTCCGCGTCGCACAAACGCGACGCTTAACCCACAACGGAGAAACTAATGTTCCGAACCATTCATCTTATCACCGCGACGGCAATCACGTTGCTGCTCACGCCAATGCTTGCGCACGCCCAGGACGCCGGCGCATTGCTCGATCTGCTCGTGAAAAAGCGCATCATCACCGATCAGGAGGCCGAAGAAGTCCGCTCGGAGCTAACCAAGGACGTCGCGTCCAGTCCCGCGGGGCCAAAGCCCAAAATCCTGGCACCACGTTCGACATCGCGGCCGAAGGCTCGACCACCGGCATCGCCGCCATCATCGATGGCACCGCGCAAATCGGAATGTCGAGCCGGCGAGCTAAACCCGCCGAGCTCGGCGCTGCTTCCTCGAAGGGCATCAACATGAAGCCGACAATTGTCGCCTACGATGGGATCGCCGTGATTGCGAATGCAGCGAACCCGATCAAGGCGCTCACGAAGAAGCAAGTCGAGCAGATCTTTACCGGTGAAGTAGCCGATTGGAGCGGGATCGGCGGTTCCGGCGGAAAGATCTCTGTTTACACTCGCAATACTTCGTCGGGCACGTATTCCGATTTCAAGGAACTGGCGATGAAGAAGCGCGACTACGCGCCAGGCTCGCAGAAGATGGCGGGGAACGAGCAGATCGCATCGGAAGTGGGTAAGAACGCAAACGGTGTCGGTTACGTTGGGCTCGCCTATACGAAGGCAGCGGGGGTTAAGGTGATACCGATCGACGGTGTCCTGCCATCGGTCCAAGCCGTGCACGCCAAGACCTATCCCTACGCGCGACCGACGTTTTACTACACGAACGGCGAGGCGAGTGGCCTGGCACGGAAGTTTCTCGATTTTACGATCGGCCCCGGAGGGCAGAAAATCGTGGCCCAAGTCGGTTTCGTGCCGATTCCATAGGTAGACAGCGGTTAGGTTAAGCATAAGCATGGAAATCCCGCTGGAGTCATATCCCGGCGGGCTTTTCTGCGCTGGTGTGACGGATCAGGAGCCGAGCTATTTCCGCCGATGCAGACGTTGATCCCGCCGGCAAAGTCGCGAAATGTCCGTGTCGTACGGGCGCCGATGATTCGATCTTATCGCACGGCTTGGATATCCGACCTGCACCTCGGGACCCGCACCGCCGATGCCGCGGCGCTGCTCGAGTTTTTGCGCGAGTGCGAATTCGAAACGCTCTACATCGTCGGCGATCTTATTGACGTCTGGTCGCTGCGACGCGGAATTTATTGGCCACAGCAGCACAACGACGTCATCCAAAAAATTCTACGGAAAGCACGCAAAGGCACGAGCGTCATCTACATTCCGGGCAATCATGACGAGTTCGTGAGCCGCTTCTGCGGGACCTACGGCAACATCACCATCCAGATGCGCGCCGTCCACACGACCGCGGACGGTCGGCGCATTCTGGTTATGCACGGACACGAGCTCGACTCCGTGGTGCAGCATCCGCGTTGGCTGGCGTTTGCGGGCGATGTCGGCTATCAGTTTTTGCTCTCGCTCAATCCGGCGATCAATTGGTTTCGGCGACTCTTCGGCCACGAATACTGGTCGCTCAGTGCCTACGCGAAGCAGCGTGTCAAAGACGCGGTCAAATTCATCTGCGAATACGAGAAAGCAATCGCGCGTTATGCCGGGCAGTATGCCGTGGATGCGGTCCTGTGTGGTCACATTCACAGCGCCTCCATCCGTCAAGTCGGTGGGATCACCTATTATAACTGTGGCGACTGGGTCGAGAGCTGTTCTGCCTTAGTCGAGCACCAGGACGGCCGGATGGAATTGCTTAAATTCAATCTGCGCCGAATGGCGCCAGAAGGATACGGGCGCGAGCTGGCGCCAGCCCTCCTATGACAAAGCCTAAAGCGAAGCGACGTTGGAAAAGATCCGACACCTCCCCGGTCAAACTTCTCGAGGTAGAACTCGCTGGCTTGCGGCGGGATCTGCGGGCGACAGTGCGCGCGTATGTCGCCCGGCTCGAGATTGATCTTGCTGAAACGACGGCAGCTGTGGCGGCGACTGGAGCGCCTGAAAATCTGTCAGGCGAAAAACTGCACGCGCGAGCTCATGATGCTGGCGCGCAATCGCAAGTTGAAGCCCGAGAAAGGTCGCCGCAAAGACCTGCGCAAATTGGATTCTATAATCGGCGACCTGCACGCTTCCACACACCCCGACGGCGCGCGATGAAGGAAACACTGCAGGTCGCTTCGCTGCTCGCTGCGGGACTCGTGCACAACCTCGCGGATATCGGGACGCACGTGCGCATTTCAGAGAAGCCTCTGAGCGCGTTCCTTCCGACGGAGCAGCCAAGTTTGCTCGCCCGTTCGGATTGACCTTCATACCAGCAGTCTCAGCCTCATCCACAAGGTCAGAATGAAAAAACAGAAAGTCCTTTTCGTCTGCATTCATAACAGCGCCCGCAGTCAAATGGCAGAAGCGTTTCTCAATCGCTTCTGCGGTGAGCGGTTTGAGGCGAAAAGCGGAGAGATCGAAACCGGCAGGCTGAATCCGCTGGTGATCGAGGCCATGCAGGAGATCGCTATTGATATCTCGCGTCATCAGGCGAAGCCGGCGTCCGATTTCGTTGAGTCCAGTGAATTGTTCGATTACGTCATTACCGTTTGCGACGAAACCAGCGCGGAGCGTTGCCCAATTTCCCCCAATGGTGCAAAGCGTTTGCATTGGAATTTTCCCGACCCTTCGCAGGCGCAGGGGTCGCACAAAGAGAAGCTTGCGCAGCTGCGCGCAATCCGCGATTCGAGAAAGACGCGTGTGGACGAGTTTTGCGCCGAACACGTTGAAACAGCCAGTCGATGACTCTGACGAGAACCAATCCGCCGCGTGAAATTGAACGGAAGTTCCTTTTAAAACGTCTCCCGGACAGTCTTTCGGAATTTCCGCACGAAGAGGTCACGCAAGGATATCTGGCGATCGAAGGCGGCGGCATTCAGGTGCGGCTGCGGAAAAAGGGCGCCGTGCGGTCGCTCACCTATAAGCGGGGAAACAAGAGCGCGCGCGAAGAACGCGAGATTCGTCTCAGTGCAGAGCAGTTCGGTGCGCTCTGGCCGGCCACCGAAGGCCGCCGGTTGATGAAGGTTCGCTACGAAATTCCGTGGAAAGAATGGATCGTTGAGGTGGATGTTTATCGGGGTCTCCATGACGGCCTGGTGGTTGCGGAGGTGGAATTTCGTGACGAGAAGAGCTGCGAGGAGTTTGTGCCGCCGGATTGGATCGGTGAAGATGTCACAGGGAAATCGCGCTACAGCAATGTGGTGCTGGCGCAGGAATAAAGGAGGAGCTGTGGCTTACAAATTACGCGAAGACGAAACGCTCGGCGAAGCCGTCCGACGAATTGTGTGCGAGCAAATCGAGGGTGCAATCGGCGCGAGCAAAGCTGGCGCGAATGGGAAAAGCTCGCCGGTGCACGGGACCCGAAAACATTTGAAGAAAGCGCGTGCTGCGCTGCGCCTGGTCGCAGGAGAAGTAACCCGCGATCTCTTCAAACGGCAGCATCGCCGGTTGCGCAATGTGGCGCGGCTGATTTCGGACATTCGCGATGCCGAAGTGCGGCTGGACACGGTCAAGCAGCTGCGCGCCGTTTCCCCCGAAACCGGCGATCGCAACTTCGAAGAGACTGAGGAGTTGCTCGCGTTCGAGCTGGATAGCTTTCTGGCGGCGTTTTCAAATTGGCAGGATGAAGCCGAGACCAAACTCATCCGCGCGAGAGACGCGATCGCAGACTGGTCGCTCAGCAATGTGACGCGGCGGCATATCTGCTCGACCCTGCGTAAGACATACAAAGAAGGGCGGCGGGCGCTGAAACGCGCGAAGAAGGCACAAACCGCCAATTGCTACCACGCGGTTCGGAAGAGCGCGAAGGAACTCTGGTATCAGCTGCGAATTTTGCGGCCGCTTCACCCCGCGATCTTCCAGCAAATGAGCGACGACCTCAAAGCGCTTGGTGCGCATCTAGGCCATGCGCATGATCTTTCGTTCGTGGCCGATCGGCTGAATATGCTCGCGGGCGCCTTTGCTCGGAAACGGGGAGGAAGAGCACTCGAAGCGCTGATCGAATCCCGTCAAAAAAGGCTTGCAGCGGACGGCACTCGCGCTGGGCGAACGCTTCTACGCCGAGCGGGCTGGAGAATTCGCGGCGCGCATCGCCGAATATTTTGAGGAGTGGGAGCGCATCAAATTGCGCAGACTGACGCAGCTCGCTGTGGCCGCTTAGTGCCCGCCGCAGAGACGGCGCTTCGGCGGATTGGGGCGTGACGCGTTCGTCACGCAATCTTTGAGCGTACGTAACGTGATCTCCTGTGCGCGTTCGCGTACGTAGCGCGGCGGACACAACGCCCGCTAAGTCAACAACCCTCATTACTGCATAAACGAACATGAAAACTCCTCCTGAAAATCCGTTGAACCGCAGACCTTCCTCGTTTCGCGACGTCAGCCACGAGTTTCTTCGCCGCGAAACTCACGCCGACTTTTTCGCGGAGCTTCTCCTCTTCGGCGTCCTCCTCATTGTGAGTGCCTGGCCGCTCCTTTCCCTGGCTGACCTGATGTCATCACGGGCCATACAATGAGCGGCGAGAATCGAATAGGATTTTAAACAGCGACGCGAGCAAGCTAACTGCTGCACGCGGTTGGCAGGCAATTGCGATTTTCGCCACGAGCGTTGGCGTCGCTTGCGGTGCCCGGAGCCTTACTCGCCAACACCATCACCTTCTTCGGCAACACAACCGGCGCCTCTACATTTAACGGGCCGACAGAATCGGGCGGGCGGAGCTTTTTCAGCGTTCCTAACAACGCCTATAAAATCAATGTCAGCATAGGTGGTGTCTTCACGTTCACCCTGGATGCGATCGGTTCCACAAACTACGACGCCTGTTTGTCGACAGTTTTAACCCGACTGACACCTCTGATCCTGCAGCCAATTTGTTTGCGGCGAAGGAGATCGCAGCGGCAGCATCACGAATTCCGCTCTTACTAACATCACGCTCGATTCCGCACACAAATATTTTTTGGTGTTGAACGGGTTTTCCCGCATCTCCTTCTGTTGCCCGAATTCCGAACGTTAAAAGCAACGCGCATCTATAGTGGTCTCTATGGTCACCCAGCGACCTTTGTGTTCAGGGGATCGCCGTTTGCTGTGCTATCGAGGGGAAAACTTGTAAATTTCTGTTACCGCCCCCGTACCCGGTAACCAAAGCCTCGGATGGTTTCGATCACGTAGCCCGCGCGGCCGAGCTTCTTACGGAGCCGTAGGACATGCGTATCGACTGTGCGCGTATCGATTGCGCTCGCATACCCCCATACTTCGTTCAGAAGCTTGTCACGCGACTGCACCCGGCCCCGTCGCTGTAGTAACATCGTTAACAAGTTGAACTCGACGGAAGTCAATTGGACGGGTTTGCGAGCGACGGTGACTTCGTGACGTGAAAGACTAACGCAGATTGCCCCAGCGGAGAGGTCTTCGTTCGGGACATCAGCATGTCGTCGGCGAAGCAGCGATTGCACGCGCAGCACGACTTCGCGCGGGCTGAAAGGTTTCGTGACATAGTCGTCGGCGCCCAATTCCAACCCCACGATCCGATCCACTTCATCGGCTTTCGCAGTTAGCATCAGGATTGCGATGCCCGCCGTGGTGGAGTTTCCTTTCAGGCTCCTGCAAATCTCGAGTCCCGACATTTTCGGCAGCATTAAATCCAGGACTATGACGTTAGGCATTTCTTCGCGCGCAATGCGCAAAGCGGTGGCGCCATCTGTTGCCGTCGATATCTGGAAGAGAGCGGTCCTTTGCAAGTGAAGCCGGAGCATGTCCAGCGCATCGGCGTCATCTTCCACCACGAGAAGCTTCGCGAGAGGGGGTGTTTTCACCGGCGAGAGGAGAAACCGGGCACCGAGTCGGAATCAGCCGAGAGGGCCCGTTGAAAAGCCTGTTTCTGAATCCAAGCGGTCGCCAGTTTTCTCGAGCATTGCAGCTGTCGGTGCTTTGACGGTGCTGTAGTTCGGCAAAAATGCGCACACCGAAAGCGGCAAACAGGTCGTCCCCGCTGTTAACCAGACGCGTAGAAACTATTTTCCGAGTGACGAATATCCTCTGCCTGCGCTGAGTAGACCGCGTCCTCACCAATGTTTTTCGCGTGATCGCCAACCCGCTCGAGATGTCGCGCGATGAAGATAAGGTTTAAGTAATCCGTAATCCGTTCCGGTTGCACGGCCATTCTGGCCGTCAGGACCGACGCCAGAGCATGATTCATCTGATCGATGGCGCGGTCACGGCTGCGCAAAGTGCGGGCGAGTGCCGGATCTTCGTCGGCATAAGAGCGAACACTATCGCGGAAGAGGTTAATGGCTTCGACGAACATCGGCCCGAGCGCCCCAGCCTCGTCGAGCTCCGGTTCCATTGTTAGCTTGCGCGAACGTCGGGCGATCTTGGCAGCCTGATCGGCGACACGTTCGAGATTGGCACTGACCTTCATGGTCGAAACAATGTGGCGAAGATCGGAAGCGACCGGTTGAAACCGGAGCAACACGTCAATTCCTTCCTGATCGATCTTCTTTTCCAAGGAGTCGATTTCGTTCTCGTCCGCTGCTGTGACGTCGCAAAGCTCCACATTCCGGTCGAGCAGGCATGACATCGCGTTCTGCAGATTTCGATCAGTTAAACTCGCCATCATCAGCGCGTCAGCTCGCAGCGACTCGAGCGCGGACTGGAAATCGTGCAGAATATGCCGGGTTCTATTCATTGCGATTATCCGAAGCGGCCGGTGATGTAATCCTCCGTCTTCTTCTCTTTGGGCTGGCCGAAAATCCGCCTGGTTTCGCCGTATTCGATCAGTTCACCAACATAGAAAAAGGCGGTTTTATCCGACACCCGGCTCGCCTGCTGCATGTTGTGAGTAACGATGACGACGGTATATTTTTTTTTCAGATGTCGGATCAGCTCTTCGATCTTCATGGTCGCGAGCGGATCGAGCGCAGAGGCCGGTTCGTCCATCAGTAGAACCTCCGGCTCCACCGCGATCGCGCGCGCGATGCAAAGGCGCTGTTGTTGTCCGCCGGATAGACTCATCCCCGGTTTTTCGAGGTCATCTTTGACTTCATCCCAGAGGGCGGCCATCTGCAACGATCGCTCGAGTCGCTCATTCAGGAGGCGGCGGTTATGGACTCCATTTAGCCGCAGACCGACGAGGACGTTTTGCGCGATCGACATCGTGGGAAATGGATTTGATTTCTGAAACACCATTCCAACCCTGCGTCGCACCATCGCCGGATCAATTCGAGGTGAATACAAATCTTCGCCGCGGAAGAGAACCTTGCCTTCAACTCGCGTCCTGGGCACCAGCTCGTGCATGCGGTTCAGGCAACGCAGGAAAGTCGATTTGCCGCAGCCACTCGGACCGATGATCGCGGTAATTGTCTTCTCGGGGATGTCGATCGTCACGTCGCTGACGGCTTTTTTTTGTCCGTACCAAATCGATAAATGTTCAACCTGGAAGGCCGGCGAGGAATCGCTCGCGGAAGCGGACCGCGGCATGATTTGATCCTCGCGCTGCTTGATTGAATCGGGAGATGGCATCTGTGTTTTCAGCATTCGGCAGCCTTTTTTTACAAGACGCTGGCGGTGCGTCCGCGAGCCAGAAACCGGACCGCCACATTAACAAAGAAGATCGTGACCACGAGAACCAGTGCGCCTGCCCACGCCTGCCGGTGCCAGTCTTCGTAGGGTGAGATCGCATAGGTGAAAATTTGCAGCGGCAAGGCTGCGATCGGTTCGCGCAGGCTGTGATTCCAGAAGCGATTACCAAAAGCCGTGAAAAGAAGCGGAGCCGTTTCGCCGGCGACGCGCGCCAGGGCGAGCAGAATGCCGGTCACAATTCCTTTCGAAGCGGTCTTCATCACGATGTGCACGATTGTTTTCCAACGACTCACGCCAAGAGCGAGTGCGGCTTCGCGGTAGCCGTTCGGCACGAGCAACAGCACCTCTTCCGTCGTCCGCATGATTAACGGGATCATCATAAAACCAAGCGCGAGGCCACCGGCATTCGCCGAAAAGCTTTTGAAGCGCAGGACGACAAGCCCGTAAACGACCACGCCCCAGATGATGGAGGGAACGCCGTTGAGCACGTCAGCGACGAATCGCAGCATGGAGTTCGCGCGCGCGGAGCCATATTCCGCCAGGTAAACGCCGCCGAGAACACCGATCGGGATACCCACCATCGACGCGAGCCCTAGCAACTCCGCCGAGCCCACGATCGCGTTCACCATGCCGCCGCCTTTTTCTCCAACGGGCGTCGGTAACTTCGTAAAGAAATCCCAATTTACTGAGCTGGCGCCGCTTTTTAGCAGATGAAAGAAAACGAGCGCGAGCGGCGCGACTACGAGCACGGCCGAGACAGAAGCAATCACCGAAGCGAGCGCGCTTTTGCTTTTCCGCCAGATGTGATTGTCCGCTCTTCCCGAATTCATGGCTATTGCACTGCGCGGCTCGTCGATGAGGTGCTGATCGTTCGGAGAAAAAGCTGGGCGATCAAATTCGCGACGATCGTGATTCCGAAAAGGACGAGCCCGATTTCGAAGAGCGCCTGGAGATAAACGTCAGTTGTGGCTTCCGTGAATTCATTCGCAATTACGCTCGCGAGCGTGTAGCCCGGCTTCAAGAGCGACGCGGCGATTTGCGGCGTGTTGCCGATCACCATCGTCACGGCCATGGTCTCGCCCAGCGCCCGGCCCAATCCTAAGATTACGGCGCCAAAGAGTCCCTTTTTTGCGTAGCTCAGCACCGCGATCCGCGTCACTTCCCAACGCGTCGCGCCGAGCGCGTAGGCAGCCTCGCGTTGCAGGTTCGGCACCGAACGCAGGATTTCACGCGAAACGGAAGTGATAATCGGCAGAATCATAATCGCGATGATGATCCCCCCGGCCAGCATGCTCACGCCGTAGATCGGACCAGTGAACAGGGGTGTCCACCCAAACACCTTTTTGAGCCACGGAAATGGATAATCGCGCAACCAGGGAATCATGACGAAAATCCCCCACAATCCGAGGATCACGCTGGGAATGGCGGCAAGCATTTCGATCAGCGATGTGAGCGGCTGGCGAATCCATAGCGGGGCCAGCTCCGTCAGGTAAACCGCCGTCGCAATGCTTAGCGGCACCGCGATGATCAAGGCGATTAAGGAAGAGACGAGTGTGCCGTAGATGAACGGCAGCGCGCCGAATTGTTCCGCGACCGGATCCCAGGTCGAAGTGGCGAGAAAATTGAAACCGAATCGTTTGATTGCGAGTGACGAACCGCGCGCAAGCTGCCAGCCAACGAGAAACACCAGCAGCACGACAGCAAGGGCCATCGCCAGCGTGAGCCATTCAAATGCTTTGTCTCCAAGGCGCGAAGGCGCTCGCATCTGCGCGGCCACACGGGGCCATGACGCTGTTGCCGCGGCGGGACTGGCGACAACTTCCATCGCTAGGCCTGCTCGGCGATGTGGATGTCAGCGAGCCGCATCGGGGAGCCGATCGATTCGCTCGCAAAACTCCCGAATTCGGCGTTCGCGCACGGGGCAGCACATGGGGCGCGCACTTACAGTTTAATCTCGTCGACGCGCTTGAGCACGCGCTCCTGGAGACTCTCGGGCAATGGCGCGTAGTCGAGGTCCTTCGCCATTTGCTCGCCGTCCTTCATCGCCCATTTTAAGAACTCGACCAGTTTTTTACCCTTCGCCGCATCCTTCTGCTGTTCGTAAACCAGCAGCCACGTCGCGCCCGCAATCGGATAGGCGCCACTGCCTGACGGGTTCGTGATCGAGAACCGGAAATCGTCGGGAATCTCGGCGGTGGCAAGCGCGGCCGTCACAGACTCGATCGTCGGCTTCACAAATTCGCCCGCAGAATTCTTTATGTCCGCATAGGGCATCTTGTTTTGGACCGCGTAGATCAGCTCGACGTAACCGAGCGCGCCAGGAGTCTGCTTAATCTGACCGGCCACTCCTTCATTCCCTTTGGCGCCGAGACCAGTGGGCCAGTTGACGGACGTGTTCGTGCCCGCCTTTTGCTTCCATTCCGCGCTCACCTTGCTCAGGTAGTCGGTGAAAATGTAAGTTGTCCCGCTGCCATCGGAACGGTGCACGACTACAATCTCCTGGTCGGGTAAGTTCGCCCCGGGATTCAGCGCCGCGATCTTCGGGTCATTCCACTTTTTGATCTTGCCGAGAAAGATATCAGCGATCGTTTCGCCATCGAACTTCAGTGCCGGATTTCCCGGCAGATTATAAGCAATGACATCCGCGCCTGCGACCGTCGGAATGTGGAGAAGCTTGCCCGGCGCTTTTGAGAGGTTGTCATCCGTCATTGGTCCGTCGGAAGCGCCAAAATCAACGGTTTGCGCGAGGATTTGTTTCTGTCCGCCGCCAGAGCCGATGGACTGATAATTGAACCTTACCGATGGATCGACTTTCGCATAAGCGTCGAACCACTTCGAGTAGATGGGATACGGGAACGTCGCGCCCGCGCCGTTGATCGTCATCTGGGCGGTGGCACTCGTCGCGGTAAATCCGGCCAGGAAAAGCAGGCGAACAAGTCGGTGGGATTTCATAATGCCTCAACCTGGAGCAGTGCGCTTCGACCGGTCAAAATCTTTACTGTTACGATTGCGTGACAATATCGACATACCCGATTGAGCATATTGACTACATACACGACCCAGTATATGGATCGTCAATATGAAACTAGGCGAATTGAAGTCGACGCTCGCAGCTCATCCGGAGAAAGCACCGCGGTTCGTTCTTCCGGATGGCGATTACGTGCCGGCTCATTTTCATGTCACGGAAGTCGGACATGTGACGAAGAACTTCATTGATTGTGGCGGCACGATTCGGAAATCCGAGACCTGTGTGCTGCAAACCTTTGCGGCGGATGACGTTGATCACCGGCTGACCGCCGACCGTTTGGGCGCGATTGTGGAACTCGGCAAGAACCTCCTTCCCCACGAGAATCTTGAAGTCGAGGTCGAGTACGATTGCTGCGTAATCTCGCAGTATCCGATCAAGGCATCCGAAGTTTCAGGAGAGCACCTGGACTTTCACCTCGCGAGCAAACACACAGATTGTCTCGCTCAGGAGCTATGCGGAATCGGGCCAGACATAGGGGATTGCACCAGCACCGGCTGCTGCTGACCGCTGCGGAGACTGCCTATGGACCTGATCCAAATCTACCAGTGCTTCTGCGACCGGACGCGGCTGCGAATTTTACATCTCCTTACGCAAACGCCGCTCTGCGTCTGCCACTTTCAGCAAATCCTGGTCGAACCGCAGGTCAAGATATCGAAGCATCTAGCTCAATTGCGCCAGCGCGAGATGGTGGTCACAGAGCGGAAAGGGAACTGGATCATTTACTCGCTGCCGCGAAAACGGGACGCGGAGTTGGATGCAAATCTGAAATGCTTGCAGGACTGCGTTCAGACCCATCCGGTATTCAGAAGAGATCTAAAGAAGCTGGCGAAGCTGCGCTCGAAGTGCTGCGAACCGGCTGGGATGTTTGCGGAGGCATAATGTTTTGCTGCGGAAGATGCAGATCAAAGAGATCCCGTTGAAACGCTTTCATCCCAATGGCGACGGGACCGATAAGGAAAGCTCTGGGTGGGCGATTCTGCGGCTCATTCTCGCTTTGCTACAGACCGCTACGGCCAGCTCCGTCCTTCTCGTGGCGCGAATCGGTTAGGCGCCTCCGGCGATCGCGATTTGTCTATCACAACGGCTGTGACGTTGCTCAGCATTCTCCTGTTCCGCGTCCTCACGATACAGCAGACGAGCCGGAGATTCTGGGGGTCGTCGCAGTAATCGCGTCATAAGAATCGAAATTGGAATCAACGGATCGGCCGTCTTGCGTCGCTATTCGGAGCAGCCGTATTTCCGGGCATGCTGTCGAGTAGAATGAAGCAGCTCTCGATTGAATCCCAAGGGAGCACTAGGCGATAATTCTGGAAAGGCGCCGGAGAGAGCCGCCAGCACGAAGCTAATTTTCTGGCATGGTGCGTAATCCAAATCATCGGCGTCCTTTCCGAGGTCGTAAAAGGGGCACCTCTGAGTCAGCCAGTTTCGGTTGAACGGAAAATTTTCCGAAACGTCACCTGACCGTCAGATGGTTGTAATGAAAGTCACGCATCTTCGCTGACGATCATCACACTCTTATGGAAACGCTTACACCTCCGCAACAATTCAAGAGCACCGTCGCGGATTTGACCGCGGTCCCTTCGAGGCGGCAGTTCACCTCATTGACCGTTAGTGAGTCGCTTCGCTGGCCTCCCGCCCCGGAACCCGCCTTAGCTCCCGTGGCGCGTGATAGGATCCGCGGCTGGAAACGAACCCTCGACTGGCTCTTAATCGTCGTGGCGTTGCCTTTGTGGCTCACTCTGATGTTGCTCATGATGGGTTGGATCAAAGCTGTTTCTCCAGGCCCGATCTTTTACCGTCAAGAGCGCGTCGGATTTGGGGGTAAGAGTTTTAGAATCTTCAAATTCGCAGCATGAGGGTCAATGTCGAGACAGCTATTCATGAAAGGCATGTGGCCAGCTTGATCGAGTCTGACGCTCCGATGAAAAAATTGGATGCGGGCGGCGATCTGCGCCTCGTTCCGATGGGAGCGATCATTCGGGCAGCGGGTCTCGATGAACTGCCCCAAATTTTTAATGTCCTTCGGGGCGAGATGAGCCTGGTGGGTCCTCGACCCTGCACCTTACAGGAGTTTCGAAGCCATCAGAACTGGCAAGGCGCTCGCACTAATGTGCGGCCTGGGCTCACTGGCTACTGGCAGGTGAATGGCAAAAACAATACGACCTTCAGCCAAATGATGGCGATGGATATGTTCTACGCGCATAATATTTCACTGGGCCTTGATCTCGCGATCCTGCTAAGAACTGGCGGAGTCGTCGTGTCACAGACGAAGTCCGCGGTACTCTCAGGCGCGCTGAAGCTGCGAAATCGCTATCCTCAATCGAAGGCCCGACAAGGGGAGTCATTCCGAGCTTAGTGCTTCGGCGTGAGCGGTGGCGAAAGTTGGACACAATCATCGGCGATCTGCACTCGGCCACCTACCCGCATCGGTCGGGGCTGAAGGTGCGCCCGGCTGCCTAATTAGCGACGAACAGTCGTCGCCGGAGTTCAGATCACGCCGTGCTTGTCACAGAATCGTAACACGAAATGCGTTGATCGCCCTCCGCCACTTGAGATCGTCAACGCCATGAATGGCGCCGCCGTGACTGCAACTCTGCCGAGGGTGCGCGCGAAAGCATCGCCTCGCGCGGGGCGCTTGTTCGAGTCGCTGATTCGCCTTTGCTTCGGCGGGAATGCGATTGTCGCGGTCGTGGTCCTCGCGTTGATCACGCTCTTTCTGCTTCGCGAAGGTTTTGGTTTTTTCGGCGGCAATCTGCAAAATCTGCGCGTTTACCGGGCTGCTGGCCTCGAATACGTGGACCTCATGCGCGACCAGGCGGACGCGCACGCGGCGTTGTCCCGTTCGCTAAGCGAGGTGCGCGTGAAGGAACTCCGCGGCTTGCTGAAGCAAGGCCGTTCGCTCGAAAAAGCGAACGCGGCGCTCGCGCCATTTGATCAATTCGCGACCGCGTTCAGCGATGCCGGGACGAATCTCTCAGGACTGGTCTCGGACCTGGGCGATCAAGCCCTCGGGATCAAGCAGGAAATGATGATTGGTTCCGGCGGCGAAACCGCGAGCAGTGGTGAAGCGGGGGAAGCGGCGCCGGCCGGCGTTCTCCCGACTGTTCAAGGGCTGCGCGCGAGCTATCCATTGTACGAGCATGTCAATGCCGGAATGGCGGCGACGCTGCGGAACCTGCTCGCAAATCCACCCGCGCTCTCGATACGCGCCGCACAAGCGGCGTTCGAGAAAGTCGATCTCCGCACACGCCGGTATCTCGCTGCGTTCCCGGAAAAGGCGCAGGAATTGCGCGCCTGGAATCCGGCGAAACCGGTGCGCTGGTATCAGGCGATCACATCTTTTCTCTTCGGCAAGAGCTGGATCACGGCAAGCTTTTGGCAGGATTGGTACGGCATCATCCCGTTGCTCGTCGGCTCGATCATGGTCTCCGTGGTCGCGCTGGTGCTCGCGGTGCCGTTCGGCGTCGCCTCGGCGATTTACGTGAGCGAGATCGCGTCGCGGCGGGAGCAAAGGTTAATAAAACCGTATATTGAATTCATCGCCGCGATTCCGTCGGTAGTGCTCGGATTTTTCGGAATCGCTGTCGTTGGTCAGGCGATCCGCGCGGCCTCGGAGTCATCATTCCTGCACTGGGTGCCGTTCTTTCCGATCAGTGAGCGGCTGAATGTGTTCACGGCCGGTTCGCTCCTGGCATTGATGGCGGTGCCGACCATTTTCACGCTCTCTGAAGATGCGCTTCGGAATGTGCCGGGCGGGTTCAAAGAAGCTTCCTACGCGCTCGGCGCAAACCGGCTCCAAACCATCGGCCGGGTGATCGTGCCGGCATCGCTTTCGGGGATCGTCTCAGCGATTTTGCTCGGCCTCGGCCGCGTCATCGGCGAGACCATGGTGGTGCTGCTTTGCGCAGGAAACCGGATTGCGATTCCGGATTTCACGCAGGGGCTCGGCGCGTTTTTCGAGCCGGTGCACACGATGACAGGCATCATCGCGCAGGAGATGGGAGAAGTGGTCCGCGGGAGCATTCATTATCGGGCGTTGTTCATGGTCGGCCTGGTGCTCTTCGCGCTCACTTTGCTGATCAATCTCGCCGCGCAAAAAATCACCGCGCGCTATCGAATGAGCATCGGTTGAATGATCGCGTGCACGAAAAACGGAGGCCGGCGGTTCTCGGAGCGGATCGCGTTCTGGTGCTTTCGGATCGCCACGTATTTTGTGCTCGCCTGTGCAACTTACATCTTTCTCGATATCGGCATCAAAGGCAGCCGCGCCGTCTTCAGCACGCGCCCACCGTTTGTGAATCTCGCGTTCCTGACGCAAGCGCCGGAGACGCTCTACGTTTTCGACTACGACGGGAAGAAAATGACGATGGGCGATCGCGAATTTCGCGCGTGGAAAACAACCCACCAGATCGACGACGCGGAAGTGACCAGCGTCGCCTACTCCGCCGGCGGGATTTGGCCGTGCATCGTCGGCACGGCGCTGCTCGTGATCGGCTCGATGACGGTTGCGCTGTTCGTCGGCATCAGCAGCGCGATTTACCTGAGTGAGTACAGCCGCAACGGCCGTGTGGTTCGCCTCGTGCGGATCGCGATTCTGAATCTCGCCGGCGTCCCCTCAATTGTTTTCGGACTGTTCGGCTTCGGCTTGTTCGTGATTTTTTTCGGCTGGAACGTCTCCTTGCTCGCCGGTTGGCTGACGCTCGGGCTGATGGTGCTCCCGGCGATCATCACCGCGAGTGAAGAATCGCTTCGCGCCGTGCCCCAGGGATTGCGCGAGGGCTCGCTTGCGCTCGGCGCGACCCGCTGGCAGACGATCCGCAAAAATGTCCTCCCGTATGCGCTGCCGGGAATTCTCACGTCATCGATTCTCGGGATTACGCGCGTCGCGGGCGAGACCGCGCCGATCATGTTCACCGCCGCTTACGCACTGCGGGACACGATGCCGTGGAACGTGAATCGGTGGAGCGACTTCCCGTTCCAGGGAGTGATGGCGCTGCCCTATCACATCTATGTCGTGAGCTCGAAGATTCCGCAGAACGAATACACGGCGCGCGTGCAATACGGCGCTGCGTTCGTCTTCCTCGCGCTCGTGATGTTGATCGCGCTTAGCTCCGTTCTCCTGCGGCAGCGACTCAGAATGCGCATCCAATGGTGATCGAAATGTCGGAGCCTGTTTCCACGCGCAGCCCGGCACCGGAACCGGCTCTGGTTCCCGAAAATCCCGCGCGCGAGTCGCAGGTCGAGATAAAGGATTTCGACTTCGCCTACGGCAATCACCGCGTTCTGCACAACGTGAATCTGGAGATGCCGAGCCGCGCCGTGACTGCATTCATCGGTCCTTCCGGTTGCGGAAAAACGACCCTCTTGCGTTGCATCAATCGGATGAACGATCTCATCGAAGCGGCCCGGATCGAGCGCGGCGAAATCCGGATCGACGGCGTCAACATCAACGAGCCGGAAATCGACGTCGTGGATTTGCGGCGGCGCGTCGGGATGGTCTTTCAGAAGTCGAATCCATTTCCCAAGACGATCTACGACAATATTGCTTATGGACTGCGCGTTTCTGGAATTACGAAACGCGCGCGCATCAACGAAGCGGTCGAAAAAAGCCTGCGCTCAGCGGCGTTGTGGGATGAGGTCAAGGACCGTCTCGAGCAAAGCGCACTCGGACTTTCCGGCGGCCAGCAACAGCGGCTCTGCATCGCGCGCGCGCTCGCGGTCGAGCCGGAGATCGTGCTGATGGACGAGCCGTGCTCCGCGCTCGATCCGATCGCGACCGCGCGGATCGAGGAGTTGATCCATCAATTGAAAACGCAATACACGATTGTGATCGTCACGCACAATATGCAGCAAGCAGGCCGGTGCTCCGATTACACGGCGTTCTTCTACCTTGGCGAGCTGATCGAGTTTGCGAATACCGCGAAAATCTTTTCCAATCCAACGCGACGACAGACCGAGGATTACATCACGGGGCGATTTGGCTAAACGCGATGGAAGAGGGCAGACACATTCTCGGCACCTTCGATGAGGCGCTTCGTTCGCTGCGCAATAGCGTCCTGACAATGGCGAGCCTGACCGAACGGAATCTGAACCACTCGATGGATGGTTTATTCCAGCGCGACGACGAACTCTGCGCCCTTGCGATCGCCGATGACGAAGACATCGATCAGCTCGAAAAGCAGATCGATCGGGACGGAGTGGAATTGCTGCTGCGCTTTCAACCGGTTGCGTCCGATCTCCGCCGGGTCGTCTCCGCGATTAAGCTGAACTCGAATCTCGAGCGCATGGCCGACCAGGCGGTGAGCATCGGACGACGCGCGCGCAAGCTGAACGCGCATCCTGCATTGGCTGAACTGCACTTGATCGAGCCAATGCAGACTCATGCTCTGGCAATGTTCCGCGACAGCGTGGATGCGTACGTGCGCGAAGACGCGTCCCTCGCGCGCGCGATCAAACCCCGCGACAAAGCGCTGGATGAGATGAACGCGAACGCCGGCCGCGAATTGACCCGCCGCATGGCGGAGGACCCGCACCAACTCCGCGGCTACCTGAACCTGATGTTTATCGCGCGCTGTCTCGAACGCGTTGGTGATCACGCGACCAACATCGCCGAGGATGCGGTCTATGCGGTGGATGCCGAAGACATTCGGCATCTGCATTGAAGAAGGCGCGCGCGCGCACGGAGGAAATTGTCTTATCGAGCCCCAAATTCTTTTGGGACCCCGCCTTCCGCTGGCGGGCGAGCCACAACCTCGCGCTGCATGTAGACGACGTCGAGCCAGCGCCCGAACTTGCGTCCGACATCCTTCAGCAGTCCGGCGTGCGTGAACCCGCAGGCCACGTGCAGCCCGATTGAGGCGGCGTTGCCGCTGTCGCCGATGACCGCAATAAGCTGGCGAAAACCGCCGCGTTCGGCGCGGTCGATCAGCACCTCCAGTAGCACCCGTCCCACGCCTTGCCCGACCGCGCCGTGGCTCAGGTAAATGCTGGTCTCGGCGGTGTTGGCATAGGCGGCGCGATCGCGGAACTGCGCTGCATAAGCATAGCCAATGATACGCCCGCCAACCTCCGCGACCAGCCACGGCCAGCCGCGGTCGGGGTGATGACGCCAGCGGCGGGCCATTTCGGCGGCGTCGGGCGGGTCGATCTCGAATGTCGCGGTGCCGGTCAGCACGTGATGCGCGTAGATCGCTGCGATCGCGGTGAAGTCGGCGACCGCCACATCGCGGATGAGAGGGCGCGGGCTCACCGGGTCACCGTGCCGGCTGCTCGACTCCAGCCTCGAACTGCTTGACTGATTTCAGATCGTCATTCCCCGCGTAGGCGGGGCCCCGGTTGCTGCTGTGAAAACACGCAAGCGAGACGCATGCGCTACTCCCGGCGCGAAAGGCAAAAACCCGCATCGCTAATCACGCGTCCTCTGGGACTGCGCAGAAAAGCAACCGGTGCAGGCGAGCGGGCGTGGCAATCTTTTACAGAGACAGGTCACGGCTCACGAAAAATTTTGCCGCCTTTCATGACAAGTCGCACCTGCCGTAGAGACGAGACCTCCCGCGCCGGATAACCTGTCACCGAAACCAAATCCGCGAGCAGGCCCGTGCGAATACTGCCGCGATCATTGAGGTGAAAAATGCCTGCGTTTCCACTCGTCGCCTGGCGGAGAACTTCCATCGGCGAGAAGCCGTATTCATTCACAAGCAATTCCATCTCAAGGACGTTGTCCCCGTGTGGGAAAACTCCGACGTCACCGCCCATCGCGAAGGCCACACCGGCTTCGCGCGCCGCTTTCATGCTCGCGCGCTTCTGTTGAAGGCGCGGCGGCTCAGGGTCCTGTCCTTTGTGCCAGCCACGATATTGAGAGACTGCGTCGCCGGCTGCGACCGTCGGACAAAGAGCGACACCATGCTGCTTCATGAGCCGGAAGACTTCCGGCGTTCCTTCATCGCCGTGCTCGATCGTTTCGACTCCCGCCAAAATCGCACGCCGCATGCCTTCAGCAGTTGTCGCATGTGCCACGGTCGGCCGGCCCGCGGAGCGCGCAGTCTGCACAATCGCGGTCAACTCTTCCTGAGAGAACGTCGGCCGAGAAGGTTCATCCTTTCCCCACCGATAATCGGCGTACACCTTCACAACGTTGGCGCCTTTGCCAATTTGCTCGCGCGCGGCGCGGATGACGCCGTCGATTCCGCTTGCTTCCTCCGCTCCCTGCGGCACGTCCAGATCGGTTGAAAGCTTTGGCCCATAGCTACCGGTCGCGACAATCGCCCGGGTGGCGACGATGAGACGCGGACCAAGCACGATGTTCTGCTCAATTGCCTGCTTCAGACCCACATCCGCGTAACCTGCTCCTTCAGTCCCGAGGTCTCTTGCAGTCGTAAAACCTGCAAATAAGGTGCGCTGAGCATGCACCGTCGCGCGCGCTACGCGCAGTGCCAGCGACTCGCTCGTGACCTGATCATTCCACGTCGTCTCGTTGTAAGGGTGGAGCAGCAGATGTGAATGCCCCTCGATTAGCCCTGGCAAGAGGGTCTGGCCCTCCAACTCGATCGTTCGGGCATCGGACGGAGGGGAGATCTGTGCTGCGGGTCCGACTGCAGCGATCTTGTCGCCGGTAACGAGGACAACCCAGCCGGAATGCATTTCCTGCCCGTCGAAAACCGCGATTGGGCGAAGAAGCGTGGAAGCCGGCGTGGATTGCTGTCCGAAGCCTGCCGAAGCCGCTATCAAAACGAGCAGGAAGCCAAGAGCAATCTTGCCAGGCAAAAAGCTCATCCGACCGAAACCGCCATTCGTCCCAACGAGGAGGCTGAAGCGGCCGCTGCCGACCGTTACCTGAGCGTCGCGATCTCGATTTCTCTCGGAGGTGTGGCAACGCATTACTGTTGAGATTGCCGGGTTTGGTGCGTCCAATCCACCAGATTCTGGAGCAGCTTGCGAATGGCCTTTTCGTGGCATCATCCGTCGTCTCCCGGGCAGGAAAGCGCCGGGGTGCAACGCCTGCCAGATGGCTCAACGCCGCGAGGTGTAATCGGTATCTCGCGCGATACCTCAGGGACACGCTCGCAGGCCAGATTCTCCCCGCGTTTTCACGACTGATGAACCGAAATGCGATCCTCGCAAAGTTGCCGCCGATGCTCACACCTTCACGCTTAAGCGCTCGATCAATGCGTTCACTGGGCCAGCGATCTCCCCCGCCGATCGCGTGATTACGTCTGCATCCATCGGTCCGACCACAATAGACAATCGACTCCAGCGGAGCGATCCGGGTTCCGAACAATCAACGCGCAGTGGTAATCCCAGTGACTTTGAAAAGCTTGTAAGGCTCTGTGCGCGTGCTTTTCCCGCCGTTATACTTCGGCATATTTTCGATCTGTGAGGCGGTGACGTAAAGCTCTCCGCCAGGCCCCCAGCTCAAGGTGTCGGGCCAGAGGAGTCGTTTGTCGGCGATAACGCGCTCAATTTTTTTCGTGGTGGGGGCCCAGTGCGCGATCGCGCCGCCTTCGATGTCAGTGAGATAGATGCTGCCATCCGCCGCTTCCAGCATTCCGTCGGGCGACGGAGTTTGCCCGAGGTTCTCGACCTTCCCATCGAGATCGCTCTTGGAGAGCTTCTCATTCATCAGGTCAGCCGTCTTGATCCGGTAAAGCGTGTGCCCGGTAAGAGCGTGATAATAGAGGTAGCCGGTTTTAGTATCGAGAGCGATGCCGTCGGAAGCGAACTGCGGCGGCTTGTTTTTCTCCTGGTCGATCAACTCCTTGCCATCGACGGTGATGGTGACGCCGGGCTCGACTTTGGTCGACTTGTGATCGGCGAGCAGCCGGCGCGCTTTGCCGGTCTCCAAATTAACGACCACGATCGCGCTTATACCTGAGTCCGTGATAAAGGCGGTATTCGCATTCGTATCGACCCGGACATCGTTGAGATAACTCTTGGCTGGCGCGACATCTTCCCCGAAGGGGATCGTCTTCACGACCTCGTTATTCTTAAGGTCGATTTTGAGGAGTTTCGGTCCGGCCTTGACGATCTCTTTCGTCTTCGGGGCGGCGGGATCCAGAATCCAGAGATTGTCCTGATCGTCCACGACCACGCTTTGCACACAGATGAAATGCGAGCCGGCCGGCCCGGGCTTGTTCCACTCTTCGTTTGGGAAAGGCTTCGGCTGGCCATCTACAATCTCGGCCACGGAAATGCCGTGGTTGTCCGACCAATAGGGGAAGTTCACGAAAATCCGTCCCGATTTTGTCGAAACGCCGACACCGGTGACTTGCTGATCCGGGAAGCTTGCGACTTCCTGCAATTCCGCGGCCGCGGCAACAGAGAGCGAGGCGAGGAAAGCGAGTGAGGCGCAGAATCTAGCGTTCATACCCAGCAAAATCGCCGGTGCGAGGCCGAATGGCTGCGCGCTTCTTCGCTCGATTTGTAGTGTGCGCTGTCCTCAGAGCACATCATGTCGCTGGGCGAGACTCCGTCGTATCTGCTGCAACGCTCGTCAGGGTTCGACGGAACTGACTATCAGTTGGACGTGGCATCGGCATCCTGCCGATGTCCCGTGGCCTCTGGATGAGCTGAAAGAAATACATTTAGCCGTGCGGCGCGTTAGTCCTGCTCCTGATTCCTGATCTTAATCCTGCTCCTCGGGGCCGGGAAGATAAGAGCAGGAGCAGACAACTGGCGCTGACTGCATTCGCGATATTCTGCCGAGCCCACCGGCAGCAGGCGCGGAACCCGCGAAGAGAGCTTGCGCAGGTGCGCCGCATCCGCGATGCGATGAAAGAACGTGTAAACGAGTTTTGCGCCTAACACGTTTAAAACAGCCAGTCGATGACTCTGACCAGAACTAATCCGTCGCGCGAAATTGAACGGAAGTTCCTCTTGAAACGTCTGCCGGACGGCCTTTCAGAATTCCCGCACGAAGAAGTCACGCAAGGATATCTCGCGGTCGAAAGCGGCGGGGTGCAGGTGCGGCTGCGAAAAAAGGGCGCCGTGCGCTCGCTGACGTATAAGCGGGGAAACAAGAGCGCACGAGAAGAACGCGAGATTCGTCTTAGCGCAAAACAGTTCGAAGCGCTCTGGCCTGCGACGGAAGGCCGGCGTTTGACGAAGGTCCGCTACGAAATCCCGTGGAAGGAATGCATCGTTGAGGTGGACGTGTATCGCGGATTCCACAATGGGCTCATCGTTGCGGAAGTTGAGTTTGCGGACGAGAAGAGCTGCGAAACGTTTGTGCCGCCGGATTGGATCGGTGAGGATGTCACCGGCAAATCGCGCTACAGCAATGTGGTCCTGGCCCAGGAATAGGTGAGGGCAGTGGTTATCAATTACGCGGAGACGAACTTCAGGCGTATTGTGTCCGAGCAAAGCTCGACTGGACGACAGCGCCGTCGCCGAAGGTTCGTTGCGGTGGAACACGAAACCAGCACGCGAAACGTGTGCGCTCCTCAGAGTGAGACGTCACCGTAATTCTGCATTGTCGTGAGCAAAGCGAAATCCACCGGAAGCAAGCGCGCAGGGAAGAAATCTAGTCCTCCGTTTACAGTCGGAGCGGTCGGCCACTTCGGTCTGGCAGTGCGGGAGCCAAAAAAGAGTGCAAAATGGTTCGAGCGCGCGTTGGGTTTTGAGAAGCAGTTTGAATTCGAAGATGGCGTCGCCGTTGGCAACGACAACGTCACGATCGCACTGCACAAAGGCAGACCGGCACCGAAGACAATCGGCCACATGTCGTTTCACCTGCCGGATATGGCTGCTCTCCGGAAAGCTCTGGCGCACCTCAAAAAGCACAAGGTCGAGATTGAAGACCCAGGCGACGAAATCGGCCCCGAGTCCCCGGGTTCGCCGCACATGGGCATCTGGTTCCACGATCTGGATGGATATCGCTGGGAACTCAACGTGCCCGGTGGCCGTTGAATAGGCTACCATTCCGGCGAGCAACTGGAGGATCACGCGCCGCAGCCGGTGAAGCGGAGCACGGCCGTCCCCGACTGCGGAAAGCGGGCGTCTCGCCTGCTCGATTAATTCTTAGCCTGTCGCAGCGCAGCCAATCACCAGGCGGGACGCCTCGCTAGGACGAACCACACCGCCGGCCTTTTGTCGGAACACACGATGACCGCGAAGGCGCTGAGCGCCAGAACGACGAAGGAAGTTTGCGATGACGTTTTCATATTTCTGCTCTGGATGGCTCACTCTTTGTCGGGTGCGAAAGTGAGGCCGGCTTTCTGCACCTCCGCATACGGCAGCAGCAGATGAGTGATTCGTCGTGGAGATCGACGACCTGGATCCGATTGCAGAATGGGTCGTGAAAATCGCAGCGAAATCCCGGGATCAACTCCAAGCCATACTTGCGAGTCAACTTCTCGCGGACTTCAGCGACCTGTTTCTCATCGCGCACCATGATTCCAAAATGCCGCGCGTTCGCCGGCTGCACCTTGTTTACGTGGAAGATGGCGAGGAACTGATGCGCGCCGAGTTTGAAAAACGCATCGCCTTCGCCTTCATCGAGCTTTTCGAGATTGAAGACATCCTCGTAGAACGCGACCGCTTTCTCCACGTCGTCCACCTCGATAGCGAGGTGGTTGCAGCCGTAAACCTGGACGCTCACCGAGGCGCCCGTCTTATTGCGCGAGCAGCGCTGCGCAGGCCTTGGCGCAGCGCCGGCAGGCCTCGGCGCAGACCCGGCAATGCTCCATCTTCGCGCCGTGTTGTTCGCACATCGCGCCGCAGGTTTCGCAGGCTTGGATGCAGGCCCGCAGCTGCGCGCCCGCGAGCTTGAAGTCCGTGCGCGTGAAGCGCGAGATGACGCGCGCGGTCGCCAGGCAGATGTCCGCGCAATCGTTGTTATCGCGAATGCACGCGACCATCTCCGCGACGTTCTTCTCGCCGAGGCAGGCGTCAGCGCAGGCATTGCACGCTTCGGCGCACGAATAACAGGCGGTGATGCACTCGATCACGGTAGCGTGATCCGAAGAAGGATTCACCGGATGGGTTTCGAACATTTGTTTGATGTAGCTCATGGTGCGGAATCTCCTTGGGGTGCGTTTTGGGTTTCTCCCGGCTGCGGGGCGTCTGCAAAGGCATCCGTCATCGGGGACGAGGGAGTGGCATGTTCCTCCGCGATGGGGAAGCCGGCGCCTCGAATGGCCGCGATCAACTTCGATTTCGCGACGCACACCGGGTTCATAATTGACCGACACGGTGTCGCCTCTGACGCTCACTGCTCGCACCCCCGGAAGTTTTGCCAGGACTTCGTGCACCGTTTTTTTCTGCACGGGCGTGCTCAAGCCGGTAACGGTGATTTCGGCGTCCGCATACTCGTGCAGCGCGGCTTCGCTGGAAGACCCGGTCATCATTAAATGATCGCCTCTCGCGGCGTGCCCGGATGGTGGTAACGCAAACGGCGAGTTCCGATCCAAGGACCCGCGCGCGCACGGTGCGAACGTGCGCGGCAAGTTGCGGGAGTTGATTCAGCATCTTCGCGATGACATTAGCACGGTCAGCGATCCGAAAGGACAAGCGCTCTTTGAAACCGCTGCCGAAGTGCTTGCCGGACTGAATATGGCCTTTGAGCATTACGAGCAAATGGGTGAACGTGCGTGGCAATGATAAATTCCGTCCGCAGGAGGAGCCTGCGACGGTAAAAGCTGCTCAAGCTATTTCCGAAGGTGTGGCACGTCACCGAAGCGGTGCGGAGCGCCGTCCGCAGCGCACTCTAACTTCGTTGGAAAGTTTTCTTCAAACCTCGGGCTGAGGGAGCCCTACGCTTTACCACGCGCGCAGCGGATGACGCAGCGAAAGGATGAGGGGCAGCTCCTCGCGAAAAACGTGTGAGCATCGACCCAGAGCGAGCCAATCGGAAAATAAGGTGCGACAATGGGGAACGCGGCCCGTTCCACTTTGCCGCGCGGTCGACCGATCCGATCAGCACCTCACCGGACTGATCCTCGGGGGCAGAAGGCGCAGATCATCGTGCAAGCGGGGAATGGCAGCCTGTAAGGTGTGGCGACCGATCCGCTCGTGTTCACCATGCGATGGCGCGAAATCGAAGGCGCGAGAGCCTCCTGCGGTCGCGCCCCTGCTTGAAGATGTTGCCGCGAATGGCAGTCGTCTGCCGGCGCGTGCCTAACTAACGACTCGTTGATGCGCGGCTGACAGAACCGTGGCTACAGCAAATAGCCGCCCGCTCTCCGAACCGGCGGCCGGTTTCGCGCTCGTGCGTCTCCTACATTCGAACACCTTCATCACCTCGTCAGATACAGGCACCCTCAGATATTCGGCAGCAGATCGAAGTATTCGTCGTCCTCGTTCGATCCACCCTCTCCCTTGCCCACCATCTCGACCGACTCGACAAACTCGATTCGTTCGATCCACTTCACCATCTTATAGCCGAGCTGGTTTTCTACCCGCAGCCGGAGCGGAGCACCATACACTCCGGTCAACGGCGCACCATTCATGTCGAACGCCAGCATCGCCTGCGGCTTCATCGCGTTGGAGATGCTCTGCGTGTCGTAGTAGACGCCACCATAGAGCGACTCGCCATATGAGTAGAACGCTAGCACGCGTGCTCCCACCTTCGGCTTTACGTGTTCGATGAGCTTTCGCAGCGAAAGGCCGCGCCACTCTGCGATTCCCGACCACCCCTGAATGCAGTGATGCATCGTAATCGAGTCCTCCGCCTCCATCGCCCGCATCTCGTCCAGCGACAACTCTACCGGGTTCTGCACCAGGCCGCCTACCTTCAGCCGGTAATCCCTGAAGCCGTCCGCCTCCATCCGCTTCCAGTCTTCACGCTCGGGCATCCTGCCATTCGGCCAGAAGTGCGGAGAAATCTGCTCCCGCGTGTAGGTCTGCTGCGGAATCAGCCTGTCCAGTGTCACCAGCCGCCCCGGCTGTGTGACTGCGCGCTGCGCATGTTGCAGGGCGCGGGGGAAGTACCACGAAATGTAATGTGCTGCTATCCACGAGATCACTACGACCGCGATTCCGATGAGTCCCAGCACCAGTCCTGTCCACCTCATGTCATCCAGCCCCAGCACGATGTGGTTCATGTTCCGCCGGAAACCGGTCATCGCGACCAGCGTGACGTGCACCACAACAAAACACGCGAACCCGATCAGCAGCAGAAAGTGGATCGACCGCGCGCACTGCCGCCCGCCAAACATCTTCGCGTATTGCGGCCATCGGTTCACCAGCGCTGGAGACATCGCCATTCCCGTCATGATCGACAGCGGCGCCATCACAAACACGGTCGCGAAATACGCAAGCTGCTGCAGCGCGTTGTATCCATAAAAGCCGTTTGGCTCTGGGGGAAAGTGGAAGTTCGCGTAATGGACAAAGGTGTTCCATGCATTCACGAAGACGCCCGTCGAAGTCGGTACCAGGCGCTGCCACTGCTCGCTCGTCAGCAGGCCGCACACAAAAAACATCCCGGTCAGCACAAACCCGTAAACCGTGATGAAGTGCCACGCACGGGCCACGCCGACCGTATGCCGGTAGCCCGGCGTCGCCACCGCCGGCGAGATATAGCGCGCGTCCTGTTTCGCCGTCCATCCCTTGTCCTTCGGCACCTTCAGCGGAGTGAATCGCAACCACTCGCTGCCCGGCGTGCAATCGTCGTTCAGATACAGCCGCGGATGGTCCATCAGAATCGACAGCCCGCTCCGCATCAGCATGAAGAGAAAGATCATGTTGAAGAAGTGCGTCCAGCGTATCCACACCGGAAACCCATGCGGCCCACTGACCGCGCCTTCTATCGAAGCCGATGACGGCCCAATAAATGGCATCCCAAATACCGCCGCCTGCACCCACGCCAGGATCAGCGGCGCAAACACAAGCAGGGCGAGAATCGCCAGAGCCGAAGATCGAATCCACACGCGAAACCGCCGGTCCGGCGGATAGTGCACGGCACGATGAGCGTCATCGAACGGAATCATCAGACTCTCCCAAGAGCTTTCCTGTTTGCGAATGAATGGTCGTGCGTCACCGCAGGAGATGGCTGCGCGCGAGGTCGAGCACGTCGTCGCCGGGCACGCTGAAAACGGCTTTGAGCATGTGGGGGTTGAACCCCGCAGCCTGGTTGCAACGTGATCGACGGCGGCAGGGAAAGTTCCAGGCGCTTGACGACGACATCCACCAGCGCAGGCCGATCGTGGGCGAGCGCTCCCTTGAGCGCGCCTTCCAAGTCGCCCGGGCCCTCGACGCGGAAACCACGGATATTCATCGCACCCGCGACGTGAGCGAAGCGAGGGTTCGTGAGGTCCGTGCCGTAGTGCAGGAGGCCGACGGATTTCATCTCGAGCTCGACGAACGCCAGCGCGCTAATGTTAGACGACGATTTTCGTCAGTTCGACGTCGGTCGCCCCAAGCCGTTTGTTCGCCCTCTTGAGGCAGGCAGCGAACTTCTTGATAATCAGCGGTCAGTTGCCGTCAACAGATAAATGATCATCGCTGTTCCGCGCCACGATATTTGCCCGGCTCGCCGCTGAGAACGCGAGCGCGTCGGCGCTCGGCGTCGCCAAACCACCGACACCGTGCCGTGCGCAGCGCGCTTTAACCGCCTGACGAGCGCTCGGCCTGCGAGGAGGCACAAACATTCGGAATAACCTGCCGCTGACGCGACTCCCAGAAGTTCAAGCGAGAACCTTCCGAAAAGTTGGTTCCGGTTCAAACAAATGCGAAGTAAACAGCGACGGATTACCGTTACTTCGAGCATGCATAGACGCCATGAGTAAAGAAATGAAGCTTGTGGCAGGCAGACGACGCGAGTTAAGGTGGCAAGCAAACCCGGGGCGGAGCGTCGCGCCCAAGGATGAAACTGGAGCATATGAAAAAGGATACAACTACAGCCAGATGCCGATGGATTACGCCAACGACTCTGTTGGCGTGCATAAGCCTGACCTGCTCGGTCGAATTAGCCGGCGCAGCCCAGCCCCCCAGCGACAAGGGCGACCATGTCGTGACTGGCGGCGACCTAGCTTTCATGAACGACGCCGGCCCTGGCAGTATGGCCGAAGTCGAGCTCGGCCAGCTGGCCGTGGAGCGCGCCGCCAGTGCTCGGGTCAAACAATTCGCTCAGCAGATGATCAAGGACCACTCGAAAGCCGGCGAAGATCTCAAGCAATTGGCGCAGCAGAAGAAGGTGACACTCCCACCCGGTGTTCTTCCGAAGGCGAAGCAGACGAAGGAAAATTTATCGAAACTAAACGGCGAGCAGTTCGACCGCGAATACGTGAAGGCAATGGTCGAAGTCCATGAGAAGGACGTGGCCGCCTTCGACGCCGTCGCCAAAAACGCGACTGATGCGGACGTGAAAGCTTTCGCCGCCGCGACCGCCCCGACGCTCAAGCACCACCTGCAAATAATCCGCGAGATTGCGAAAAGTTTGAACGTGCAGGTGAAGTAGATCTGGCCGCGGAATTGCGCATCGCTTCGCTGCTCACATGATCGGGAAAGGAATCACGAATTTGTTGGGATAAAGGTCGGCAGATCCGATCACGAGTTGGTCAGAACAAAAGCAATCAGCGGCCCTTTGTGCGCCGTCTGAGCAGTCAAAACGAGGAGAATAAAAATGGCTACGAGAATGATGGAAACCGACATGGTGGGTGGTCCCGAACACAGTTTGGAAAGAATCGGCGCGGGCGTGATTCGTTATGGATTAGTCGCGGTCTTGCTCTGGGTGGGGCTTTTAAAATTCACCGCTTACGAATCCGAAGGCGTTCAAGGCTTCGTTGCCAATTCTCCTCTCCTGTCGTGGACCTACAGTGTCATGAGCGTGCGGAGTTTTGCCGCGGTCCTCGGCGTCGTTGAGGTCACGCTCGGCATCTTAATTGCCCTGCGCTCAGTGGCTCCCAAGCTCTCCGCCTTCGGCAGCATCGGCGCGATTTTCATGTTTCTGACTACCTTGAGCTTCACTTTGACCACCCCGGGCGTCTGGCAACCGGGGTACGGCTTCCCGTTCCCAACACCCATCCCGGGACAGTTCCTCGCGAAAGATTTGGTTCTTCTAGGGGCTGCGATTTGGACCGCGGGTGAAGCGCTGCGAGCGGCGGGCCGAAGTGATTTCGCAGGCGCACGCGCCTGAACGTCCCGAACGGACAGCCGCAAGAACTTTGCAGGGCGTTTCCGTGAAACGCCGCTGTAGCCGGCAGCGGTGACGCCGGCAGGCAGCCTGCCATGCGGAAAACTTAATGGGGGAAACGAGGCGCCGCCGGGATCGGGCTCCCATCTACAACTATTCGCGCACAGCACATTGAATATGATGCGGTAGTTGTCGGTTCCGGGCCGAACGGCCTGGCGGCGGCAATTACCCTGGCGCGCGCGGGCTGCTCCGTCCTCGTGTTGGAAGCGAACGTTACCATCGGCGGCGGGACGCGTTCGGCGGAGCTGACTTTGCCGGGCTTCGTGCACGATGTCGGTTCAGCGATTCATCCGCTCGGCGTTGGTTCGCCGTTTTTTACTTCGCTGCCGCTGGACCGTTTCGGGCTGGAATGGATTCAACCGGACATTCCACTGGCGCATCCCCTCGATGACGGGATGGCGGCAGCACTCCATCGGAGCGTCGGTAAAACCGCAGATAGGCTCAATGACGATGGCTATCGCCGCCTTATGCAGCCGCTGGTGCGGGACTGGAAAAATCTGGCGGAGGAATTTCTGCGCCCGATGCTTCGCCTGCCGAAGCATCCGTTTCTACTCGCCCGTTTCGGCGCCGCGGCTTTCTGGCCGGCGAGCGTACTCGCAAAAGCCCTCTTCAAACGCGAAGAGTCACGCGCACTTTTCGCGGGCATGGCCGCGCATTCGTTCCTGCCGCTGGAAGCGATGGCATCGGCTGCTTTCGGGTTGGTCCTGGGGATGGCAGGACACGCCGTCGGTTGGCCGCTCCCACGGGGTGGTTCACAGGCGATCGCGGATGCTCTGGCCGGTTATCTTCGCGAGCTCGGCGGAAAGATAGAGGTCAATCAGCGCGTCGACACACTCGAGCAATTGCCGAATGCGCGTGCGATTTTGCTCGACGTGACGCCGTGGCAATTCGTCCGCATGGCGCGCGATCGCCTGCCGTCGCGTTATCGCCGGCGACTCGAGCGCTTCCGCCACGGCCCGGGCGTTTTCAAAGTCGATTATGCGCTCTCGGTACCCATTCCGTGGATGGCGGAGCAATGCAGACGCGCGGGAACGGTGCACGTTGGCGGCACGCTGGCTGAAGTGGCCGCGGGTGAGCGCGAGGTGGCGCAAGGGAGCCATCCCGAACGGCCATTCGTGCTCGTCGCCCAGCAAAGTGTTTTCGACGGCACGCGCGCTCCGCGCGGCCAGCATACGCTCTGGGCTTACTGCCATGTGCCGCTCGGCTCTGTGGTCGACATGAGCCAACGCATCGAGCAGCAGATCGAGCGGTTTGCCCCCGGTTTTCGCGATTGTATCCTCGCGCGGCACCGCACTACGGCGGCCGATCTCGAGAAGACCAACGCGAATCTGATCGGCGGTGACATCAACGGCGGCGCAGCCAATCTGGCTCAGCTCATCGCGCGGCCTGTGCTCAGTGCAACGCCCTACCGCACGCCTGTGCCGGGCGTCTATCTTTGCTCATCCTCCACGCCACCCGGCGGAGGAGTTCACGGCATGTGCGGCTATCACGCCGCGCGCGCTGCCTTGCGCGACGTCTTCGTCGTAGCCTAACGACTCCTGCTTAAGTCTTCACCTGAACGTTGATCTTGATCTGCGCGCAGTCGGGAGAGCGCGCGGGGATTCCTCAGCAGATGCGCGGGAGCTGTTCGCCTGAGAGCATATCGACAACGCGCGTGCCACCGACGCGGGTCTTCATCATGACGAAACCCGGATGTTCGGCGGTGACTTCGCTTGTAAGGTGCGCACCGCGTCGGGCTTCGGCCGGGAAAGCGTCGAAGATGTCGAACGTGGAAAGGCCAGGCTGGCTGCCAACGATTCGTTGAAGAAAAAGCGCAGTCTCTCCGGCGCGATGAATGGTGTTAATGTTTCGCGACAAAAGACGACTGCATCAACGCGCTGATGACGCGTGGCGTCGCATCCATCATGTTTAAGCGCGCGCGTTATCGATCACCAAAGCAGTCATGCCAGCGCAGGCGCATTCTTCCAACGCGCGGCGCCCTTCTTGAAATCTGTTTCGTGTTCCGTCCAATCATGCAGAACTGCGGGATCGAAGTCCGCGCCGGACGGCCAGACCAGCGTATGCACTTCCGGATCAATAGAAACCAACGCGAAAACGGCTCGGTCACGCAGCGGACCGAACATTTCACCGCGGAGAAGCGGTTCGAAATCGATCGTCCGCGCTACGCCGTCATCAAAACAAACGCGCAGCGTGTAGTCGCCTGTTTGTTCGAATGATTCCACGCGATGGATTGGATGCTTCATTGGCATCATTTCACTGCAACGGAGTGATCGGCGCAGGTTTTCTTCCCTGCTGGAGGAGATTCCAGCCGCCCATTAATTCGTCCTGGTGCAATTCTGCCCAAGCTTCAATCAGGCGCTGCTGTCGAAGGGGAATGGGAGCCGGCCATCCACTCGACAGGTGCGATGGAGAAGACTGCCACATGCTGCTGATGATAGGTGTGAAAGGGTGGCGTGTGATGACGCTCTGAGGGCTCATTTTGATCCGACTCGATATCCTTTCGCACCTCTCTGAGGAACGCCTCGAGCGGTTTGCCTCCATGACTTTGAATCATGTCATCGAGCATCTCCACGGCGCCAACGGAGCCGGCGAGATGATCGTTTAAGTAAACAGGTAGATCCTTCATAAACGTAAACTGCCGCGGCGTTGATAAAGTATCGACGCAGAGTCCTCGATTTTGTCGAACTTGGATGTGCATTATCTTCCCTCGGTGTTTATGGCTTGGCCTTAGATGCCGATCGCCACGTGGCGAGGTCGAGTGGAGTATCGATATCCAAAGCTGCTGCTGCATGCGGGACCTTTGCCACGTGGTTAAGGTGCGAAAGGATTATTTCTTTCGCGCCTTCCTCATCCGAGAGAACGAGCAACTTCTCGAGGTAGGTGCGCCCGAAAAGGGCAGGTATGCCAAGAGTGCCGGCATAGCTCGAGGCGACAATTGACTGTCCGGTCGAAACATGCGCTTCGATCAGCGCGCGTAAGCTGTCCGCGGAGATCAACGGTTGATCGCATGCCAGTAAAATTACGGCTTCGGTCGCGTCGTGCTGGTCGATAAGGAAACGAATGCCGCTCCGAATCGAAGTGCCGACCCCCGCTTTCCAATTTGGATTCGCAACGATCTCGATGTCTTCGACCGGCAGTCCATCTCTTATGGAGTCGGCTTCCGCGCCGACGACCACGATAACCGGTGCACAACGAGCGCCGATCGCTACCTGCACGGCGTGGGCAATTAGCGTCCCGCCCTCGAACCTAACGAGCTGTTTCGGTTGACCGAGCCGTGACGACTCGCCAGCTGCGAGGATGACCGCGGCGACGCCAACATCGGTGTTCATTTCAAACGGCGGAAATCAGTTCGCGGCGGAGCAAAGACGGTTCGTGAATTGGCGCTCGGCGATCGCGCAAGGAGACAATCGCGCCTTCGCAAAAAACCGCCTGAATCTCCGCCGCAATCGAGAGAGCGATCTCTTCGGGAGATTCAGCTCCGAGGTGAAGACCCGCCGGTGCAAACAAAGCCGAACGCAGATTTGCGCCGCTATCCAGAACGTCATTCAACAACTCATCGCGCCGACGGCGCGGTCCGATTGCGCCGAGGTAACGCAATCCGAGCGGAAGCAAGTGCCGGAGCGCGGCGCAATCGCGACCGTAGTTATGCGTCGTCACCACGGCAGCCGTTCGTTGGTCGGATTCCATTCTCGATTCATTGATGCTCGCGACCACAACTACGTCCCAACCGAGTAGTTCGCCCTGCCGGGTGAGCGCGGTGCTGTCCGGTCCGGACCCGATAACCAGGAGGCGGATCGCCGGTTCGAAGCATTGAATGAGAGCGCCTTCGACTGGGCTGTCGCTCTCCGCGAGCAGGCGGCTGCCGCGACCTCGCTCATTTGCTTCGAACACGGTTTCGACCGTGCAGGCGGTGCGGCTTTCAACATGATGATCCAAAGCGAGCAGCAACTCTTCCGGCGCGCGCTCGATGAAGATTTCGATCGACCCATTGCAACCGAACCGCCGCCGCGTATCGAAGACGATCAGTTTTGGTGCGCCGTTCCGCAGAACTTCCCGGGCGTGCACGGCCACTTCTTCTTCGATGCAACCGGCGCTGAGGGAACCGGCGGTTCCGCCTGTCGCCGTGACGAGCATGCGGGCGCCGGGGCGGCGATAGCTCGAGCCCCGAACGCGCACGAGTGTGGCCAGCGCGCACGGCTCGCTCGCGTGCGCTTTCCAAAGCCGAATGATTTCGCGGACGTCTTTCATACCGCCGTCATCCGGAGCGAACTCGAGGGATTCCTTGCCCTAGGAGCAGCATGAATGTCTGCTGCGGCAGCTTGAGGTTGCTCCACGGGATCCTTCGACTTCGCTTCGAATCGCTCAGGATGACCATTTTTCGCTTCATGCAATGTCGAGCAGCTTATCCGGCGTGATTGGCAGATCGCGCACCCGTTTGCCGGTGGCGTGGTAAACCGCATTCGCCACCGCGGCGGCTGTGCCAGTGATCCCGATCTCACCGATTCCACGGCCACCGATCGGGTTAAAAGCAAAGTCCGGTTCACCCACAAATGAAACGTCGATCACTGGCGCGTCGGCGTTGGTCGCGACGTGGTAATCAGCAAGATTGCGGATCACGGGCAGACCCGTCTGCGGATCGTATTCAGTCGATTCCGTCAACGCCATCCCGATTCCCATGATGACACCGCCGAGGATTTGGCTGCGCGCCGGCTTAAACGTCACCACCCTCCCGCAATTGATCACCGTGACCACTCGCGTGACCTGCACCCGCGGCAGCACCGGATCGATTTTTACTTCCACGAAATCGGCGCCGAACGATTGGAACGCGAGCTTCTTGTTCTCTTCTGGCTCCTTTAACTCACTCTGCACTTCGATGGAATCCCGGCCAGCGCGCCGGAGAATGTCGCTGTAGCTGTCGGAGTTCGCCCCGTTGGCTTTCACGCCGATTCGGCCGGGTGCGACCATGGCAATAGCGTCCGGTTTCATGTCGTAGAGCGGCGACCTGGCATCCTTGACGGCAATCTCCGCGAGCGCTCTGTGGAGTAGGAGCGCGAGCTCGTGAAGCGCAGTGCCGACGGTCGCGGTCGAATTCGAACCGCCGGCAACAGGCCCGAATGGGTAATCGGATTTGCCGAGCTCGAAGGTGACGTTCTCGAATGGAACCCCAAGTTGCTCCGACGAAATCTGCGTGAAAGCGGTGTAAGCGCCGGTCCCAAGATCGTGCGTCGCGCACTGCACCGTCGCGGTGCCATCAGCGCGCAATTGCACTTTGGCGGCGGCGTTGATCTTGTGCGCCGGATAGGTTTTGGTGGCCATTCCCCAACCCACAAGAAGATTGCCGTCTCGCATCGATCCGGGCTGAGGGTTGCGTTTCGACCAGCCAAATTTTTCCGCGCCGAACGCATAACATTCCTTCAGGTGCTTCGCGCTGAACGGCACGTTTTTAATCGGATGATTGTCGGCGTGATTGGCGATCCGTAACGCGACCGGATCCATCTTGAGCGCGGAAGCAAGCTCATCCATTCCGCACTCGAGCGCGTAGGTGCCCGGGCATTCGCCTGGGGCGCGCATGAAGGTTGGTGTCCCGACGTTGACCGGGTAGATCGTTTCCTCGACGCGAATGGCCGGACTGTCGTACATAATTCCCGTCGAACGCGCGCCGCACGATTCCGTGTATTCGCCGACTGTTGACGTGAGCGTCTCGGTGACGTGCTGCATGGCCTTGAGCTTGCCGTCCCGACTGGCGGCCAGTGAAATCTTCTGCTGCGTCGGGGTGCGATGGCCGGTGCTGGTGAACATACTTTTGCGCGGCACGTGCAGTTTCACCGGCACACCGGCGGCTTTGGCGCCGATAGCTGCGAGAAAGACATGCGGCCAGACCGCGCCTTTACAGCCGAAGGCGCCGCCGACAAACGGACAAATCACGCGCACGTTTTCCGTCGGCAGGCTCCAGGCGCGAGAGAGAATGCTCTGCACGCCCTTCACAAATTGTGTCGCATCGTAGAGCGTCAATTTATCGTCCGCTTCCCAGACTGCGATTGTGCCCGACATTTCGATTGGATTGTGCGTCTCCGTCGGCGTGATGTAGGTCTGCTCAATCTTCGTCAACCCGGAGCCGTTGAGCGCTGCGCCCACGTCGCCTTTATTCAGCTGCACGTTTTCTTCGTGGTTGGTTTTCGGCTGCTTGGCCTTTGCCCCAGCCGCCTCCATCGTGAGCAATGGCTCCTCGGGTGCGTAACTCACCCGCACCAGCGCCGCCGCGTATTGAGCCTGCTCGATCGTCTGCGCGATCACGAGCGCGACATACTGCCCGGCGTAATACACGCCGTCGTCGCTCAGCGGCATCCGTTCTTCATTGCGGATCCCGTGACCCTGAGTCCGCTCTTTCTTGGCCGCGGGTTCCTTCGGCTTCGGTGCGTTTTCATGCGTAACAATTTCGATTACGCCCGGAACCGCCTTCGCCGCTGAAATGTCGATCGCAGTGATTTTTCCTTTCGCGATGCTGCTCTCGACGGGCCAGCCATACGCGCATTTCGGCACCTCGAACTCGACTGAGTACTTCGCCGCGCCGGTGACTTTGGCGCGCCCGTCGACACGATTCCGCGCAGGACCGAGAATGTTTGTGTTTGGCATAGTTATCTCCGTGGAAAACAGCCGTCCTCGGCCGGGATGGCAGACATGCGTCCCGCGTGCCCTTCGTGCCGACAGGCCAAAGGCCTGTCTGCCAGGACCGGTGTGACGCCTGTCTTCCAGGTCCGCGCGTATCGAAGGCTATTGTCCCGCGGCACGATCATATCAACTTGTCAGGTGTGATCGGCAGATCGCGCACGCGTTTGCCGGTCGCGTGGAAGACCGCATTCGCGATTGCCGCTGGCGAACCAACGATACCGATTTCGCCGATCCCGCGCGCGCCAAGATCCTGCATGTGCGGATCGGGTTCATTGAGAAATTCGATCTCACACTGCGGCGTGTCGGCGTTCACCGGCAGGTGATATTCCGCCAGATTTGAATTCACAAAACGGCCATTGTTCAGGTCGGGCACGGTCGCCTCCATCAACGCCATTCCGATGCCGAAGAACGTCGCGCCGATAATCTGGCTGCGCGCCAGCCGCGGATTGAGAATGCGTCCGATATCAAAACATCCTATGACGCGCCGCACTCGCACCTGACCGAGATCGTCCACGCTCACTTCCACGAAAAGCGCGCCGAATGATTGGAATGAAAATTTCTCGCGCTCTTCCTTGTCCGGTTGCGATTTCCCGCTTCGATTTGCGGAACGCGGGCGCGGCCGATGAGTTCTGCAATCTGCCGTGGATCGCTCGGCCAGCTCGTGCCAACCGCCTGACTGAAATTTTTCTTTAGCTCGCTGCAGACGCCTAGGACCGCGGGTCCGACACTCGCAGTCAGCCACGACCCGCCGTTCACTGGTGCTTCTGGAAATTCCGAATCGCCGAGCTCGAAGCGGATGTTCTCGATCGGCAAGGCCAGGGCGCCGGCCGCGAGCTGTGACATTGTCGTGTAGGTGCCGGTACCGATCTCGTGTGTGGCGCTGCGGATCAACACTTGGGCATCGCTACCGAGCGTTGCCTTCGCCGCTGCGGGTTGTTGCCCCGCTGGATAAACCGAAGTCGCCATTCCCCATCCGATCGACGCGCCATCCGCCGTGCGCATGATGCCAGGGGGGTTGCGTTTCGCCCAGCCGAACTTCTCGGCACCGCGCTCGTAACACTCGCGCAAATGTTTGCTCGTCCACGGCCGCTTCTCGTTTTCGTCTGTCTCCGCGTAATTGCGCAGGCGGAATTCAAGCGGATCGATCCCGAGTTTCTCCGCCAGTTCGTCCATTGCGCATTCGAGCGCGAAAACTCCCGGCGCTTCTCCCGGCGCGCGCATCGGGCAGGGGGAGGTGTAATTCAGTCGCACCAGTCGATGCGAAACGTCGACGTTAGGGCACGAATAAAGCATGCGCGACATGTTGCCGCACGGCTCCGGATAACCCGAAACGGGCGAACAATGCATCGTTGACGCATGGCGCAGCGCCGCCAGTTTCCCGTTTTTGTCCGCCGCCATCGCCAGCGTCTGCGAGGTGTGTGCGCGCTGCCCGGCGGAATCGAACATTTGCGGTCGCGTAAACGTGAGCTTTACCGGCCGATTGACCAATTTTGCGGCGGCTGCGGTGAGCAGCGTGTGGCTCCATTGAAAACCCTTCGAGCCGAAGGCGCCCCCAACAAATGGCGAGATGATCCGCACATTTTCCTTACGCAAGCGCAGCGTGTTCCAAAGAATTTTCTGCAACTGCTTGACCCCGCGTGTCGCTTCGTGCACGAGCAGGCGATCCGGCGCTTCCCAGATTGCAGTCGTTGAGTAGGTCTCGATCGGATTGTGATTCTCAATCGGCGTCGTGTAAGTCACCTCGATCTTTGTCTCGCTCGAAGCAGAAGCCAGCGCCGCGTTCACATCACCGCGGCTGACCTGGAGCTTTTCGCGACCGACAAAATACTCCGGCAGCGTCGAACTTTTTTGCGCTTCGGAATTTTCGAGCGTCAACGCCGGGCTCGTTCGCGCGTACTGCACCCGCACGAGCGAGATGGCATGCTGCGCGCGCTCGAAGGAATCGGCCACCAGAATGCCGAGGTGTTGACCGATATAGTGAATCTCGTCGTCCTGCAACGGCACGCGCGATTCGCCCGGTGCCCCCTTTTTCGTGAGCTCGTCCGGATAGGGATGAAACGGCGGAATGTCGGACCGGGTGAAAACACCGAGCACGCCCGGCGCTTTCTTCGCGGTCGCGGTCTCGATGGCAATGACGCGACCGTTTGCGATCGTGCTTTGGATCAGCTGCGCGTAAACGAGGTTTCCCGGCGCGAATTCCGCGGCAAACTTCGCGCCGCCCGTGACCTTTAGTTTACCATCGACGCGCTGGATCGGCTGCGTGATTGGCGGCGGCGTGGCGAGCTCGGTCATCTGGGGAGCGCGCGCGCCCTCGCGTGTTGGTTTCGGCGCCTCGCCGAAACAGTCTTCCGTCTGCTGGTCCAATCTACAGTCGATGGCAAAGAGCGCGGTCGCGGGGGCACAATCGCCAGCACGCTAAGGCGCGCATGCTCCCAGGGAAGAAATCGCGCGGCACGTGATCGCAACAGCACGCCCATACTCAAGGCATCGCGGCGACTGTCCCCAGGGCGCTGGTGATCGCGCGTTTCGCCAGTTCGATTTTGAATGCATTATGCTTGTAACCTTTGGCGGTTGCGAGTTCGGCTTCGGCGGCAGCCCGGAAAGCCTGCTCGTCCGCTTTTTTGCCGGCGAGCGCAGCCTCGGCTTTCTGCGCGCGCCACGGCTTATGCGCGACGCCACCCAGCGCGATGCGCGCTGAGTTGATCTGCCCGTTTTGCATGTCGAGAATAGCGGCGACGCTGACGAGCGCGAACGCGTAACTGGCTCGATCGCGCACCTTCAAATAGAAGGAACGAGTCGCGAACGGGACCGCAGGCAGATCGACGGCGGTAATCAACTCGTCAGGTTGAAGATTGGTGTCGACGTTCGGAGTCGCACCGGGCAGGCGATGAAAACCCGCGATCGGAATCGAACGCGCGCCTTTCGATCCCTGCACCTGCACAATCGCATCCAGCGCCGCCATCGCGACATTCATGTCGCTCGGATTTGTCGCGATGCATTGTTCGCTCTGGCCGAGAATGGCATGAATGCGATTATATCCTTCGAGCGCGCCGCAGCCGCTGCCGGGATTCCGTTTATTACAGGCCGGAAACGCCGGATCGTAGAAATAATAACAGCGCGTGCGCTGCAGGAGATTGCCACCGGTGGTCGCGAGGTTGCGCAGTTGCGGACTGGCGCCAGCGAGGAGCGCCTGACCCAAGACCGGATACCGCTGCACGATCAGAGGATGCTCGGCGAGATCGGAATTGCGCACAAGAGCGCCGATGCGCACGCCGCCGCCGTTTGGCAGTTCTTCCACTTGCTTTAGCGGCAGGCGATTGATGTCCACGAGCTGTGCTGGCGTTTCCACCCCCATCTTCATGAGGTCGATGAGGTTCGTGCCGCCGCCGAGGAACTTTGCCTGCGGATTCCCGGCGACGCCGTTCACGGCCTGCTGCGGGTCCGCTGGCCGCGTGTAGGTAAACGGATTCACGCGTTCGCGCCGCTCCTCCCGGCCGCGTCTTTGATTGCATCGACAATGTTAGGGTACGCCCCGCAGCGACAGAGATTGCCGCTCATCCATTCGCGGATCTCGCTGTCGGATTTCGTGTGGCCTTCCTGGATGCACGCCACCGCTGAACAAATCTGGCCCGGCGTGCAGTAGCCGCATTGAAACCCGTCGTGCTCGATGAATGCCGCTTGCACTGGATGCAGCTGGTCGCCCTGGGCGAGCCCTTCGATCGTTGTGATCTCGGCGCCGTCGTTTACGACCGCAAGACTAAGACAGGAATTTACCCGCCGGCCGTTCACCAGCACCGTGCAGGCGCCGCATTGCCCGTGATCGCACCCCTTCTTCGTGCCGGTAAGATTCAGCCGTTCGCGCAGCAGATCGAGCAGAGTGACGCGGGTATCGAGCTGCTCGAGGGCGTAATCTTTGCCGTTGATCTTGAGGTGAACGGTGGCCGCGCCTGCGCCCTCCGCGGTTTTGGTCGCTTCCAGCGTCGCGGCTTGGGCCAGGCTGAGAAAACGCGGGCCGAGCGTTACCGCGGCCGTTGCCGCGCTCACCTGGAAAAGGAACTTACGGCGGGTGGCGTGACCCCCGAAAATCAGGAGTTCATCGATCTCATCAGGCCGCAGCGGACCACTCGGCGATTCGAAATCTTCGGAGTCGTCATTCATTCCAAAAAGAATCGCGCCATCGCCGCAGTTTGGGTGTCGAGGTTTTTATGCCCAAACCTTTTGGGCCAGCCTCCGCGCCGGATTGACTTATTTCACCGCTCCTGACCTAATCGACTCTGATGGGGAGACGTGTCTTTGGCTTCGCGGTGGTCGTCTGCGCAAGCGGATTGATTTCGGCAGACGCGCAGTCGCCACGGGAGCAAAAACCGGACGTCTCGAGCAAAGCGCTGATCACAAAGAGTTCGCCCACTTTGACCACGGTCGCCGATGCGGCGGTGCTGCACAAGCTCGCAAATGACTACTACGCGTGGCGCAATCAGAATTATCCGGTCGGCAGCAGTGACGCGGGGCTGCACACCTGGGATGATCGGCTGACCGATTACTCCGCGGCGAAGGTCGCCGAGCGCGCCCAGCACGTCCGCGCCGTGCTCGATCAAGTTCGCGCGATGAAGACCGATAGCTGGTCGAAGGAAGAACGAATCGATTGGTTCCTCTTTCGCGCGCAGCTCGAGAGCGTCGAGTTCGATGATCGCGTCCTGAAGTCCGGGGAAACGAATCCGCAGCTTTATGTCGGCGAATGCGCGAGCGGCATCTTTTCGTTGCTGAAAAAAGAGTACGACCAACCTCGCAGTCGTGCCATCTCAGCGACCGCCCGTCTCCAGCAAATGCCGGCCATGCTCGCCCAAGCCATGAGCAACTTGCGCAAGCCGGTGAAGCTTTACGCGCAACTCGCGATTCAATCCGCACGCGCGATCGACCCGCTGTTCAACGACAGCCTGATGACGCTCGCGACCGATTTGTCGCCGGCCGAACGCGACGAGCTGGTGAAGTCGCGCGACACAGCGCTTGCCGCGATCCACGGCTTTGCCGATCAACTCGAAAAACGGTTGTCATCGATGGTCGCGTTCTCCCCGATGGGCGAGGCGAATTACAACTATTATCTCAAGCACGTTCTCTTGCTGCCGCTGGATGCGGCGCAGGTGGAGATGATCGGGCGCGTCGAGCTGACGCGTTATCGCGCGTTGGAAGCGCTCCTTCCGGACCCGGCGCTCGCCGATCCGAACCCGGCGCGAAGCCAGAATATCCCGCCGGACCAGGCCTCGTTCCTCAAGGCCTACGAGAGTCGCGAACAGGAGATGATCAATTTCCTGAAGGAACATCAGCTGGTGACGCTGCCGGATTATCTCGGCCGGTTCGAGATCCGGCAATTACCGGAAGCATTCAAGCCGACGAGCCCGGGCGGCTTCATGAATCCGCCTGGCGTTTACGATCAGGAACCGACCGGCTTCTATTTCATTCCGACTTACAATCCGGAGTCGAAGAATTTTTACATTCGCGCGGCGATCGAAGACCCACGTCCGATCCTTGGCCACGAAGGAATCCCCGGCCACTTCCTCCAGCTCTCGATCGCGAATCATCTCACGGACGAAATCAGGCGCCAGCACCAGGACGGCGTCTTTGTCGAAGGCTGGGCGCTTTACTGTGAAGAGATGCTCATGCGGACCGGCCTCTACCCGCTTGACTCGGCGGCGCAGGGACAAATCCTGCGGCTCTCCCGTTATCGCTCAGCGCGGGTCGGCGTGGATGTTAATCTGCACACCGGGAAGTGGAGCTTCGAACAGGCCGTGCAGTATTTCATAGACGCCGGCGGACTGGATCGTGAAGCCGCGGAAGGTGAAGCGGCCGGCGCAGCTTCGAGCCCGACTCAGAAAATTAGCTACATCATCGGCAAATGGCAGATCATGAATCTGCTCGGCCGTTATCGCGACAAACAAGGCGCCAACTTCCGCCTCGGCCAGTTCCACGACGACCTGATCAAAAACGGCAGTCTACCTCTCGCAGTCGAAGAATGGATCGTGCTCGACGACCCAAATTCACTGGAACAATCGCAGCGCTAAGGTTGAGCTGCTTTTCGCTAGTGGCGTCCAGTTCGGGTAGCGCCACGAATCGTTGTCATGTACTTGACTAACGCTTACGCCGCCCACTCGGCGAACTCACCGCTGGCGCCGTTCTCAGTGAAGCGTCGCGAGCCGGCGCCAAACGATGTGCAAATCGATATTTTGTTCTGCGGAGTCTGCCACTCCGATGTGCACACCGCGCGTGATGAATGGGGCGGAACGATTTTTCCGTGTGTGCCCGGCCACGAGATCGTCGGCCGCGTCATCAAGGTCGGCAGCGACGTGAAGAAGTTTAGGGAAGGCGATCTGGCGGCTGTCGGTTGCCTCGTTGATTCCTGCCGCACCTGCGGAAGCTGCCACGATGGGTTCGAGCAATTTTGCGATAACGGCGCGGTCTTTACCTATAACGGCAAAGACAAACAGACCGGCGCTACGACCTACGGCGGTTACTCCAAAAGCATCGTCGTCCACCAGGATTTCGTGCTGCGCATCTCAGATAAACTGGACCTGGCAGCGACGGCGCCGCTCCTCTGCGCGGGCATCACCACCTACTCGCCGATGCGACGGTGGAATGTGACCCAAGGCCAGAAGGTCGGCATCGTAGGGCTCGGTGGCCTCGGGCATATGGGTGTCAAGTTCGCGCACGCGTTCGGCGCGCACGTGGTTCTTTTCACGACCTCGCCCGGCAAGTGCGCCGACGCGAAACGCCTCGGCGCCCGGGAAGTAGTCATCTCGAATGAGGAAGAGGCAATGAAGAAGCACCGCAACAGCTTCGACTTCATCCTCGATACGGTCTCCGCGAAACATGATCTGAACGCCTATCTTTCGCTTTTGAAGCGCGACGGCACGATGACGCTCGTGGGCGTGCCGCCCGAGCCGGAGCCGGTGGAAGCGTTCAGTTTGATCGGGCGGCGGCGTCAGCTGGCCGGATCACTGATCGGCGGGCTTGCGGAAACCCAGGAAATGCTGGATTTCTGCACCGAACGCGGCATCACGTGTGACATCGAATTGATCCCGATCGAGAAGATCAACGAAGCGTACGAGCGAATGCTGAAGAGCGACGTAAAGTATCGATTCGTGATCGATCTGGCGTCGCTAAAGTAGCGGCGGGAGCTCGCGAGCCGGGTTACGCTTCCGCTAGACCGAGTTGCTCCCGTGGTGGTTTTGCAAAGGCAAGGCCACTAAGCTTCGCGTTCGACTCCACTTCTTTGGAGAGTGCGAGATACTGGAACGATCGTCCGAGCAATTCGGGGTGCAGCAGCGTTTGCAGCGCACGCGTTGCCGGAGCGTTTTCGCGTCCCTCGAATTCAGCGCACATCGGTCCCGCCATCATTGCGGTGACGAAATGGTGCTGGTCCGTAAACCCGGCAAGATCGAAGCCGCTGGCGAGTGCGCAGTTCACGAGGCTCGTCCATTCCACATGCGCCGTGATGTCGGCGCGTCCGATCTCGACAAGGGGCGATGGCAGGAATCGTGCCGTGCCCGGCACTGCATCGATCCTCGGCTCCTCGCCACTGAGTAAAATTCTTCGTGTGCGTAGCCGTAATCGACTGCCAGGAGAAACCCGCGCTCCAGCTTGCGAGAGATCGCTGCCACAAGCTCCGGCGCGGCGAGATTGACTTCCGTCTCGTAATCGGTTTCCGGCGGGACGCGGATCATCGTGACAGCGCGGTGCAACTCTGAGTTACGAATTGGCAAATCGACGAATCCAAAGCCATCAGCTGATTCCACGACAAACTTCTCCTGCCAATCAGGCACGCCGGAACCGTGAGAGATGAGGTGTACCGGGAGCGCATCGAAAAGCTCGTTCGAGAAGTGAACGCCAGTGAAGGAATCGAGTTGATCCAATGCGCCGCACCACGAGACGGCGTCTTTGAATTGCGCGAGCGTCTCCCGTTGGCGCGCGCAGCGCCCGAAATGGTTCCACAATCACGTAGCGGACCGCACCGGAAAAATCCGTCATGCTTCGGCGCGCCGTGGAGATCACATCTCGCGCAAAATCGCCGTAGTGCGCTCCTTGTTCCACAATCGTGAATACCGCGGGCTGGCCCAGGATTTGCCACATCTGCCGGAACTGCCCGGCCATGATTCGGCCAAAGAGCGGACCGACACTACGTTCGTGAAGTAATCGCCACGCCGGCCGATCGTCGCACGGCCGGAGCTGTAGTAGCCATGCTCGGGATGATAAAGCGCCTGTTCCATAAACCAGCGGAACGACGCCGGACCGTCGCTCCGGATTCTCCGGCGAATCAGTTCAACGAGAGCCGGTTCGCCGAGGTCCATGTTTGGTCCAACTGGAATCCGGAGTGCGACATTACCAAACCGCGTAAAGATTCCATAACACGTGCATTAGAATGGGTGGGAGAACGCTGCCGGTGCGAAACCGTGCGGCTCCGAGCAGGAGCCCATCGATGAACAGGATGCCGATCACCATCGCTGAGTAGTCGACGTGAATCGCAGCCCAGAACCCGGCGAGGAAGACGATTGTCCAGATTACACCCAGTCGCGTACGGCTGAGAAGTCCATAGAGCAACCCGCGAAAGATTAACTCCTCCGCAAGCGGTCCAAGAATACCTACCGCCAAAACTCGCAATGCATCGATGAACAGCGGCGACTGCCTCCAGATCGTAATGTCCCAGGGTCCGCGCCAACCGATCACCGCGTTCGTCCCAAACATCCAAGCCGCGTAAAACCCAATGAACAACAGCGTTTTTCCAACGGGGGCTGGTCGAATGCCGACATCATCGCGCAATGATAATCGGCGGCGGCGGCTGGTAAGCACTACCGCGCCGATCGCGATCAGCGGCATCGCGACTTTCAGCAAAGTGCGCTGGAGTTCGGGAAGCCGCTCGAACATCGCGGATTGTTGTTGCACGGTTCGTGACGCTTTCGCAATGGAATATCCATAAGGACTCACGGCGCACGCTGCGTGAGTCCTACCAAGCATCCTTGGCAGGCGCAGCTCTTCGGGATCCGGGGTGCGAAAGCGGAGCTACCGTCTCAGCCTCTCTTATTGACGCGGAGTTAAGCGCTTCGTTCCACCGCTGACGCACGGGTTCTACCACCGCGCATGGACGCCAAGTTTCCGAGCGACTAACCCTGAGGCGCGTAGATCCCCACGAAGGCAATCTGCCAAGCCTTACCGGCGTCTCTGGAAGTCGTCCACTCCTGCTTCACTTTCCCGTCGGGAGATGGCGTCCATGTGATCCGGGTGGTGACGGTGGCTTGCGCGCTGCGGGTCTCGCCGCTCAACACCATCGCTCCCCCTTGCATGCCGCCGCGTAAGTGCAGAATCGTTCCATGCCTCCCATTCAGTCCTGATGCCACTGCCGCTCGTCCGCATCGTAGTAGTTGATGCTCATGCTCATCGAGCCGGAGCTAGATTTCCACTGCTCACGGATGGCACAGCTTTCTGATGCGCGACTGATTTCGCTGCTGCCAACCTCTTTCCCGTCTGGGTTCCGAACCGTCCATTTGCCAATCCAGAAGTCGAACTGCCGGAACTCCGGTGCCTCGCATGCTTTCTTCTTCAGGGATGCAGCCGTTAACGGGCTCGCTGGTACGCTGCTGGTGCTCGAAGCAGAGGCAGAGGCGCTCAATGTCGCAAGACCGAGCACGGCAATCGAGAAATCCAGAATACGTTTCATCAAGCGACCATCGTGCGTGAACAAAGCGGGAGAGGACATGAATAACCTTCGCGTCCAGAGAGACTTGTTTCCAGCAAACTCGGCTAAGCGGCTCGACATGATTGAGCCGCAAGCAACTAGGCGAAAATGCGGCGCCTTTGTTATCTCGAGGCTCTGAGCATCAACGCCTGCTTAAACCTGATGGTTGTCGCGATCCAAACAACGGAATCGATTACGTGCGTAATTCATCGGGGGTCGACTGGCTTAAGATGATTTGTGCATCTCATGTCTTTCGGCCTCGTTCCTCTTCGGTCATGATCCGTTAAAGCAAACAGCCGGGTCCCTTACGAGACCCGGCTGTTGTCGATGATTTAGCTAACGAGTAGCTGGTAGGCTAGTCCCGCCATGCTTCGGGATTAATAGTCCATGCCGCCCATACCGCCCATTCCACCACCGCCCGGTACGCCCTAAGTCTTCGAGCTTAACGTTCTCGAGTTCGATTCCGAGGTCTTCCGTGATGCAGCGACCGCCGGTGAGAACCGCGAGATCTTCCAGCCTGGCCTTGCGGCGATCGCCGAAGCCCGGGGCCTTCACGGCCGCAACCTGCAAGGTGCCGCGGAGCTTGTTCACGACCAGAGTCGCGAGTGCCTCGCCCTCGACGTCTTCCGCAATGATCAGGAGCGGACGGCCAGCCTTCGCGACTTTTTCAAGCAGCGGCAGCATGTCCTTCAAGCTCGAGATCTTCTTCTCGTGGATGAGGATGTAGGGTTCTCCAGGACGGCTTCCATCGCTTCCGCGTTCGTGACGAAATATGGAGAAAGGTAGCCTTTGTCGAACTGCATGCCTTCGACAACGTCGAGGCTGGTTTCGATCGACTTGGCTTCCTCCACCGTAATCGTCCCATCCTTGCCAACTTTATCCATGGCGTCGGCAATGATCTCGCCGATCGTGCGATCCCAGTTAGCCGAGACGGTGGCAACCTGCGCAATTTCCGTGCGGTCACTGACCTTCTTCGAGATGTTCGCGAGGTCAGCGACGATCGCTTCGACCGCCTGGTAATGCCGCGCTGGAGCGAGGTCGGGTTCGCGCCGGCCGTGACGTTGCGGAGGCCTTCCTTGTAGATGGACTCGGCGAGCACGGTCGCTGTCGTGGTGCCATCACCAGCGATGTCCGAAGTCTTGGAAGCGACTTCGCGCACGAGCTGGACGCCCATATTTTCATAAGGATCTTCGAGCTCGATCTCCTTGGCCACGGTCACACCATCTTTGGTGATCGTTGGGCTGCCGAATTTCTTGTCGAGGATGAAGTTGCGACCGCTCAAATGGCAGATCATGAATCTGCTCGGCCGTTATCGCGACAAACAAGGCGCCAACTTCCGCCTCGATCAGTTCCACGACGACCTGATCAAAAACGGCAGTCTACCTCTCGCAGTCGAAGAGTGGATCCTGCTCGACGATCCGAGTTCACTGGAACCAATAACTCACTGATCCGCTCTGCCGGTCTCGTTGGCTCCAAAACGGGCGGCGGCGAATAATGATGCCGTCTTCTCGCAAGGCCTGGGCGGCGCCCCCGGTCAGATGATAGAGCGCTCCAGACTCAATTCGCAGCGGTCAACCCCGCCGTTCAGCTCCCCCGATCTCTCAAGGAATTTTAGACTTGGATCACATTCCGCTCTTTTCCGCTTTCGCTGCGCATACGGGCAATCGATCAGTGCGCCGAGGCCGGTTTTTCGGTATCACCGACGCCGGGTCCGCCGAAGGAAAGGGAGACGATCGCGAACACCTCCACGGCCGGGGTGTGATCACTGCATCCGAAAAGCGGTGAGAGATCGAAACGCGCTTTGGCGGTTGGGCGCCACGCGAGCGTAGGACCAACGGCCAGGCCCTTCACGGTTCCGTGGCTCCGGGCCATCTCGCCACCGCTGCGATATTGCATCTCGAATCCGACCTCGAGCTTCTCGTCTGGCAACAGGACCGGGTACTCCACGCTTTGGGCAAAAGCCGGCGCTGGTTAATTCTCTGCCGCCAAACTCGCGCTCGACAAATATGTTCATCGCCCACTCGATAACGTGGGGAAAGTCATGCGAGACGAGGAGGGCGAGCTGCGTTGAATCGTGGGCGGCATTGCTCAGGCCGAAGCGATATTCGGCCGACACCGCCGGATTGAGCGGAAGCTTATTCCAATCAGCGAGCGCATAGCGGCCTTCGAGAGTGAGGCTGCCGCTCATGGGTCTCACCGGCAAAATGCTCCACCTCGTTCTGCAGTCCGAGCGTGAGGCGCGCAGGCAGCCCCATCTCGATCTCCTCTCGAAAAAGATGAGCCCGCGCGTCGTGACGAGACACTGCCCCCTCATACTCCGTCTCCCATTCAAACGTGAAAGGAGAGAGCACGTACGACTTAGTCAACGTGGAGATGCGGCCGTGGGACAAATCCGGCGGCGCGCCATAGGCGCTCGGCAGTTCTTCGGCTTCGACGGTGATGTGCCGGCCTATCGACTCCTGCGCCGGGGAGGACGCTGTCATCGCCACCGCGGCAATGAGAAACGAGCAGGTAATCACAAGTCGTTGCATCATTCCGTCCGGCGCAACGGCAGGATACGCCAATCCAGGAACCTGTCTAAATCCCGATGATGAAACGGCAAGAGACGGAATCGGAGTGCGGCTTTCGAGAAGAGAGCGCTGGTTCCTTTTGCAAACCACGAGTGCAACGTGGCTTCAGGCCGGTTGCAGAATCAGAACCAGGTAATGGAGCAGCCCAGCCACACCGCTGCCGATGACAATAGCGATTACATCCCATTTCCAGCGCAGCATTCCGATCAAGGCCACCAAGCTTATCCCGATTGCGAACCAATCGATGCTAGCCTGCGGGAAGAAGACGCGCAGCGCGAACCAGACTGCGAGGTTCGAGATCACGCCTACCACGGCGGCGGTGATGGCCGAGAGCGCGGCGCCCAGCTTCTCGTTGCCGCGCAGTCGCTCTATGTACGGACCGCCGAGAAAAATCCACAGAAAGCAAGGCGTGAAGGTGACCCAGGTGGTGATCAGCGCTCCAAGTGTAGCGGCCGCGACCGGCGGCAGCCCATCAGGGTGTTGCCACGCGCCGACGAAGCCGACAAACTGCACGACCATGATGAGTGGTCCGGGCGTGGTCTCGGCCAGGCCCAGCCCGTCCATCATTTGGCCGGGACGCAGCCAGCCGTAGTGAAACATCGCCTGTTGTGCCACGTAAGGCAGCACCGCGTAGGCGCCGCCAAAAGTCACAACCGCCGCTTTGCTGAAAAAGAGACCTTCCTTGAACAAGGTGCTGTCCCAGCCTTTCAACAGACCGGCGAGAATGGTCGGCGAAAACCAAAGCGCGAGGCAGATAATCGCCACCCGAACTGAGCGTGACCAATTCGGTCGCCAATGCTCCGGAGTCTCCGATTCGTCGCTCAAGACTGAGTCGCCTACCGAGCTGACGCCGTGCGGGGAACCCCGGAATTTCTTCCGCGAGAATTGGCCGCCGAGCAGGCCGATGAGACCGGCGCCGAGCACGATCAGAGGGAACGGAATCTTGAGGAAATAGATCGCAACGAAGGCGATCGCGGCGAGGCCCCACATGATTTCGTTGCGTAAAGCTTTGCGTCCGATGCGGACGACCGCTGCCGCTACGATTGCTGTGACGGCGGGCTTAAGGCCGTAAAAGACGGCGGCGATCCAAGCGATGTTGCCATAGGCCGCATAGATGCAGCTCAGGCCCCAAAGGACAAAGATCGACGGAATTACAAACAGTGCGCCCGCGACAATGCCGCCCCAGGTCCTGTGCAAGAGCCAGCCGATGTAGATGGCAAGCTGCTGCGCTTCGGGTCCCGGCAGAAGCATGCAGAAATTCAGCGCATGGAGAAAACGCGATTGGCTGATCCACCTTTTGCGGTCGACCAACTCTGTCTGCATGATTGCGATCTGACCGGCTGGTCCGCCGAAACTGATGAAGCCGAGCTTCGCCCAGAAGCGGAAGGCTTCGCCAAAGCTGGGATGTGAATCCTTTAGTGGTGAAGTCTCGGACATTTCAATTCGCCATCCCAAGATGTTTCAAAAAACCACAGCGCGAGAGGCCAATCATCGCCGCTGCAAGAAATCATAGAGACCATCGAAGCAGGCAAAGCCATGGGCGAGAATCTCATCATCTCGCATTCCGCTCTTGCCCCAGCCTTTGAGGACGCGATCAATGCCGATGCATTCGACACGTTGGAATTTTGCGTCGTCCAGATCGGCGTCGTGGATCATCTCACCGATTTTGCGTGCCGCTTTGTCGGCGATGTCGAAGCGGCGGAGCAGCGTTTCAAACGTGCAACAATCGCCTTCATGGGAGAACTCCACGTCCACCATATCGAAAGGGATTATGTCGCGACGCGACGGCGGCTCGGCGGCAAAGACGAACCGCGCTGCCGGGTCAATGAACTTGCGGATCAGCCAGGCGGAGCCGACCCGATCGATCTCCGGCCGGAGACGCGTCTGCCAGCGCTTGCCGAGATAATCCTTGGGATTGAGACGCGGCCACTTTTTCTTTGAGCTGCCTTCGGCTCGACGGAAGAGCATCGCTACCTCGTGACCGCGCGGGCTGTCGAAAAAATCGATCTCCCGGAGCTCGCGAAACTGCCGGGTCATTCGCTCCAATTCGGTCGCCGCGTCGTCCGCGCTTGTTTTTTTCTTTTTGCTCAGAAATGATTGCAGTCCTTTTTTCAGCGCGACGTACTCCTGATCGCGCGCGGAGTTAAAGAGTGAAACGACCTTCTGCGGAGTGAGGCCTTCGATCTCCTGCGCGTGGACCAGCGTCGATTCGCCGCCGCTGTCGCGGATTTGTTTCGCGAGCCACTGGAACTGCTCACTCTGTGCCGCGCGGTCGGGCAGCAAATACGTGGAAGTGGTGAACTGCACCGCGCCCATTTTCTTCAGGCGCCGCCAAACTGCGACGCGCTCGGTGTTCCGCTTGGTTGGCAGACTGTAGAGAAGTAGGAGCCAGGACGGCAATCGCGTTTTATCTGGGCTGGCCACAAAGATGAAATACGTATTCCACTGATTGAGTGCGCTTACATCCGGCCTTCGTCTCTCCTGCGAACCAAATCATATGAAGAAAATCATCACAGTATTATCACTGGCCGTTCTGGGTCTGGCCTGCCCGGTCCTCTCCTCCGCGGAAGAGGAGAAAGAAACAACAATGAACATGTCCGATGTCCCGGCAGCAGTGCAGCAGACTTTTAAAAAGGAAGCCGCTGGCGCCAGGATCGTCCGGATCGAAAAAGAGGAAAACAACTACGAAGTCGTGATCGAGAAGAACGGCAAACAGACCGGCGTTGAGGTCAAGGCCGACGGCAAGGTCGTGAGCCGCCACAACGAGAAGAAAGAGCACAAGGAAAAAGACGAGGATTGATCAGACGAGATTGTTCTGGAGCGTTCACGCGCTCCAGGACGACCTTCGAAATGAAAACGATCCTGATTTTTTTCGCCCTTTGCCTTGCGATCATTCAGGGCGCTTCGGCCGCGATGGATGGGGCAAAGATCGAGCAGATCACCGGGCTTAAGGGAAAACTGAACCAGGCGGAAAACGTTTACAAAATCAGCTTCGCGCGAGATGACGTGAAGGTGGCGGTCGCAGGCTGGACGATGCCGTCATTTATGGGGCTTGGAACCTGGGCCGCGTTCACCGGCGACGACGAGCACGCGATGGTGATGGGTGACACCGTTTTGTTCGAGGACGAAGTCAATCCCGCGATGTCAGCGGCGCTCGGCAACGGGCTGAATGTCACGGCGCTGCACAACCATTTCTTCTTTGATCAGCCAAAAGTCTTCTTCATGCACATCGGCGGAGAAGGCGGCGTTGAGAAGTTAGCCGGCGCTGTGAGGAAGGTTTACGACGCGATCAAGGCCGTTCGCGCCTCCGCGGGAAAACCGGGTGATACTTTTTCCCAGCAACCACTCGAGAAGAAACCATTACCCGAGAAGAACTCGATCACGCCCGGCCCGCTGAACGAAATCTTCGCCACGAAGGGAGACGCAAAGGACGGGATGGTGAAATTCACGATCGACCGTTCGGCGAAAATGAATGGTATGACGGTAAGCAAAGAGATGGGAGTAAATACGTGGGCGGCGTTTGCCGGTAGCGATGACAACGCCGTTGTCGATGGAGACTTCGCCGTAACTGAAGATGAATTGCAATCGGTTTTGAAATCGCTCCGTCAAAACAATATTTACATCGTCGCCATCCACCAGCACATGACGCACGAAGAACCGCGCATCATGTTCTTCCACTACTGGGGCAGAGGCGCTGCCAAAGATTTGGCGCAAGCGGTAAAAGGCGGACTTGTGGTTGGTGGGTTGCTTAAGGTCAGTTCGCCGTCGTTAGGTTAAAGATCTATCTCACTGGGAAGACCCGCTGGAGCACGTGTGCACGGCGCATGCCCAGAGCCAGACTTGAGTTGACGCAGAAGGTCCGCGATCGCGGAATGGAGGGGCTAATCGATCTCGATCTGGACGTCGGAGGCGACAGAGTGTTCGTCTGCGCGCGGCGGCCCGCCGCAATCTATCCCGTCAAAGAGCTCTACGATTCGCGTAAACTCAACTAGTACAGATACAAGCGGCATACGCACGGGACGCCCGCCCCTCGGCCCCTCGGAGTGTCGGTGGCCGTTACGGCGTCTTTGCTCGTAATAACGAGAACGGCAACGCGTGTGCGCACAGTTGCGTCTCGCGCGGGATCAGGAAAAGTATCGTGCGATGACGAACTGGTTACAGACTCTGCCGGCGAAGCTCGGTCTCGATTCGATGCCGCGGCTGCGGAAGTTCATTGTCGGTGTCATCGGCGTGACAGTTTTGTTGATCGGTCTGGCGTTGGTGGTCCTGCCCGGGCCGGCATTCGTGGTCATACCAGTTGGGCTCGCGATTCTTGCGAGTGAGTTTGCGTGGGCGCGCCGGGTTCTGCGCCGTGGCAAAATCTTCGTGACCCGGGTGACTCGGAGCGTGCGCCGGACCGAACACGAACCGGTCGCGAAATGACGATCCGCGAGCGCGCGGAGCAGCTTGTGCAGGTGCTGCCGGAAGTCTATCCCGGCGCGCATTGTGAACTCGATTTTCGAACTCCGTTACAGCTGCTCGTGGCGACGATCCTGTCGGCGCAATGTACGGATAAGCGTGTCAATCTCGTGACCCCGGCGTTGTTCCAGGTGTATCGGAGCGCTTCGGACTTCGCGACCGCCTCCCAGCTGGCACTCGAGACAGCAATTCGATCAACCGGTTTTTTTCGGAACAAAGCGAAAAACATCCGCGCCGCGGCACTGGCAATCGAATCAGAACACGACGGGCGCGTGCCCGAGACGATGGCGGAGCTGCGCGAACTACCGGGTGTGGGTCGCAAGACCGCGAACGTTGTTCTCGGCAATGCGTTTCACAAAGACGAGGGGATCGTCGTGGATACCCACGTCGCGCGATTATCGCAGAGGCTCCGGCTCACGCGGCAGACGGACCCGGAAAAAATCGAAGCGGACCTGATGAAGTTTGTGCCAAAGCAGCATTGGACGGATTGGAGTCACTGGCTGATCTGGCATGGCCGCCGCCGCTGTTTTGCGCGCCGGCCGGACTGCCGGCAGTGTGAAATTTTCCGCCTCTGTCCGAGCGGTAAAATTTTTATCCAAACGGACGAAGCGCGGCCCCTGCCGCTAAATGAGGCGACTGCCTAACGAGCAGTCCGTGTGCTCGACTTTATCGGCAACTTTTTGCGCCTTCTGGCGCAGCTTTGCGAATTCGCCCTCCAGTTTTTTCAGTTCATCGTCTGAAAGTTTCTCCAGATCGACGAGCTGATCGCGGGCGCCGCTGAGAGCGCGAATCAACTCGTCCAGTTTCAGATGGACTGCTTTCGCGTCGCGATTCTGCGTGTTCTGGATCAGGAAAACCATCAGAAAAGTAACGATTGTGGTGCCGGTGTTGATGATCAACTGCCAGGTGTCGGAGTAATGAAAAGTCGGGCCGGTCAAGGCCCAGACGACGATGATCAGGATCGCGATGACAAAGGCCCAGGCGCTACCAAGAACGCCCGAGGTTTTACGCGCGAAAACGCCGAAGGCGTCCCGAATCTTGCAAAGAAAATCCCGTTCATCTTCCTTGGCGGAAGTCTGATGATGGTTGCGTTTGGTCTGGGTGATACTTAGCCATCGCGGCCCGTGGCATTATTGCGCGCATTGCTCCGGTCGCAGTGAGCCCTCCGGGAAGAGGCCAGCGGATGACTAGAAATGGTTGCAAAAGTAGAGATTCCCTCACCAAGCCTCCCGCGACGGAGAGGCGACTCCTTCTCCGTGCGGGAGAAGGTTAGGAAGAGGGCGTTCCTCGACGAATTGCATTGCCAATTCCATTTTTGAAACAAGTCCTAAGACATTGTCAAAGTCGCCTCGAGAACTTCACCTTAATTTTGATGACGCATGGTCGCGGCAGAGTTTGCCGATCGCGAGTATGGACCTGCGGCAGTGGGGTCCTTGTCTGCGTTTCTCCGCGCCGCCATCGCTGATCGACGGGTTCTACCACGAGGTCGAAAATACGCTGGCGCCATTCCTGTTGTTCGGCTCCGGTGATTTCCATCATTTGTCGGCGCTTTGGGTGCGCCGCGCGACCGAGGCCGCGGTCGTCGTTGCTTTCGACAATCATCCGGATTGGGATGTGCGCCCGCCGCGCTGGGGTTGTGGCAGTTGGGTGAACCGTGCGCTCGAGCTCCCCCAGATTGAAAAAGTCAGCGTCTGGGGCTGCGGAAATTTCGAGTGCTGGTGGCCGGCACAAATTTTCGGCAATCGTCGCGCAGAACGCAGCGGCCGGCTGGAAGTCCATCCCTGGGCGGACGATCGCCCGGTTCGGGATCAGAAACGCCGGGGTGCGATCCTAACGAGTGATTGGCGCACACGATTCAGTGAATTTGCCGCTCAGCTCGGGGCCGCGAGCGTCTACGCGACCATTGATCTGGATTGTCTCGTCGCGGAAGAGGCGACGACGAATTGGGAGAATGGCCGGTTCAGGTGCGATGATTTGATTTGGGCCTTAGGGGAGCTGCGCCGGGCGGGCAATCGTATCGCCGCCGGCGACATTTGCGGTGCGTATTCCCGGCCGGTGTACGCGCGAGTCAAGCAGCGTTTCGCCGCGAACATGGATCACCCGAAATTGTTCCTGCCCGCGCGGGAGACGCGGGAGGAGATCAATCTCGCGACGCTCCACAAACTCTGGCCAGTGTTAACTGAGCGAGACGAGCACGACGCCGGCGGTGATGAGGAGTGAACCAATCGTGAGCTGCATCGTAAGCGTTTCCCGCAGCGAAAATCCCGCGAGGAGTGTGATGATGATGACAGTGAGGCCTTGAAACGGATAGAGATAACTCAAATCGAGATGTCGCAGGAGACCGACCGTGAGGAAGAAGGAGATGGTCATCGAGACGATGCCGGTTCCGAACGAAAAAATAAACCGCCGGGTTCGCCAGCCGCAGGCGCTCGCTTCCATGCCTCGTTTGAGGAAAAGCTGGCCGACCACAAACGTGACCAGCGAGAAGAGAATCAGGAACGCCGAAAGGCCGCTCACAAACGTTCCTCGATTTTCGCGAATGGTTTCGCCACCACGATCAATCCAATCAACACCAGCGCGATGCCGCACCAGCGCCGCGAGGAAATGACCTCGCCGAGAAAGAACCAGCTGGCTATCGGCACGAAGACATGGACCACGTTTGAGAGCGGAAACGCGATGCTGAGGGGGAGATGTTTCAGCACGTAGAGCCAGCTGAGCAGGCTAACGATGACGAGAGCGATTCCGACCCAAACAAACGGCGATCGCAGGCTCGCGAGACCTGTCCATCCCCAACTCTCAGCGGAACCCGCGGTAGCGGTCGCACCACGTTTCAAGAAAAGCTCGGAAGCGGTGACGACGACGGCGCCGAAGAAAATCTGAAACCGCGGATTCAGGAACCCGCGCCAAAGCTGCCACATCACCGGCGCGCTACCAAGCGCGCCGCGTAAGTCCGGTTTGTGGAAGGTTTCAAAACGCGCGAGCTCTGACAGGTCCGCAGCACGCCGGTCACCGCGATCAGTTTTCAAGCTGATGCGCGTTAGGAAAGCGTTGCAGCACCGGGTCGTGCCTTGTCGGTCCCAGGAATTTCAAGGCGCGCCGGAAAATCGGATTGATAAGCGCGCCGGTGTGCATCACGTACAAATCGAGCGGCACGAGATCGCAGCCGAGATGCAGCTTGGGATCGTAATTCAGCGGGCTGCTGCAATAGCAATCCAGTCCCTGCTCGAGCGACCACCGGATGATGTCGCGCAGGGTGTAGAAATAAAGATGCAGGTCGAGGGCAACCTTGTAGTCCAGGCCAAGATAATCGTCGTAAATCGTGCCGGCGTAAACCATGCAGAGACTGAACGCGACGGCTCTGCCGAGCTGTCGCCAGATGAAGAACCGAGTTCGTTCCGACATGCGTTGGCCAAGGCTGCAAAAGTAGTCCTTCGTCAGGCGCTCAAACTTCAGGGGAGAGCGCTCGTGCACCTGCAGATAGAGCGGGTAGACCTCGTCCACGTAGGGGGTGATGTCGTTAACGACCTCCAGTTCGATCGGCGCCGCTTTCTCTGTCTTGCGGAACTTGCGCCGCAGATCTTTGCGCGTCGCCTTGCCCAGGCTGCCCAGGTACTGATCGAAGTTTTCATACGGCAAGGGCAATTGCGTCATCGGCATGCTCGGCACGCGCGCGTAACCGTTGTTCGAAAAACTCCGGAGCGTCTCCCGGTAGCGGGCGGGAAAATCTTTCAGCACGACGAGCGAAGCTTTGCAGTCTTGTGCGTAAGTCTTCAGGCTCGCGTGGAGCGCTCCGGCGACCCATTCCGCATCCTCGCTCCGGCACGCGCCGAGATGGCCTTCGCCAGCAGCGCACCCCACCATCAGCACCCGCATTGTGAGAAAACGAGGAAATCGGCGCCGCACCGAGTCGATCGCGTGGCGCAGTTTTCCCGCGATCCCTTCCGCGATATTTTGCTGGACGAAGAAGAGAGGCTGAACGGCGCGAATCGTGCCGGAGCTGTCCTCGAGAATGAGGTAGCGGTATTCGAAATCGGACGCGAGCGTTTGCTCGATGATTTCGTAGAAACGGTGATCCTTTACCTTGCCGCGGAAAGCATCGCGCCAGGCGACACAGTCGCGAAGCCCAGCTCGGTCGACGACGCGGGCGATTCCCTGAGGAAGTGGAATGGTGCAGCCTGCGTGCATACAGAGGTGAGCCCGCGCGAAGCGTCGGGAAGAAATTTTAGCAGCGAACCCCGGATTCTCAAGCTGCACGGAGCCAGATCAGTGGGCGCGCACCCCATCCTCATCCCGAGTGGAGTCGAGGGATCCCTCGACTTCGCTCGGGATGACCAACTCTTCACTCACGGCCGTTCGCCGGACGCCGCCGTCGTCTCCACCTTCAGAATCCCGCTCCGAACGTGCAGATCGCGCTGCGGATTCGGGATTTCGATCCCGGCTTCCCGAAATTTCTCCTCGATCAGGAAGTTCAGATCGCTCTTGAAGCGGCTGGGCCGGTCGCTCATTTCGCTGCTCCAGACAACGAGTTCGAAATCCATCGAGCTTTCGCCGATTGCTTCAGGAATACAGTGGGCGCCGGGTCCTGCAGCGCTTTCGGATGTGCGCACCCCGCGGCGATGAGGGCATCGCGCACTTTGGGGACATCGCTCCCGTAAGCGACTCCAACCGGAACACGAAAGCGCACCCGCGGATCGCTGTAAGTCCAGTTCGTGACCGGCGAGTCGATGAACTTCGTGTTCGGCACGATCATGGCGATGTTGTCGTTCGTCATGATGATGGTGCTGCGTGCGCGAATGTGCTGCACCTGGCCGGCGACGCCCGCGACCTCCACACGATCGCCAATCGTGATCGGGCGTTCCGCGAGAATGACGAGTCCGCTGATGAAGTTGCTCGCGATGTTTTGCAGACCGAAACCGACACCGATGCCGGCGGCGCCCGCAAAAACAGTGAGCGCGCCAAGATGAATACCGGTGTTCTCCAGGACGATGATGATCCCGATCACGAGAACGGCATTACGCGATCTGGGAAATCGCGTATTGCAGCGAGCGATTGAGGCCGCTGTTGACGAGGAAGTGGGTGAATAAGAAACGTTTCGTGCGCGAGGAAATCCAAAAGACGGCAACCAGCAGCGCGACGAGCAGGAAAATCTGCAGCAAGCTGAGGTTAACCGCAGGCAGCGGCGCGGTCCACGCCAGCGGAATGCCCGCCGCATTCACCGCCGTGACAACGAAAAAAACCAACGCCGAAACGCTCAGGATCGTGGTGACGATCGCGACGACGTTGGTTCCGAGTTTGAACCGGCTGAACAAGCGCCGGATGGGGTGACTTTGGAGAACACGCGCCGCAATGACGCCAGCGATCAGCAACCCAACACCTGCTGCCAACCCGAACCCCGAAACGTAATTGTGGCCAACGTAAAAAAGCGGCTTCTCTAGGAGCGAAGAAGTCATTCGTTAGTCTGCGCCGGACGCTTAGGGTCGCAACCCGAAGCAAAAAAACACGGCCGCGGCCGTGTTTTTCGGAACCCGCCAAGCGCTGCGGGCGAGGGGGATTGAATTACTGTTTCGAGGCCTTGTCTTCGATGTACTTGGTCACGTCCCCAACCGTTTGCAGTTTTTCGGCGTCCTCATCTGGCACTTCCACCGAAAACTCCTCTTCGAACGCCATCACCAGCTCGACGATATCGAGCGAATCCGCGCCCAAATCTTCGATGAAAGAAGCCGTCGGAGTGACCTGCTCCGGGTTAACGCCGAGTTGCTCGACGATGATATCTTTCACCTTTTCCTCGATTGGTTTGTCGCTCATAAAAAGTCTTCGGTTCGCGGTTGGCGGCGCCGAACGGTTGCAACCGTTCCGGGCACAGGAAGTGCAAGTAAATGAATTAGCGATCTTGTCAATTTAATTTCGGCTGCACCCGACTCCGGCAGCGGTTTACTTCGCTGCTCCTTGGCGTAAGAGAAGATGAATGTCTGCCGCTTCCCCGTCCGGTGATTTGCTCGACCTAAAACTCCTGCCCGCGTGGGCAACGGAAGAGGCGCAGCCTACCGACTATTCGAAAGTCACGGGAGAAGAAGAGTTTGGCAGCGAACGTGACGCTCGCGGCTCGAACCGCGGAGGAGAGCGCCAGTCGCGCGCACCTCGGGTGCGCGGCCCGCGGCGGGACCGCCAGGAGCGGGAGAAATCGCCACGGCGCGATCAGGATCGCGCGCCTCGTGAGGATCACCGGCCGCACGAAGCACCGGCTTCGATGCCAGCCGTCGGAGTGCTGTTTCTGCCGCATGCTCCGGCGTTGGAAAGCGTAACGGCGCAGATCAAATCAGGGACGGTCGCCTACTCGGTTTTCGCGCTCGCGCGCTTATTCCTGGAAAAGCCGGAGCGCTACGATGTGCGGCTCACCGCTTCCGCGGAGGCGCTTCTGTTTCGGATCGGCGAAAGCGGCGCGGTCGCGACGGACCGTCGGATTCTTGAGAACGGCGCATTCGCTTCTTCACTCGAAGATTTTTACGAGGTCGAGACCACCCAAATGGAGCCGCTGAAAGGTAACTTCACAAATGTAGCGCGATGCCGGTTAAGCGGGACCTTGCTGGGTCCGACCAACCATCACAATTACCAGCCGCAACTTCGCAACCTTTACGAGCAGCGGTTCAGCCGCCGGATGAGCTTCGCGGATTATCAGAAGCAGATCGAAATTTCGAGCGATCCGGCAGTGGTGGAGCAGTGGAAAGAGCAGGCGCGAAACGTGACCAAATATCGGACGAAATCCGCCGAACCGCAGCTCACGTTTAGCAGCTTTGCGGAAGCCGAGCGGCACTTTCGACAGAATCATTTGCCCGATCTCATTCGCGCGGCCCTGGAATTCACAGTCGACGGGGTCACGAGCCGCCGCTTGCAAGATCGTGGCCTTGGCCACGCGATCGAAGCCGCCTGGGCTCATGAGACCCGTTCGCCTTCGAAGATGATGCAGGAACTGGCCGGTGCTTTGCGGAACGCGGGATTGAATATTTTCCGGCACCGGCGCGGCATGCTTTTCGTTTCGCCGATCCGGATGCGAGCATTTGGACATACCGGCGCGGGCGTTTCATCTTCGGTGAATTCGATTTTTGAAAAAGTGGCGGCGACGCCGGGAATTAATCGCAAAAAATTAGCGGAGCAAATTGCGCCAGTCGGTGCGGCGGACCACGAGCGCGCGAAGCTGACGCTCGCGTCGGATCTCCGCTGGTTGATCAGCGAAGGCTACGTGATCGAGTTCAACGACGGATCGCTCGATCTGCCGCGAACGAAAGCTCCGGTGGAAACCAAACCGATGGCATCGAACAACACCGTCACCGACCCTTCTGCCGAAGCGCCGACCGCGGCGCAACCCGCAGAAATCAGCCCCGGCGAAGCGATGAGCGCGCCAGCAGAAGACGCCGGCCTGATTGCCGAAGCTGCCGGCGAAACGGTTGCGGAACCCGATCAATCGCCGACGACTTCGAGGGCAGGTGCGGCAGTGTCGCCCTCGTAGCGCACGATTTGGTTTTCCTCGTCGAGCACGACGATGCTCGGCCGGTGTCGCGCAGCTTCCTCAGGCGTCATGCGGGCGAAGTTCATGATTGTGAGACGATCACCGATCTGGCCGAGATGCGCCGTGGCGCCGTTCAGCTCGATCGCTCCCTTGCCGGAAGCGCCGTAAATGACATAGGTCTCGAACCGTTCGCCGTTGTTCAGGTTCCCGACCAGGATTTTCTCGTAAGGCAGCAGTCCAACAAGCAGGGCCAAATCGGACGCGACCGTGAGACTGCCTTCGTAGTGAAGACTGGCGCCAGTGACCGTCGCGCGGTGGAGCTTCGATTTGAGAAGCGTGTAGAGCATCGACGGCTCCGCGTTTCCTAGGCGGCGATCAGGCCAGCTTTTTGCAGCGTCGCGTAAGCGCCGTTTTTATTCAGCGTTTTCAAACCTCGGGCGGTGACGCGAATGCGGACGAACTTCTTCAACTCCGGCACCCACACGCGATGCGCCTGCAGGTTCGGGCTGAAGGTGCGCGGAACGTTTTTCGTCACATGCCGGCCGACCCCGCCTTTTTTCTTGGCCATACCTCGCCGGTGAATCACGCTGCCGCGCGTGACTTTTGAACCGGTGATGCTGCAGATTTTGGACATGCTCAAAACCGCGAAAGAGGCGTAAGCTGGAGCGCACGCGCAGAGCGGTCAAGTGAATCTTGAACGCATCCCGCGAGTTGCGGTCAAACGTAATTCGCGCGCGCCGAACTCAGATGCCTAACAAAACCCATCAGAAGCTGCGGATCGGAATCGTCGGCGCGGGTGAGATCGTGCGCGCCCGCCATTTGCCGGCGCTGCAAAGGCATCCTGACGTCGAAATTGTGGCGGTCTCGAATTCGACTTACGAGAGCGCGGAAAAATTTTGCGACGACAATTTGCCGCATGCCACGCCGATGCAGAACTGGGCTGATCTGCTCGCTGTCCCGGACCTCGACATTATCTGGATCGGAACTCCGCCTTACATGCATTCGGCGGTCACGGTGTCAGCGCTGGAAGCGGGCAAACACGTATTCTGCCAGGCGCGGATGGCGATGGACCTGGCCGAAGCGGAGGAGATGCTCGCGGTCTCACGTCGGTTTCCCGAGCTCGTAACGATGCTCTGTCCGCCGCCGATGGGATTGCGCGGCGATCTGCTAATGCAGAAGCTGCTCGCGGAAGATTATATGGGCCGGCCGCATCACATCCGGCTCCAAGGTTTGAACAGCGCGTATCTTGATTCAACGCTGCCAGCTCACTGGCGCCAGCGCATCGAGATTAGTGGACTTAACGTCCTCACGCTCGGGATTTACCTGGAGGTCGTGCAACGCTGGCTCGGCGAAATCACTGCGGTTTTTGCGCGCGGAAAGGTTCTGACATCGCTCCGCCAGGGTTACGAAGTGATCGTGCCGGATCTATTGACGGTGCTTTGCACATTCGCGAGCGGAGCCGAGGGCGTGCTCGAGTTCAGCGGCGTCGATGGCCTGGCGCCGGCGGATCGCCTGGAAATTTATGGCGATCGCGGGACGCTCACCTACGATTTTGGCTCGGACCAAATCCACGCGGGACTGGCTGGCGATCGCGCGTTGCATGCGGTCGAGCTGACTCCCGAACTCGAAGGCGAATGGCGCGTCGAGGACGATTTCATCGCTGCCGTGAAGTCACGGGGCCGGGTGCGGCCGCATCCGGATTTCGAAGAAGGCGTTCGTTATATGCGCGTCGTGCAAGCGGTCGCCGATTCGCGCGCCGCGAACGCGTGGGTGCCGGTTAAAAGCTGAGGATCCGTTTCCGGACGCGCTCACTCAGGCGTAGAAAGCTGCGACTGCGCGGGCGAAGATATAGCCGATTAACCCGGTCGCGGGCAGGGTAAACACCCAGGCCCAAACGATTCGTTCGACGACGGTCCATTTCACTCCGCTGAAGCGTTTTACGGCGCCGACGCCCATGATCGAGGTAGAGATCACGTGCGTGGTGGAGAGTGGGATCCCGTAATGGCTTGCGACTTGAATGATGAGCGCCGCGGTCGATTCCGCGGCAAAACCGTGGACGGGCTGCAGTTTTACCATCTTGTGGCCGAGGGTTCGAATAATGCGCCAACCGCCGGCTGCGGTCCCGGCTGCCATCGTGATCGCACAGAGCACTTTTACCCAGATGGGGATGGCGCTGAACGTCGGCGTATGAAGAAAAGCAAGCCAGGATGGGAGCCGCTCGAAATTGCCTGCTTTGGTTCCGGTGAACAGTGCAAGGGTGATAATGCCCATCGTTTTCTGCGCGTCGTTTGTCCCATGACTATGCGCCATCCAGGCGGCGCTCAGGACCTGCAGCTTCCCGAAGGTATTGTTCACGAATCCTGGGGTCGAGGAGCGAAGGATCACGAGCAGGATAAACATGAAAATCCCGCCGATGATGAACCCAAGCACAGGCGATGTAATCATCGGCAGAACGACTTTCGGCCAAAGTCCTGCATCCCATTTCAGGACCGACCAATCCCCGTGTGCGGTCGCGAGGGCAGCGCCACACAATCCGCCGATCAGGGCGTGGCTGGAACTGGAGGGAATTCCGAGCCACCACGTCAGCAGGTTCCAAAAAATTGCCGAAATTAATGCGCAGAGCACCGTCGCCATCGTGACGATATTCGTATCAACGAGGCCTTTGCCGATCGTGGACGCGACCGCCCCGCCCATCAGGGCTCCGGTCAGATTAAACACCGCCGCCATCGTGATCGCCTGTCGCGGAGTCAGCACTTTTGTCGAGACGACGGTGGCGATCGCGTTCGCAGCATCGTGGAAGCCGTTGCTGTACTCGAACACGATCGCCGCAAGGACGACTATTAGGAAGACGAGCATCGCCCGAGAGCTGACTGCTGCTATGAGTATTTTAGAGCAATCTGGAGAATGACGTTGCCGGCATCGCGGCAGCGATCGATCACCTTCTCCAGCAGCTCGAAGAGTTCCTGCAAAAAGAGAATCTGCTTCGCCTCGTAATCGCCGTGGTAAAGATCGCGCAAGAGTTCGAGCTCGAGTTTATCCGCGTCCCCCTCGATCGTCTGCAAGCGGGCGTTCATCTCGCGCGCGGTCGCGATGTCCGTGCCTTTGCGCAGCTCCTTGACCATCGCGAGGACCGCTTCAGCTGCTTGATCCAATAGTTTCACCTGGCGCTGGAAGCTGCGGCCGTGAAGGTCTTGTGGGCAGATTAAAATGCGCTCGCCGATCTTCTCGACCGTTTTCGGGATTTTGTACAACGAAGCGGCCAGCGCCTGAATGTCTTCACGCTCCAGCGGAGTGATGAAATTTTTGCACAACTGCTCCGTCAGCTCCTGTGTGATTTGTTTGTCCTTGCGGCGGCTGTGGACAAATGCTTCCAGGCTCGCGGGCGATTCGTGATGCTCCAGCCTTTCGAGCAGCGCAATCAGGTGATCAACACTGCTGTCCGCCTCCTCGGCGCTGGCTTCAAGCAGGTCGAAAAACGTTTCGTCGTGCCCGAGAAGTTTTTGGATTGAGAACATGTCAGTCGTGCGGTTTATCGATTGTCATCCTGAGCGAAAAAGTGCTCCATTGCGGTCATCCTGAGCGAGCGCAGCGAAGTCGAATGGTCCCGTAGCATTGTCGTTGTCTCGCGACGGAATTCCTCGGCTTCGCTCGGATTGACATTCAATTAGAGCATCGCACCGCGCATGATCAGCAGGGCTATGCTGAAGTAAATCACAAGTCCAGTCACATCGACCAGCGTCGCCACGAAGGGCGCCGAAGACGTTGCGGGATCAGCGCCGAGGCGCCGGAGAATAAATGGCAGCATCGAGCCGGAGAGTGAGCCCCAGAGCACGACGCCGATGAGCGCAAAGCCAACCGTCATCGCCACGAGTGGCCAATGCGGTCCGTAGATATTTGAGAATTGCGCCCAGACCGCGACTCGCAAAAAGCCGATCGTGCCGAGGACCGCGCCGAGCAGGAGTCCGGAAATGATCTCTTTCTGCATCACGCGCCACCAATCCCGAAGCGTGACCTCTCCGAGTGCCATGGCGCGGATGATCAACATTGATGCCTGCGATCCGGAGTTGCCGCCGCTCGAAATGATGAGCGGAAGAAAAAGCGCGAGCACGACGGCTTTCGCGATCGCCCCTTCATAATAGCTCATCGCCGAGGCCGTCAGCATTTCACCCAAAAAGAGCACGACCAGCCAGCCGGCGCGTTTTCGCACCATGCGAAAGAGCGGCACCCGCATGTAGGGTTCTTCGACGGCTTCCATGCCCCCGAACTTCTGGATATCTTCGGTCGCTTCGGCTTCGGCGACGTCGAGCATGTCATCGATCGTGACAATGCCGACGAGGACGCCACTCGAATCCGTCACCGGCAACGCGCTGCGATCATATTTTCGGAAAACGTTGACCGCGTCCTCTTCCGGATCGTGGACGCTTAGATTGACGAACGTTTCGTCCATCAGATCAGTGACTTTTGCGCTCAGGGGTTTGAGCAGAAATTCGCGAATACGAAGATCGTCGATCAGTTTCCCGCGTTCATCGACCACGTAGATGACGTTCAGCGTCTCCGAATCCTGGCCATTCTCCCGCACATAATTGAGCACCTCCTTGACCGTCCAATCCTCGCGGACTGCGATAAAATCGGGCGTCATGAGACGGCCGACGCTGCCTTCTGGATAACCGAGCAAAGCCTGCGCGACGTTCCGTTCCTCGGGCGTGAGGAGACGGATGAGCTGACGAGCCGCCGCGCTGGGCAATTCTTCGAGCAGCGCCGTGCGATCGTCGGGCGACATTTCGTTCAAAATTCCAACGACCTGCTCGTGCGCCATGGCGCGCAAAAGCTGCTGCTGCGCTTCGACGTCCAGATATTCGAAAACGTCGGCGGCCAGATCGTGCGGCAGGACGCGAAAAATGATCACCTGCTCGTTCTCCGCCATGTCGAGAATAACTTCGGCAACGTCGGCTGGCGGCCATTCGCGGAAGAGCTCGCGTAACGCCGCGAAATTACGCGCGTCTATCAGGCTTTTGATTTCCGGTTGGAGGATTCTGCCGACCATAGGCGCGGGGGATCGCCGCTCGAGCGGGGCGCGGCATCCGTGTTCTATCACCGGCGCTCCGACGGCGCAATGCGCGGCGGCCGTGCGCCGGCGTTCGCGCGTTGGAGCTTACTCCTGCAAACTCGCGGCTGTCATCCGAGCGAAGTCGGGGGATCCCGTCGCGGTTCTGTCAATTCCACGGGATCTCCCGGCTTCGCTCGGGACGAAGAGAGTTGGGCACGACAAGCAACCTGCCTGGTGTCTCCGCACTTGGAATTTACAAGAATGCGGCCAATATGAACACGATGACTGCTACGGAAAGCGGCTCACTGATCAGGCGCGAAATCGCCGAAGATGGCGTTTGCGTTCTCACTTTCGACCGGCCGGAATCGGGCGCGAATATCTTCGACGCGGCGACGATTCGCGAGCTCGACGAACAGATCAACGCCATCGAAGCGGATGCTTCCATCAGCGGCGTGATCATCGCTTCGGGAAAAAGGTCGATTTTCATCGCAGGTGCCGATCTAGAGGCTTTGCTGCGCCAGGCGCAAAGCGGTGAGCTGCGTGGGTTCATTGCGGAAGGTCAGCGCGTTTTCAATCGGCTTGCCGCACTCGACATCCCCACGGTGGCCACGATTCACGGCGCCTGTGCGGGCGGAGGTTACGAGATCACCCTCGCATGTGATCATCGCGTCGCCTCCAACGATCCCGCGACACGGATCGGCTTACCGGAAACAACGCTCGGGTTGGTGCCGGCCTGGGGCGGCGCAACGCGGCTGCCGCGGTTGATTGGAGCGAACGCAGCAGCCGATGTCATTATGAAAGGCAAACTGCATTCGGCCGAGGACGCGCTCCGGATCGGACTCATCGACGAAGTTGTGCCTCGTGAACAGCTCCCCGCGACCGCGCGAAAGAAATTGCAGGAAGGAAAACGTGCAACTCGCTCGAAAATGGAGGACGGACTTGCGACCGCTGATGCTGCGGCCGGACTGAAGGAACCGCAGAGGCTAGCCCCTCCTGCGCCCGCGGCCAACGCCGCTCCGGCGCGCGCGTTCGAGATTGTCACTAAAAGTCTCGGCAAATCGGTGGACGAATCGCTCCGCCTGGAACTCGACGCGATCGTGGAGCTGGGCGAAACCGAGACGACGCAAAACCTGATTCGCAATTTTTTCCTGGTCGATAGATTCCGCAAAGGCGCTTCGAAAACCGCCACGAAAATTACGCGTGCAGCCGTCGTCGGCGCAGGTGTCATGGGTTCGGGCATTGCACAATGGCTAAGCTCGCGCGGTGTCTCGATAATTTTGCGCGATGTCAGCGGCGATCAGATTGACCATGGCCTCGCGAACATTGAGAAGACGTACGGCGATGCCGTGAAGCGCGGTCTCATGAGTGACGAGAGCGCAACGCAAGGCCGCGCGCGGATCGTTGCCTCGACTGATCCCGGCGGGATGCGCGACGTCGAGGTCGTGATTGAGGCCGCTTCGGAGAAACTCGAGGTGAAAAAACAGATCTTCGCCGACCTCGCCGCGAAAACGCCGGAACGTGCAATCCTCGCGACGAATACATCGGCGCTCTCAATTACGGAACTCGGCGCCAGCAGCGGGCAGCCGGGGCGTGTGATCGGACTGCACTTCTTCAATCCGGTGAGTCGGATGAAACTCGTCGAGGTGGTTGTCGGAAAGGAGACCGCGCGAGAAACGATCGATCGCGCGGCGGCCTTCACGCGTCAAGTTGGGAAGCTTCCCGTTCTGGTTCAGGACAGCCCCGGATTTCTCGTAAACCGGGTGCTCTTTCCGTATCTGCTCGACGCCGCGGAGCTATTTAAAAAAGGCGTGAGTGCGAAAGAAATCGACGAGCCACTGGTCGAGTGGGGAATGCCGATGGGGCCGCTGCGGTTGATCGACGAGATCGGCGTCGATATAACCGTTGATATCGCAGACACCCTCGAGAAAGCTTTTGGCCGGCGCGACCGCGCGCCGGAGATTTTGCGGAAAATGCAGGCCGCCGGGATTCTCGGACGGAAAACCGGCAGCGGCTTCTACAAGTATCAGGGGAAACAACAAAACGAGAATGAAGCGCTGGAGGAATGGCGGACCGATAACGGTCATTTCGAGCGCAGCGGAGCGCAGAGAAGTGGAGTCGAGAAATCCCGTGGCGGAAACTTGACGGCAACGCAAAGGGATCCCTCGACTCCGCTGCGCTCCACTCGGGATGACGATGGAAAGGAAGGTCTCACCAATCGCCTCATTTTCCTGATGGTGAACGAAGCCGCGCGGTGCGTGGAGGAAAAAATCGTCGCCGCCGCCGAGGACGCAGATTTCGGGATGATGATGGGAACAGGGTTCCCGCCCTTCCGCGGCGGTCCGCTACGTTACGCCGATCATTTCGGGTTGAAGAAGCTCGTCACGGAAATGGACGAATTACATTCGAGAGCGGGAGATAAATTTGTGCCATGCGAATTGCTGCGGCTGCATGCGCAAGACGGGACCACATTTTACGACGGGCAGGGATAGGGCGAGAGTTGAAAGCAAGGGGAGACTCCGTCGAGTCCCGCGCACGCGCATGAGTCGAAGGCGCGGCGGAGTTTCGCCATGCCACGCCCGCGCACCCACCACATTCCATGAAATCCTCACTCGAAGCTCCTGAAAAGCAGATTAGCGAAGAGACCAGTGCGAAACCGGAGAAGGGCGCTGCTTCCGTCATCGACACGTCCAAGATGTCGGCGGGGAAAGCGGCCGCGCTCGACCTTGCGGAAAGTTCACGCGATCCGCTCGATGAACGCGGCAGTTTCGCGAGCAACCTCTTTATTGGACGCTTCGATTTCGATCGCATCTTTCCCTGGCCGGAACAAAGCGCGGAAGATCGTGCGGCCGGGGAGCCATTTCTCGCCGAGCTTAAGGCCTATCTCGAAGCGAATGTCGATGCCGACGAGATCGATCGCACCGGCGAAATCCCGCAAAAGAATATCGACGATTTGTTCGCGATGGGCGCGTTCGCCATCAAAGTGCCGAAGCAGTATGGTGGCCTCGGGTTGTCCCAGGTGAATTACGGCCGTGCAGCGATGCTGCTGGGTAGTTGGGACGCGAATTTAACGGCACTCCTGTCGGCGCATCAATCGATCGGCGTGCCGCAGCCGCTCTTACTCTTCGGAACCGAAGAGCAAAAGGCGAAATATCTGCCGCGGGTCGCGCGCAAGGAAATTTCCGCATTTGCGTTGACTGAGATGAACGCCGGCTCCGACCCCGCGAACATGAGTTTGCGCGCGGATCCTACGGAGGACGGCTCCGCGTTCATCCTCAACGGCGAAAAGCTCTGGTGCACAAATTTGATTAAGGCTGGCGTGCTCGTGGTGATGGCGAAAACGCCCCCGAAAATGGTGAACGGCAAGGAACGCAAGCAGATCAGCGCGTTCATTGTCGAGGTCGAGGCGCCGGGCGTGGAAATCACCTATCGCTGCCACTTCATGGGCCTGCGCGCGCTCTACAATGGGATCGTGAAATTCACCGAGGTCCGCGTTCCGCGCGAGAACATGATCTCGAAGGAAGGCGCGGGTTTGAAGGTTGCCCTAACGACCTTGAATACCGGGCGTCTGACGATTCCAGCGGCGTGCGTGGGTTTATCGAAACGGCTCGTTGAAATCTGCCGCAAATGGGCCGGCGAACGCATCCAGTGGGGCGCACCGATCGGCCAGCATTCCGCGATTGCCGGCAAAGTCGCGGAGATGGCGGGCAACACCTTCGCGATGGAAGCGATGACGTTTCTCACTTCAGCGCTCGTCGACCGGAAAGCCGGCGACCTGCGGATTGAAACCGCGATGTGCAAGATGTGGTCCACAGAGGCGACGTGGAAAATCGCCGATGACGCGATGCAGGTGCGCGGCGGACGCGGTTACGAAACGGCGGAATCGCTGGCCGGCCGTGGCGAGGAACCGATCCCGGTGGAACGCTTTCTGCGCGACTGCCGTATCAACACGATCTTCGAAGGTTCGAGCGAAATCATGCGCCTCTTCATTGCCCGCGAAGCGCTCGATCCGCACCTGAAAGTTGGGGGCGCGATTTTTAACACGACGCTGCCAGTCTCGACCCGCATCAAATCAATGTTCGGCTCGGGTTCGTTTTATTCGCGCTGGTATCCACGGCAATATGCACGAGCGAATGCCGGGGATCTGAGCAAGTTGCACGAGGAGTTGCGCCCGCATCTCCAGTTCGCGGCCGCGACCAGCAAGAAGCTCGCGCGCGGATTGTTTCATTCGATGATGCGTTTCGGTCCGAAGCTTGACCGGGAGCAATTGCTTCTCTCGCGTTTCGTCGGGATCGCAACGGAGCTGTTCGCGATGAGTGCGAGCTGTTCGTACGCGCAGCATTTGATCAACCAGGGCAGGCCCGTTGACGAAATCCTAGCGCTGGCAAATTACTTCTGCCGCTCTGCGCGCGCGCGCGTCGATCACCACTTCGCGGGAACCGCGCATAACGTTGACGCGCGCGGTTACGCGCTCACCCAGGAGTTGTTAGGCGGAAAACACGAGACGCTGCGGACTGGGATTGTGTGAGGGAAGGGGGGAGACTCTGTCGAGCCGCTCGGCCTCTGCAGAGCGTCGCCCGGGTAAACCGTGCCTCCGGAGTGTTCGCTCGTTGACCAATTTCTCGCGCGCGGCTACTCTCAGGACATGAGTATGCCGCCCGTGCTTACGGAATCGGCCCGCACTTCCCCGCGGAGCCGCACCGTCCCGAGCAGATCCCAAAACCCGAACACCCACCGCGATCCCGCCGATGTTTTAAAGAAACTCGAAGAACACGTCCTGATGGACGGATTTCGGATCGTGGTCGACCTCGAAAAAAGCCGCGGCTCTTATCTGCATGATGCGGCCAGCGGCCACCGTTTGATCGACCTCTACGGTTTCTTTGGTTCGATGCCGATCGGGTTCAACCATCCGCACTTCGACGAGCCGGAGGTGCAAGCAGATCTGCTCCGCGCCGCGACCGCCAAGGTCGCGAACTCTGACGTTTACTCGCAGGCATACGGCGATTTTGTCGAAACCTTCGTGCGTGTCGCCCCGCTGCCTCCACTGAACCGTTATCTTTTCATCGAAGGCGGAGCGCTCGCGATCGAGAATTGCCTGAAGGCCGCGATGGATTGGAAGGTGCGCAAGAACATGGCCGCGGGTCTCGGCGAACGCGGCACGGAGATTCTCCATTTCCGCCACGCCTTTCATGGCCGCAGCGGCTACACCATGAGCCTGACGAATACCGATCCCAAGAAGACGGATTTGTTCGCGAAGTTCAATTGGCCGCGCGTTTCTGCGCCATCCATCGACTTCTCGTTGCCCGAGGCCGAGCGCGACCGGGATGTGATCGCGCGCGAGGAGAAATCAGAGGAAGAGATCCGCAAATTTATCGCGGATCGAGGGGTTGATATTGCCGCGATCATCATCGAGCCGATCCAGGGAGAGGGCGGGGACAATCATTTCCGCGGTGAATGGCTGCAGATGCTCCGCCGGATTTGTGACGAGAACGACATCCTCCTGATCTTCGACGAAGTGCAGTGCGGGATGGGAACGACGGGCCGGAGTTGGTGCTGCGAACACTTCGGGGTGAAGCCCGATCTGGTCGCCTTCGGCAAAAAGGTGCAGGTCTGCGGCGTGATCGCTGGCCCGCGCCTCGATGAAGTGAGGGACAATGCCTTTCGGATGCCCAGCCGGTTGAATTCAACCTGGGGCGGAAACTTCACCGACATGGTGCGCTCGAAGCATTACCTGCAAATCGTCGAAGAGGAAAATCTCGTCGGAAATGCCGCGCGAATTGGTGCACAGATGCTCAAATCGCTGCAGGCAATCGCTGCGGAATTTCCGGTCATGACCGCGGTCCGCGGCCGCGGATTGTTCATCGCGTTCAACCTTCCCGATCCGAAAAGACGAGATGAATTTTGGAAACGTTTGTACGACCACGGTGTTCTCGCGCTGAAATCCGGAGAACGCGCAGTCCGCTTCCGACCCGCCCTCGACATTACGGCTGATGTTGCCGACGAAGCGATGGATCTGTTGCGCCAGGAATGCCGCCGCATGTGCGGATGAATCACGTCGTAAGTTTCCAGCTTGCGTAGGCTGATTTGTAAGCCAGAGGCTCGCGCTACCATGAAAGCAGTGCTCGAAAAACTCGGTATCACCGAGGAAAACGCCGGCGCTTTTGACGGCGAATGGCGCGGCGGTGGCGAAGTCATTGAAAAGGTTTCGCCGATCGATGGGCGTGTCCTTGCTCGCATCCGCACGGCCTCGGAAGAGGATTATGAGACGACAGTGGCGCGCGCGCAGGAGGCATTTCTGAAGTGGCGAACGACGCCGGGACCAGTTCGTGGCGAAACCGTGCGGCAGCTCGGCAACTCCTTGCGCGAAGCGAAGAGCGATCTGGCAAAGCTCGTCACAATGGAGACGGGTAAAATCATCGCCGAAGGTGAAGGCGAAGTGCAGGAGATGATCGACATCTGCGACTTCGCGGTCGGTCAATCAAGGCAGCTCTACGGTCTCACAATTCAGTCGGAACGGCCAAGTCACCGCCTCATGGAGCAGTGGCATCCGCTCGGACTCGTGGCCGTGATCTCGGCGTTTAATTTTCCGGTCGCGGTCTGGTCCTGGAATGCCGCGCTCGCAGCCGTGTGTGGCGACGCCACAATCTGGAAACCTTCTGAAAAGACGCCGCTCACCGCGATCGCCGTGATCAAAATTGCGGAACGCGTTTGCCGCGCGACCGGAGCGGATCCCGCCATTTTTTCGTTGTTGATTGGTGACGGTCCGAACCTTGGGCAAAAGCTCGCGGCTGATCAGCGCGTGCCGCTCGTCTCCGCGACCGGCTCGACGCGCATGGGCTTCGAAGTTGGCAAGGCCGTGCATGGCCGCCTCGGCAAGAGCATCCTCGAACTCGGCGGCAACAACGCGCTCATCGTCAGCCGCAGCGCCGATCTCGACATGGCGGCACGCTCAATTTTCTTCGGTGCCGTCGGCACAGCTGGTCAGCGTTGCACCTCAACCCGTCGCGTCATCGCGCAAAAGTCGGTGGTGGACAAACTGCGGGAGCAATTGCTCGCCGCCTACAAATCGATGCGTATCGGAAACCCGCTCGACCGCGAGACGCTCGTTGGTCCATTAATCGACGCGCCGGCGGTCGCAAGCGTCCAGCAGTCGATCGAGAGGGTGCGGAGCGAAGGCGGCGAGATTCTTTACGGCGGCGAGAAGCTCGATGGCGGCGAATTTCCGGGCGACTGTTACATGCGACCATGTCTCGCGACGGCGCGACACGACTTTGAGATCGTGAAGCACGAGACCTTCGGTCCTTTGCTCTATCTCATCACGTATAACGATTTCGACGAATCGATCGCGATGCATAACGACGTACCGCAAGGCCTCAGCTCCGCCATTTTTACCAACGACATGCGCGAAGCGGAGAAGTTTTTGAGCGCGATCGGGAGCGACTGCGGCATCGCGAATGTCAATACCGGCACAAGCGGCGCGGAGATCGGCGGCGCTTTCGGAGGTGAGAAGAACACCGGCGGCGGCCGGGAAAGCGGGAGCGATTCGTGGAAGGGCTACATGCGCCGCCAGACGAATACGATCAATTTCTCGGCCGAGCTTCCGCTTGCGCAGGGAATCCAGTTCGGCAGCGACGACGCGGGTAGCGCAACGGCGTAATCACTCGTCATCGCCTGGGCTTTTGAGCTAACCAAGCTGAGGTCTAGATCGAGTCAGGCGATGGCAGGCTAACGGTCAACTACAGCCATCTGCATGGGAACGGAACCCAACCAACGTGCGCGGAGCTTCTAATCCCGTCCCTTCGGCCAGCATTGCCGCTGTTCTTGCAAATGCAAACCGGCTTCTGCCTAAGTTTCGTGCTGTGGTCGACGCGATTCCGCAGAAGCAGCGCGGTCGCGGTATTTTCTTGAGCGAAATGTTCCTCTTTTATTCGGTAGTTCATCCGTTGAACCCTCGGCAGATCCTCGAGTCGGGCCGCGCCCTTGGCGGGAGCACGCTTACGCTGGCGCACTGCTTTCCCAGTACGCGAATCACGAGTATCGAGCTCGATGTCCTTTCGCCCAACACCGCGATCGCCGTGGCTAAGCTTGCGCCGCATCGCAACGTGGAATGCCTCTTTGGAGACTCACGTGAAATCCTGCCCAGGCTCCTCGAACCCGCCGATCCCGTGTTGATCGACGGCCCGAAGGAGTTTCGCGCGCTCAAGCTCGCTTTGAGTCTGTTGCGCACGCGCAAACCGAGTGTCGTGTTCCTGCACGATTTCGCGGCCGGCACGCCATGGCGGCAATTCCTCAATCGTCATTGGCCTGGTGCCTTTTTCAGCGATCACCCGGAGTTTCTCCGCCAGTTTAGTTGGCTCGACGATTTCGGTCTGGCACCGCGTGACTGGCGGCGCCCGCGACCCACAACGTTGGCTTGCCTGCCAGCCACCTTGCCCGCGTCTTACCACGTGCTATTAACCAAAATCGTGCTCACCCGCGCTGCATGGCTCGCGCCGAGTAAAATACGCGGTTTGTTTCGAAGACCGAAAAGAAACGGAAGCTAAGAATCGGCAATGGAATCGTAAGCCGTCTGCGAGGAATTCGGACAGAGTCGGACATGCGGAATGCGTTGTTCTGCGCATTCGTGCAAAACACTCGTTAGGCTATTTCCCCTCGAAGATACAATCTACCCCAATCTGACGGATAGAATCGCGTGGGATCACGAACGCTTCTTAAGCAACTCGCGAGCCGTGGTCAACTCGAAGAGTCCGCCAAGGTTCCTGGCGGTTTCCATACTCATGATGAAGCTCTGCAACCTTTCGCATTGATCCTTGCCGATGACATCGCCGCCCAGCGCCGTGAATTTTACCGCGATTTCTTCCTCGGTCATTGGATCGCGCGGATCACCCTTGGGAACATCGACGCGCGTGGAGTGTGACGCGCCGCTATTCGTGGTGATGGTCACGCGACTCGGCTGGAACTTGGGAAAGAGCGCTTCGAACTCCTGGTTAGCCACCACTTTCACCTTGTCCATGATTGGAATGAGCGCCTTATCAAGCACGCGCTCCTCGCGGAATTGCAGCGGCGTCACCATTCCGTCGACCAGTCCGGCGGCCATGCAGTAAGGCAGCGAATGATCGGCAGTTTCTTTGGAGTCAGGTCGATACTTGTGGGGATCGCCCAGTATGTCGGCGGCGCGAGCGATCACCTCCACCTTGATCTCCTGTACATCGTTGGCGCGGATGTTGTGCTCCTTGACCGTCTTCATCATAGCCGTGAGCGGCGAGTGACTGAGCGCTTCGATCGGGAAACTCTTCATGCCGCAATCGAGAATGCGATAATGAGAAGTGCTTGAGTCGGGAAGATCCTTGACCAACGCCTCGGCGTCGAAAGTGGCTGGTTTTCCTTCGTACTGCACATGATGGAAGACGGCGAACAAACCTTCCTTGCCATCGATGATGTGCTCGGGACCGGAAAATCCGCCGCGAGCAAGAAGCGCGCTCTCGGCCCCCATGCGCCCCGCCCACGGATCAACCGTGTTCTTCATGTTGGTCAACTTGCCCGCCGTCACCGCGCCTGGACAAAATGTGCGCGACGCGCTGATGCCCATGGCGGACACCATTCGCGCGGGCGTAAGATTCAGCACTCGGCCCGCCGCGACCGGTGCCGCAAACGCGCTCAAGGTGGCGTGATGCCAGCCGTATTCGCGTACACCGGGTCGACCCACTTCGCACAGTCGCATCTCAATTTCATAGGCGATAATGGTGGCGAGGATCAAATCCTGGCCGCCCAGACCTTCGCTTTCGCACAATGCCAGCGGCGCGGCGATGAGATCGCTCGGATGACATGGATCAGCTTTCCAATAAATGTCGTTGTAATCCATGGCGCGAATCATGTGGCCGTTCAAAAACGCCGCATCCACTGGATTGGTTTTGAAACCGGAGACAAACGCCGTGGCATTGCCGTTGCCGCCGTCCTCGCCACTGGATGAGTCTGTGTCGCCGCGGAGACCGGACATGGCGCGGTAGTGCTTAAGCAAGATTTTGGCGTCATCCTGTTGACTCCCGCCAAGAGCGCAGCCGATGGAGTCGAACCAAAATAACTTGGCCGCTTGAATCGCCTCTACGGACAGATGTTCGTATTTCAGCGCGCAAGCCCACTCCGCAATGGTGTGCGAGAGAAGACGCTTCGATTCGGTTGGTTGATGTGACATGCTGATCTCCGTCCGGTTCGTTTACGAGCTGGCGTAATCCGCGACGGCTTTGGCCACGCCGAGGGTGGAATCTTTGCCGCCCATGTCGTAGGTGCGGACGCGGCCTTCCGCGATTACTCGAGCAATGGCGGATTCAAGGCGCGTGGCCTTGTCGGTTTCCTTGAGCCAATCCAGCATCAGCTTGGCAGTCAAGAGCATCGCTATTGGATTAACCTTGTATTGACCGGCGTATTTCGGAGCGGATCCGTGCGTTGGTTCGAACACGGCGTAGGTGTCGCCAAGATTGGCGCTGGGTGCAAACCCAAGTCCGCCGACGAGGCCGGCGCACAAATCGCTGACGATGTCGCCAAACATATTTTCCGCTACCAGCACGGAATAATCCTGCGGATTCTTGAACATCCACATGCAGATGGCGTCGATGTTCGCGTCGTCCGCCCGAATCTCCGGGTAACTCCTGGCCACGTCGCGGAAACAACGCATCATCAAGCCGCCGGTTTCGCGGAGCACATTGGGTTTCTCGATCAGTGTGACGCGTTTGCGTCCGGTGTTCTTGGCGAACTCAAAGGCCTGTTTGCAAATGCTGGTGCAGCCTTGTTTGCTCATAATGCGGGTGGAGAGCGCGACGTTCTCAAGCCCCTTGTCTTTCCACGGCTTCATCTTCGGATTCGCGCAGAGCGCCGTGTAAACCGATTCCGGTAGCGGGAAAAACTCGACGCCGCCGTAACTGCCTTCGGTGTTTTCACGGAACACAACTTGATCGATCAGGATATCCTCGCCGCTTGGATTGGCGATTTTGGTGCCGCGATAATTCAACGGGTTGCCGGGATAACTTTTGCACGGCCGCATGTTGGTGTGCAGGTTGAACATCTGACGCAACTTCACAATAGGTGAGAAGTAAACCAACCCCTTGTCCTTAAGTTCCGGCGCCAGCTCCTCCTTGGCTTCGCTTTGCGGTTTGCTCGTAATGGCGCCGAAGAGACCGCAGGTGGTTTCTTTGAGCGCCTTTACGGTGCGATCGGGAAGCGCGTTGCCCTCCCGGCACCAGAAATCCCAGCCAATGTCGCAAGGCACGTACTCGGCGTCGAGTTGCATGCGATCCAACACGAGACGGGCCGCCTCCATGACATCGTTGCCAACTCCATCACCGGGCATCCACGCAATTTTGTATTTAGACATTGGTTGCGACTTTATCGAGGAGCATCACCACTCGCAAGTATCGCCGAAGAAAGGACTTGACCTAGTCTGATGACCAGGTTACTAATTGCGATATGAAGACGGTGTTGGTTTCGGAATTCAAAGCGAAGTGTATTGGCCTGTTAAAGGAGGTGAAGAAAACCGGCAAGCCTTTAACGGTTACTTTGCGCGGTGAACCATTGGTCCGGGTCGAGCCGATTCACACGGAAAAACGAGCACCGCGGCTTGGAACATTGAAGGGGCAGATGACTATTAAGGGGGACGTCATCAAGTCGGACATGGAAGACGATTGGGCGGAGCAATGAGGTATTTGCTCGATACCCACGTTTGGCTGTGGTCACAGGAAGCGCATGAAAAGTTTGGGCGGAAAACTCAAAGCATCCTGACAAGCCGTGAAGACGAAAGAGTAGTCTCGGCGATTTCGACGTTCGAGATCGCGCGACTGATCAGCCGGGGTAGGATTTTGCTGACGCAACCGTTCGCGACTTGGAAAACTCAATCGCTGCACGATCTTGTTGCGACAACGGTCGATGTGACGCATGAGATGGCTTGGGAAGCGTACCATCTTCCCGGGTCATTCCACAAAGATCCTGCCGACCGCATCTTAGTCGCGACGGCGCGTTTACACGGTCTCACACTGCTAACCGCGGACGATTCGATCCTGAGATACGCGTACGTGAAAAGCATTTCGGTTCGGCGCTGAGGTCGAAAGTCGGCGAGGACGCCGCCGCCGGCAGGCGGGCGCGGAGCAGGCTTTAGACGGATGGCAGCTTCGAGCGCAGCCGCGAGGCGACCAGATTTTCGGCGCCGCCAGCCACGATCAACTCCTGAGCCGCCGGACTAAGAGCCGGAAAGGCGAACGATTTTTCGTCCATGGTCAGGATGGATTTGCCGTAATCAATCGTGATCTCCGATGCCACCGTGGTAGGTGCGCGATTGGTCAAGCTGGCACGCAAGTGCGTCACCAGCTCGGGACACTCGAACACTACGAAACCGTTGTTGAACGCGTTGCGCTTGTAGGTTTCGGAAAAACTGGCAGCGATCACGCACGGAATGCCTTTGAATTTCAGGGCTGTCGCCGCCTGTTCGCGACTCGATCCGGTTCCAAAATTTAAAGCGCCTACGACAACATCGCCGTCGCGATAGAGAGTGTTGAAGTTCGGGTCGTAGTTTTCAAACGTCACCGCTGCCATCTGCTCAGGGGTGAGATCGTCGCGATAAGTGTGTTTGCCGGCGTAAATCCCGTCGGTGTTTAAATTGTCTTTGTCGATGAAGAGAACGCGACCGCGCACGCTGGGCGGAAAACCGTCGATGATCTCCACTGAAACCTCTGCTTGCGGTTTGCTTTGCGCGCGTCGAACAGCGGTGCCAGCGGTGCGATCAACGAACGTTTGTGGCCCGCAAATAAATCCAGCAAGTGCGCTGGCGGCGACGACCGCGGGCGAACCCAGATAAACCTGGGCATCGGGATCTCCCATCCGGCCTTTGAAATTGCGATTCGTGGCGCTGATCGCGATTTCGCCTTTGCCTACCAGACCACGACCCAGGCCGATGCACGTTCCGCAGCCTGCGGGTAGCGGAATCGCACCCGCATCCACCAGAGTTTGCCAATCACCAGCGGACTCCGATTTCGCCTGCACTTCGGCGCTCGCCGCGGCGAGATAAAATTCGACCCCAGCGGCAACGCGTCCGCTGCGGGCACGCACGACTTCCGCGGCGTCATGCAAATCTTCCAGGCGTGCGTTCACACACGACAGCAGATACGCCTTCTGGATCGGTACATGTTTCCGCTCCATTTCCGGCAGCGACACCATGGTTTTGACTTCGTTAGGCCCGGAGACGTGCGGGACCACAGTTGCCAGATCAAGCTCGAGTTCGATGGCGTAATGCGCGTCCGGGTCGGCGCTCAAGCTGCCGCGATCGTTCCACCATCCATCGATATCGCCGTTGGTGTAGCCAGAGCGACTCTTCGGGCCGCGCGTTCCCGGGCGCCTGGGATTGGTGAACTCGCCGACGCGCGAGCGCAAGTAACTCATCGTCACCTGATCAAATGGAAACACGCCCGCAAGCGCGCCCCACTCCGTGGTCATGTTAGCGATGGTCATGCGCGCCGCCATCGGGAGATGGACCACTCCGTCACCCATAAACTCGACGGCGTGATTGAGGACCTCGTCTTTATTGAAGAGTCCGCACAAAGCGATGATCACGTCCTTTCCGGTAACTCCCGCCGGAAGATTTCCCTTTAGCACCACCTTCGCCACCTTCGGCACCTGCCACCAGGTGACTCCAGTAGCCCAAATACTCGCGGCGTCGGTTCGCACCACCGGCGTGCCGAGCGCCGCCACGGCGCCGTACAAATTAGAATGCGAATCGCTGGCCACCACCAAGGCGCCGGGAATGACATAGCCCTGCTCCACCATCACTTGATGCGAAATGCCAGTGCCCGGTGGGTAAAAATCGATGCCGTGTTTGCGGGCAAACATTTCGATCTTGGCGTACTTCTCCAGATTTTTTGGCGTGACATTTTGAATGTCGTGATCGATCGCGAAGACCGGCTGCGCCGGATTGGCAATCGCAGTCGCGCCGATCTGCTTGAACTTCGGGATCACGGCGCCGGTATTGTCATGCGTCATCACATGACGAGGACGAATGGAAACGAAATCTCCGGCGCGCACCACGGTTCCAGCGACGAGCCCATCGGCGTGTCGTGAGGCGATTTTCTCAACAAGCGTAAGACTCATATCAACTTCCTATTGTAACCCCCCGTAGAGGCGCTTTGAACAATTGTCGTCGCCGCTCCGTCTCCGATAACCCAGCGGGAGCGACGCCTTCACCATTTCGCGGGCGCTCTCGAACGCCTGCGCGCCCACCAGGAAGCGTTCCTCGCCCGAGCGTGTCATAAGTTTGTCGCGCATCATTCGCTCGATTTCCGGTGGCGTGTCAGTGATTCGAGACACACTCTTTAGGAGACTATCCAGCTCCAGTTGGCGCGTCCAGCGCCGCATATCGGCGACGCCATATCCGGTCGCGAGCAGATTTCGCACATGGCCCAGTTGCAGCTCGGAATGCGAATCGTTCGTGGCCGAGCAGCACTTTAACCGTGGCTTAAAATAATCACGACCGCGCGACCCGGGACCCCCCTCAAACAACGTAACGCGCCCAGGACTTTCCTGTTGCGACGATAAATTCTTTTTAGAGCACGAGAAGATGTCGCGTCTTCACATTGGCCACTGCGGAAAAGCTTATCGTGCGGTCGAACGTAACAAGGCGACCGCCGTTTTCCTTCGCCAAACCGAGCAAATAGACGTCGGTAAGAGTTCTGGGTGTGAGGATCCGGGCCGGCTCGAAGCGGCTCGCATCGCAAATAGAAATGGAGTCGGACCAGAAGGTGTGCTCGGGAACATCCACCGCGGTGGTAAACCGGCGGGTGATCTCCGGCACCGGCAGATGACCAGGATAGCTCGGCTGAGACATCGCGCGCACGCAGCCATTTTGAGTGATTGGACACGTCGCCCAGCCGCGCGAGTGATTCCTTGTCATCCATGTGTGCGCCGCTTGATGGTGCACATGCGCAGCATCGAAGAGCGCGATGAGCAGGTTGATATCGAGGAGAGCGATCACGCTTCACTCGATTCCTCGAGAATCTTCTGCACCAGTTGCGGCGTAACAACGCGCTCGTCCGCGGGCAGGACTTCAAACCCGTTTCGGATTTTGCGAACCGGCTTTCCTCGATAGCCTTGGATTCCGCTGCGCGCCAGCTCAGAAATCACTTGGCCAGCAGTCTTTTTTTGCCGAAGAGCCAGCTCCTTTACCGCCCCCAGAATATCGTCATCAATCTCAAGTGTGGTGCGCATGCATGTGATGCTATTGCATCACTGGATGCAAGCCAGTCATCTTCGAAAGCGCGAGACCCCTCATAAGCTCTTCTCGTCCCCTCCCTCACTTCCTGGCGGCGCGTTTGCCGAGAAACTTGGCGATATCGAAGTCCACGAAGTCGGCGTGATGGAAAATGATTGATTCGATCGAGCGCTCCATCTTGTCGCCCTCGTGACTGTGGGTGGCGATGATATGCATGACTTCGCCGGGAATGCCATGCTTGTAGGCCAGGGCAACGCCGGTGAACGGGTGCCGCACCTGCTGCCCAAATCTCCCCTGAATCACTTTGCCGGAGCCATCCTTATCAAACTCCAGGGGCTTGCCTACGTCGGCCAGCAGCGCACCCGCGATCAAATAATCGCGCTGCACCGGAATGCCGCAGCGGAACGAACTCTCGAGCACATCGGCGATCGCGATGCATTGCCGCGCACAGGAATTGAGATGCTCGACGAACGTCATGTCAATGTCGCCGGCCAGGAGCGTGAATTTGACCGCGCGAAGTTCGTCGAAAGTCCAGCCCTTGCCGCCGCAGCCCGTGGTGATGGCTTCGTTCCAAACGGCGGCCACCTTTTCGCGCAGCGACTCATCCTTGATCTTCATCAAACTGGGGAAGAGTTCCGCGATTTCGTTCACGCCGTAATTGGTTCGTTGAGTTGTCGTCATGGGTGATACTATCTACTTGTTAGCGTGGCGCGGTTGGAACGGCCCTACTTTCCATCATGCTCCTAATCGTGCTCATGCTCGTGATCGATTCCTTTGATTTAAGATCATGAGCACGAGAAGACACAGAAGTGGATCAGACAGCCGCTACGGTCAGTTTAATTCTATAGGAAGGTTCCTGGGAGCGGGCCCGTCATAGCCGTGCTTGACTGGATCAATTCGGCGCATCGGTTTCTCGCGAGTTTGCTCTTCGATGACATGCGCCACCAGCCCGGGCGTGCGCGCGATCATGAAAATGCCGTTGAAAGCGGCCGGATTCATCCCTAAGTCGGCGAGAATGGCCCCGATGGCGCCGTCCACATTGACGGGCAACGCCTTCTTGGCATCGGTAAAGGACTTCTCGACGGCCCGCGCCGCCTTCATGTGCATGCCGTCCACGCCGGCTTCGCGCGCCAGCTCGAACAATCGCGCGGTGCGCGGATCCTGGGTGTGATAGCGATGGCCAAATCCCGGCATGCGCTCACCGGCTTCCTTCATTGCCCCGAGCGTGCGCGTGGCGGCTTCATCCATGGAAATGGAGTCGGCCGTGGCGCGTTCGGCGATCTTTTTCAGTTGCCGAGCGCAATCTTCAATCGCGCCGCCGTGATGACGATTGATCGACATGATGCCGGCGCCGACCGATGCACTCAGCGAAGCCCCGGTGGAAGCAACGGTTCGCGCGGCCAGCGCGCTCGGTGGCGTGGCGCCATGATCGATCGACGCCACTAGCACGGCGTCCATCAACCGCCCGACCTCAGGCGACGGCAACTCGCCGGTCAAAATTAAATAAACGGCGGCACCAAACGACGCGCTCCCCATGAGGTCGGCGATGTCGTATCCACGCACCGCAACTCGGTTCGGCTCAATGCGCGTCACCGCGGTGTTCCAGACGGCGTTCTTGTCGGTTTCACTCATGAGACTCTTTCCATTTATTCGCTTGAGGATATCAACCACCGCACTCGGCAGTTCGCCAAACGCATCGACGACGGTGGCGCCGACTTCCCGCAACGCCTTCACCTTGCCGGCATGCGTGCCTCGACCGCCTTCGATAATCGCGCCCGCATGACTGAAGCGCGTGCCTTCGCGCGCGGCCTTGCCGCCGATGTATGCGATCACGGGCTTAGTGACTTTTCGATCGCGAATCAGCTGCGCTAATTCCTCTTCCTGGGATGAACCGATTTCGCCAAAGATGACGATGGCTTCCGTGAGCGGATCGGCTTCAAACATTAGTGCTGCATCTGGAATACGAATGCCAAGAACTGCGTCGCCACCAATGTGCGCGATGGTTGAAATGCGAACTCCCGCCTGTCCCAGATAGTAGCCCGTGCTCGAAGCCATGCCGCCGGAGCGACTGATCACTCCAACACCGGTGGGAATCCCCGGCTTGAACCATTGTCGTGCACTTTCAGCGCGACCACCGATCATGCCGACGACGCCCTTGCCAGGGCTTAATACCCCAAGCGTATTGGGTCCTAGAAAAGTCGCGCCATTTGCTTTAGCCGCCGCTGCGATCTCCATCGCGTCCCACACCGGCACGCGATCGGGCACCAGCACCGTGAGTTTGATGCCCGCGTCAATCGCGGAGATGGCTGCGTTCTTCACCCCGGACGCAGGCACAAAAAGCACGGAAATGTCGATGTTTCCCAATGCTTTCACCGCCTCCTGCGGCGTGTTAAACACCGGCACTCCGCGCTCGCCACGGAACGAGTCCGTCCGACCGGCGGACACCGTCTGCCCGCCTTTGCCTGGCGTCACACCGGCGACAACATTGGTTCCGTACTCGCGCATCAAGCGTGTGCGCGCCTGACCTTCGCGGCCAGTGATGCCTTGCACCAGAACGCGCTTGGTTTCGTCGATTAAGATTGCCATTTAAAGTAGTGTCCTAATCTGAATTGAAGTTACTCGCAGCGAGTCTCTTCTCTCAATCGGCCCCGGTCTCAATAGAAAAGTAGCCGATCGGAATTGCGCCGACTGCGTTGCGCCTTTTACCCGTAATGTCGCGCGCCGACATTACTGGGCCGCTTGCGGAAAAACTCCCAGTCTGAGAAGCGCGGCACCCTGCCGCATGCGTTTGTCGGTGCACACAATATCCCTTGCGCCAGCAGCTAACGCGCTCCCCAACTGCAAAGCGTCGAGACTGCGGATAAGAACCGGCCGGTTCGCCCCATAACACGCTCGGACGACTTCCGCGGCGTGTTGCTCGACCCCCGGATTGTACTCGATCAGGTGGAAATATCCTCGATTTATCTCGTCCCGAAACGCCTGATACAGCACCTCCGCCATCCCTGGCTTCAACGCTTTCACAAATTCCTTTCGATAAAATGCGCAATGCACTTCGTGCACACAGAAAGCGGAAATGAACAGAATCTCTGGTCTTTGCGCCAAGGCTCTGAACGTTTTTGCATCCGGCTCGTCGACATACAACTTCAGGACGGCCGACGTGTCCCAGAAAAGCATCGCTTAAAATCGCTCCGCGCGATTTTCATCCTGGATCTGCTGCGCAGTCATGCCGACCGTTCCGGTTCCGGTTTGTCGACGCAGTCGCGCGAGGTCTGCGAGCCACTTTTTTTTGTCGAGCTTCTTTTCTTTTTTGGGCAGACCGACCAGCTTGGCCATTTTTTTCCCGTGCACTGTGATCAGCACGTCTTCACCACCTGCGGCACGCTTCACCATTTCTGAAAGCTTTGCCTTCGTCTCCCGCAAGGTCGCGATCATGTAGTCACTGTAGTCACGCTTCGTGAACCATGTCAATTCCCTCCGCCCGTCGCTTCACGCGCCAGCTGATGCTTCTGCCAAAACCCGCTTTGGTCTCATCGGTCAAAATCGCCATTTAGCGCGCGTCTCGAATCAGTTCGTCCAGTCCGGGAATCTCAAGTTCAAGATAGAAGCCTTCGATTCCGGCGAGTCGACACTCGACATCGCAGGCGAGCAACTCGGAATCTTTATTGACAAACTCTGCGCTCGCCAGCGTTCCCACCGGCGCGCCCGCGCGATCCACGATCAATCCGCCAGAGTGCGTCTCGACGGCGCGGCGAATCTCTGGCCACTTTGCGGTATCAATCCACACCCGACCACTTTTCACGGGAAGCATCGTGGCCGATGGGTCCTTAACGAAGTTCGGCACGCGGGGAACGCGCGGCTTCCATTTTGTCCCGCTCGCACCCGCGACCAGTTTCGCGAAGCGCTCGGCGATCGTGGCCGGCGCGTCCGTCTTGCGATATCCCTCGATCGGCGCGCGGATCAGTCGGGACGTCCGACGCAAAATGTCCACGGCGCGATCTTCGGTGTTGCCACCCAAACGGATCACCGCGGGGATATTCAGATCGAGTTCCCAAAACGCTTTGGCCAGTCCATACGCAGACCAATATTGTTCCTGGCTCGCGACACCGGAGCCCGAACCGAAATAGCCTACCAAGTCGGGCTGAGCCAGAATGATTCGGCTGGCGCGATAGACCTTGGAAGCCGAGGGATTCCCGCTGGTGTCGGTGAAATTGGCGATGGTAAATCCCGCGTTCACGATCGCGTCCATGGACATCATCGAACCGCCGCCACCTGCGCCGTGAAAACCGACCAGACCTTTGGAATCTTCGGCCGCCGTGGCCAACTGCGCGAAATAGAATGTGCCGCGATGGTCACTTTGCTCCGCGGCGTAGGCCACGCGTTCCAGAGCCGTGGGCGGATGATCGAACTCGCGTGCAATTTCAATATTCAGTTCAGGATGCCGCGCCACGGCGTAATCATCAATCGTGATGCGGCAATCGGCGGCGACGAACTGACCATCCTTGGTCAGCACCAGCGGATTGATTTCGAGCGACCGGGCTTCGACGCTGCGGGCGGCGGCAAATAATTTTTGAATCGAGTCGGCGAGTTGCGCCGCGTGCGCCGGCGAAAGTCCGCACGAAGCGGCGGCTTCGCCAACTGCCGGATCCAGTGGACCACGCGTCACATCGCACGCGATGCGTCGCGTCGAGACGGCGCGCTCTTCGATTCCGCTGCCGCCCACAGCGGCGAAGATAATCATCGGACCGCGAGCTGCGTCATCGATCGCAAAGGAAAGAAAGAACTCCCGCTCAATCGCGATCTTTTCTTCCACCAGCACGGCTTCGACCGGAAACTGGCCAACTTTCATCGCCAGCATGCGCGCCGCGTGAGCGCGAACATCCTCTGGTTCTTTAGCGAAGGCTACGCCGCCAATGCCAGCGCGCCCGGTGGTCCAGGCTTGAATTTTGATGACCACTTCGCCGTCCATCTCGCCCGCGGCGAGTTCGTGGGCGGCCGCCACGGCTTGATCAGCAGTCGAGGCGGCACGGCCTCGCGGAATTTTGAATCCGTTGGCCGCGAGAATGGCTTTGCCTTGATACTCGTGAAGTCGTGCCATGGCAGCGTGCTATTTCCATGATCCTGACCAATCCCGCAACTGCGGGGTCCTTTGCAAATCCGAACGTTGAAGGTCTCACAGATCGGACTCCCGCAACTCGGCGACCTTCATCAGAGATCGAACCAGCCGATCGACTGCCGATGCTGGCGTGGGACTGCGACGGTCGTGGATCGCCGCTATGGTTTCCTCATTAACTCGCGCAGGACAAACGGCAGAATCCCGCCGTGGCGATAATAATCGATCTCGATCGGAGTATCGATGCGCAGCTTCACCGAAACCATTTCGCGCGCGCCGCTCTCTCGGGTAATGGCGAGCTTCAGTAAGTCGCCGGGCCGAATCGATTCGGAAAGATCCTCGATGCTGTAAGTCTCCGAGCCATCGAGCCCCAATGATTGCGCGTTCACGCCCTCGAGAAACTGCAACGGCAGCACCCCCATGCCGACCAAATTTGAGCGGTGAATCCGCTCGAAGCTTGCTGCGAAGACGGCCTTGACGCCGAGCAAGCGTGTTCCTTTCGCCGCCCAGTCGCGCGAAGAGCCGGTTCCATACTCGTGCCCCGCGATAATGATCAGCGGCACGCCATTGGCGGAATACTTCATTGCGGCATCGTAAATCGACATCTGCTCAGCTTGTGGCGCACGTTTCCCAACCTGCGCCTCTTGATTCGCAACTTGGGAACTTGCGCCACCGAAATATTTCGTGACGCCGCCCTCGACACCGGGAACCATCAAATTCTTGATCCGAACGTTCGCGAAGGTGCCGCGTGTCATGACGAGGTCGTTGCCGCGTCGGCTGCCGTAACTGTTAAAATCGGTCGCCTTGATTTCGCGCGACATGAGATATTCTCCCGCAGGTGAAGTCGCTTTAATCGCGCCCGCTGGGGAGATGTGATCCGTGGTGACGGAATCGCCGAAGATACCAAGCGGGCGCGCATCGCGAATCGGTTCGACGGGGCCAACATCCATCGAGAAATTCTCGAAGAACGGCGGCTCGTGAATGTAGTCGCTTCTTTCGTCCCACTCATAAACAGCGCCGGTGCTCGAAGGGATCTCATTCCACTTTGGGTTCTGGTCCGTGAAATCACGGTAGAGCCGTCGAAATACCTCCGGGGTGAGCGCCGATTCCATGGCCTGACGGACTTCGTGCAACGTGGGCCAGAGGTCGCGCAGAAATGTGTCACGTCCCTCACCGTCTTTTCCGAGCGGCTCCTCCAAAAGATCGACATCGACGCGACCGGCGAGCGCGAACGCGACCACCAGCGGCGGAGACATCAGGAAGTTCGCTTTAATGTTTTGATGGACGCGCGCTTCGAAATTTCTATTGCCCGACAACACTGAGGCCGCGATCAGGTCGTGCTCGGAAATCGCCTTCTCGATCGTCGGGTCGAGCGGGCCAGAGTTGCCAATGCAGGTGGTGCAACCATAGCCAACGATGTTGAAACCAAGCCGATCGAGGTATGGCTGGAGCCCGGTTTTCTGAAGATAATCCGTGACCACGCGCGATCCGGGCGCGAGGGAGGTCTTCACCGAAGGATCGACCCGCAATCCGCGCTCTACCGCTTTCTTCGCGAGCAAACCTGCCGCGAGCATCACGCTCGGATTGCTCGTATTCGTGCAGCTGGTGATCGCAGCGATCAGGACGCTGCCATGCCCGATTCGGCTGTCGCCGTCCCTGAATTCCTGCGCGTTCGTCTGCGCCAACATACCCGCGGGGGTTGCGGTTGGACGATTTGTTACCATCTCACTGTCACCGACCGTATCGCCAATCATCCTGCCATCATCGGCAACCATTCCGATGCCGGTGTCGGTGGGCCCGGCGACACTCGCCGGCATCATGTCACCGTTGATTGGCTGCGCGTCGCCGTTGAGATGAATCGGAAAGCGCTCGGTGAGTTCGCCCGCGAGCTTGCCATATCCGCCGTCCTTGATGCTCTTCCCAAATAGATCGCGAAACGTGTCCCCCAGATCGGGCAAATTGATCCGGTCCTGCGGCCTTTTCGGTCCCGCGACACTGGGTTGCACAACGGCGAGATCGAGATCGAGGTCCACGCTGTAGTCCACTTCGCCTTTGCGTGGCATGCCGAACATCTTTTGCGCGCGGAAGTAGTTCTCGAACGTGGCGCACTGCTCTTCCGTTCGCCCGGTCGCGCGCAGGTAATTCACCGACTCCGCATCGACGGGAAAGTAGCCCATGGTGGCGCCGTACTCGGGTGCCATGTTGCCGATGGTCGCGCGGTCAGGCAATGGCAACGAAGTCGCGCCCTCACCATAAAACTCGACGAATTTCCCGACGACTTTCTGTGCGCGCAGCATCTGCGTGATGTGGAGCGCGAGATCTGTCGCGGTTACTCCTTCGCGCAAGGAGCCGCTTAGATGAACGCCCACGACTTCGGGTGTTAAAAAATAGACCGGCTGCCCGAGCATTCCAGCTTCGGCTTCAATCCCGCCGACGCCCCAGCCAACTACGCCCAGCCCGTTGATCATCGTCGTGTGCGAATCGGTGCCGACGAGTGTGTCGGGATAGAAGATTTCTGACTTCTGACCTCCGACTTCTGACTTCTGACTCAGCACGCCTTTTGCGAGATATTCGAGATTGACTTGGTGAACAATGCCGATCCCGGGCGGCACGAGGCCGAATGTTTTGAAGGCTTGCTGGCCCCATTTTAGAAACTGATAGCGCTCGCGGTTCCGCTTAAACTCCATCTCCATGTTCAGTCGCAACGCCGCGGCTGATCCCGCGAAATCCACCTGCACCGAGTGATCGACGACGAGATCGACCGGCACGAGCGGCTCGATGATTTTCGGATCGCCGCCGAGCCGTTTCACCGCGCTGCGCATTGCCGCGAGATCAACAACGAGCGGGACGCCGGTGAAATCCTGCAGGACAATGCGCGCAACGACGAAGGGAATTTCTTCGTTCGCCGGCTTTTTCGCATTCCAATTTGCCAGCGCCACGACGTCTTTGCGTCGCACCTTCTTGCCATCGCAATTGCGCAACACGGATTCGAGAACGATGCGGATGCTGACGGGAAGACGGGAGATCGGCCCGACGCCTTGCTGCTGGAGCGCGGGCAGTGAATGCAGCAGAGCTTCGCGGCCGTTGCCGGCGTCGAATGTTTTGAGCCTCTGGAATTCGTTATTCATCTGGTCATTGCGAGCGAAGCAAAGCGCAGCCGAGGAAGCCCGAGGCACCACCGATGGGCATGCGGCGGGATGTCTCGGCTGCGCTCGACATGACAGAAAAAGCAGCCGCGACAAACCTCATTTCAATTCCCCAAGCCTCGCTTTGATCTTCGCGAAGTTCGGCAGGGCGCGCGCATCGTCGTTGCTCTCAGAGTACTGAATGACTCCGTCGCGATCGATGACGAAGACCGCGCGCTTCGGAACGCCGCCCATCGGCAAATTCAACTTTGGCAGGAAGGAGTCGTAAGCGACATCGTACGCCTTCGCGACTTCGTGTTCATAATCGCTGAGAAGAGGGACCTTGATTTTCTCTTTTTCGGCCCAGGCTTCCTGGGCGAACGGATTGTCGCCGCTGATGCCGTAAACCGCCGCGTTCAAGCTCCCATACGCCGACAGGTCCATGCTCACACCGCACATTTCGGTGGTGCAAGTGCCGGTGAACGCCATCGGAAAAAATAGGAGCAGCGTGTTCCCTTTGCGGAATTGATCGCTCAGCTTGATCTGCTTGGGACCGTCTGCGGTTTTGGTGGGGAGCGTAAACTCAGGGGCTTTGGTGCCGACAGGAAGTGCCATATTGATTTGCGCGTTTACCGAATGCGTAAATTCACTATAGAAATGGCGTGAGCGTGGTCAAAAGATTTACCGAAGCGCAGGTGGCGCGCTGCGTCTGGGAGATGGCCTAACACAAAGAGCCGCGCCGGCAAGACGATGGATTGCACAGAGCTGTAGCCGGGTGTTTGTGAGAGGCGTTTGGCGCCTTGCGAACACGAATCACGACGCATGGATGCCGTTTGGTGGTTTATCGCCATTATTGGCATGGCTATTGGTTTGATCGGCACCGTGCTGCCGATCGTGCCGGGCACGACGATTATCTTTGCCACGGCTTTGATTCATCGTCTGGTCGTTGGCGCAGAGAAAAGCCTCGGCTGGCCGGGTATCGCGGTGCTCGCTCTGTTGCTCCTTGCGTCATATGCGCTCGAGTCTGCCGCTGGATTTGTTGGTGCGCGACGATTCGGAGCAACGAAGTGGGGAATCTTCGGTGCGATGGTCGGCGCAATTGTCGGAATTTTCCTGGGCTTCATCGGCTTGCTCATCGCTCCCGTGGTGGGGGCGATTGCGGGCGAGTTGATCGGAGGTAAACGCATGGTCGCAGCGGGGCGAGCCGGATGGGGGACATTGCTCGGCAATCTCGCCGGCATGATCGCGAAACTCGTGATCGGTCTCGCGATGGTGAGCTGGTTTCTCGTGAGCGTGCCCTCTCCGTTTTGAGAGACGAATCTGGAAACCAGGAAGCCAGGAATGAATATAGGAATGTCCGTTTCGATTCTGTCGATCTGCCCTTCTTCGTTTTCTGGCCTCCAGATTCTTTCCTGCTTTCCCATCTGCTAAATTGCGCGAATGGCAGATGATCGCTCCGAAAATTCGGAGAGTAATCCAACGCAGCTTTTCCTGCGCGTGCCGTGGCCGTTGTGATAAAGCCACTAGTCTCACCCACTGGCGAGTATCTTAGCCGCGATCTCTTTGACCAATTTTGCGCACACGTTTTCGGTCAGTTGCATCACATCACGGCGCGGGTTGAACTCGACGATATCCGCACCGACCACTTCGGCTCGGAGCGCAAGCAGGGTTTCAACAACTTGCCTCGTCGTGAAACCTCCCGGTTCGTGATGAGATACTCCGGGAGCATACGCGGGATCGAGTGCATCCAGGTCAAAGCTGATGTAGACGGGCCCGTCGAAGGCAAGGACGCGCCCCTCCCGCCAATCCTTCATCTCAATAATCTCAACACCGAACCGCTTTGCCTGTTCGCGTTGATGGCGGTTCAGGGTGCGGACGCCAACCTGCACGAGGCGTTTGGCCAAACCTTCTTCCATGATGCGGGCGAAAGGGCAGGCGTGTGAGTAGCGATTGCCTTCGAAGACATCGTAAAGATCGGAGTGCGCATCGAAATGAAGAATGGCCAGATCGTGATACTTCCGACTGAAAGCTTTGATAACCGGATACGTCACCGCGTGGTCCCCGCCCAAGGAGATCGGGCGAAAATTCTCCGCGAGCAAGGCGGCGATGAAGCCTTCGATTTCCTCCAGCATCTCGCGGTCAGAGCGCACCGGAACATCTCCGGGATCGACAAAGACATCAGGTTCAAAGTCAATTCCGCTTTCACTCCGCAATCCGGAAGCATCGGAGAAGAGCGCGGCGCGAATCAACGGCGGAGCCGCACTCGAACCGCGCAAGGACGAAGAATTCTCGTCCCAGGGGACGCCAGCGAGGGCAATTCTGGTGCTAGGTGGCGACGGGTTGCGCGCTTCTATAGAGGTCATCAGATCTCCTGCGGTTACGTGTTTGTAATGTTCGTAGGCACAGAGCTCTTTCGTGACGTCTGAATTCGGGGAGATGATCGAGCCTCGCAGCGAGCACTGCTAACTTTGAGCGGCAGATTAGCCTGCCTTGTTAGAACGTGTCATGCACTTTGGGTGAGAACGCTGGAGACTTCCGGAAACGAGCCGGTTCACTGACTGGGGTTCGCTTCACCATCGGTTCAGCTCCTTTGTTTCTCGATGACTCCATTTGGTCTCCACATATCGATGCGGTCTCCGCAAGCTCCTGCGGGTTGTAGCCCCGAATGCTTTCGGGGCTGTCTTAGCGGATTCGCTTCGCGTGCCGGCGAACCCCTGGGGGATGATGCGCTGAGGGGACAGCGCAGGCTACAGCCGCGCGTATCCGATCCTTCCCGGGTTCGGAAGCGCATGACACGCTCTAGAGAGAAGTCGTAGCGATCACGCTTAGAATAGATGGGAAAATATGCACGGATTTCACAGATCTACTACTTTCCTGCTTTCCTGATTCTGCTAAATTGCGCGTGATGGCAGATGATCGCTGGTGAGCAGCAATGCCCGCCAGAGGAAAGTCCGAACACTAGACGGCAGCATGCCGTGGAAAACACGCGGAGGTTGCGCTCGCAAGCGCGCGATCATGGAAAGTGTCACAGAAAACATACCGCCCAGTCCTTTGCTCGCAAAGTGCAGGGTAAGGTTGAAATGGCGAGGTAAGAGCTCACCGCTCGGCGTGTAAATGCCGAGGCAGGAAAACCCCATGCGGTGCAAGACAAAACAGAGGGAGGGCAGCCGGTCCGAAGACCCCGAAACCTTTCGGGGCTGATCCTCGGGTATCGTCGCATCACGGTTCCGCACCCGCGGGACCGGGCACTCAGCACTTTGCTCGCAAAGTGTTGAGTGAGATAAATGATCATCCTGCCTGAGCAATCAGGCGGACAGAATTCGGCTTATCGCCATCAAAATGGAGGGCGCTTTCGGAACCGAAGGCGCCCTTCCCGCTTTCTTGCGCCGGCCGCGCGCGCATTGCGGTTAACAAGCATTGTGCGAAAGAGATTCATGAGCCCGACCTGGCTGGAGATCGCGGTGGCGATTCTACTTTTGTGGGTCGCGTGGCGCATCGGCCTGCTCCTGACACCGTGGTTGATTGCACGGTGGAGGGCGTCGCGTCAGGAGTCTTCAGCAAAATCCGCCGATCGGAGCGAAAGGCCCCAGCGATTAACCAACCGAAAAGAGTAAGCACATGGCTCTGAATTCTCCCTCTCAATCACCACCGGTCGCGCGAATAGTCGGGCTCGTTGTCGTGGGGATGATCGCCTTGGTTCTGCTCGGTTTGACATTTTCGGCATGGCGGAACATTCGCCCGGGTTACGTCGGCATCGTCTTCGACAAAGCGCACCACAATGTGACCACGGGCGCGCTGGATCCGGGCTGGGCTTTCATCAATCCCTTTACGCAAGCCATCCAGGAATATCCGGTCACGATTCAAACTTACCAAATGGTGCAAAAGGGGAGTGAAGGACAGGTTGGCGGCGATGACTCGATCAAAATCCAGAGCAACGAAGGACAACAGATTAACCTCGATGTCGTCATTCAATATCAAGTCGAGAAGGCGAAGGCGAACCAGCTCTATGTCGATTGGGGCGGCGCGCCCATCGAGGTGGTCGAGGACGGCGTCGTGCGCCAATACTCGCGCTCGCAGGTCCCGGTGGTCGCGGCGCAGTTCGGCTGGGAGGAAGTGACTTCCACGAAACGCGGGGAAGTCGTTCGGCAAATCAGCGATGTCCTCCGCGGGGAATTCGATCGGCGACACCTGAATCTCGTCTCCTTCGGGATTCGCGAAGTCCATCTTCCGCCGTCGCTGCAGGAAGCGCTCAATCAAAAAATCCAGGCGCAACAGGCGGCCGAGCAGCAGAAATATCAGCTTGCGCAGGCGCAGGTAAGAGCGCAGCAGGATGTCGCACAGGCGACCGGGCTCGCGAATGCCCGGAAAGCACAAGCCGAAGGAGAGGCGCAAGCCATCCTGACCCAGGCACGAGCGCAGGCGGAAGCAAATGACCTCCTCGCGAAAAGCGTGACGCCCGCTCTGATTCAATATGAGCAACTGCGGCGCTGGGACGGCAAGTTACCGCTCTTCAGCGGCTCGGGCGGAACGCCCTTGATTGACGTCTCGCATCTGACCGAACCAGCGCGCTCGCCAAGCCCGGCGCCCAGCGCACCTTGATCCGCACTTACAGCCAGCGAATCGTGATTTCTTTTGCCAGCGTCTTAAACTCTGGATCGCCGGTCACAAGGTCAGCTTTCTTTTCTTTTGCTAACGATGCCGCGAAAGCGTCGGCGAGACTGAGGCCGTGTTTGGCTTTCAGATTGGCGGCGAGGTCAGCCAAGGCGCGAGTGGCGGGATGGAATTCGATTGAGAGCGTGGGGAGTTCACGCGCGATCTGCTCCCACTGCTGCGCTCCTTCTTTGCGCAGGATGATGTATTTGACCTCAGCGTAGTTCACCTCCGTCATGTGAACAGGGGTGTCGCGCTCGCCGGCTTTCTCGAGCAGGGCTGCGACTTTCTCATCGCCGGGCTCGCCGCGGAGAAACGCCAGGAGCGCGTAGCTATCTAGAACCGGGGCGGCTGGCATCTCGTCGTTTCTCCAACTCCTTCTCGGCTCGTTTGTATTCGGTCCATTCTTCGGTCAGGGGCCGGTCGCCAGGTTTCCGCTTCAGGATGCCGCGAAGCCGGCGGACGGCGACCGCCGTAACTGGCTTGAGCAGAATACCTTCAGGAGTCGCGGTGACAATGGCGCGCGTGCCCTCCTGGATGTGAAACTCTTTCCGAGCCCACACGGGGACAACTACCTGGCCTTTTACTGAAAAATAAACGTTGCTGGTTCTGTTAGTTGAACTCACACGCAGAAGTTAGCGGTTAGTCATAATGTAAGTCAACACTAAAAAGTAAGCGCATTCATTATGTTAACTGAAATGTCTGCGCTTCGCCCAGCGATTGCGCAAAGCGCGCGAATCAGCCAGCGCGTTCTTTAGCTCATTCGGCACGGCTGGAATTAATCAGATGCAGCGGGAGCGGACAACGGAGCGATCGCATTCTCCACTTGCGGCGGTCGGTGTCTGCACGCGCAGAAGAGAAGTTCGTTTCGGCAGAATGCCGAAACCAGCACGCAGAATGCGTGCGCTCTCCAGACCGTGACCCGCGTTGCTTTCAGCTAAGTGATATCTCATCGATAGCTGCTTTTCTGAGGTTAGCGCAGCGAGTTGAAGGCGACACGCGCACGTTCTCTTTAGGGCTCGCGCTTTTAGTAAGGCAGTTCGCGGGGGCGGGGAAGCCTTCCAGCACGCGAGACAGCGCATTACCGGAGGCAATCATCCAGGGAGGCGAGCAAATGCGAAAGCGTTTCCTCGGTTTCATCCCCCATGTTGGATAAGCGAAATGTCTGTCCCTTGATCTTGCCGTAGCCGCCGTCGATCACGAGGTGGTGCTGTTCGCGCAGACGCTTGACGAGCGCACCCAGATCGATTCCGCGATTGTTTTTTACGCAGGTAAGCGTGACGGAACGGAAACCTTCTTCGGCGAAGAATTCGAACCCACGGCGGCACACCCAATCGTGCACCAGTGCGTTCGTTTCCGCGTGTCGCGCGTAACGCGCATCGAGTCCTTCGGTGAAGATGTCGTCCAACTTCGATTGCAGTGCGTGGATGTGCGCGATGCTCGGGGTCGTCGGCGTCATCTCGTTTTCCTGATTCTTTTTAAACTCCAGAAAATCGAAGTAGTAACCGCGATCTTTTTGCTGCTCGGCGCGCGCGAATCCCCTTTCGGAGACGGAGAAGGGCGAGAAACCAGGCGGCAGAGCCAGGGCTTTCTGGCTGCCGGTGAGCAACACATCAATCCCAAGATCATCCATCGCGATCGCGACCGCGGAGAAGGAGGAGACGCTATCTACAATCAGCAGGACCTCGGGATATTTGCGCATGACGGCGCAGATTTTCTCCAGGGGATTCATGACCCCGGTGGATGTCTCGTTGTGAATGAGAGTGACGGCGTCGAAGTCGCCACTCGCCAGGCGCTCATCCAGCTGCTGTGGATCGATGTGCTGGCCCCATTCAACCTGGAGCGGCTCGGCCTCTTTCCCGCAGCGGCGGCTGACGTCGAGCCATTTGTCGGAGAAAGCGCCGCACATGCAATTCAGCACGCGTTTGCCGACGAGGTTGCGGATCGACGCTTCCATCACCCCCCACGCCGATGACGTGGATAAGAAGACCGGCTGATGCGTTCCGAATAACTGCTGCAGCCGCGGGTGGATCGAGCGGTAAAGCTCCCGGAAAGCTTCACTGCGGTGTCCGATCATTGGCCGGGAAAACGCCGCCCATGTTTTCGGTGACACTTCGACGGGACCGGGGATGAAGAGCTTATCGTGCGGCATCACGCTAGATAGCGACGTTTAGTTGCTGGCGCACGCGGGCCAAGATCCCAGACAATCTCGTCGTCGTCTCGCTAAATGAGTCTACGCGCGGTGGCAAATTCGTTTTCCTAACGAAGCGAAACGCCTCAATAATCACGGAGAATCTCAATGCCACAAGGAAGCAAATCCAAATACACAGGAAAGCAGAAACGGAAAGCGGAGCATATCGAGGAAGGCTACGAAAAACGCGGCGTTTCCAAGGACGAAGCCGAGGAGCGCGCGTGGCGGACCGTCAACAAGCAGGATAAAGGCGGCAAGAAGCCGGGGGGCTCAGGTCGCGGCAAAAAGAGCAGCGCATCGAGAGCGCGGAAAACTGGCGCGAAGAAATCAAGTGGCGGGACAAAGAAAAGCTCCAAGGGCGGCACCAAGAAGAAATAACGCAGAAGATGCGGGACAGCTAAGCCGTCGACACGTTTGCGATGCCGGCGAGAAACCAGGATCTTCACGGCAGCGCGCCGGATAAGTCCGACATGGTGCTGCTGTTAATCGACGTCATCAACAACCTCGATTTTCCGGAACCTGAGCAGATGTTGCCGGCAGCGCGTGAAATGGCGCAGAGGCTTTTGTGTCTGAAACAGCGGGCCCGGAAAGCGGGCCTGCCAGTGTCTATGTGAACGACAACTTCGGCAAATGGAAATCGGATTTCCGCCGGACCATCGAGCATTGTCTCGGCCGAAATGCTCGCGGTTGTGAAATCGTAAAAATTCTGCGCCCGGGCGACGAAGATTATTTCGTTTTGAAGCCGAAGCACTCGGGTTTCTTTTCCACTACGCTCGAAACACTGCTGCGTTATCTCGGCGCGAAGACCCTCATCCTCACCGGAATTTCCGGGAACTTCTGCGTTCTCTTCACCGCGAACGACGCCTACATGCGCGATTACCGGCTGCTCGTGCCGGAAGATTGCTGCGTGTCGAATACGCCCGCAGAGAACGCAGGCATTGGAATTGATGCGGAAGTTTCTCAAGGCCGACACGTGTGCGTCGGCGGAAATAAAGCTGCGACGGTCGAGGAAATCCGCCCGGACAAAGCACTAAGTTTTCTTGCCGCGACCGGTCTTGTCCTGAAGCTCGTCGATCTTTTTTGATGCCTCAGCTTTCGTCCAATTCTCGTTGAACTCTTCCTTCCCTTCTCGGCAAAGGGTCTGCAGATAAGACCGCTGCGGTCCGGTCATCGGTTCGTTGCCGGTGGTCCAATCTTCCGGATCTTTTTCCGGGTTTTGCATCGGTTGAGGATCAGTCTGGTCAGCCATCATCAAAACATCGTTAGCGCCTCTGCCGACGGCCCTATTAAAGGGTGCGGCTTCTCGCGCTTGCGCGGCAAAGTTTCGCGTGGCATACAGCAATCCCGCGGGGCCCGGTGCACGCGCGCCTATTTAAAATGCCGACTGTATCGTCTCCTTCCTATGATCCGGGCCTCGACGCCCAGGTCTTCTGGGTTAAACACCGAACCGAGCTGGTGATCGGGGTCCTCGTGGTGCTCCTCGCGCTCGGCGGATACGCTGGCTACCGCTTTTATCGGGACCGGCACAATAGCGCCGCGGCCGCGATGCTGGCAGGGGCCGCGACCGAGCAGGATTATCGCAAAATCATCGACCAGTATGGAGAAACACCGGCGAGCGCGAGCGCGATTCTGCTCCTGGCCGAGAAACAACGCGCTGACAAGAAGTACGCAGACGCGAATGCAACACTGAAAGTGTTTGTCGACCAACACCCAAAGCACCAGCTCGTGACGACGGCACGCATGGCAATGGCGTCAAATCTGGAGTCGCTCGGCAAGAAGGATGAGGCACTCGCGATATATCAGCTCCTCGTTTCGAATTATCCACAGGACTATAACGCACCGCTCGCGTTACTCTCACAAGTGCACCTGCTGAAGGAAAAAAACAAAATCGAAGATGCGCGTCGCGTCTGTGAAACCATCATGACGCAATACCGCGACAGCCTGGTTTCCGGTGAAGCGTCCCGCCAGCTGCGGACCTTGCGCCCCGCAGGTGAAACGTCACCTGCCAAATCGGAGGCGGTCCCGGTCCCCAATCCGGCTGCAACAGGCGGAGCACGGCCGGTCCAAACTGCTTCTGTTTCCAAACCCGCGGCTGTGCCTCAGCCGAAACCCTGATTCGCGGAGGCGAGCGTCGGATATTCCTGCGCGAAATTTCGCCCAACTCGGCAGGTCCAGAAAGGCGGATTGAGCGCTGTCGAGCGCAGTCCACGCAATGAGCCGTGCGTCCGACTATCTCTTCGAGAACTGGAAGCGCTTGCGGGCGCCCGGTTGCCCTGACTTCTTCCGTTCTTTCATCCGGGGGTCGCGTCGCAGCAACCCTTCGGCTTTGAGCGTGCCGCGAAGATTCGCGTCGACCTGAAGCAGCGCACGCGCAATCGCCAGCCGCGCAGCGCCGGCCTGTCCGGTCGCACCTCCACCCGTGGTGTTAATGGAAACGTCGTAGGAATTTGCGAGCTTCACGACCTGCAACGGTTGCAGGACGGTGTTCTGCAAAGGCACGGTCGGGAAGTATTCCTCGAAAGTCTTTCCATTCGCGTCGATCTTGCCGTTGCCGGCGATCATTCGAATTCGTGCGACCGACGTTTTACGGCGGCCAGTTGCGATAAATTCTTCAGTCGTGGCCATGGAGATGAATGCAGCGGAGACGGGTTAAAGCAGGGAGATTGTGGCCGGTTGTTGCGCTCCGTGCGGGTGCGCGTCCCCTTTGTAAACCTTGAGCTTGCGATAAACCGAACGTCCAAGCCGATTGTGTGGGATCATGCCGCGAATGGCGTGCTCTACCAGCAACTCCGGGTGGCGAACGCGCCGTGACCGAGCCGTCTCGGTCTGATGGCCACCGACAAAACCTGAAAAACTCATGTAGGTTTTTTGCTCTTCCTTTTTTCCGGTGAGGCGCACTTTTTCGGCGTTGATGACGACAACGAAATCGCCTGTATCCACATGAGGCGTGAAGATCGCCTTTTCTTTTCCGCGGAGCAGATTCGCCGCTTTAACTGCAACCCGGCCGAGGACCTGATCTTTGGCATCGATAACCCACCACTTGCGTGGAACCTCGCTGGCTTTAGCAGAAAACGTCTTCATCAGGCAGTGAAAGGGCACGGAAATTACCGGGTGCTCCGATGGGTGTCAAATGCTTGTTGGAAGATCGCGGTCTTCGGGGCAAGAAGCTGCGATCTTTTCCGCCTCAGGCCAGCTTGGAACTGTCGTATTGGACGGGCAGATCGGCGGGATCGCGGTAAATTGCGATGCCTCCGCCGATCTCAACTCAGCTTCAGGAAACCCGTTCGAATGTCGAAGTTGGGGGCGGAACGGAGCGAATGCCGGACGCTGAATTTCGAATGTCGAAGTGGTTAATCATTGCTTCTGCGCGCGGTCTTCCGTGATGCGACTGTTATCGCAACGAGCTGGTTGGCCTCGTCGAGAAGCCGGACTAGCTCTTCGGAAGTTCGAGCGTCGATTTTCAAATGTCGAATCTGGGCAATGTCGCGAAGCATTTCGAGCCAGAAGGCGCTCTCGTCGGCTTCCTCTTCGACGGTGCCTAGCTTTGAAATGAAATCAGGTTTGGATTCCCGCGCGGCACGCTGAGCGGTAATTAGCAGCGACAGAACTCGAAGACCGAATTAGTTGTCCGATAACATGACGGGTTTCGAGTGCCTGCGGCAAGTCAGCGCAGATCGAAATAACGTCCAGCGCGAACCGCTTCGTCCGCTGCTTGAGTTGCTCGCTCATGTTAATTTAATTCGATTTCGCACTTCGACATTTGCAATTCTCCAGGTCGAGATGAGGGCCCGGTCGTTTTATCCGGCGAAAGGCGAAAAAGGAAGGGGATTCCGCCTGCGCGAAGGCGTTCAGAAATCCGACCAAGAAGCGGACCGCGAGTCGAAACCGAAAGCCTGATTTGCGGCTGACCGCAGTCGGCCAGAGGGCGAGCGAATCGCCGCTTGCCTTGCTCTCAACGCTCTACTATCACTCTCACTCCGATGGCAGCCGCAAACGATCTCCGCAAAGGAATGGCGATTAAGTACAATGGCAACACTGCGATTGTGCTCGACGTGCAACACCGCACACCGGGTAATTTGCGCGCGTTCGTGCAGGCAATCATTCGTTACATCAACACCGGCAAAAGCGCGGATGTGCGTTTTGGTTCGACCGACAAAGTCGAGCTCGTCGACATGAGCCGCACGACGCTGGAATTTAGCTACAAGGACAATAGCGGTTACCATTTCATGGATCCGACCAGCTACGATACGGTCACACTCCAGGAGTCGCTCCTCGCCGACGCGAAGGATTATCTGGTCGAAAATCTTCCCGTGGAAGTGCTCTATACCGAAGGCCGACCAGTTCAGGTGGAACTGCCTTCCTCGGTCCATTTGAAGATTGTTGAAGCGCCGGAAGGCGTGCGCGGCGACACGGCTTCGAACGTGACGAAGCCCGCGATTCTCGAAACAGGAAAAACCGTCAACGTCCCGTTGTTTATCCATGAGGGCGAGACCGTGAAGATCGATACGCGGACCGGCGCCTACATGGGCCGCGCCTAGCATTCTCGACTCGCTTCCGGTGCGGCAGGTTGCCAAGGTCCGCGCGATGAATCAGACCTCGCGCCGTCGCAAAGTGCGCCGATCTCCCCGGCGCCGCGTCAAGGTCGCCGCCCATGCTGTGCCGATGACGCGGTCGCGTCCAGGAATGGCGCCGCTGATGGTGCCAACGCGCTGGGTGAAATTCGCGGTCGGTATTTTTCTGCTGCCGGCGTGCGCGATCATCACGCAAACGTTCTTTACCGTTTTCGCGCGCGCGACCGTCGCAGAGCGACTCTGGGCGGGCGAAGAATTCTGGTTTTTCTCGTTAGGGGCGGTGCTCTGGCTGATCGCATTCTTCGGTCTGCCACGACCGATGCTTATCTATGTTTTCGGCCACGAGCTTACACATGCGCTCTGGGTTTTTCTGATGGGCGGCCGTGTCTCGCACTTTCGCGTCGCCCGCGACGGCGGACATATCGTGACCGATCGCAACAATTTCTGGATCGCACTCGCCCCCTATTTTTTTCCGATCTACAGCCTGCTCGCGATTGCGGCTTATGGCGCGTTGAGTTTGTTCTGCAACGTTCAGCCTTACGGCCGGTTGCTTTACGGCATCATCGGAGCGACCTGGGCGTTCCATTTCACGTTCACCTGTTGGATGGTTCCGAAGAATCAAAGCGATCTCGCCGATCAAGGGACGTTTTTCTCACTCGTCGTGATCTATTTGATGAATCTGGTGCTGCTCAGCGTGATGCTGATTCTCGCTTCAGCGAGAATTACCTTTGCCGATTTTGGTGCTGATCTGCTGACCAACACCGGCGCGTTTGTGGACCGGCTGGCGCGGATCCCAGAGCGCTTCAACCAGGGCCACTGAGAAGCTAAGCTTCCTGTGCATAGACGGCGAAGGGCAGGGTCGCCATCGCTTCCGATAATCTCAACGCGCGGTCCACGGCCAGCCCGCGCTTAGTAAACAACTCGTGCGCCGCGCCCGGAGCGATTTGTTGCGGCAGCTCGACAGCCGTATCAAGCCAGCGCTCACCGATCGGTGGAAAACCGACACGCGACGAGAGCCGCGGCGCAAGCACCACAATCGATTCGCGATTGTGTTGACGGATAAAACCGACGCAGCAATCCGCAAACGTACCGGTGAACTGCAACGGAACATAGCTGCCGTGATGAAACAGCTCCGCGTGGTCCCGCCGAAAGCGAAGAAGGCGCTGCGTCAGGAAAATTTTGATACGCCCATCGGGCCAGAGCCGCAGCAGCTCCTCGGAAGGAGCGGTTTCGAGCGACTCCAGCATGGCGCGGCGGCAGGCATAATCCACTGGCCGGCGATTATCAGGATCGACGAGGCTGTAGTCCCAAGTCTCGGTGCCCTGGTAGATGTCCGGAACGCCCGGCGAAGTCAGCTTCAAAAGCGTCTGCGAAAGCGAGTTGATGGCGCCGAGTCGCGCGATCTCCTCCGCCACAGGCACAAAGCTCGGCAAAAATTTGTTCCGCGACGATGGACCTAGAATTTTGGCGACGAACTCCTGCGTGGCGAGGTCCCACTGCTCGTTAGGTTGAATCCAGCTCGTGTTGAGCTTGGCTTCTTTCAGCGCCTTCGCCATGTAAGCCTGAATCCGACCGATATACTCGGCGTCGACGCTGACGGCGGCTTCTCCCGACCCGCCGATCGGCCACGTCCCGAGGAGGGTCTGATAGAGCAGATACTCTTCGTTCGAGTCCGGAGCCTCGCTTTCGTCGGAGCGCGTTTTCCAACGGTGATTCACCGTGCGCCACCGCTGGAGCGAACGCTGCCACAGTTGCGGCATTTCTGAGATTGCAGCGATGCGCGCGCGCACGTCTTCGCTGCGCTTGGTATCGTGCGTCGAGGTGGCGAGCAGAGTCGCCGGCCAGTCTCGCTGGCGGTCCAGATTGCGCTGATGGAATGCCTCAACGGTGAGGCCGAACTGTTGCGGTGCGCCCCCCACCTCATTCAAGGCGACGAGCCGGTTAAAGATGTAAAAGACGGTGTCTTCCAGGCCCTTCGCCATGACGGGTCCGGTGTACTGCTGAAACTTCAGGACGAAATCGATGTGCTCCGCGCGCCCGGCGTCATCGAGGTTGTCCGGCAATCGGAGGAGCAGAATGTCGCGGAGAAAGTTAAAGACCGATTCTTCGATCGCGGGGTTGCGGCGCTTGGCTGCGGCCACCGCGCGCTCGATCACGGCGCGGTCGCCGTCGCTCACCGGCTGATCTGGAACGACGTAGGTCCTGTAAACGGGGAAACAGGCGATGGTTTCGCGGACCGCACGTCCCAGCGCCTCGAGAGTAAAATCACGGTACCAGCGGTTGGTTTCGGAAAGTCGATCAAGAATGTTGCCGAGCACGTTGACGTCGTTCGCAAGCGAAAGCCGCATCACGAGCAGTTTCTTCGCATAAACGAGATGGCCGAAGTGCATCGAATGCCCGATGAAGCGGTGGAATGTTTTCGTGATTGCCTGTTCGGCGGAACCATCCACGAGCACGCTGATCACCTGCCCGGTGAAATCGTACCCGGTGGTGCCGTGCACCGGCCAATCACTGGGTAACTGCTCGGAACCAGTCAGGATTTTCTCCGCGAGAAGGTAGACTGCGCGTCCATTCGCGGGCATTGGGAAGGCGAGCTCTTCCGCGCAACGCGACTGCAGCTTTCGTAAATATTCGCGAGGCAAATAGAGACCGTCCGGGTGATCGATGCGCAGTCCGGTGACGGCGCCGCATCGCACCAGCTCCAGGAGTAAGCCGTGCGCGGCGTCAAAGACTTCCGGCCGTTCCATCCGAATCGCGGCCAGATCATTGACGTCGAAAAAGCGGCGGTAGTTGATCTCTTCCGCGGCCACGCGCCAGAAGGCGAGTCGGTAAGCCTGCGCGTTGAGAAGTTCATCGAGCGCGTCAAAGCTCCGAGGCTCGCCGACCGTGCCATTGATCTGCACGAGCGCATCGTCGATTGCCTGCTGCACTCGCGGTGCCTCTTGGCAGCGTCGCTCCAAGCGGCGCTTCACGATTTCTTTCTCTCTCCCGCGTTCCGCGATCCGCTCCGGATTGGTTTCGTTCCGGCGCGGCAAATATTCAAGCGCAGTCAGGATGCTCTGGAACTCGCCATAAAATTCTTCCTCTTTGGAGGGTGCGAGATTTGCGAGTGCAATCTCCAGAATGTGCCGGTAAGTGCCCGGCGCGATCGGCAGCTCATGCTCATAGTAGCAAAGAAAAAAAGCGCCTTCCTCAAAGCACACCTTCAGTTCGCCACGTTCGAGGACACGTCCGTATTGATCGCCCAAAATCGGCAGCAGCACTTTATCGCGCAGGTCTGACTTGAGGGGTCGCCAATCGATGTCGAAATAAGGCGCATAGAGCGAGCTGGGGCCGTTCTCGAGGACATCGGCCCACCAGCGATTGAGCGCCTCGCCAATCCCCATGTGGTTCGGAACGAAATCGAGAATCTGTCCCATCCCTCGCGCGTGCAGATCAGCAACCCAGTGGTCGTATTCCTCACGCGTGCCGATAGCGGCGTTCAACTGGTTGTGATCCGTGATGTCGTAGCCGTGCATGCTCTCAGCACGCGCTTGGAAATAGGGCGAGGCGTAGCAATCCGTGATCCCCAAGTGCTCGAGATAAGGCACGATCTCTCGTGCCTGGGAAAAGGTGAAGGTGCGGTTGAATTGCAACCGGTAGGTCGAACTCGGAATGCGCACGCGCTGTTTTGCCATATCAAACAAAGCCGAGAGATTCCGTGGCGTAACCTTTACGCTAACGCAATGGGATGGAAAGCCCGGCCTCGCCCCATCGGGCTGCGTTACGGCCTCGACTGCGCTCGGAATGACACCAGATGTGCATCGACGAGAAGATTTTCTCGCAGCTTACGGCTGTCGTTTGCTCGTCGAATAAAGCAGCGCGGCTGATAGTCTCACCCTTCGTGGGTGCAACGCCGTGGAAAATCTCTGGTCAGATCCACGATTTGGCGCGGCGCGGGATGATCATGGGCGTGCTGAATGTCACGCCTGATTCGTTCTCCGATGGAGGCTGTTTTTTCGATGCTAAACGGGCGGTCGAACACGGGATGCGAATGGTTGCGGAAGGGGCGCAGATCATCGACATCGGTGGGGAATCGACTCGACCAGGCGCCGAATCCATCGATGCCGCGACCGAGCTCAATCGGGTGTTGCCGGTGATTCGCGAATTACGCAACGCTCTTTCCGCTTTGATCTCGATCGACACCACCAAAGCAGAAGTCGCGGAAGCGGCGCTCGCAGCCGGCGCAAACATGGTGAATGACGTGAGCGGCGGGACCGCGGATCCTGACATTTTCCCGCTCGTTCGGGAGCGCAACGCCGCGCTCATCATTATGCACATGCAAGGTAAGCCCCGCACCATGCAGATCGCACCGAAATATGACGATGTCGTCGCGGAAGTAGCCGATTTTTTTCGACAACAATATCGCCGCGCCATAAACTGTGGAATCGATCCTATGTCCATTGCGTTCGACCCCGGAATTGGTTTCGGTAAGACGCTGGAACACAACCTCGATCTTCTTAGAAATCTCCCGCAGCTTCGTATCGACGAGCGGCCGCTCGTGGTTGGCGTCTCACGGAAATCATTCGTTGAAAAGCTGGTCGACTCGACAGAAATGGCGGATCGCCACGCCCCCACCGTCGCGCTGACGGCCTTGCTCCGGAATCGGGGAGCAGATGTCCTCCGGGTCCATGACGTGAAGGAAAACCTTCAAGCTCTACGTGTAGCCGAAAAGTTGATGGGAGCGGTACCATGATGGACGAAGCTCTACAGCTCTGGCTGGCGCGCTGGCGGAGCCTTTTCGAGATCATTCTGCTCAGTGTCGGAATTTACTATGGCTATCTTTATTTCCGCGGGACGCGCGGCGCCAAAGTTTTGACCGGCCTTGCGATCGTTTTTCTAACACTGACGTTGATCTCGCAGCTGCTGAACCTGGTGGTGATCGGCTGGATTATCCGCAGCTTTTCCGTCTTTCTGGCCGTCGCTCTGGTCGTGATTTTTCAGCCCGAATTGCGCCGCGGTCTCGCGGAACTCGGCGGTCATCCAATCTTCTCGCTCACCAGTGAAAAGCGCGAGACCGTGCACGACATCGTCGAAGCAGTCACACAGCTCGCGCACAAGCAATTCGGCGCCTTGATTGCAATCGAGCGTGATACCTCGATCCGGGTTTATGAGGAAACCGGGGTCATGATTGACGCTGCTTTTTCGGTGGAACTGATGCTGACTCTTTTCCATCCCAAAGCCGCGTTGCACGATGGTGGCGTCGTCGTTCGCAACGGCCGCATCGCGGCGGCGGCATGCATTTTTCCAGTGAGCCAGCGCGAGACGCTCGATCGGAGTCTCGGCTTACGGCATCGCGCCGGCCTCGGGATTACGGAAGAATCGGATGCGATCGCGATCGTCGTCTCGGAAGAGAGCGGCGGCATTTCGATTTGTCACCGGCGAAAAATCGAGCGCAATTTGAATCCGGAAGCATTCCGGCAGCGGATCGGCGAAATTTTACTCCAGGGAGCTTATGAAGAAATTGATCCTGAAGAATTGGCGCGCAAAGTTGATCTCTCTCCTGCTCGCGACCACGCTTTGGTACCTCATCAAAAAGAACGTAGCAACGACAACCTCGCCGTCTGACTCCAAAATCGGAACTACGACTCTCGATCAACGTTGAGCCGGCTAACGCAAAAAGCGCGCGAGATTGTCCTCTTCCCACTGACGGGCGCGGCGGTAGCGCGGAAACTCGCGCTCACGCCGGTAGAATTCATCGGTGTGAACCCGCCGCCGGCCGTTCGGCCCAGTCTCGTCAGGCACAACCGAATGCAGCATCTCGTGGTAGAGAATGTATTCCAGAAACCACTTCGGAACAAACGGCTGATCGAGGCGCGGATTGATGCGGATGATGCGGTCCTCTTCCTGGATCGTGCCAAAGATGAAGTATTCTTTCGGACGCCGGCGGCGTTTCTGCCCCCAGACGACAACGTACCCGCGCAAGCGACCGCGAAAGTGACGATCATTCAGCTGGTCGAAGATCAGCCGAAGATCAAAATGGCGTCCCTCGTGCTGTAGATTCAGCTGCCGCTGCATCGGCAGTTTAGGATGCGCCAGTTTCCGTTTTGTTTTCTTGGGCATTTCCTCGCTCCGGCGGTGAAATCGTGGGTGTCAGAATTTTAGACTTGTATTGAAAGAGTGACAAGAAAACGAAGATAATTTGTTTATTGATAATATAAGCGTCACGCCATGAATTACTTACATTACTCCATCGGCCATACTCAAGACCGCATTCCCCGGCGAAGGAACGATCCTGGGTTCACCCACTGTGAGCAACGGTTCAGTTTACGAATGGGCTGCTTATGCTAGGCTCGCGGCCTTGACTCATTTCGCGGTTGCCTCCCGATGACTCCATTCCTCCGAAAATTCCTCGGTATGAATTGGCTGTTACTCGCGAACATGCTTACGCTCGCGATTTTCGGGGTGATCGCGATCTATAGCGCGACTTACATGCGTGCGGATTCCACCGCAGCCGATTTTTGGCGCAAACAAGCGAATTGGGTTGCGGTCGGTTTCCTCGCCTTTATGGCGACGAGCTTGATCGACTATCGCTGGGTTCGCTGGGGTGCACTCCCGATGTACCTCGCCGGCATCTTCTTTCTCGTGCTGACTAAATTCATCGGGTCGAAAGTCTATGGAGCTCGCAGTTGGCTGCACCTCGGTCCGGTTAATTTCCAGCCGGCCCAGCTTGCGGTCGTGGCCGGCATCATGGTCCTCGCACTTTTCCTGAGTCAGTTCCGCGAAATGAAGCCGATGCTCCGCCTGCTGCTCTGCGGCGCGATTGTCGGCGCTCCCTGTTTGCTCATTTTAATGCAGCCGGACCTCGGCGAATGCATCATCTGGGGACCAGTCCTGCTCGCCTTGCTTTTCGTCGGCGGAATCCCACTGCGCTACCTGCTTTGCATCGTCCTGATCGCAGCCGCCTTTATCCCCCTCGCGATCAATCTCGGACTAAAGCCGTATCAGCAGGAGCGAATCACGGCTTTTATCAACCCTGACATCGACCGGCAAGGTTCGGCTTGGGCGATCAATCAATCGCTGATCGCGATCGGCTCCGGTGGATGGGCTGGCAAAGGTTTCAAAGCCCCAAATACGCAGGTCGAACTCGGATTTTTGCCCGCGACCGCGGTGCATAACGACTACATTTTTTCCGCCATTGGAGAGCAGTGGGGATTCGTCGGCGGCGTCTTTTTACTGGGCGCCTTTGGGCTTCTGCTGCTCACCTGCCTGTTCGTTGCGTTTTTTGCTGGCGATCAATTTGGACTCCTTCTGGTGGTTGGCGTGACCGCCTTGATCTTCACGCACATTTTCCAAAACGTCGGCATGACGATCTCGATGCTGCCGATCACGGGCGTTCCGCTACCTCTTATCAGCTACAGTGGATCATTCGTGCTCATGATCATGTTCGGCTTGGGGATTGTGAATAGCGTCTGGGTTCACCGCCATACGCCTTCGCGCGAGTTAAGCCGCTAGTCCCCCAGGCGCGCTCGACGCCGGACGTTTACATTGCCCTGCCCGGCGCCTAATCTCGCGCCGTCGCTCATGGAAACCGAATACAAAGTCCGGCTCGATATTTTCGAAGGGCCGCTCGACTTGCTGCTCTACCTGATCAAACGGGACGAGCTCGACATCTACGAGATTTCCCTCGAGCGGATTACCGGTCAATACCTCGAATATTTGCAGGCGTTCAAGGAGTTGAACATCGAAGTCGCCGGCGAGTTCATCGTCATGGCGGCGAATCTCATCTACCTCAAGAGCCGCAGTCTTCTGCCAGTGGACCAGCAGCCACCGGATGAAGATGCCGAAGAGGATGACCCGCGATGGGATCTGATTCGGCAGTTGATCGAATACAAGAAGTTCAAGGAAGCCGCCGCCCAACTGCAATCACGCGCGCTCCAGCAGGAACTCGTCTTTGCCCGCGCCGGAACGCCGGTGCCCACGCTGACAGCACCCTTCAATCTCGGAGAAGTGGGAATTTTTCAGTTGATCAACGCGTTTCAGACCGTCATTCGGCGCATCGAGGCGAGAGAAGATTTGCGGGAAGTCTTCGCTGAGCACTACACGGTATCCGACAAAATAGAATTGATCCTGCAACGCGTCGCAGATGGCCGCTCTCTTCGTTTCTCCGAACTGTTTGCGGAAATGGCGTCTCGGGTGGAGATCGTCGTAACCTTTCTCGCGTTGCTGGAACTGATTCGGCTGAAACAGGTGCATGCGACCCAACCGAGTCCCTTCGACGAGATCGAGATCGCGCCCGCTTAGCGCAGATTGATGATGCCGCGCGTGCTGATCGCCGGGTGCGGCTACGTGGGCGAAGCGACCGCGGATCTCTTCCACGCGGCGGGCTGGGAAGTTGAAGGCTGGACGGTGTCGGAGAATTCAGCCGCTCGGCTATCGTCGAAACCATATCGCGTCCGCGCGGTCGACATCACTCGCGCCGGTGAGATAGCCGGCAATGCAGGCGAGATGGACGCCGTCATTCATTGCTCCAGCTCGGGCGGCGGTGGAGCGGATGCTTACCGGCGCATTTATCTGGAAGGGGCGCGTAGTTTAATCGCGGCGTTTCCGCGTGCGTACCTGCTTTTCACGAGCAGCACCAGCGTCTATACCCAGCGGCAAGGCGAATGGGTGACTGAGAACAGCCCCGCGGAACCGGATCGAGAAACGGGTCGCATTCTGCGCGAAACCGAAGAGGTCGTTTTGAACCATGGCGGAATCGTTGCGCGACTCGGCGGAATCTATGGTCCGGGCCGGTCGTTCCTGCTCCGAAAATTTCTCGCGGGCGAGGCGCTGCTCGATCCAACGTGTGATCGCTTCATCAACCAGGCGCATCACGACGATATCGCCGCCGCTCTATTTTTGCTCGTCGGTGAGGTTGGGCTTCGGCGTCTCCCGGTTCCCGAATTAAAGATCTATAACGTTGTCGACGAGCGCCCTATTTTGCAAAGTGAAGCGTACAACTGGCTCGCCACCCATTTCCGTCGTCCGCTTGCTTCCCGCGCCGCGACCGCGGAACCACGAAAGCGCGGCGACAGTAACAAGCGCGTCAGCAGCGAGAGACTGCGAGGCGTCGGTTGGGTTCTTCGATATCCCACATTCCAAGCGGCGATGATCGAGAGTGTTATTCCGAACCTCGATACGCTCGGGACTTGACGATTGATGCTGAAATTATCGCCGGTATGGAAGCTGCTACCGACAACCGAGTGCGTCACATCAAGCTCACCGGCCGTGAGGCGACCATCGTAAAGGCGATCGGGTTCACCGAGGCGATGATGGGGGCCGAAATCCAGGATGCGGCCCGAATGGAACCAGAAGACGTAACCGACACGCTCAATAGTTTGATGTCCGCTGGGTTCGTCGAAAGCGTTCCCTTCTACAACGAAGTCCAACTCGCCGAAATGCCGCTTACCGCTTTCGAGTTGAATCCCGCTTACGTTCACGGGCTGCGCGAAGCTCTCTATCGCCGTTAGCTCGTCCCGTTCTGCGCGGCAGCAGAAGCGATCGCCTCGTGGCGGATCGCACTTTGTTCGCCAAACAACTGCCGTATCACTTCTTCCACCGGCAACTCCTGGACGTTGATATCGCTGACACTGCAGGTTTCGAGCAATCGCCGACAGGTGTCGGTCACTTTCGCGCGCGGCACTTTCAACTGCACCGAGAGCGGCGTTTGCTCCATCACCTCGCCAAAGCGGTTGAAGTCGCGCGTCGCCGCTTCGGCGAACGTCAGACTCAGAATTTTGAAGCCCGAGAAACGATCGATAATGGAGCTCAAGGGCCCGTCGAAAAATATCCGGCCGTGATCGATGATGATCACGCGGTGACAAAGCTCCTCGATGTCCTGCATGTAGTGGCTCGTCAGCATCGTGACGATGCGATGTTCGGCATTGTAAAGACGGAGAAATTCGCGGACGCGTTTTTGACTGATCACGTCCAGACCAATAGTTGGTTCGTCCAAAAAAAGCACGCGCGGCTCGTGCAGGAGCGCTGAGATCAGTTCCATCTTCATGCGCTCGCCTAACGAGAGCTCCCGGACCATGACGTTCATCTTATCCTGCACTTCCAGCAGCTCACTCAAGCCACCGACCACTTTTCGGAAGCGCTCGCGATCGATCCCGTAGATTGCGCGGTTCAGCTCGAGCGATTCCTGGGCGGGGAGGTCCCACCAGAGCGCGTTTTTCTGGCCCATCAGGAGCGCGAACTGGCGTTTCATTTCGTTGCGTCTCTCCCATGGGACAAATCCGAGCACGCGTGCCTCGCCCGAAGTGGGGTTAAGCAGGCCGGAGAGCATCTTCAAAACCGTAGTCTTGCCGGCGCCGTTCGGTCCGAGAAATCCAACCAGCTCACCTTCTTCAATCCGAAACGTCACGTCGTCGGCGGCGCGAGTTTCATCGTACTTCCGCCGAACCAATCCCTTAATCGCGCCGCGCAGGCCGCTTTCCTTTTTGTAGGTCCGGTAAGTCTTCGTTAGACCGCGAGTTTCGATTACGCTCATTGATTCGAAGGCTGTTCGTTAGACAACTGGAGTATGGGAGTGGAAGCGATCGCCCGCGAGTCTGGCGAAAGAACTCCCCAGTTTGATTCCGCACATGCACACTAACGACCGACTCGCCCAGTCGCACGACGGCATAAAATCCGCGACGTGCCGCTCAACGAGATGACCTCGACGGTGCCGTTGCGACCACTATGCCAGCGAGCAAGAACGTGACAGCAGCGGAGGCAAGGCAGAACCGACAGAACTGATGCAAGAAAAACGCCTGCACGACGAGCAGCCAGAGCGTGCCGAGAAACATCAGTCCGACCGCGAGCGTTAGATACCAGCGCGCACGCATCCAGCCAAACGCAGCGAAAGTTGCACAGCTAAAGACGGCGAAATACCCGAGCACCCCGAGGGCCGCTACCGGGACCCGTCCGATGTGTGAATACTTGCTCGCGAGCACCTGTGAACAACCGGCAGAGCCGCCGCAAACCGCTGATTGGCCGGTCAGATCCATCACCGTCAGGTAAACCGCGTCGGCTAATCCGGCCAAGGCGAGCGCGGCAGCGATGGAATAGATAATCACCGGCACTCGCGACGATATTGCCGATGGTTGCGCTGTCGGCGGATGTCTTTTTCGTGACATGATTAGGGAGGAGATACTTGAGCGAGGGCCGCTTCGACCGCCGCGCGCAGCCCGCCTGGATTGAGTGACCGTCCACTGACCGACTTGCCGTTCACAAAAACCGTCGGGGTTAGCGTGACGCCGAGCTCAGCGGCGCGTTTCTGGTCAGCCGCCACGCGCGTCTTGACCACCTCGCTCTCCATGTCTTTCTGGAACCGCGCCACATCGAGCGCGACGACCTTGGCGTAGCCGACGAACAACTCGTGGGGAGCGGCGGCTTTGCTCCAGTTCGCCTGCTCGCGATAGAGCAGGTCGTGCATCTCCCAAAAACGGCCCTGCAAACCGGCCGCTTCGGCAGCGTAGGCGGCCGGTTTAGCGTAAGCGTGCGTGATAAGCGGGAAATGGCGAAAGATTAACCGGACGCCGTTGGGGTGATCCCGCTCGAGCTGATTCAGCGGCTCCGAAAGCTGCCCGCACGGCGGACATTGGAAATCGCCAAACTCCTCGATCGTCACCGGCGCCTTGGCTGGCCCGCGTGCGTGCGCCGTGTCATTGTTCTTCCCGTCCAACTGCTGCTCGGTCGACGCAGTTAGCACTTGCGGCTTGTAGGCCCGGTAAAGCAACGCTCCAGCTGTTGCACCGGCGAGTGCGACCGCGGCGATGATGACGAAGGGCAGCGACCGTCTCAGCATCGAAAGCAGTTAGCCGCTCGCCTATAGGGTTGCAACCCTGAGATCGGCAGACCAGCGTAGCGTTTGTGATCCTCGAAAACCACACCGGCCCTCCAACGAACGGCCGGTCGGAATCATCGCTATCGCTGAACCCTGCTAGTGCGGTTTCCCCTTCGGAGTCGGCTTTGGCGTTGCAGTCGGACTCGGATTTGGCGCCGGTGCGCAGACGTCATTGCCGGCCACCGTGTATGTCGATGCAGGATAGCTGTTATCCGTTTGGGATTTAACAAACGTGTGATCTATCAACTGCGTCGACCGTTCAAGGTTGTAGGTCTCCGCTGTGTCCCCTGTAAAGGTCCGACCATTCACTGCGCCAAGAAGATCGCCCACCGGAGGATTTCCGACTGCGGCCTTCGGGACGTAGATGGTGATCGTGCCGTCGGCGTTGTAATTACTGGCCAAATCTGCCGCCGCCGTTCTTGTCTCCGTTGGAATGCCAAGGACCAGGCCGACTACTGGAGTAGCGATCGTGCCATATTCAAATGAGGGAGCGGAGCTGGCGTCGGTGGTCATTCCCACATAGAACTGCTGGCCCGGAGAAGCGAAGCTATCCCAGACTATTCTCCATCGGCTGTTGGGCGGAAGCATACTAAGATTCCCCACCTTCATTTTGAACATGAACTCGTTCGCGCCATTTAGGTATGGCTCTGCAACAGCGACATAGTCGATCAGCAGCTGCGGCACTTGGCCGGCTCCCGCCGCCGCCGCTTCAGGGTGCGCGGGATCGTTGCGATGAATCACGATGCCATTGCAACTGTCTCCAACATATGGCGCTGCAATTTCATTGTTCGGTGCAGATGACCCAATCCTGTTCGTAGCAACTATTTTATAGTAATACGCCGTAGTGACGTCGGTCGCAGATAAGTCATCGTAATTGCTTTGCGGTGCGCTAATTGTGGCAAGCAGACTCTCGGAACCGCTGGTAGTCCCACGCAGTACTTGGTATGTCTTAACCGCTGACGCGCCGCTGTCCGCTTCCGACCACGAAAGATGGACAACGCCACCGACCCTGCGCTCGGTAACGAACGGCATTCCCGGCACTGTCTTCGAGCTAGCGACTACGTCCGACGCTGCGAGCAGACGTTTACCACTAGATTGGCGGGCGATTGTCGCGGTAGCGGTGTAAGCGTTGCCGTGGGCCGTTGGAACCGATTGCGCGCAGGCGCCTCCGGCGCAGCCGTTTGGATAGCCCACCTCAACGCGCCCTTGTTTATCGATCGTGATGTCGAAGAAATCAGCAAGGTTACGGCCGATATTCGCACCACCACCGGTCCAGATATTGCCGCGTTGCACCGGCATATTCGGCGTGGCGTCAGTGGTTGTCCAAGTCAGACCTCCATCAAAGGTATGCGTGACGTATAGGTGCCACACGCCGTTGAATGCTCCGCCGTTTGCGTCCCCGGCTGTAGTCGATCCGAGGAATGCCACAGCCGCGCGTCCTGCATCGCCAGCGACCACCGCGGGATATCGCACATTTTGTAGCCCAAACGCCGAACTCACGTTGACGATGTTGTTCCAGGTTCGGCCATGATCGGTCGAGTATGCGACCACCGCAGAGGAATCTGCGGCCGCCATGGCGAAGTAGACGCGGCCACCAGCATCAATACCTGTGGCTGGGTCGCTTAAGCTGGAAGCCGGCTGGGCGGTTGCATTGCTCACTGGACGAATGTTCCACGTCACGCCGTTATTTTCTGAAACGACCTCGGCCTCCGCGCCGCCACAGTCCTTGTTCGGTAGGTAAACCGTGCCATCAGGGCCCACCTTCACATGCCCGTGTAAACCGCCGCATTCAGTTGTGTAGGTTTGCACGGGTGGACCCCAAGTCGCGCCGCCATCGTCGCTTCGCAGGCAGAAGGCCGCTGCTAGATCCTGTGAGCAATAGTAGACCGCATGCGGGTACGGTGTCGGCAAACTAGGGATCGGCGCGGCGTAAGGCCCGCCACCGATGGTTTCGTGGTCGATGCCCGATCCAACGGGTCCTGTCGTCGCGACCCATGTGTGGCCATCATCGTCGGTGAAGGAAACCTTGCAGCCGGGTGAGGTAAGCGTCAGCTCGGCCGCAAAAGCGCGGCCAGTCTGGAGATCGGTAAATCCGATCGGATCCGAATCGATGACAACTTGCGTGAAGGCAGGCCGGTTAGCCCACGTCGCGATGGCTCCGCCGCCATTTCCCGGGTTGTCACTGAAATTGATGAACAATGTCTCCAGATCAGATTGGAAATTCGTCACACCGTTAATCGAGTTTGGCGATTTCCAGTTAACCCCGATTGACGGTTCGGCTGCGCCACGGCCCAGATATTCGACAGTAGGCC
>JBBSIA010000011.1:0-131967 GCA_038232335.1 Chthoniobacterales bacterium
CTTGCAAGGTATGGGGATAGCACACATTACTGGATTTGAGGATACAAATGCCAGCTTCAGTCTCCAAGGGACCGGAAAGGGTTTCACCTTCACGATCCTGCAAGCCTCGACAACGGCGACGCCTTCCTCAGTCCCAGACGGAGGATCAGCGGTTGCCCTGCTAGGTTTCGCGATGGCGGCGGTGGAAGGCCTGCGCCGAAAAATCCGCGTAGCGTAGTAGACGAATAAAAACCATTAACGAGCGATCGACCGGGCGGAGGCGTAAACCTTCGCCCGGTTTTTGTTTTTGATGGGAGGGCTCTGGCCACGTCGGGTCCTTCATCACGTGCCCGAGCTTCGACGCGATGATCAGCAAAGCTCACGCAGGCAAACCGCCCACCGATCTCTCGGCGGGCGGCCCAATTACAACAGGGTGGGCATATCACTCGATACACCCGTCACCATGAGTATGCGAGGTGGCCACCCGCTTGGGCAAGACAATTTTTTCGGTCGGTGCGAGACCATTAGCCAGTCAGCGGGCTCCCCCTTAAAGCCCTTTGGCTGCCTACGATGACAACAATTTCTGCTGGCTGATGCACTTCGCGCACGAAATCCTGAGTGCAGGCGAGCTGACGAATCAACCAGCGAAGGAGTTGACGGAAAAAGAGCTCAAGATGGCGGAAGCGCTGATTGAGAGCATGGCCGTCGCGTGGGAGCCGGACAAATATCGTGACGAATATCGGACTGCGATGATGGAGCTAATCGAGCCGAAAGCACAGAACAGAGAGATTGCCGGCCGGCCCGAGCCTGCACACACGGTCTGGCTGCAGCGGATGAAGCGATCAAAAGGAATGCTCCGCCATGTGCTAGCTGTAAGCGAGAGTATAGGAAATATAGTATTCGAGAAGAGAATTGCACGGTCAGGGGGCGCGTTGAATTCTCACAAGTTGCGTGATGACCGGCATCTGATTTTTCGTCAGCGGCCCTGGTCGCAGAATTTGTTTGCGTCGATCCGAGGAGGCGAGATCCCCCCGTTTATCCCCCCTACGACGGGAGAATCGGGCGCGCTGAGTCCGCTTCCGTCCACTGGCCGGCCAAATGGAGCGCGCGCACCATCAGATCGCCCGTCCCCACGTAGTCCATTCGAGGCCCGAATAGGCTCGTCCTGTCCCAAACACGGCGGCCGAGCGATGCCATTGAGGCGCGCTACCAACTGAGCTAGGACCCCGGAGAATTGCTGATTGTAGATTTCAAAATCGCCGATTGCAACTATCGCCAGGTCGCGTTGCGGCGGAGCTTGGCGCGGCGGCGAACACTTCGTCGCGGAAGTTCTTCACCGCATTCCTAACGTAGGTGTGGCGTCGTACATGTGGTGTCTCCGCACGCAGAGCGGGCGAGATGCGCTCACGTTTAACGACGAGCCTCCCACCGAACTTCAGGCAATATTGTGCGACGGGTTCACTGTTGAGAAGCTCCTACGCTGGAACACGGGCTTTCAGCCTGTGCGGCAGACACGCATCTTGTTTGTCATTTTAACGCCCTGCTCACGGCAAATTGCCCGTCGCCCTCACAGCCACGAATGGCGCCGTTCCATTCTTAGCGATGCCAGGTCTTCTAGGTGTTGATAAGAACCGGGGCCCGGCGATCTACCACGGCATGCGAAGACTGGAGATGCGCAGCGACGGTTTGGGCAAGCCGGTCGGGAAGGTACGGTTTGGCGAGGAAAGCATGTTGCTGTTCGCGCTCGAAATCTGTGCCGATTAATTCAGCGCTGTAGCCGCTGGTGAAGATAACCTTAAGGTCAGGCTTATCCATAATGAGGGTGTGCGCGAGCTCTCGGCCAGAGATGGACTCAGGCATGACGACATCGGTGAGCAGCAGGTCGATCTCGTCGTGGTGTTCCGCCCAGACTTCAAGTGCGGCGCGGCCATTTCCAGCGGAGAGCACCCGATATCCCAAAGCGGTGAGCGCTTCGCTGACGAACTCACGCAACATTTCCTCATCTTCTACGACCAGGATGGTGATGGCATTCGTGGGGGCGCATTCGGCTGGTAGCCTCTCCGGCCTGCCCGGCTCGGGAGCCACCCCATCCGCGCTGAGCGGGAAGAACGCGCGCACGGTGGTCCCGCGACGCGGTGCGCTTTCGACTTCAACCCAGCCGCCGTGTTGCTTGAGCACCCCGTAGACGGTGGCAAGTCCCATTCCGGTACCTTCACCAGGTCCCTTGGTCGTAAAGAACGGCTCAAAGATCCGGGCTATCGTCGCTGCGTCCATACCGTATCCCGTATCTTTCACGGCCAGACAGATATGCGGACCCGACTGGGCCTCGGGATTGCACGCGCGTGCCGCCTCATCGAGCTCGACCCTGCGCGTCGCGAGGGTAAGCTTACCGCCGTCAGCCATGGCGTCGCGGGCGTTGAGCGCGAGATTCATGATCACCTGATCGACACTGCTGGAATCGGCAAAAATCGGCGGCAGGTCGGGCGCGAGCTGCATGTCGAGCGCGATGTGTTCGCCAATGATCCGGCGCAACATGGCGACGGTCTGTTCAACGATTTCGTTGAGCGCGAGTGCTCGGCGTTTGATGATTTGTTTGCGGCTGTATGCGAGCAACTGGCGGGTCAACGCAGTGGCGCGTTCGGCGGCGCGCTCCACCTGGTGCAACGAGGCGCTAAGCTTCTCGTCCAAGTGCGGGTTGCGTAGCTGCATCGCCGTATTGCCCAGAATGACGGTAAGAATATTGTTAAAATCGTGCGCAACGCCCGCGGCCAGACGACCGACAGCTTCCATTTTCTGCGCTTGGCGGAGTTCGTTTTCCAGCCGCGTCCGATCGGTGATGTCCTGCAGGATGAGAAGGTGATAAGGAACGCTGGCGAGTTCGAGGTTTTCCGCCGCGACAAGGACCTCGCGCGTCTCCCCGCTGCTGGTGCGAATGGTGACCGCGAGATTGCGAACGACATGTCGAGCCGCAAGTTCGTCGCGAATTGCCGTCGCGGCCGCCTCATCGGCCCATAGTGTGGTCTCACCGGCGAGCACCGCGTCGCGTTTTGCACCGACCAATTCCAGGAAGCTAACATTCGCGTCGAGCCAGCCTTTCCCGTCAGGCCGCTGAATGACCATCGGGATGGGACTGCCGTGAAAGGCCTTCGAGAAGCGTTCCTCGGATCGCCGCAGTGCTTCTTCGGCAGCCGCGCGCTCGGCGACTTCCCCGGTGAGTCGCGCATTGGCGGCGCGCAATTCGACGGTGCGCTGGTTCACCAGCGCATCAAGTTCCTCCATCTGCCGGCGAGCGATCTGCGTGAGCTGCCATTTCTTCGCGAGCGCATGTGCCATTTGCAGCACCTCAACGTTATCGAACGGTTTTTTGAGCACGAGCATCTGGTCCGTGTTGACGATGGACTTGGCGATCTCATCCCAGGAGTAGTCGGAATAGGCGGTGCAGATGACGATTTGCAGATCGGGAAATTCTTTCCATATGCGCGAGATGGTCTCGATTCCGTCCCATCCCGGCGGCATTCGCACATCCACGAAAGCGACGGCGTACGGCACATCGTTGGCAACGGCCTCACGCACTTTTTCCAGCCCTTGCTGACCCTGAAACGCGGAGTCGATCTGAAAACTCGACAGCCGCGAAGTATCGGCAATTTCCCCGAAAAGCGCCGCTTCATCGGCGTCGAGTTCCGCGGCGAGTTTGACGTCAGCCGGGCCGAGGATTTTGCGGAAGTCTTCGTGGATCGACGGATTATCGTCGATAATGAGGATGCGGTGGTTTTCCGACGGCAACGTCCAGGATGTGGCGTTCATGTGGTAGGTGTGGTGGAGGCAATGGGAAGCTCGAGCGTGAAAGTCGCGCCGTGACCAGTGCCAGCGCTCGCCACCGAAAGTGCGCCCCCCATTGCGCGCGCCGCCAGCGCGCCGCTGTGCAATCCAAACCCGTGGCCCTCTTCTCTGGTTGTGAAACCATGTGCGAAGATGCGGGTTAGATTTTCCGGTGAGATGCCAATGCCGTTGTCGGCGACGACGATGTGTACGCTCCGCTCGTTCACGGCCGCGACGGAGATGGTGATGCGCTTGTCCGTGCGTTTCACGTCATCGAGCGCATACTTTGCATTGCGAATCAGATTGATCAGGACTTGCAGCACTTTATGGCGATCCACCCGAACGAGGGGCACGGACGAGAATTGCCGATCGACGACAATACCGTGGCGTTGAAATGCGCCTATGTTCATGGCGATCGCGTCCTCGATCAGAAGGTGCGGGGGAAGATTTTCAAAGACGCCGCTGACCTTGGCGTAGCTCTGCTGCATCGCCACAACCTCTTTGATATGCTCGATGTTGCGCCCGAGCTGATCGACCTCTTGCAGAAGCTCGACATTTTCCGAGATGAAGAACTCTCCCAGTTTTGCCAGATAACCCGGCAACTTCTGTCCGTTCACATCTTTCGTGAGATAGTCTCCAAGATTGCCGTTCTGCGCCGTTAGAAGCGCCGCGGCTTTGGCGAGCTTGGGCGCCTTCGACCGGCGCAGCTTCTCCACCACCAGGCCGGCGGAAACGTTCACGCTGTTGAGAACGTTGCCCACGTTGTGCAGCACTCCCGTGGCAACTTCGGCCATACCAGCGAGGCGAGAGGTTTCGAGCAACTTCTGCTGCGAAATGCGCAAGGCTTCTTCGGCCTGCCGTCGCTCGGTCATATCGCGCATCACAGTCGACAAGTATTCGAGCCCGCCCTCCGAATTTTTGTGCGCGATCAACACTTGCGACACGTGAACCTCCTGACCGTCGCGGTTGAGGATGGCCGTCTCTCCAGCCCACGATCCATTTTGCAAGGCGGCTGGCAATCCCTCCTCGGAGATGATCTCGCGTGCCCAGTCAGGATGAAAATCGAGAGTTTTCAGCGTGGTAATGTCTTTGTCGTCAGCCAGACCCACGACTTCGCGGCCGGCGTGATTCAGATAGAATGCAGTTCCGTTCGGATCAGCGCTGATCACGATGTCCGGTGTCGCTTCAAGGATGGCGGTAAGCCGGGCATGCGCCGCTTCCGCGCGTTCCCGTTCGCTGATCTCGCGTTGCAGCGCGTTGACTTGTTCCTGCAATTCCCGTTGCGCACCTTGCAAGGCGCTGTCTTGCGATTGAATCTGGACCAGCATTTGGTTGAAGGCGTCGGTCAAAACTCCGACTTCGTCACCGCACTCATTTATGGGAGGAAAGCTATGAACGCGATCTGGGCGGCGTCTTCGCGACCCAGCGCGAAATCGTGCAGCGAATTACCTCTCAGCTTCAAGCCACCGTTTCACCAAAAGAGAAAGTCGCGCTCGAAGAACGCCCAACAAAAGATCTCGCGGCCTACGGTCTTTACGTTCGGGCGAAAGCACTCCTCGCGACCATTTCTCTCAATGCTCAAATCAACGAAAAAGTGCGCGAAGCGGTTCAGTTGCTCGATCAAGCGATCGTGCGCGACCCGGACTTTTTTCTCGCCTATTGCCAGTTGGCCGCGGCGCACAACTACCTCTATTTTTTTGGTCTCGATCACACACCAAGTCGGCTTGCTCTCGCGGATGCGGCGCTCAAGGCTGTCGTTCGTCTGCGTCCTGATGCGGGCGACACGCATCTTGCTCGAGCCAACTTTCTTTACCGCTGTTATCTCGACTACGATCATGCACGCACGGAACTCGCCCTTGCCCAACGTGCTTTGCCGAACAACTCCGAGATCTTCGAGTTAACCGGCTACATCGACCGGCGCCAAGGCCTCTGGAACGAATCCGCCCGAAGCTTGCAAAGAGCTCTCCAACTGGATCCGCGTAACTTTTTTATGCTTCAGCAGATCGCGCTTAGCTACCAGGAATTCCGGCAGTTTGGGGCGATGGCTGCTGCCTTGGACCGTGCGCTTGCCTTGATTCCTCGTGACCTGGACACCCGGGTCACTCGCGCTTTGGTCGACCTGGAGTGGCGCGCCGACCCTCGGCCCCTTCACGAGACTATCGCTGCGATCCTGGCGGAAAAGTCAGCGGCGGCTCCGGATCTGGCCGCTCAATGGTTTTACGTCGCATTGTGCGAACGCGATCTGGCCGCCGCCGGCCAAGCTCTGGCGGCCGTCCCGGCAAGTGGGATATCCACCGACCTGAATTTTCCCCGCTCGTGGTGCGAAGGACTGGCCGCGCGCGCCAGAGGTGATGCGGCTGTGGCCCAAACCGCCTTTCTCGCGGCCCGGGCGGAACTCGAAAAGACGGTGAGCGAGCAGCCCAATTATGGTCCGGCTTTCTGCGTCCTCGGATTGATCGACTCCGCACTCGGCCGCAAGGAAGACGCGCTCCGTGAGGGACGTCACGCTCTGAGCTGCTGCCGATCACGAAAGACTCTATCGACGGCGCGGAGATAATGAAATATCTCGCCGTCATTTATGCCTGGTGCGGCGAGAAAGATCTCGCCATCCAGCAAGTCGGCGCGACGCTGCAAATTCCCAGCACTTTAAGCTACGGCAACTTAAAACTGCACCCTCAGTGGGATGCGCTGCGCGCCGACCCGCGTTTCGAAAAAATTGTCGCTGATCTCGCACCGAAGGATCCTGAGAAATAAGCACCCCGAAGTCGCTCATCTTCGAATTCGTTTGCGATCGTAGTTAGCAGCCAATTACCGAAACGCCGGCAGTCTCCGCCGCGGCGATGATTGCGTCTCGCTCCAGGAGTAATGTCCGAGTCGCCTCAACGGCGAGGACGCGAACCTTTGCTTCGGCCGCGATCTGAATCGTTTCAAGGCCGATCACTGGGACGTCGAACCGCATGTCTTGGTTTGGCTTGGAAACTTTGAGCATGACCGCGCCACCACGTGCGAGCGCTCCTCCGCGGCGGATCGTTGCGTTTGTTCCATCAAAGCCTTCCACCGCGAGCACTGTTCCATTCTTGACAATCACTGTCTGCCCGACATCGAGTCGCGCGATCTCCTTCGCGAGGCCGTAGCCGAAGTCGACATCCAACTGCTCGCGCCGGGATAGTTTCGGCCCGGCGATTGAACCCTTGATGGCAAGCAAATGGTTGAGGAAAGTCGTGGCGGGAAGCAGTTTCACACCGGTTTTCTCCAGCTCCTCGGCGACGGCGCGAAAGATAGATTCGGCGTTGCGCCGCGTCAGCTTTGCCAGCAATAATAACGCGCGCCAGTCAGGTCGCTGGGCGAACAGGTTTTTGGGGGCGATCTGACCGGCCATAATCGCGTCGCGAACGCCGGCCGCACGGAAGAAAGAGAGCAAGCGCGCGAGCTGGCCGACCCGCAGCCATTCTATTCGCTCGACCATCGGGGTGAGTTGCGGATCGGTTTCGTCCAGGAATGCTGCAACCGAGATGGTGCGCACGCCGGCAGCGCGCGCCGAACGAGCAAGAAGGAGTGGATAGATACCGCCGCCAGCAATAACTCCGAGGTGATGCGGCACTGGCACCTAGGGAGCCTAGCAGATCAGCGCTGAGAGGCATCGGCTAACCGTGCCGCCGTCGCTTTACATGCAATTGCGCGAGGGCTTTTTGCAGCGAAGCCTGAATGGCAGCAACATCCTCGCCGTGGTCTTCACTCATCGCGGCCTGCGCCCTTGCCACAGCCGCCTCCGCCGCCGTCACATCGATCTTCTCCGGCTCGAGAGCCATATCCGTCAAAACTGAAACGGCGGTGGCGGTGATTTCCACAAATCCCTCTCCCACCGCCAGGAAGTTCTCGCGCCCACCTTTGAGAACGCGCAGCTCCCCGGGCTTCAACGTCGTCAGAAGCGCGGCGTGATTCGGGTAAACGCCGAGTTCTCCTTCCGCTCCGGGAAGCGTCACCATGTCGACGTCTTCCGAATACGCGGTCGCTTCGGGAGTGACGATTTCGAGACGCAATGTTGCCATGGTCACCTCCCGTCTTCACATCTGCGCGATCCCCTTGCGGTCATTCCGAGCAGAGCGCAGCGGAGTCGAGGAACCCCGTGGCGGATCCGACTGGTAAGGCCACGGGATGTTTCGACTTCGCTCAACATGACAAGAGGTAAACTCAAGATGAGAATGTCTTCGATGCGTCGAGGTTCTATTGGCGGCGCTCACGCCTCCCCGATAGTGTCGATCCCACCCTTCATATAGAAGTTCTGTTCGGGCACGTCGTCATGTTTGCCGTCAAGGATCTCTTTGAACCCGCGGACCGTTTCCGCGATGGAAACATACTGGCCTTTCGTGCCCGTGAAGACTTCAGCGACGTGAAACGGCTGACTGAGGAAACGCTGGATTTTGCGGGCCCGCAAAACCGAGAGCTTGTCTTCCGGACTCAGCTCATCCATGCCTAAAATCGCGATGATGTCCTGCAGATCGCGGTAACGTTGCAAAACCTTCTGCACACCGCGCGCGACCGCGTAATGCTCTTCACCGACGACCTCAGGCGCGAGAGCCTTCGAGGTCGAGGCGAGCGGATCAACCGCGGGGTAGATTCCGAGCTCGGCGATGGAGCGCTCGAGCACGATCGTCGAATCCAGGTGCGCAAATGTGTTCGCCGGCGCCGGATCGGTGAGATCGTCGGCCGGCACATAAACAGCCTGGACGGACGTGATCGATCCCTTTTTAGTCGATGTGATACGCTCTTGCAGATCTCCCATCTCCGCCGCCAGCGTCGGCTGATAACCAACCGCGGACGGCGTTCGACCTAGCAGCGCTGAGACTTCCGACCCTGCCTGCGAGAAGCGGAAAATGTTATCGATAAACAACAAAACATCCTGATTGCGTTCATCGCGAAAATATTCGGTCATGGCCAAAGCCGAGAGTGCCACGCGCAAACGCGCGCCCGGCGGCTCATTCATTTGCCCGTAAACCAGCGCTACTTTCGACTTGCTCAGATCCTTCTGGTCGATGACGCCGGCCTCGCTCATCTCCTGATAAAGATCGTTGCCTTCGCGCGTCCGCTCACCGACGCCAGCGAAGACGGAAAAGCCGCCGTGGCCCTTGGCGATGTTGTTGATTAGCTCAAGAATGACGACGGTTTTGCCAACACCAGCGCCGCCGAACGCTCCCACTTTACCGCCCTTCGTGAAAGGACAGATCAAATCGATCACCTTGATGCCGGTCTCGAGAATTGTCGCTGTGGTCTCCTGTTCCGTCAGCTCCGGCGGCTTGCGGTGAATGGGATACCGCTTTGTGAAGGCGACTGGCCCGCGATTGTCCACCGGGTCGCCGGTTACGTTGAAAACGCGACCGAGCGTTCCCTCGCCCACCGGCACCGAAATTGGGGCACCCATGTCGTTCACCTGCATCCCCCGTTTCAGGCCTTCCGTTGACGACATCGCAATCGACCGCACCCAGTTTTCGCCCAAATGCTGTTGCACTTCGAGAGTCAGCTTGGTTGGATTACCATTCACCTCATACTCAATTTCAAGCGCGTTATAGATACGCGGCAGCTGGGCGCCATCGCCGAACTCGACGTCAACAACTGGCCCAATGACCTGAACGATATTGCCTTTATTCATAAATGATTAGCCTGAGAGCGCCATCTGGGCGGTCGCGATTTCGAGCAGCTCGGTGGTGATGCTCGCCTGACGCATCTTGTTGTATTCGAGCGTGAGGTCTTTGATAAATTGCTGAGCGTTATCGGTCGCGTTCTTCATCGCGACCATGCGGGCGCTGTGCTCGGAAGCGCGGGCGTCCAGAATCATTTGGAAGACCTGATACTGCAAATAAAACGGCAGCATCACATCGAGCACACCCTCTGGATTGGGCTCAAAGAGATAGCCCACCAGCGGATCGGCGTCGTTTGCGCCTGAGGTCGCCCCTTCGGTTGGCGACGCCTGCGCGATCTCGAAGTTCGTGATTGGCAACAACGTGCGCACAGTTGGCTTTTGATTGATTGTGTTGATGAAGTTCGTGTAAAGCACCGACACTTTGTCGACTTCGCCGGCCAGGAACTTCTCGGTGCAGAACTGCGCGATCGGCTTTGTTTCGATAAACGCAGGCGCGTCTTTTAATTCGAAGTCCGCGAGAATTTCGCGGCGGGTGCGGGAAAGGAATTGCCGCGCTTTGCGTCCTGCGACGACATAAACAGTTTTGGCGGCGTCGAAGTTCGCCGCCTCGCGTAGCAGATTTGTATTAAGCGCGCCCGCGAGGCCTTTGTCAGTGCTCACGACCACGACAAGTTCCTTCTGCACGGGACGAACCTGGAGCAACGGATGCAGCTTCGGATCAGTCCGGGCCTGCAGCGAGACGAATACCCGGTTCATCAATGTCGCGTAGGGACGCCCAGCGAGAGCGTGCATCTGGGCCTTCCGCATCTTGGAGGCGGCAACCATCTGCATCGCTTTCGTGATCTGCGCCGTGTTTCGGATCGATTTGATCCGCCGGCGGATATCCTGGGTGTTGGCCATTTACGGATTTGTCATGTCGAGCGCAGTCGAGACATCCCGCTGCGGAAGCGCGGATGCTGCCACGGGATGGAAGGCCCGGCCTCGCCACCTTCGTCGGCTGCGTTGCGGCTTCGACTTAGCTCAGAATGACAGGGGTTGCATGGCAATCTCGGCTTATCTTGGGCGGCGCGCTCGCCTTCTATGGCGACCGATCCGATCGGCCGGCGGTCGGCCATACTTAATCCAAAAGCTGTCAGCGAGATCATTGCCAGGTGGATTTGAACTCATCGAGTGCGCTCTTCAGCTCCGCCTCGAGATCTTTGTCGAGCGCCTTTTTACTGACGATCGAGTTGAGCACGCTCTCTTTCCGCGTCCGCAGGTATTCCTGGAGCTTAACCTGAAATTGCTTCACTTTTTCAACTGGCACAGAATCGAGATAGCCGTTCTGCATCGCCCAAAGCACCGCCACCTGCTCCTCGACCGCAATCGGATTGTACTGCACCTGCTTGAAGAGTTCGACGATGCGTTGACCGCGATCGAGCCGGGCTTTGGTCGCCGCGTCGAGATCTGAACCGAACTGGGAGAAAGCTGCGAGTTCGCGGAACTGTGCGAGATCGAGCTTGATCTTGCCCGCGACCTGCTTGATCGCCTTGATCTGCGCGGCAGAACCGACACGGCTGACGGAGAGTCCGACTGAGATCGCCGGGCGAACGCCCTGGTAAAACAAATCCGTCTCGAGGTAAATCTGACCGTCGGTGATCGAGATCACGTTCGTCGGGATGTAGGCGGAGACATCTCCGGCCTGGGTCTCGATGATCGGCAACGCTGTCAATGAGCCGCCGCCGGCTTCTTCCGTCACGCGAGCGCTGCGTTCGAGCAGACGCGAGTGCAGGTAGAAAACGTCGCCTGGATACGCTTCGCGGCCAGACGGACGTTTCAGGACGAGCGAAACCTGACGGTAAGCGACCGCGTGTTTCGATAAGTCATCATAAATAATCAGAGCGTCCATCCCGTGGTCCATGAACCACTCGCCCATGGCGGCGCCCGCGAACGGAGCGAGATATTGATTCGTCGCGGTTTCAGACGCCGGTGCGGAAATCACCGTCGTGTAAGGCATGGCGCCTTCCTTCTCTAGAACCGAAAGCGCGCGCGCCACGTTCGAGCTCTTCTGACCGATGGCGACGTAGATGCAATAGAGCGGGCGATGGTCTTTCAATCTGCCTTCTTCCGCGGCTTTATTCAGACGCGCCTGGCTAATGATGGTGTCGATCGCAATGGTTGATTTTCCGGTGGCACGATCGCCGATGATCAACTCGCGCTGGCCCCGGCCGATTGGCACCATCGCGTCGATCGCCATGATGCCGGTTTGCACTGGCTGATTAACGCTTTTTCGATAAATGACGCCCGGAGCGATTTTTTCGAGAGGGTAAGAGGCTTCCGCTTTCACTGGGCCCTTGCCATCGAGCGGCTGGCCGAGCGTATTCACGACCCGACCGAGCAATCCTTTACCAACCGGAACCTGCAGCAGCTTGCCTGTTGTTTTCGCTTCGTCGCCTTGCATGACCAACGTGGTGTCACCCAAGAGAATCGCGCCGACTTCGGTCTCTTCGAGATTGAGCGCTAATCCGAAGACGCCGCTCGAAAACTCGATCATCTCATTCAGCATGACATCACTGAGGCCCTCGATGCGTGCGACGCCGTCACCGGTTTCGCGGACGATGCCGACGTTGCTTTTGCTCGTCGAGGTTTTCAGTCCGGCGATCTGGGTTTCAATCTCTTCTAGGATGCTGCTCATGATTTTGGTAGCGCAAGCGTCTCGCTTGCGGTTCTTGTTCGGTCGCAAGCCGGAGGCTTACTTACTCCTTCTTTTAAAGTTGCTGCTGCAGTCGTCGTAAACGATCGCGGACGCTGCCATCCCAAACGTCACTGCCGACACGAATCCGCATGCCACCAAGAAGCGCCGGATCGACTACGAACTCAGTCGTTAGGTCAGTTCCGTACTTCCGAGTCAGATTCGACACGATTTCGGAAGTCGCTTCCGGGCTCAAAGCCGAGGCGCTCTCGATCTTCGCGTGCCGCTTCTCAACCTCGAGCCGGATCAGTCGCTTATAATTCTCCAGAATCGCGAGGTAGTGGCGTGGCTTCTTCGTAATCAACGATCGGACAAGCGAGGTTACTCGGCCTTGGTCGAGCTGGCCATCAGTGAAACTGGCACGAAGTAATTCGCGCGATGCCTGTCTTGTCTCTTTGTTGATCTTCATCGTGAGTTTCGCGCTAGGAAGCGAGCTGCCGGGATGCTTCTTCCTGCAGGCGCTGCTGATCATCCGACGTCAGCACCTTGCCAATGACTTTCGCGGTTGTGTCAACAACGAGCCGCCCAAGCTCGCGTTTTAATTCCGTCATCGTGCGCTCGTGTTCGATCGCACTCGCTTCGCGCGCTTTCACGATGATTTGCTCCGCCATCACGATTGCCTCCTGCTGTTTGCGCTCGGTGAGATGAGCACTGCTGGATCGAGCGTCATCGATCATTTTCTGCGCCTGCGCATTTGCTTTCGTCAGGATGTCAGCGTGCCGCTGCTCCGCTTCCGCGAGTTGCTGCTTGATTTTCTCCGCATTGAGCAGTCCCTCCGCAATTCGCTGCCGGCGCTCCTCGAGCACGGCGAGGATCGGCTTGTAGGCGAAGCGCTTGAGCAGGAAGGCGACGATAACGAAACTGATGATTTGAGAGAGGAAAATCCAGACGTTGAATCCGAAGGTTTCTCCTGTCTCACGAGCCATGTCGACGATGCCCGCCGCAGCGAGGATTCCGATGTTCATATCAAAAATCAGGCGCGAAGCGAAGCGGAGCCGCCAGTTACTTCACGAGGAAGAGCGCGTAGAACACAATTGCTTCCGTGAAGGCGATCGCGAGAATCGCCTGCACCAGGATCGGAGTTGCGGCTCCGGGATTGCGACCGACCGCGGACGACGCGCCCATGCCGATCAAACCCACGCCGACGGCGGCGCCGAGAGCTGCGAGACCCACGTGAATGCTTCCGCCGATTTCTGCGAGTAATGGTAGTATCATTTTTTTGGTTGGTTGTTTCTCGAGCGGTCTCCGCGGGTGCCACGGTCCGTCCGCCGAAATTTATCTAGTGGTGGTGCGCCTCGTGACCGGGCTCGGGTTGAGCAATGAGCAAGGTAAAGACGGCCGTCAGTAACATAAAGACAAGCGCCTGCACAATCCCCACGAGCAGCTCCATAAAGTAGAACGGTATCGGGATCAACCACGCGAGCGAGGGGACAAGATTAGCCATCGCTTCGAGCATATTTTCGCCGGCGTAAATGTTGCCAAACAGCCGAAAACTGAGCGAGACGGGCCGGAACAGGATCGACACGATTTCGAGCAGACCGACGAGGAAAAAGATAAGAACCATCAGCACCTTGAGAAAGCCTTTCGACTCACCCTTCGGTCCGAAAAGGTGCAAGAAAACGCCGCCGACGCCGTTCGCCTGGACTGCCCAGACGCCCCAAAGAACGAAAAATACCGCCGCCATCGCGAAGGTCAGGTTCAGATCTGCATTAGCGCCTCGCAGGAGCGGTCGATCGACGTGAAATGCGCCCGTCGGATCATGATGTCCCCAGCCGATTGTTCCGACCCCCGGGACGAGACCAAACCAGTTCAGGAAAAGGATGAAGATAAAGATGGTGGCGAAAAACCAGAATGTTTTTTTGACTAACTCGCTTCCGATAACGCTCTCCAGAAAATTGTAGAGACTTTCCACCAGCCATTCCCAGAAATTCTGAGCCCCGCTCGGAACCGGCTTGATGTTTCGAGTCGCGGCTTGTGCGCCGAGAATAATTCCGCCGGCCACGATCCACGTTACGAGCATCGAGTTTGTGATCGTGAATTTTCCGATTTGAAGAAGCCCCGCGGGTTTGAGCGGCAGCGCTTCGTGCTCTTGCTTGGCGGCGGCGGGTGGTTCGGCCGCGCGAACTGCGCTTGAAAAGGCTCCCAGCCCAAAAAGGGCGAGCGCGATCAACAGCAGAAATGAGAACCGAGATGGCATGTCGTTAACGCTAAAGGCAGCGGCCCGCTCTTTCTCTCAGTGCATTGGTCGCGAGACCGTCGCACATAACACAAGGGCGCTTGCGTCGCGCTTACAAAAGCGCGTTTTGCCGGATTGACAAGAGACTTTCCGAAAATCAGGGACCAGGCGATTTCTCGTTAGTCTGCCGGTAACTGCGCCGCGAAATGGGCCGGCTCTTGCACTCTGACGGGTTCCCTCATCTGCTCGGTCGCAGCCCGCGCAGCGATCGCTTCTTCATAATACGATTCGAGCTGGCGGACCTGTTCGCGCTGCTCGAAATGGACTGCGACCGAGCGGCTGGCGAGTGCGCCGATTTCGCGAAATAGTCCGGGAGCGGTCATCACTTTTTTCATTGCCGCCGCCAATCCCGCGTGATCACCTTCGCGCACTAGGAAACCGGTTCGGCCGTTTTCAACCGCCTCTGGAATTCCGCCATGAATGGTCGCGAGCACCGGTAGACCGGTCGCCATCGCTTCGAGGATGGAGTTCGGCACACCTTCCTGATCCTGGTCGGGCGGCGTTTCGCTCGGGTGCAGGAACAGATGGGCGCTCGAGTAGAGCTCCACCAATTCCGGCTGCGACAAGAACCCACAGAAACGGACGCGATCTGCGAGGCCCAATTCCGCCACGAGCCGTTCGAGTTCCGGCTGGATGGGTCCTTTCCCGGCGATCACAAACTGCGAATTTGGATACTCCCGCTGCACGATCGCAAAGGCGCGCAGCGCCGTGGCCACGCCCTTCTTTGGGATAAGGCGGCTCGCTTGCAAAATTCGCCAGCATCCGTTCGCCGGGGGATCGCGCCGAACGAACGGGAAGTCCTTCAACGGAACGCCCGTTCGATTGATTCGGAGTCGCTCCGGCGGACAACCGAAGTGAATGAGGCGATCTGCGAGCGATTGTGAACGGGCAAAGATCAGCGGCACCGCCTGGAACATGCGCCGGAGCTTGGCGCCGTAGTTCGGAATGTCGTCTTTTCGGGAGACGTCCGCTCCGTGGAAGGAGACGACGCACGGTTTATTCCAGCACTCGATGAATGGCAACAGGTGCACTCCGGTATGGCCGAAGTAGATGTGCATCAAGTCGGCGCCGCGACGGTCCAGCAGTGAGGAAAGCATCTGGTATTCGCCGCGATAGACGATCGCCGGCCGCCGCTTCACCAGCTTCAACCAGCCGTGGCGGAGCAGGTTCATCTGCGGGTGCGGAATAATTTCGACGTCCAAAAACGGAAAGCGCGCGGTATCCTCCAACACCTTCGTCATGACGAAAGTACGGACATTCCGAAGTGAGGTCACCTGGCGGTAGATGTGCAACATCTCCGGTTTCAGGAAGGTGGTGCAGTAGCTGGCTACGACTCGTTTTGCCATGGGGAAGGCCGACTCTTAGCGATGCCGTACGAATTGTCTATCTGTTAATCGGGCACCGTCATTGGTTCTGTTGTCTCATAGTTTTCGCGCAAGCTCTCCGCTGCGGCTGGCTCAATCAAACGCGCGAGCAACGCCTTGACCTGGGCGAGCCCTTCGCCTTTCGCGGCCGAGACTGCGGCAAACGGCACAGACGGGAATCTCCGCTGGAGGGCGATTAAGTTCTCCTCGGCGGCTGGTAAGTCCATCTTATTCGCGATCATGCACCAGGGGCGGACCGACAACCGTGGATCGTAGAGATCCATTTCGCGTCGGAGATTCTGCAGGTCTTCAACCGGATTGCGTCCTTCGCTCCCCGCGGTATCGAGCACAAACAAGAACAAGCTGCAGCGCGTGATATGACGGAGAAAATCGTGGCCAAGTCCGACATTGCGATGAGCCCCTTCAATCAATCCCGGGATGTCGGCCACGCGCACCCGCCGGTAGCCATCGAGATCCACAATGCCGACGCTCGGATGCAGCGTCGTGAATGGATAAGCCGCGACTTTCGGATGCGCCGCCGAAATTTTTCCGAGCAAGGTGGATTTGCCGGCGTTCGGATATCCAACCAAGCCAGCATCTGCAATCGTCCGAAGCTCCAGCAGAAAATAGCCGCGCTCGCCTTCTTCTCCTTCGGTGTACTGGATCGGCGCCCGATTTTTCGAGCTCTTGAAGTGCACGTTACCCTTGCCGCCTTTCCCGCCGCGACAGAGAACGAATTCTTGATCTTCAATCGCGAGATCAGCGATCTCTTCCGGCAGAGTTACACTTGCTTCTGACGCCGCCGCAAGCTCTCGCTCCTCTCCGTTAAGGTCGTCCTCGTGACTTCGCATCAACGGCGCGGCGACACGATAAACCACCGTCCCCGCAGGCACTTTCACGATCCGCGCTTCTGCCCCCCGGCCGTGCATCTGCTTTCCCTGGCCGTGACCACCGCTCTTCGCTTTGATGATCGGCTCATAGAACAGGGTCGCGAGGTTATCGGTATGGGTGTCGGCGCGCAGGATTACGTCGCCGCCGCGGCCGCCATCACCCCCGTCGGGTCCGCCGCGCGGCACGAACTTCTCACGGCGAAAACTCACGCAGCCACGCCCACCATCACCCGCTTGCGCAAAAACTCTGATGCGATCGACAAACATGGCGGCAACTCGTGAGCCACAGTGCCACTGACTGCGTCAGCTGTCATCCTGAGCCCAGAACGCTTCTGGTCGAGAGCTCCGTCGCCACGCTCAAACGCCCGCCATGAATCGTTCGAGTCCGCTGCGTTGGATACTGTGATCCCGAGCCCGAACGCTTTCGGGGAGGGATCCCGGCGCGATACCAGAGATTTGCCACCGGAACTTCGGCCTCGACGCGTTCGGGAACTCAAGATGAGAGCAGCGATTCGTAGAGCGCCTTCGTCTGCGCCGCGATTGCCGCCCAGCTGAAATTTTCCTCGGCGCGCCTGCGACCCGCGCGACCAAACCTGTCCCGCAACTCCCGGTCGTGCATCAGTTCGTTCACCCGCGCCGCGAAGTCCCGCGCAAACCGCTGCGGATTCGTCGGCTCGAAAGGGCTTTCATCCATTTGCTCGATCGGCACGAGAAAACCGGTCTCATTATCAACCACCACCTCTTTGATTCCGCCGACCGCCGTCGCCACGACTGCGGTTTCGCACGCCATCGCCTCGAGATTAATGATTCCGAACGGCTCGTAAATCGACGGACAACAGAACACCGCCGCGTGCGAATAGAGCTCGTACATCGCGGCTTTCTCAAGCATCTCGTTGATCCAGATCACGTCCGCGCGTTTTGCTTTTGCAGCCACGATCGCCTGCTTCATTTCCACGGCGATTTCCGGCGTATCGGGAGCGCCCGCGCAGAGAACGATCTGAAATCCGCCATCCAGGAATTCGATCGCGCGGACGAGAGGCACGATTCCTTTCTGCCGCGTGATCCTGCCGACAAACAAAATGTACGGCTTGGCTGGGTCGATCCCGAGTCGCGCGAGCGCGGCGGTGGATTCGACTTTATGATACTCGTCGAGGTCGATGCCATTGTAGATCACATGGAGACGGTCCGGTTGGACGGAGAACAAGCGCTGGATGTCGCGCTTTGTTCCTTCGGATACGGCGATAACTGCGTCCGCCATTTCCAAGGCGGTGCGTTCGAGCCAAAGGGTGAAATCATAACCGCCGCCGAGCTGTTCGCGTTTCCATGGCCGGAGTGGCTCGAGGGAATGCACAGTGACGACGAGTGGGAGCCCGTAATTCAGCTTCGCGAGGATGCCACCGAAATGCGTATACCAAGTGTGGCAGTGAACGAGATCGGCATCGATATTCACCGCGTTAAATTCGTTGCATCGCTCGATGGCGCCGAACACCGGACAAAGCGGTTTCGGGCAAGTGTATTTACCAAGGTCAACTTCGAAGCCTATGACGCGCAGAGCGCCACGCTCTTCGCGTTGCTCGCCAAAACAGCGCACCTCGACTGACATCAGCTTCGCGAGCTCACGCGACAAATAATCGACGTGGACCCCGGCGCCACCATAGATGTGGGGCGGATATTCGTTCGTGAGCAGCAGCGCCTTCATCAGTATCCTCTTCTACGCGGCGAGCGCCGCGGCCGCACGGAGATTCCCCAGCCGGGGTCTACTTCTGCACTTTTAGCAAGAGCACCGGCACGTCCACTTCGTGGCGGACTTTGTCCGCTGTGCTGCCGTGCAGCAGATCACTGATGAGCCGATGCCCATGGGTCGTCATCGCGATCAGATCAACCGGCTCCGCGCGCGCGAGTTTGATGATCTCCGTCGCCGGATCGCCCATCGCGAGCACCGCGCTGGCCTCGTAACCTTCGGCTCGGAGTTGCTCCTGCAACGCCGCGAGATATTCCCGGTCCGTTTTCATCTCTTCGCTTTCCTGCAGCTTGAATTGTTCAAAGTTCCGCGCCGCCCAACCATCGGCGACATGGACGAGCATCAGCCTGGCCCCGGTGATTTTCGCGAGCGACCGGACGTGCTTCAGAATCGTCTGATCGGTCTCGCGATTTTCGACGGGAACGAGAATGGTCTGATACATCGACAACTTAGATTTTGACCCAACCTCGAAAGGTCTGAACGAGCAGCCAAGCGTTCAGCGCCGCAATCACGACCGCCACCGCATACGCGAGGTATTTCACCGCCTTTCCGTTCACAAAATCGCCCATCTTTAGTTTGTCGCTCGTAAATATCACGAGCGGAAAGACGGCGAAGCTAAGCTGCAGGCTTAAGATGACTTGGCTGAATACAAGCAGGTTCGTCGTGCCCCGTTCTCCCGAAATACTGATCACGATGATTGCCGGTACAATTGCGATGCCGCGCGTCAGTAGCCTCCGAAGCCAGGGGCGAATCCGAAGATTTAAAAAACCTTCCATCACAATTTGTCCGGCAAGCGTGCCGGTGAGGGTTGAGTTTTGGCCTGAGGCCAGGAGCGCGAGCGCAAAGAGCGTACTTGCTCCGGTCACGCCGAGAAGCGGTGAAAGCAGTTTGTAGGCGTCCTGAATTTCCGCGACGTCGCTGCGGCCGCGGGTATGAAAAGTTGCGGCGGCCACGATCAGGATGGCTGCGTTAATGAAAAGCGCGAACATCAGGGCCACGGTGGAATCGATGGTCGCGAATTTGATCGCTTCTCCCTTTCCCTTTGCCGTGAGCTCGTAACGGCGCGTCTGCACAATGGACGAATGCAGATATAGATTATGGGGCATCACCGTCGCGCCCAGAATTCCGATGGCGATGTAGAGCATGCCTGGGTCAACAACGATTTTCGGAGTTGGGATGAAGCCGGTCGCGATCCCAAAGACGTCCGGATGCGAAACCATAATTTCCCACGCAAAACAGCCGCCGACGACTGCGATCAGCGTCATCACGAGCGCCTCGATGTAGCGAAAGCCTTTGTTTTGCAAAAACAACACTACCAGCACGTCGAGGGCGGTGATGCAGACGCCGACGAGCAACGGAATTCCAAAAAGCAGGTTCAGTGCGATGGCTGAGCCGATTATCTCGGCGAGGTCGCAGGCGGCGATCGCGAGTTCGCACACCACCCAAAGCGCGAAGGAGACCGGCCGGCTGTAGTGATCACGGCAGGCCTGCGCGAGATCCCGTCCTGTCGCGATCCCGAGTTTTAGGGAGAGCGCCTGGAGCAGGATTGCCATGAGATTCGAGATCAGAATGACACTCAGGAGCGAGTAGTTGTATTTGGAGCCGCCAGCGAGATCCGTTGCCCAGTTACCCGGATCCATGTATCCGACCGCGACCAGAAAGCCCGGCCCGGCAAAGGCGAGCAGTTTGCGGAGAAACGAGGCGGAATGCGGCACCAGCAGGCTGCGGTGGACCTCCGAGAGACTCGGTAACTCGGGCACCGTCCGCCAGCCCGCGGTCGTATGCGCTGTTTCACCGCTGTTAGCCATGACTAAGTTGATTATCTGACGCTAATATTGTGTCAATGGCAAAAGAATTTTATTTTCATCTCTGCCGGACGCGGTAAGATCCCCATGTGCCTGCAAAATTGCGTTCTTCCCGTAGTTCGGCTGCCGTCGAAGATTATCTTGAGCGTATCCTCGACTTGATCAAGTCAAAGGGTTATGCCCGCGTCGTCGACATCGCCACGAGCTTGAACATTTCGCAGGCGAGCGTGAGCAATATGGTGCAGCGACTCGACGGAGAAGGTCTCCTGAAATACGAAAGATATCGCGGCCTGGTGCTGACTCCGGCGGGCGAAACGCTTGCGCGCAACATCACGCGGCGCCATCAGCTTCTAACCGACTTTTTGAAAGTGCTGGGACTGAACGAAAAGGTCATTCATCACGACGTCGAAGGAATGGAGCACCACATTAGTCCTCCGACTTTGCGCATGATCGAAGCACTCACGCTGCAGTTGCAAAGACGGCCCGCGCTGCTTACCCAACTGAGAAATTCGACCGCATAATCACGGCCCGTCTGGAAGTCAAAGGGTAACCCCGGTTGCGCTGCGACGCGCTTTAAACCGCTCCAATGTCCCGTCAAAATCCGAACCTTCTCGTCTTCGCGATGGACCTCGGCAGCTCCTCGACGCGGACGGCTCTGTTCGATGAGACCGGCCGGCCCCTTACCGGAACAGAGGCGAGCCGGCCCTACGCGGTGGCCTATTCTGCCGATGGAGGCGCCGAGCTGTCGCCCGCCCAATTGCGTCGTGCGGCCGTCGCTTGTTTGAAGGAAACCCTGGGGGCGCGCCTGAGGTCGGCCCGACTGCGCAAGATTCCGATCGCAGCAGTCACTGGCTGCGGGTTTTGGCACAGCTTGCTCGCGCTCGATGCAAATTCGCAGCCGATTTCCCCAATCTTTACGTGGGCAGATTCGCGATGCACACCGGATGCGCAGCAACTGCGGACGGAGTTCTCCGAACGCAAAGTTCACGCGCGCACCGGCTGCATGCTACGCTCGTCGTTCTGGCCGGCCAAGCTCTGTTGGCTCAGGCGGACGAAACCCGATCTCTTTCGCCATGCGATCTCATGGGTCTCGCCTGCGCAGTGGATTTTTGGCGAGCTCTTTGGCGTCGACGCGGTCAGCCATTCCATGGCAAGCGCGACTGGTTTGTACGACCTGAACGAACGCTCCTGGGATGAAGCGCTCACCGGCGACCGTGTTAGTCTTGCGCAACTCGGACAAATTTCCGATACCATGGAAATTTCCCGGAAAAGGCCGACCGAACTTCGCGGGTCGATGATCTTTACGGCGATCGGTGATGGGGCGGCCAGCAACATCGGCTCCGGCGCTGAAAGCAGCGGCCGAATCGCAATTAATCTCGGCACGAGCGGGGCCGCGCGAATGATTCAGCAGTCCCCGGGCGGAAAAGCGAAACGAACTCCACTTGGACTCTTTCGATACGTCGTGGATGGCACCCGAACGGTACTCGGTGGAGCGATTAGCAACGCCGGAAACCTCCACCAATGGTGTCTTCGAGAATTAAACGGGGAACACCCTTTAACCGCAACTCGGACCCGCTCGATGCGGCAAGCCGCTACTCGCGATCAACTGATTGTTCTGCCATTTTGGGTGCAGGAGCGGGCACCGAGCTGGCCGGAAGAGTTGCGCGGGTCAATTGTTGGCTTCAGCCAATCCACAACCGCCGCCGAGATCGGGCTCGCGACGACCACGGCCGCGTTCTACCGGCTCGCCCAGATCGTTGAGTTGATCGAAACGGCGGCCGTCAGAGCGGATGGACTGATTGTGTCTGGTGGCGCAGCGCGGTCGACTGCAACTCAGCAGTTGCTGGCGGATTGCATCGGCCGAGATCTCGAAATATCACGTACGCGGGAAGCTTCTTTGCGGGGCACGGCCGTTCTTGCTTTGGAGAAGCTTGGCTGCACGCCGGCTGCCCTTGGCCAGGGCAGAGTCGTTAGGCACGTCCCCGAACTCGCCTCCAGGCATCGGGAGCGGCGCGAGAAGCAAATCGACCTGGAGAAGCAATTGAGCACCTAAACCCAAAAGCCGCGAGACCCCATTAGCCCTCCTGCGAAACCTCGAGAATTTCGCCCGGATCACAGCGAATCACGAGCGAGATCGGGCGACAGCAGACGCTACAATCTTCGACTAACGACTGCTCCGATTCGGAGGTATCGATCTGAAGCGGAAACGATTCCCCGCAGTATGGGCAGATAATTTCCGTTTGCGCAATCAGATCCATTTAACTTCGAGCGGGAGCGATCAGCAAGTTGTAGCGTGCGCTGTCTCAGCGCACCAGCTGGCCATTAGTGGACACGAATCTCGGCTCTTTTCCGCAGAAGCAGCGGAAACTACAACAGAACGGCCCCCCGAGGAGGCGAAGCGAAACCGTAACGCAGCCCGACAGGGCGAGGCCGAGCTTTTCATCCCGTAGTCGGACCTCAAGGTAATGCCACAGGTCCCTCGACTTTGCTCGGGATGACGTGCTTGCGTTGCAATTGTGAACTTGTGTCCACTCCGCCACGTCTTGGGCTGGGTTCTCGCCAGAATCGCGATCCCGCACTCAGAGCGCGATGTCAGATTTGCTCGTGTTCGCCGTGACCGCTGCCTCGTTCACCTTTTGGAAATGCAGCTGTTCCACGCGGCGGCCATCGGTCTGCGCGATTGTCACCAGATAATTTTCGATTCGCACCTGTTCGCCTAGTGTTGGGAGATGCCCGAGCAGGTGTGTGACGTAACCGCCAATCGTGCTGACGTCCGCACTTTCGAGCGTGAGCTCGGCCAGATCCTGCAATTCATAGAGGCCAACGGAGCCATCAACGGTGAACTCGTTGTCGTTGATTTCGCGGAATTCCTCCTTCTCCGCGTCGAATTCGTCCTGAATATCGCCGACGATTTCCTCGAGCACGTTTTCGAGCGTGACCATGCCAACGGTGCCTCCGTATTCATCAACCACCACGGCAAGATGAGCGTGGCGCGTGAGGAAAAGGCTGAGCAATTTTTCGAGCGACATCATCTCCGGCACCGGAATGAGCTCCCGCTTGATCCGGAGCAGATCCGGATGCGGATCGCGCATCATCGGCACCAATTCCTTGATGTGAACGAGACCGACGGTGTTATCGAGGTGACCGCGGCAGAGCGGAAAACGGGTGTGGCGTGAGGCGAGCGCCTTCTTCACATTGTCTTCGAAGCTGTCCTCCAGATCGAGCGACACGACTTCGCCGCGCGGTGTCATGATATCCCGCACGACTCGACGGCGGAGATCCAAAGCGTTGACGAGGAGATCACGACCGAGGGAAGAGACTTCGTCGGACTTCTCGCTTTGATCCAGTATCAGCCGGAGCTCTTCCTCACTGTGCGCCAGCTCCGTACCCGCAACGGGCTTGATGCGAAGCAATCTTAACAGAACGAAATTGGACGATTTGTGGAGCAACCAAATGACTGGTTTAAACAAAATGTAGAAAGCGCCGAGCGGGCGCACGAGGAGCAGCGAAGCCGCCAGCGGATTGCCAATGGCGATATATTTCGGCGCCAGCTCGCCAAAGACGATATGCAAAAATGTGATTCCAAAAAACGCGAGTACGATCGAGACGCCGGAAATCACCGCGCCCGAATGGATGCCGGCGAGCGCGAAGGCGGGCTGCAGCATGGTCGCGAGGAATTGCTCGCCGACCCAACCGAGCGCGAGGCTGGCCAGCGTGACGCCTAGTTGCGTTGCGGAAAGATATGCGTCGAGGTGGCTGCGGACGTGCTTGGCAAAACTCGCACGGAGATTCCCCTCCTCCGCCAAGGCGTCGAGCTGACTGCTGCGGACCTTGACGATGGCAAATTCGCAGGCGACGAAAAAGCCGTTCAAGACCACGAGCGCGCCGATCGCGGCGAGTTTTGCGAGCAAGAGGCCGGGCGAATCCCAATGCTCAGCAACCGCCTCGGCCAAGGGAGCGAACGCGAATAAAGATAGAAGCGAGGTGCTCATCAAACGGATGCACGCCGGCATCCGCAACCCTGCCGCGGAAATTTACCAGCTCGACTTCGTGACGCCAGGAATGAACCCGGCGGACGCGAGCTCGCGGAACGTCAGCCGCGAAATTTTGAACCGGCGAATGAACGCGCGCCGCCGCCCGGTCACTTCGCAGCGGTTAACCACGCGCGTTGGGCTCGCATTCCGCGGCAGCTGCGAAAGCCCGGCGTAGTCTTTTTTTGCCTTTAACTCTGCCCGCACGGCGGCATACTTTTTCACGGTCGCGCGTTTGCGTTCGTTGCGGTTGATCCATGAGGTCTTCGCCATAAGGGAACGCGGAAGCTATCTAAACAACGCCGCTTGGCAAGTGCTTTCTGAGCCGCGACGACGTCCCGAGAGCAAGCGATTCCCGCGTCCATTACGACTCGGCGATGTATGATATGCGCAGACATGTTCCCACTTTGTTGCGATGAATTGCCCGAAACGGCTCCCGAGCTTGAAGCAGAGTTGAACCGCGGCTTGCGCCAATTCGTTTCGACGGCATCCGATCCTGTTCGGGTTACGGATTTGAAGTATCCGCAGTTGGAGAAGGTCACGGTCGAATTGGTGAGTGCCACACTCCGGATCGAAACGCCACCTCGATCCGACGCTCTAGCTGCCGCGCAACCTGCGCTCACGGTCCAAACCGTCACCACTCGCGCCGAGCGGCTTTCAGTCGGTCCAGGGAAGGTCGACGTCGAGCTGAAGGCCGAGGATGTCGCCTTTCACCAGGGGCGCGGCTCCGACGGCAAGATTGTGCTGTTGCTTAAGAACGCTCGCGCTGGCACCCTCAACATCGCCGCTGATCAAAGCGAAATTGAGACTGCGATTGCGACGGTTGCCCGGTCGGAAGCCGCCAAGCAGGGCGTCGCCATCGAGCAGGTAAAGCTGTTCCTCGACTCTCATGGACCGCGCCAACTCGACGGCGAGGTGCATCTTCGCGCGCGTAAGCTTTTCTTCACCGCGATTATCAGGATCTTTGCAAAAGTGGAACTCGATCAAGAGTTAACCGCGCGCGTTTCGGGCCTCAGGTGCAATGGCGACGGCACGATCGGTTCGCTCGCCTGCGGGTTTCTGGCGCCGCATTTGGAGAAAATGGAAGGGCGCACGTTCCCTCTCAGCGCCTTTCCGCTCGGCGATATCCGACTGCGTGACGTGCGCTTTGATGTCGGGGAGCGCCTCCGCCTTACCGCCGAATTCGGGTCCTAGTTGACTCCTATTGACGATAGGAAAGCAGCGCGCGATCGCCTGGGGAGCGCACGCATCCTGGTGCGGTATGCCAGTCCGGCTCGGACTTCGACATTCTGCCGAAACCAACTTCTCTCGCTGTGCGTTCGCACACCGCCGGCCGTTGATAGAAAAGTTCGCGACCCCAGACGCGCGGTCTCGCCTAGGAATTCGAACGCCTGGAGGGGAGACTTAATGCAAAGAATTTTGCGCAGCCCCCGAATTTGCGATAAATGAAAGGATGCCCGGCTACGAGCACGACTCCGATGGCGCTTGGGATGAGTATCAATGGGAGCGGTTTCTCCAGCAGCAGGATCACAAAACGGAAAAATACATGGAGTTGCTCGAGAAGTACCTCGATCATCCCCAGCGCGACCAGATTATTGCTCAGGAGATGGGCTGGACGCAGCTGCTGAAGGCCGACGATTGGAATGACGAAATCGATGCGCTTCTTGCAGACGAAGCTGCCACGATTGAAAGCGAGGATGAGGGAGACGCATCGTCGGGGAGTAGCGCTGATAGTTTCGAAGATCACGCCTTGTACCGGGCTGCATTCGCCCTCACGGTCTGGATCGATCAGTTGTTTGACGACGCCCCTACATTGCAGAACGAGCCTGCGGCGGTGAAACTCGCGACGCATTCTGCGCTGGCGAGCGCGAAACTCGCGGCGGCCCTGAGTGATGACGATGTGGACGAGATCGGGATGACAATCGCCTACTTAAAGCGGGCGCTAAAGGCGATCACACAGTCGATGGACGCCGGGGCTCAACTTCTGGCCGAAGGACTGATCACACCCCGGCAGCGTCATGCGTTGCAGCAGCGGTTATTTCAGGTGCGCGATGGAATCATCTCGCTCATGGGCGAGTATCGCGGCGAGTGGCGACGGCGATTTGGCAGCCGCTAGGGCGGTTGAATGAAATCGCCTGCCCTCCGTCGAAACTAATGCACACGGAAGCGACTGCGGCTCAAGCCGATGTGTCGGAACTGGATTTGGTGAAAAATGCCCAATCCGGTGACACCGACGCCTTCGACCAGCTCGTCACCCGCTACCGGATGCGAATTTTCGGCATGATCTACAACATGGTGCACAACGAGCAGGATGCCTGGGACTTGGCCCAGGACAGCTTCCTGAAGGCGTGGAAATCGATCGGTCGATTCCGCGGCCAGTCGTCCTTTTATACGTGGATCTATCGGATTGTGATGAACGTCACGATTGATTGGCTGCGCAAAAAACAAATCAAGGGCTCAGGCGCCGAGTTCGACGACGCAGTGCAATTGAAAGAGATCGACCCGGCTTCCCGGACGGTGCCAAAGGCGAATGCGCTGCCCCATCAGCGCATGGAGCAGCGAGAGATTCGGGCGCGGATTGACGCCGCGATCGCTCAGCTTTCGCCTGAGCATCGCGCCGTCATTTTGATGAAGGAAACCGAGGACATGCAATATCACGAGATCGCGGAGACGCTCGGATGTTCGATTGGGACGGTGATGTCCCGTCTATTTTATGCCCGCAAGAAGCTGCAAAATTTGTTGAGAGATGTTTATGAGAACGTTTGAGGAAAAATGGACAGCCTGGCTCGATGGTGAGCTCACGGGCAAAGAGCTGGTCGAATTCGAAGCCTCGCTTCCGGATCGCACGTCGGCGGAAGCTGAAAAGCGTGATGCTCTCAAGCTCGGCTCATTTCTGCGTGAGCGATTGCAAAACCGTCCGATGGCGAACGAAGAATTCTTCAGTCATCAATTGCGCGAGACCATCGCGCGCGACCAAAAGCCGGGCGCAGTGGCAAACGTCCGCTCTCCGTGGTGGTCGATTGGCCGGCTCGCCTGGGCCGGTGCGGCTTCGCTGGCAATTTTCTTCGTCTGCGCTGTTTTCGTCATGCGCGAGAAAGACACAGGCGATCGCTCGCAGTATTTGACGCAAATCCTGAACGCGCGCGTCGATCCGAACGTGAGCCCGAACGCCACGATCTCGATGTTCGAGTCGAAAGAAGACAAAGTCACGGTGCTGTGGGTGGACGGTCTGCAATCCCTGCCGCCAGAATACGCAACCAAGTAGGCGAGATATGCGAAGTCGTGCGCTCTTCGCCATTTGTCTGCTTGGCGCGCTGAACTTTGGAAGCGCGCGCGAGGCGATTGCGTCTGAAAGCGTGTGGAGCGGGATCGTGATCGCGAATAACGTCGCGCGGCCAGATCCTATTTCCACCGACCTGCGAAGCCTTGAAGAGACGCTCAAGGAGCTGTTCGGTTACAACCAGTTCAAAGTTATCGGTCAGACGAATAAGACCTTGAAAACCGGTGAGGAAGACTGGTTGGCTTCGAGCAAGTACTTCTCGCTTCGTATTGACTCCAAGGCGTCCGCGAATGCGACCTACCTGTTGAATCTGCAGCTCTTTCAGGAGCAAAAGCTCTTGCTCGAAACTGAGGCCAGGCTCAGTAAAAGCAGTCCACTGGTGATCAAGGGTCCGCAGATCGGCGACGGTCAGCTGCTGCTCGTGCTGGTCGTGCAATAGCACTTCCAAAATTTCGCGTCGCTTCTGGAAGGTTGCGGCGTGCAAACCTGGCGACTCATAGTTAACTAGGCGGATGCTTGGATTTCGCCTCTGGCTCTGCGCTTTGTGGATCGCTATGTTTTTGCCGAACATAAACGCGGAAAAGCCCTTCGATTTTGCGAGCACTCCTGGAAAACTGCCAAAGTCAGTGGTGCCGGAAGAATACGCGATCCGCATCGCACCCGACGTAGAGAAGCGGACGTTTACTGGCTCAGAAACGGTAAAGCTGAACGCGCGGCAACCCGTGCGTGAGCTGGTACTCAACGCCGTCGAAATTCAAATTGCCAGCGCCACTTTAGACGCCAAAGCGTTGCCAAAAAGCGCGCTGCAATTGGGTGCGGAGAATCAGACGCTAACGATAAAACTTGATTCGGAGCTGCCGGCCGGAACGCACATGTTGGCGTTCGAATTTTCCGGTAAAATCAACCAGCAAGGCCAGGGTCTTTATGCCGCCAAGTATCGGGAAGAGGGCACCGGCGCGAGCAAAGTGATGCTGGGCACGCAGTTTGAAGCGACAGATGCGCGGCGTCTTTTTCCATGCTGGGATGAGCCGAGTTTCCGCGCCCGATTCCAGCTTACGGCAGTTATTCCGGAAAATTGGATGGCGGTTTCCAACATGCCCGCCGAGCGCGAAACCAACGTTGCCGGCACGAAAGAAATCCGATTTGCGCCGACGCCCGCGATGCCGAGCTACTTGAACGTGCTCTGCGCCGGGGAACTCGACATGATCGAGGCGCAAAGCGGGACCACAAAAATCCGCGTCGTTGCAACCAACGGCAAAGCGGAGATGGGACGCTATGCGCTGGAGGCAACGGCGCAAATTCTACAGTACTACAACGACTACTTCGGCATCGCTTATCCGCTCCCCAAGCTCGATCAGATCGCAGTGCCGGGCGGATTCGGCGGCGCGATGGAAAACTGGGGTGGAATCACCTATTACGAATCCGCGCTTCTGTTCGATCCAAAGAATTCGTCGGACGCGACAAAGCAGCGCGTTTACGAAGTGATCGCGCATGAGATGGCGCATCAATGGTTCGGCGATCTCGTGACGATGGCATGGTGGGACAATCTTTGGCTCAACGAAGGCTTCGCTTCCTGGATGGGCAGCAAGTGCACCGCGCGTTTTAATCCGCAGTGGGAAGTCTGGCTTCAGAAAAACGTTCCGCGCGATCCGTCACGGCGAGTTGGAATCGCGAAGGAGATCGCGATGGAAGGCGACGCCCGGCCCACGACCCATCCTATTCAACAGACGATCGCGACGGAAGCCGAAGCGAACAGCGCGTTCGACGACATCACCTACCGCAAAGGCCAGTCGTTCATCCGGATGCTCGAGAGTTTCCTGGGCGAAGGCGTCTTCCGCGATGGCATCCAACGCTACATCGCCAAACACAAATACTCGAATTCAACGACTGAAGATCTATGGGCGGCGTTGTCTGAAGCATCAGGCAAACCTGTCGGCCAGATCGCAGCCGGCTGGACGCAGCAGCCAGGGTTGCCGATCGTGACGGTTGCGCGTGACGCTGATGGGAAAATCGCACTGACGCAGGAGCGCTTCACGGTGAACTTCAGCAATCCCCCGAGTCTCACCTGGAAAATTCCTCTGACCTACGAAGTGGCGGGCTCGAATTCTCGCGTCAGTCTTTTGATGACGGAGAAGACCGCAGAGTTGCTGAAAATTCCCGCAGCTCGCGCGCTGAAGTTGAATGTGGAAGGCACCGGCAATTATCGGGTTCAATATGACGAGGCGTCATGGGAGTTGCTGCTTGCGGAATTGCCCCGAATGAGTGTCGCGGACCGCGTGAATCTGCTCTCAGACGCGTGGGCGCTGGTGGAGGCGAATCGGGCACCCTTCGCGCTTTACGGCGACTTGATTGCACGATTGAGCTTCAGCGATGAACTCGCCGAGCGTGAACAGATCATCAACGTCTTCGATTTCATTAATGCGCTCCTTGTTGGTAGCCCGCAACGCGAGCAATTCCAGCACGATGCCCGACGGATTTTGCGCACTTCTTTCGATCGGCTCGGATGGGAACGGAAATCCGGTGAGCCGGCACGCACCGCCGGTTTGCGCGCGAGTTTGATAGAGGCGTTGGGAGATTTGAACGATCAGGAGATCGTCGCCGGCTGCCGCGAGCGCTTCGCCAGATTCGTCACTGATCCCGCGACACTCGCGCCTGATCTGCGGCCTGCGGTTTTTGCGGTCGTGGGCCATTACGCGGACGAGCAGACGTGGAACAAGCTTCACGAACTCGGACTGAAGACCACGAGCATCGAAGAGAAGCAAAACTATTACGATGCGCTCGCGGAAGTGACGGATCCGAACCTGGCCGAACGCGCTTTGGAAATTTCGCTGACCGATGAAGTGCCGACGAGTCGCGCTCTCTTCCTCGTCTCCAAGGTTGGGCGGGAAAGCGATCATCCTGAACTCGCGTGGGAATTCGCCAAGAAGCACATGAGTGAACTGCTCGGCAAAGCCGATGCGCTGGCGGCGAACAGTTACGCGCCAGGCCTGTTCACGTTTTTCTCCGATGCCAAGCGCGTCCCGGAATTGCAGGATTTTGCAAAAGCAAAGCTGCCGGCGAGCGCTGCAAGGGATGTTGCGAAAGCAGTGGATGAAGTGACGTTCCGCGCGGAACTGAAGACGCGCCTGATCGAGCAACTGGCGCCGCGCAGCTTCGAGGCACGTTAACTACAATTCCGGCGGAGCTGCGGCAATCGGCGCGACTTGCCCGGCGAGCCGCCGATCCGCCAGCATCGCGCGCGCTTGCTGCCATCCGGCCACAGCCCGGCTCAAAAGGAAAAACGCCATGATGCCGATCCAGAAGGACCGGAGCCAGGCCGCCAGCACCGCAATCCCAGCTCCGCCCACTAGCCCAATCACACTCGCGATCTGAAGACTGCGGATTGCCCCGAACGGAAACCAGAGCAGGGCGCGAAGAATCTGACCGCCATCGAGCGGATAGATTGGCAGGAGATTAAATACGAGGAGAGCAAGATTGATAAAGCGGATCGCCTCCAGAAGCCGGTACGCGTTCGGAGCTTCATAATACAGGCCGCGTTGCCGCGCCAGGTAAAGCAGGCATTCGAAAACCGGAGCCGCCACCAGATTGACCAGCGGACCGGCGGCGATGCTCCACAAGACGGCGCCGGGCCGCGGTGGAGGATTTACGAAGGCGATACCGCCAAGCGGCCAAAGCACGATCCGATGGGCCTCGCCTCCAGTCTGCCGACACGCGAGCGCGTGTCCGAATTCGTGTGTGAGGACTAACGCGAAGAGCGCGAGGTATTCGTAAGCGGCCCAAACCGGCGAGGAGTAGCGGTGCGAAAGCGAGCTGATCTCGTAGGCGGCGACGAGGAACCAGGAGAAATGAAGAAAGACCTCGATCCCGGCGAGCCGGAAGAGTCGAATCGTGCCGCCAAACATCCTCCCATCATACACCGAGAAGACGGGTGTGCCGAAGGAGTTAGAGTGTGATCTCCGGCTGCGAAGTCTGGGTTGAGATGAGCAATCGCATTGGGAGCATCGACGATTCGTAGAAGCCGTGCCGCTTGAAGAAATTTTGCGAGCGCAACTCCGGACGATCGGTAAGCAAAGTGATGCGGAGAAAATTCTTCTGCTTCGCGAAATCGATGGCGTGTTCAAGTAACTGCGAACCGTAGCCTTTGCCCTGGTAGGTTTTGTGAACCACCAGATCTTCGAGCAGGATCACAAAACCGCCTTCCGCGGTGCTGATCGTGAAAAGCAGATTGATCATGCCGACGATCGTCCGATCTTGCCGCAGCACGAAGACGCGGCCTCGATTCGGCTGTTCGAAAATCAACCGTAGCCCGTGTAGTTGTTTATGTTTGTTCGGCCGGAAGTCGCTCTCCTCGCTGAAAAGTTCTCCAAGCAAGTTCGACAACTCGTCGAGATCTTCGAAAGTTGCCGGCTCGATCGCGACTTCACTCATGGAAGCTTGGTTATTTCAGAAAGTGGAGGGACTGGCAATCGGCTTATGACGGAGGCTGCGAGTGCGTTGACAAACCGATAACGGCCTCTAAGATAGCCGCTCCATCGCCCGCGCGTCGGGCGTTTGTTTATGAAACGCACTCTCCAGCGCTCCAAGCGCACTCGCAAACAGCAGCACGGGTTTCGCGCGCGCATGAGCACAAAAGGCGGACGTGCGACTCTCGCTCGCCGCCGTCAACGCGGTCGTAAACGGCTCCTTCCGAAGGGTGCGGAGATTCATTTCGCGCGCCACACGCAGGCGTGAGTCATTCTATTGCTTTGTGAGTTCACGCAGCGGACCTGCGTAACCGGTTAATTCAAGATATCCACGGCCGCTCACCGGCCGGCCGCCTCGGGAACCGATCGCGTCGATCGCGCCTTCCCAATACGTCAGCGGATTGAGCGCGAGTTCCTGGTCGTCTAACACCGTGCGGACGATGAATTGCATCTGTTGCTCAGGAATCTCGATCCGCCACTCAACAGGATAATTTGCGCCTGTCGATTTGCTCTTCCATTGCCGCACCGGCGTCATCTTGAACGCAGAGCTCGGAAGATGAACCGTTGAACCATCGGCACGAACGAACGTGCCACTTGAAGCGGGGTCGGACGTGCCGTTGCTGAAGCGCATTTGATAAATCATCAGCGCAGTGCCGTCGTCCCATTGCACCGACAGCCAATTCCAGCCGATCTGCTCCTGCGCGAGTTGATTTGTCGCCCATTCGTGATCGAACCAGCTCACACCGCGGACTGGAAAAGTCTTCGCTCCGACGCGCAAGTTCCCGGCGGTCTCGAGTCGCGGTATCGAGTAATAATGCGACGCATGCCCATTGCCCGAAGCCTTCGCGCTGATCCCGCCTTCGCCGTGAATGACCGGCACTGATTGCGGCTGGAGATGAAATCTCACGGCGAGCTCGGAGCTGTCCGCGCCCAGATCGAATGAACCGTCGGGATTCATCACGAGATTCCAGTTTTCGATCCAGGCAACGCGCTCACCGTCGTCAAAACCCGATTCGCCGAAGGCGCCTCGGCTCGTTTTCTGTTCGAACCGGAACCGCTGGCCAGCCACGTCCGTGACCGTGAAATGCGCAAACTTGAGATCGTCCACTACGAACCGGGAGAGTGTCGGATCGCGTTGTTCCGGCGCTCGAATCCCTTGCCGGAAAAACGTCAGCTCGTAACCAAAGCGCCGACCCTCGGCATTGAAGAGAGTACCCGTGAAATACCACCACTCGGTACGAAAATCGCGATGGGCGTGGTGGTCTCGGGGAAACTCGTACTGCCACCCCGGCTCCGCCGTTCTCCAATCGGCAGGAGTTCGCGGAGCCGATCCCGTTATTAGCGCAGTTACGAGCAACAGAGACGCGAGCCAGGTTTTCATTCGCTGCGTAAAGCCTCCGCGAGCACCAGTTGACCAGCGCGCCAGGCGGGAATCAATCCCGCTGCGACCGCCGCCCCGACTATCCAAAACGGGGTGGAAGCCAGGGAACTCCACGGAAACGCGAGATGGATTGTCCATCCAAAGAATGCGCGATTGATCACACCGGTGAGCACCGTCGAAAGGCAAAGTCCCGATAGGATTCCAATGAGCGAAGAGACCAACCCGATGAACGCTGCTTCCCAAAGAAGTAGTGCGCGGATTTGCGCGCGGCTTCCGCCAATCGCTCGGATTACCGCGAGTTCGCGAGAGCGTTCAGTCACGAGAGTCGTGAGGGTCAGAAATATGCCGACGACAGCGACGATCACCGCGATTGACCGCAGGACGTAGGTGACCGCGAAGGTTTGATCGAAAATCTCGAAAACGCGGACGCGCAAATCCCGGTTTCGGTAAATCGCAAACTCGCCGGCCCGGCTAAAGCGGTTGCGGAACCCTGCGATCAATTCGTCACCCGATCCATTCGCTTTCAAATAGACCGCAACGCTGTTGACGCGGCTATCTTTCCAGAAGTGTAAGAAATTGGCCGAGCTGAGATAGACAACGCCCTGATCGCGCGTGTAGTCGTAAAAGGTGCCGGCGATCACGAATGGCTTTAATCCTTCAGGGGTCGGCAGCTCGAGCGTCTCACCGTCGCGCAAACGGTAACGCTGCGCGAAGCTCTCGGAGAGGACCACGCATTGCTCCGTGTTAAACCGGCGCATTTTCGCAGCGCTGTCGCCATGCAGAAATTGCAGACGCCGGCGATCGTTCCCACCCACAATCGCCACTGCGATAGTCTGGCCGCGAAAAGGCAGCTCGATCTCACGAAAGCTATCGATGGATTCAACCGCCGGATGGGATGAAAGAAAGGCGACCGCGGCCGCAGGCATAAATGAGGATAGGCCCGAAATTTCGTTTGAAACAGGCCCCACAAAAAGATCAGCGGTGAGCGTCTGTCGGATCCAATTCCCGATCGTTTGGCGAAATGAGAACACCATTACGCTTACGCCTACGCCCATTGCCACGGCAGCTGCCAATGCTGCGATCGTGACCGAGTTGCGCCACAAGGAGCGGCGCAGATTTGCGATCGCGAGGCCTGTTTCCAGAAGTTGCTCCCGAGTCCGAGCACGCAACCAGCGGACGACACGCAAACCGGAATCGCTGAATGCTGCCGTCATTGGCGCGGCGCCAAGAGAGAATCCGCCAAGGACAAAAAAGGCGGCCCCAAAACCTAGCCACGGTGGGCCGATCGACAATGCGAGGAACGACAGCGCGAGCGCGAGCAATAGCGAGAGACCACCAAGCGCGAGCCACATGGTCGAAAGTGGCTCCGATTGTTCGACCGGACCGCCGGCATGGAGCGCGCGCGCTGGTTGGGCCTGCGCTGCATGATGCGCGGGAACCCAGGCACCAGCGATCACAGATACCAACCCGATTGCTGCCGCAGACAGAACCGTCCAGAGAGGGATGGTGGTGCTGCGCACGCTGATCAGCACATAGAGCGACGAAATCGTGCGCGACACGGGTCCGATCAATCCACGCGCAAGCAGAAATCCCGCGCCCAATCCGACAATGATTCCGGGGAGCGCGAGCAGGATTGCCTCCCCAAGAAAAAGCGCCCTCACTTCGTTCCGAGTGATACCGAGCGAGCGCAAAATACCGATCTCGCGACGGCGCCTAACGACCGAACCAGAGATGGTGTTATAAATCAGAAAGACGCCCACGAGGAGCGAAACAAGACTCATCGCGGTCAGGTTTAACTGGAATCCGTCGAGCATTTTCTCCACTTCGGAACCGCGCTGCGCGGGGGCTGCAACCACAGCAGTGGCTGGAAGGAGTTTCCGAACTTCTGCGGCGATCTGCTCGCGCGCAGGGTGGCGATCAACCCGCAGCTGGATTTCACTGAGCACGCCGCGGCGTCCGAACAACTCTTGCGCCCATCCGATATCCATGGCCGCAAAATGGGAGTCGAGCGCGGCCGCGCCTTCGGCTCGCATGACGAACCCCACGCGCAAGATTCGCTCATTGCCGTTGACCTGCACACGAATCGAATCACTGGCACGCAGATTGTGAGCAGTGGCAAACTCCGCCGTAACCGCGATGACATCTGGAGCGCCCAACCATTGCTGCACGTCAAAGCTGCCAGATTTAATTCCGGTCAGATCGAACGTCCGAAAAGGCTCATTTGTGAAAACGTCAACTCCGAGCACTTGTAGATATTCTCCAGGAAAATCGGGGAGCGTGAGAACTCCGCGCACGAGCGGCGTGGCGGCGCTGATCCCAGTAAGCCGTCGCACCTCCGGAAGCACGGGTTCGGGAAGATCACCACCAGGCGCTGTAATCTGGAGGTGCGCTTTCCCCGCTACCAAATCAATCGTTGAGGCGAACGCGCGGTTCGCGCTCTGGTTCGCGATCTGAATCGCGAGATAAACCGCGACTCCGAGCGCGACACTTAAGATGTTCAACGCTGCGAGGAGTGGATGCCGCACCACATCACGCACCACGTGCTGTCTAAAGACGCGGAGAAAGTGCGCCGGCATGCGGCGGACTGTACAAGCGAAGCGCCGGTCCGCGTGAAAATTCGGCGACGACTGCTGACCGGTTACCGAAAGCGAGATCGACAACGATGTCGACTGAGCGGCTGGAGCGCGATATTGCAATCGCCGGCTTCGATCCTGACGGATAGAAAACTTCTACGTTGTGAAGCGAATTGGCATGAGTAATTTCAATCCTTCACAAAATCAATGTCCACCCGATGTGGATTTCGGCTGATGGATTGTACCGGGATTTTCGGGCACGACCGTAAGACGATTCGACAGCGTTCATGTGGGGAAGAGGCGAAATGCACCGCTAGCTCAATTGGCAGAGCAAGTGACTCTTAATCACTGGGTTGTTGGTTCGATTCCAACGCGGTGCACTCTCGCGCAAAGGTTCGCCCGCGCTTTGTCTCTCTTAATCTCGAAATTATAGCAAATGGCATGTCTGATGCTCTTTAAAGACGCATGAGCTTTGCAATACTTGCCGGTCTGCTGATCTCGGGTTCCTTCATCACAGTCGCTCGTGAACTCATCTCCGCGCCGGAAGCTTACGAAGACGACCGCGGGTTCCACGTTACTGGGAATACCCTGTCCGTTTCCTAACCGTTGTCTGCTGCAAACGGCTTGATCGCGTTCGCTTCCGCGGACGAGGAGTTTTGATCTTGCACTGTGCCTGCGGAAATTGCAGCCGGTGGTTGCCCTCAGAATTGGCTCTTCGAGCCAGCTCCTAACTCAATCGACGTATTTCTGCGCGATCGGCATCCGGCGACCAGCCCCGAAGGCGCGGCTCGTGACTTTGATGCCGGGCGCGGCTTGAGCGCGTTTGTATTCGTTTAGGTCGACGCGACGCTGGACCCAGCGGACCGTCCTCTCTTCGAAACCGTGGGCAACGATGTCGCGCGCGCTCAGGTTCTCCTCGACGTAGAGCCGCAGGATTTCGTCGAGAATTTGATAGGGAGGCAGCGTGTCCTGATCGACCTGGCCCGGTTTCAATTCTGCGCTCGGCGGCTTCTCAATTGTGGATAGAGGAATGATTTCGCGATCTCGATTGATCCATCGTGCGAGCTGGTAAACCATCGTTTTCGGAACGTCACTGATGACGGCGAGTCCGCCGGCCATGTCGCCGTAGATCGTGCAGTAACCCACCGCCAGTTCGCTCTTGTTGCCGGTCGTGAGGAGGAGATGACCAAACTTGTTCGAGAGCGACATCAGGATCATGCCACGCAAGCGCGACTGTATGTTCTCTTCCGTCGTGTCTTCCGGCAGGCCAGCGAACACTTCGCGGAACTGATCCTTGAACGCCGCGAACGCGTCGCCGATTGGGATGTCGAGACATCTAATTCCAAGTCGCTGCGAGAGGGCGATCGCATCGTCGATGCTCCCGCGCGAAGAATAAGGACTCGGCATGGAAACGCCGATCACGTTCGCGGCGCCGAGCGCCTCGACTGCGATCGCGGCGACGACGGCTGAATCGACTCCGCCGCTCAGCCCTAGCACCGCGGATTTGAAATTGCATTTGCGCAGATAATCACAAACTCCAAGCGCAAGAGCCCCGTAGATATCTGACGATTCGTCCTCCGGACGCGCCATAATCGCTTCACGCGCATCGCTGTCGACCACAGCCTCCGCTTCGCGAAATGCCGGGAGCTGCGCAATCAATTCGCCGCCTGAATTCACGCCAATGGAATTGCCGTCGAAAACGAGTTCGTCGTCCCCACCGACGGCATTGCAATAAAAAATTGCGCAGTTGTGAGCGCGAGCAAGGGTGGCCACCATGTCGGCCCGGATCGCTGGTTTGCGCAAGCTGAAGGGCGATGCGCTCAGATTCAAAATCAACTCCGCTTCCTGATCGATCAGCGAACGCACCGGCTCGATGTCATAAAGCGGCCGCGGCAGGTAATGCTCCGTCCAGATGTCTTCGCAAATTGTGACGCCGATTTTGTGGTCGCGAAAGGTCAGCGGAGCGACCGAGCGTGCGGGTTCGAAGTAGCGATCTTCGTCGAAGACATCGTAGGTTGGCAGGAGCGACTTGTGAGTCTTTTGGATGGGTTTATTTTGCTGCAGCAAGGCGGCGGCATTATGGAATGGTTTTCCCCGTCCCTCGTTCCGATCAACGAAGCCGACGAGAAGCGCGGCGGAATCGACCACGCTTTGCAAGCGTTCGAGCATCTCCAGATTTTGCGGAACAAATCGCGACTTGAAGACGAGATCCTGCGGCGGATAACCGACAATCGCGAGTTCAGGCGTAAGCACGATATCGGCGCCAGCATCGGAAAGGCGGCGATACGCGTTGGCGATTTTCTCGCAGTTACCGCTCAAGTCCCCGACGGTGGGGTTCAGTTGAGCAAAGCCGATTTTCATCCGTGCTCCGCAGCGTATGCGCAAGCTGGCGTTGGGCAATCTGTTTCCGTGCTGGCCTAACGACTCGGCTCCGAGATCGTCGCCGTAGTGTGCTTGTAACCTTTATTAAGCGCGTCATCGGCACCCTGCACGAAGACCTTCCCCCACTCTACGAGGCAGGCGGCGAGGAATCCTGCGATCATGCAGACGATAACCTTCTGCAGAAAAGTGTTATGCACAGCTCTTTTAGAGCATCTGCGGTGCCAGCGATCACCCACGCCAGCGCTGAATTGCAGGGGAATGCAATAATGAAACTACCGAGGATCGCTGATGCGCGAGAGAACGCAGAAAGTGAATCAAACCTCGGCGTCGAATTCGCTCGTAATGGCACTGGACTTGCGGAGTTTCCGGGAGTGATTCGCGGAGAATGCGAAATCGGGGAGTCGCTGAAACTGGACGCGCTGGAAATCGTGCATCTGGAAAATAACGACCTCGACAGCGAGCGCCTCGGACGGGAGCTGCGCACGGGCGGGATCGAGGCGAAGATCGTGCGAGTGCAGACCGAAGATGCATTTCGGCGTGAGATTGAGCGACCTACAGTCGATATCATTCTGGCGGAGAGCGGTTGCCCGGGTTATGACGGCATGAGCGCGCTGTCACACGCGCGAGAAGCGCGGCCAGAGCTGCCGTTTATATTCCTCGCGGCCCAAAATAATCACGGAAATGCAATCGATCCCGGGAGCGTCGGCGTGACGGATTTGGTCCTGAAAAAGGATCTTCCGAAGTTGGTTCCAGCGTTACGCAGATTGCTCGGCGAATCACGAACCCGAAAGCAATTTGACGCCCTTCGAGGTTCGCCTGATCAGCTCGACCTCTTTAAGCTAGCGAACGATGCCATCATCCTTTCCGATGCGGACGGAAAGATTAAACAGTGGAACCCGGGAGCAGAGCGAATTTACGGCTGGACAAAAGACGAGGCCCTCGGCCGTAATGTGCACACACTCTTAGGGACCGTGCTCACGGAGAATGGAGATCTGGAGGCGGCGTTACAGGAAAGCTCGTATTGGCAAGGCGAACTGTTGCAAACCCGCCGAGATGGCAGGCAACTGTGTCTCGCTAGTCGCTGGATACTGAGAAGCACGGACAGCGAGTCACTCCGCCTGCAAATTAACCGCGACATCACCGCGCAAAAACGGGCCGAGGACGCACTGCGAAAAAGCGAAGAACGTTATCGCCGATTCGTGAATGAAGACCTCACCGGAAGCGTGGTCATGAAGCCTGACGGTCGGATCGTGATGTGTAATCGGGCGTTCGCACGGATTTTCGGATTCGAATCTGTGGAGAAGGCGCAGACGGCGAACTTCAACTCGGTTTTGCGCAGCCGCAACGGCACTGAGGAATTGTTCGATCTCGTGCGCCAGCACACCGTTGTCGATCGCCATGAGCTCGAGGTGCTTGATGTCAATGGCGATCCTGTCTATGTCGTAACCCGATTTGCCGGTACCTTTGACGACCAGCACCAACTCACCGAACTGCAAGGTTATCTCTTCAACGACACAAAGCGTAAGCGGCTCGAGCAACAACTAATCCAGGCGCAAAAGATGGAAGGCCTCGGCACCCTCGCCGGCGGCATCGCGCACGACTTCAACAATATTTTGGCGATCATTCTCGGATACGCGACCCGATTGGAAACAGCGATTTCAAACCCGGAACAGATTTCCCGCTCCATTCGTGTCATCAAAGAGGCCGTCGAGCGCGGTGCCTCGCTGGTGCAGCAGCTCCTGACTTCCGCGCGACAGACGGATGCGCGGTTTGCATCAGTCGATCTGAACGAAGTCGTGCGCGAACTGGAAGGAATGTTACGGGCGACCTTTCCGAAGATGATCACCTTCGAGCTGCGGCTTCGCCCCGATCTCCCGACGATCGCAGCCGATCGCAGCCAGATTCATCAAGTGCTGCTCAACCTTTGCGTAAACGCGCGGGACGCCATGCCAAATGGCGGCAGCATTATCTTGAAGACCTCGCTCGTCGATGGGACGGAAGTGGGAAAACATTTCACCGGTGCAGAGGCCGAAAAATATGCGCGCGTGCGGATTACAGACACTGGCGCGGGCATGACGCGCGAAGTAAAATCACACATTTTCGAACCGTTCTTTACGACGAAAGAACGCCGCCAGGGCACCGGCCTCGGGCTTTCAGTCGTTTACGGAGTCGTGAATAGCCACCGCGGCTTTGTCCGCGTGGAAAGCGAAAGCGGAAGTGGCACAACTTTTGATATTTATCTTCCCGTGCAGCAAACGGCGCCTGACATTTGCGGGCCCGCTGCGGTCCTTGCGCCAAAACCGACCGCTGCTCAAACCATCCTGCTGGTCGAAGATGAAGAAATGCTGCGCGATCTCGGCGTCACGATTTTAGAAGGTGAAGGTTACCACGTCCTCGCCGCGAAAGATGGCATCGATGCAGTCGAAACCTACGTGCGGCACCGCGATGAGATTGGACTGGTCGTCTGTGATCTGGGCCTGCCACGGCTCGGGGGCCGGGATGCCTTCATGAAGATGAAGGAAAACAATCCTGCGGTCCGGGCGATCGTTGCAAGTGGATATCTTGATCCAAATGTCCGCTCCGAAATGCTCAAGACGGGCGTTATCGACACCATCCAGAAGCCTTATGATTTCGCCGAGATGGTGGAAAAAATTCGCTCGGCCATCGGCAACGCGAAACCTGCAAGCGAGTAGCCGTAGCAACGGCAGCGTTTGTCGCCGCTGGATTATCGTGTGAAGGGCGCAGTCGAGTTCTTCTGCGCCTGCGCGACGTCGCCTTTCCGCTCGTTGATCACAAATGGGTTGTTATCTCCAAATTTCCCCCACGGGCCCGGCGGCACGTCCGCGAAATCGACGAACTTCCAATCTGTCACATCAGTCTCCTGGAGACCGAGATAATCACGTATCGCGGGTGAGACGTCCAACCCCGCTCCCCTGTTTAAATTTGCTTTCGGCCGCTCGTTTCCGAAAACGTATTGCCAGTGATCGGTGCGGAATGGACCTGCATCTTCCCATTGTGCATAAACGGTCCTGTTCTCCTTGCGGATTGCAATCCACTGACCTTTACAGGTCGAGACCGCTGGCCCCTGATATCGCTCCTTAAACCACGGAACAACGCGCGCCGCCTCCGGCCGGTGACCGGTGGATGCTTTGTCGTTGTAAGGGAGCGCGCAATAAAACGGGTTCTGCCGCGGTGTGAATTTTGACGGCAGCAAGCCGCGTCTGTGCGCACGATTCGGATCGTCAAAACCGCCGTAACTTCTTCCCCAGTTTTTGTCCCAACAGCTCGCATGATTCGGGACTGGATTGTGACCACTGGCGTTCTCCCCGATCCAGAAAACCGTCGTCACAATTTGTTGCCGCCACGGAAAGCCTTCCTTCTGTTTGCTTCGGCCAGCTTTCGAAGACGTGTAGACGATCGGACCAGGCTTCGTCGCTCTCTTGTCGCCGGGCTTGCTGGAGTTCTGACTGATCTGCACCTTTGCAGACGGAAGTTCCGCCGCGCCTGGCTGCGCCACCAGAGACGTCACGGACGAAAGGATGACGGCGACGGTGTGAACAATATTTCCGGGTTTCATTGCGGAGAGGATGGCCTGAGACAGGCGAAGGCTGCCCGAATGGGACAGCGTTGTAACTTACCACCATAATTCGAAATTGCGATCGGCAGCGGCTGTAATCTGGCAACGCTGCTTTTGGCGAGCGCACGCTGCGCCTTCTCCACCAGCGCTTTCTCTTCGGGCAGCAATTTCGCAGTCTCACCGAGCGCCAGGAACTCCGCGGCCCGTGCGGTCTCGTCGACGGCGGCGAGCATGAGTCCATAATAAGCGGCGATCTCTGGCTGATGAAGCTGGGCATCGTTCAGACCATCCATCACCTGCAGAGCCTTTCGCGGGTCGCCGAAATGGAGGAGAGAAAAGGCGTAGGTAGAAGCGTAAGCCGCATTGCCCGGCTCCTGCTCGAAGAGTCCTCGCGCCAAGCTTCGTGCGCGTTCGACGTTCAAATTCAAAAGCAGCGAGAGCTGCGCGACGTTGTTCTGAATATCGCGATCAGCGGGATGAAATTCTTCGCGATGCAAGCAGACTCGGTAGAGGTCCTGCGTCGCCCCGATTTTCGCAAAACGCACGTAGAGCGTTTGCAAGGCTTCATCGCCTTTGTCTGGATCTCTCGCCGCAATCCAGAGCAGCTCGGTGTTTTCGGTTTCCCAGCCCCACTTCTGCACGATCTCAGCGAGGACGAGTGCTTGTTTTGGCGCTGCGATGACCTTCTTCACGGCCTCGCGCCATTGCGTCTGCGCACCGGTTTCGTTTCCCAATTCACGGAGAGCGCGCGCCGCGAGAGCGCTGCGCAAATAATCGATCTCGCCCCAGTTTTCGCTCTTCACAAACTGCTGCATTCCCGGCCAATCACCTGTTGCGACGTAGGAATCGGACAATGCGACCGCGACCAACCTGTTCTGCCTCTGCGCCGGTGAAAGCTTTGCACCCCAATCAATCGTTCCTGCCGCCATTTCGTGGCCATTCATCCAGGCCATTAAGACCCCGATGTCTTCGGCGTTCTCGATCGCGCGCGCTTGCGTTTGCTGCAAGGTCAGCCGGAATCCCGGGTCGCGCGCTGCCTGGAGCGCTGCAAGTAAGAGCAAGCGGTCCGCGAAATTTTTCTCCGGTAATACGTCGAACTTGCGCGCCATCGCCAGGGCCGCGGCTGAATTCTTCTGGCGCATTGCATCTTCAATCAGCGATTTCAGCGCGTCTCGCCGCAAAGCCGGATCGCCTTCGAGTTCGCGCAAGGTTGTCAATCCCTTCTCGCGGACATGGAAATCGCTCGCGCCCAGCTGAACGGTCGCGAGCCGCCAGAGATATTCCTTCCTCGCAGGATCGATCCGAATGGCTTCCGCTAACTGCCGAACCGTTTCGCTGCCATCGCCGCGCGCGAAACCGATTTCCGCGAGAAAAGCGTGGTAATCAGCAGAGTCTTTATCCCTCTCTGCGATTTTGTTCAGTGCAAGCGATACCGCCGTCCAATCCGAAAAACGAAGCGCCGTTTGGCCAAGCGCGATCCAGTCGGCTGCGGTCGCGGTATTCAATTCCACGACCCGCCGGCGCCAGGCGAGCGCGGAACGGGCACCGGTTTTTTCCGAGATTCGGGCGATGATGCGACATGCTTCGGCGCTCTCGGGATTGATTTGCAAGAGACGGCGCGCGTCGAGACCGGCACGTTTAAAATCCCCCTGCCCGACTAACGCATTCGCCTCCGTCACGAGCCGGTGCTGCTGCCGGGCTCGGAACTCGCGGTGGCCGAGGACGACCGCCACGATCAAGAGGACGAGGATCGCAGCCGTCCCGCCGATGATCTTGAGCAGCGAAAGCTCGATTTTGTTATCCGAATGCCGCAAGATGAAGAAGCTTTCCGCGCTGGCCATAAAGTCAACGATGTCCGCTTTCGCTAAAGCCGATCAATGTCCGACCACAGAAAGCAGCAGTCTGCGTTCCCCGGGTGGGTCTAAGTCTCGGGGCGGCTGGCATTCAGCTGCCTCTGACGAGTTGCCGTTCGATCGATTGTCCAAATGACTGCCAGTCTTCTCGCGGGCCCGAAGCCGACCATGCTTGCGCCACAGCGGTTGAATTGGCTGGGGCTCGTCGCGTTCGCGTTGCTCTGGCTCGAACTCGCGTCTCGACTGCGATTTGAGTGGTCGATAAATCCGCAATACGGCTACGGGTGGACGGTGCCGTTTCTCGCGGCCTACTTGTTTTGGCGACGGTGGCAGTCCACGCCGGTCGCGTCATTCGTGCGTGGTCGCGGGTTCGTGACAGCGACAGTCATGGCGACCGCGGTCAGCATTATCCCGGCCGTGCGCCTCGTGCAGGAAGCCGATCCGGACTGGCGTCTGCTGAGCTGGGCGATGGCACTCACGGTCGTGTTGATCAGCGCCGGTTCAATCTATCTCGCCGGCGGTTTGCGATGGCTCCGGCACTTTGCTTTTCCTCTGCTATTTTTTCTCGTCGCCGTGCCGTGGCCAACGCAGTTCGAGCAACTGATTATCCAAGGGCTGATGCGTGCGGACGCCGCAATCAACGTTGAATTCCTGAACGCGATCGGCATTCCCGCGCTGCAGTTGGGCAATGTGATCGAGGTTGGCTCCGGCTTCGTCGGGATCGACGAAGCGTGCACTGGCATTCGGTCTATTCAGGCAACCTTCATGGTCTCGCTTTTCCTAGGAGACTTCTATAATTTCCTCTGGGCACGGCGGATTCTCCTCATCTTCGCGGGCGTTTGCCTCGCATTCGGGTGCAACTTGATTCGAACCTTTCTGCTTGTCTGGCTCGGGGCCGAACATGGCTCGGAGGCGATTAAAAACTGGCACGATCCAGCGGGCATCAGCATCCTCACGGTCTGTCTCTTCGTGCTCTGGGGTCTCAGTCTGCTCCTGCGTCGGCAGGACGACGCGGCGTCACCGGACAACGCCCCTGCTTTGACGACGACCGAGCACCGCATCCCTCGCGGCTTGCTCATCACCATCATGGCCGCTCTCGTGTTCGCGGAAGGCGCGACGCAATTGTGGTACGGAATGCACGAAGGGCGAATGGTAAGGGTGAAGCCATGGTACGTGAGCTGGCCGCGGGCCGCACCCAATTGGAAGGTGGTCCCGGTTCCGGAAAGCGCGCAAGAATTGCTGCGCTACAACGAAGGAGGTGGCGGAGCATGGACCGATGAGGCCGGACACCGCTGGACGATGTATTTCTTTCGTTGGTTGCCGGGTCGCACGGCCGGGCTTTTTGTTAGGAATCATCGGCCCGACGTTTGCCTCCCAGCAGGCGGAATGACCCAGCGCCGAGCAGCGACCGACCGCATCTGGAACGTCAATGGCGTCGCGTTGCCGATCCGCGCTTACGTTTTCGAAAACGCTGGGGATTCGCTGCACGTGTTTTATTGTTACTGGGATGGTGCCGCGCCGAATCCGGCGGCTGAAAACCAGGAAAACTGGACTGTGCGCGGACGTCTCGATCTTGTGCGCCGCGGTAAACGCGACGTCGGCACCCAGATGCTGGAAATCGTCACGCCTGGCTATGAGGAATCCGAAGTCGCGGAACGGGCCGCCCATGCACAACTCGAGAGAATTGTCCGGCGCGGTTGACCCTCTGCAACGCGAACGCCCTTCTTATCAAAGCACTCGCGTAGCCTTTCCTTATGTCCCGAATCTTTCTCGCAACCACTGCGCTGTTATGGATGGCTGCCACACTGTCCGCGGATTCCGCGCTCTCTCCGCAGGCTGGCGTTGAATCGGGACCCCTGACAAACGGGATCACCGCCTCGTTTTGGAACATTCAATGGTTCCCTGGACGCCGGCCAAATGCATCGCGCGGCGAAGAAGAACGACAGATCCGATCGGTTCACCGCGACATCACGCAACTCACATCTGACGTGATTGGATTTGAAGAAGTGCGCGACTTCGAACACGCCGGGCTCGCAGTGCAGCCGCTCAAGGGTTTTAAAGTGGACGTTTGCTCGAATTTCCCATCGCGCGAAGATCAGACCGTCGCCCAGCAAGTCGCAATCACGAGCCGGTTACAGCCGATGAGCGCCTGGGCGGAAAGTTGGAAAGCCGGTCGCGCGATTACTCCGCCGCGTGGATTTGCCTTCGCAGCCTATCAAATCGCGCCGGGGAAAATGCTGCTCGTGTACGCAGTCCATTTGAAAAGCAATCGCGGTGAAATCCACGAGGACATGCGGATTCGAGAGGAATCGATGCATCAGTTACTTGCGCACATGAATTCCATGGTAGCGGCGTATGGAAAACTCGGCACGATTGCGTGGATTGTCGGTGGAGATTTCAACACCACGCCCGATGATGCGCGGTTCGCGGGCGAGAGAACGCTGCCTGATCTAATGGCGCGCGGCTTTAACTGGTCCTGGCAGGGCATGCCTCTGACATCACGCATTACAATGCCGCCAGACGCGCGCTTTCCCGCCGCCTGTTTCGATCAAATCTTCTTCCGTGGCGCAATGCTTACGAAAGCATGGGTTGAAAGGACTTCTCCTCAATCGAGCGACCATCGAGCCGTAAATCTCTCGGTCACGCTCCCTGACACCGGTAAATTACGATAGGAATTTTCCTGGATTCAAGACCCCGCATGGATCGAGCGTATCTTTCAATTTTTGGTGGAGCGCGCGCGAAACATCGCTCGTCGCCTCTGGCCACCAGCGTTTCTTTGCCAGGCCGATTCCGTGTTCCCCGGTGATGACTCCACCCCACGCAAGCACTTGCTGAAATAATTCATCGAGCGCGCGCTCGACGCGAACACGAACCGCGGCGTCGTTGTTGTATTCCGCGGCCATGATGTTGACGTGAATGTTGCCGTCACCGGCATGTCCGAAGGCGGCGATCGGAAATCCGTGTTTCGTTTGCAGTGCGGTCGTGAATTCCACGAGATCGACGAGCCGGCTGCGCGGCACGACGATATCCTCATTCAACTTCGCCAGCCCGGTTGCCCGGAGTGAATTGCTGAACTGACGACGCAAAGCCCATAACTTTTCGGATTCGCTTTCTTCAGTCGCGATTTTGAGCGCGTTCGGTTTCTCGCCCGAAATGATTTCGCGCAGCGATGCCATCTCCGTTCTCACGCTCTCGGGCTGTCCGTCGAGATCCACGAGCAGGTGCGCGTTCCCCGCAGGGACCATCGCGCTGCCGCAATCGCGCCGCGCCGCTTCCAGCGTAAACTGATCCGCGATCTCGAGTGACGACGGGAGGAATCCGGCAGCGAAGATGGCCTGCACCGCCGCGGCGGCTTGTGACATCGTGTCGAAGGCCGCCGACAACGTCGCCCGCGCCGGCGGCAACGGTAACAAGCGCAAAGTAATCTCGGTAACGATCCCCAACATCCCTTCGGAGCCGACGAAGAGCCCGATCAGATCAAAGCCAGTTTTATTCTTATGTACTCTTCCTCCGGTGCGGAGGACGTCGCCATTGGCGAGGACCACCACAAGACCAATGACGTAATTCCGCGTCACTCCGTACTTTAAACAGCGAGGTCCGCCGGCATTTGTCGCTACGTTCCCGCCAATGGTGCAGTCCTTCAGGCTCGCTGGGTCCGGTGGATAGAATAACATCTGCGCACGAGCTTTGTCCTGGAGTTCTCCGGTAATGACACCGGCTTCCACGACCGCGATAGCGTCGGCGAAACTGATCTCTGTGATGCGATTCATCCGTGCCAGCGAAAGCGCAATCCCGCCCCGGACCGGCACGCATCCGCCGACATAACCGAAGCCCGCCCCACGCGCGGTGACAGAAATCTTCTCCGCCGATGCAAAGCGAAGCAGATGGCTCACCTGCTCGGTTGACTCAGCGAATACCACGGCTTCGGGCGCATGACTCGCGGACCATTTGTCGCCGCTGTGGGCAGCGAGTGTTTTCGTGTCGTCCGCAACCGCTCCCGGTCCCAGCAGCTCGCGAAGTTGTTCGACGAGAGCCACCGCTAAGAATGCTGAAGGATCACGTAGTGTTGAGAGCGTTCGTCGTAGCGCTTCAACAACGTCGCAGCTTTTGCGGGGATAACCGCTTTTTCATAATCATCCCCGCTGAAAAGACGCACGTCCTCGATGGAATCGAATTCCAGGATCGTATTGAACTCCGCTTCACCAGCGTGGTCGCGACGCAGTAGCGTTGCGCCGCGATATCCATCTATTCCTCGGGCACTAATCGCGGGTAGAATCTCGCTCTTGAGGAGCTGTTGGTAAGCTGAGGCATTCTCCGGTGTCGTCCAGCCGTGCCATACTCGTGCGACCATGATCTGCCTAACGAGTCTTCACATCCCCATCACCTGATAACCGCCATCCACATAAATCACCTGGCCGGTGATCGCCGCCGCTCCTTCGCTCGCGAGGAAGATTCCGGTTGCTCCCAGCTCCGTCGGATCGCAGCTCCGCTTCAGCGGCGCACGTTCCTGATAATGCTTTAGCATCGCGGAGAATCCACTGATACCGCGCGCGGCCAGCGTATTCACCGGCCCGGCCGAGATGCAATTGACGCGAATCTTCTTCGGCCCGAGATCGTAAGCGAGGTACCGCGTGCTCGCTTCGAGGCTCGCTTTCGCGACCCCCATGACATTGTAATGCGGCACTACTTTCTCCGCCCCATAATAAGTCATTGCTACGATGCTGCCGCCATTGGTCATCAGCGGCATCGCTGCGCGCGCGAGCGCAACCAGCGAGTAGGCGCTGATGTCGTGGGCGGTCCGGAATGCCTCCCGCGTCGTGCTGATGAAATCGCCTTCGAGCGCTTCCTTGGGCGCGAACGCCACGGAGTGGAGCATCAAATCCACGCGCTCCGTCTCCGCTTTCACCTTCTCGAAATACGCGCTGATCTCGGCGTCGCTCGAGACGTCGCACGGGTAGAGCGGCGTCCCTTCGCCGAATTCGCCCACGAGTTCCTCGACGTTCTCTTTCAGCCGCTCGCCTTGGTAATTAAAAAAGAGGCGGGCACCCGCCCCTGCCCAAGCCTTGGCAATCGCCCACGCGATGCTGCGTTTATTCGCGACACCAAACACCACACCGACTTTTCCCGTCAGGGCTTGCTCCGTCATATGTCGCTCCGACAATAGCCAGCTTTTCCGCGCCGCAAAACTGCTCGCGCCGCAACCGAGTACAAGACGCAGTCGTCATACCAAAAACTGTTTCCAGAAAGTATCTCAAAACCTACTTGCGAAGCTGGTAGAAGCTTTTCATGACTGCAACGCAAGCATGTCATCCCGAGCGAAGTCGAAGGATCTCGTGGCGTCATCTTAAGGTTCCATCACGGGCTTCTTCGACTCCGCTTCGCTTTGCTCAGAATGACAGCGTCAGTTATAGATGGCTTGTTGTTTATTTTGCCCGGCACCATGCTTCCTACTCAGAGATTTTTGGGATAAGTTCTACGCCGAACGCAGGATGTGTTTGATCCCGCGGATCGGTATCACGACCCAGTCCGGGCGATTGTTTAGTTCGTAGCCGACTTCATAAACCGCTTTGTCGAGCAGGTAAGCGTCGAGCGTCACGCGCAGGTCTTGTTCGCCGCGCGGGATGAAGACTGCGCCGGTGGTCTTCTTGAGATAACTCCGGAGGAAAAGGCTGCTCATCTGGCGATACCAGAGGTCCGCCCAGCGCTCCAGAAACGGCACGTCTTCCGTCCGCATCGCCGGCTGCCAGAGAGCGCTATAAGCCGCATACTGATACGAGCGCATCATCCCGGCCACATCGCGCAGTGCTGAGCGCTTCAATTTGCGCTCGCTCAACGGGCGCGCCGGCTCACCTTCAAAATCAAGGATCACGAAATCTTTCCCAGTGTAAAGCACCTGGCCGAGATGATAATCGCCGTGAATCCGGATCTTCGCCGCTCCCAGGATTCGATCGAGAATACGCTGCTCGGTCTCAAGAATCTGCTTCTCGGCGGCAAGAACTTCGGCGGCTTCGGCTCGGAATTGTTCTGGAAGCGCCGGCAGTTTCTTCTGCAACAACTCGAAGGCGCGGCGCAGTGAAGCGCGCATATTCTGGTAAACGGAGCGCTGTGCCATGCTGTTGAAAGGTTCCGGCGCGAACGCGGGATCATCGCCACGAGAAGCGAGCGCGAGATGCAATTCGCCCGTGCGGCAGCCGAGCAACCGAACGCGCTCCGGATAGATGCCACCAATTAATCGTTCGAGCAGTGCGCTCGGCATGGTCGTTTGATTCTGCAGGTCCGATTTGCGGGCCAGCACTCGCTCATAGAATCGGCCCACTGCGTCGAGCGTCAGCGACCAGGCATCGCCTTCGCTCGCAACCGCAGCCTGGAGAAGGCAAACGACGGTCGGTTGGCGTTTATCGCGACGATATTCCAGAGCGCCGGCAAACGCAGGGACGTGCGAGAAATTGGTTTTCTCGGTCAGAAATCGGGTAACCTCGACATCAGGATTCGTTCCGTCTTCGAGCTTGCGGTAAAGCTTCAGAAAGAATCCACTTTCGAAGAGGATCGACGAATTGCTCTGCTCAGTCGCGAGGACCTGCGACCCCGGAATCTGGCCATTGCCTCTGGGATCAGGCATAAGTCCACGGCCCGCATTTCCGCTCAACTGGCCGTTTTTTGCGCCGCTCCGCTGACTCGCAGAGATCGTGCGGAAAAGCGTCTCCCGGAATTCAGGATCCCAGATGGCATCGTGTAACACGACTTCCTCTTCGCCAGCAAATCGTAGGATCACTGCTTGTGGCGTGGTCTGGGCAAGGACCCGGGCCGGTTCACCTCGCATCACTTGCACCGGCAACGTGTAGGTCTCGGGCGCGCCATCTCGATAGCTGACTTCCACAAACCAGAAACGCGCGGCACCCGACGAATCCGAAATTGGCACTTCTTCGACAATTCGCATCGACGCCACGCTGCGTCCTTTGCCCCCGAACCAACGCTGGCTCCGCACGTAGCCCGGCAGAATCTCGCGTTCTAAAACCTTCCGATGAGTGCTCGTGAGGCGCGCAAGCTCGGGCGCTGCCGACAAGGTTGGGATCGAGCGTTCTGGCGAGCTTGTTGCGGAGGCAGCCTGCGGGCCAAGAATAAACCAGAAATGACCGTGGGGCCCGAGCGTGATCAGATACGGGGACTCCTTGACAGGCGGGAAATAGTTCTGGCTGAAGACTTCCATGAGCGAGCAACCGGCGAACCGGGAAAGATCGATTTCCGCGACCTGTGAGAAGCGCGAAAGATTTGCAATCACAAGCACCGTCTCGTCCTCGTGACGCCGCAGAAACGCCAGCACCTTTGCGTTTTCGGGATACAAAAACTCCAGCGAACCGCGCGAAAAGGCTTTGAAATTCCTTCTCATCGCAATCACGCGACGAGTCCACCAAAGAAGGGAAGAGAGATTCTTCTGCTGATTTTCGACGTTGATGGCTTCGTAGTGGTACTCAGGATCAATCGTGATCGGCAGGAAAAGCTGCTGCGGATTCGATTTCGAAAAGCCGGCGTTCCGGTCCGCGCTCCATTGCATGGGCGTGCGGCAACCGTTGCGATCCCCTAGGTAAACGTTATCTCCCATCCCAATCTCGTCGCCGTAGTAGATGACGGGCGTTCCCGGCATCGAAAACAGGAGAATATTGAGCAGCTCGATCTTGCGCCGGCTGTTCGCTAAAAGCGGCGCGAGACGGCGGCGAATGCCGAGGTTGATGCGTGCAACCGGATCGTTCGCATAAACGCGCCACATGTAATCGCGTTCTTCGTCGGTCACCATTTCAAGCGTGAGCTCGTCGTGGTTGCGCAGGAACATGGCCCACTGGCAGTTGTCGGGAATGGCAGGGGTTTGATCGAGGATGTCGATGATGGGAAACCGATCCTCCATCTGCAGCGACATGAACATCCGCGGCATTAGCGGAAAATGGAAATTCATGTGCGACTCGTCCCCCGTGCCGAAATAGGCGACTGCGTCCTCGGGCCACTGATTGGCTTCGGCCAAAAGCATGCGATCCGAGAATTTTTCGTCTACGTGCGATCGCAGCTTTCTGAGGTAGGCATGTGTCTCCGGCAGATTTTCGCAGTTGGTGCCCTCGCGTTCGTAGAGATACGGAACCGCATCGAGTCGCAGACCGTCCACGCCCATCTCAAGCCAGAAATCACAAACCTTCTGCACCAGTTCGTGCACCGCGGGATTATCAAAATTAAGATCCGGCTGATGGGAGTAAAACCGATGCCAGTAATAAGCCTTGGCCACCGGGTCCCATGACCAGTTCGAAGTTTCGAAATCTTTGAAGATGATGCGGGCATCCGCATATTTTTCCGGCGAATCGCTCCAGACATACATCTCGCGCTCGGGTGAACCGGGAGCGGCCCGGCGTGATTTCTGAAACCATGGATTCTGATCCGAGGAGTGATTGATCACTAACTCACTGATGACGCGCAGCCCGCGCCCGTGCGCCGCCGCCAGGAATGCCCGGAAATCTTGCAGAGTCCCGAAGTTCGGATTGACGTCGTAGTAATCCGCGATGTCATAGCCGTCATCGCGCAGCGGCGAGGGATAGAATGGCAGGAGCCAGACCGCGGTCACTCCCAGTTCCTGGAGATAGTCGAGCTTCTCGATCAGTCCGGAAAAATCACCAATGCCGTCGCCGTTGCTGTCCTGAAACGTCTTAACGTGCAGCTCGTAAATGACTGCATCTTTAAACCATAATGGATCGCCTGTGACCTCGTTCGCCGTTTCGGACATGGAGGTAAACCTTTCCCGCAGATTCCTGCAGGCGCAATCGCCAGACAGCAGACGGCACTTACGTGTCCGCCAGCCCCGAAGTCGTCTCGCCCTTTAAAGCTTTAAATCACGAACCAAGCGCCCGATTTGCTCAATCCATTAGCGCTGACTGCGACGCACTCCAGATCATGAACGAGGATTCGTCAGCAGCTAAAACCGCAGGCGCGGTTGGTTTGGGATGATCATGGCGTGGCTCGCAATGCACTGCCATTTGCCACCCCGCGCCATCCAGGTGTCGGTGAAGCGATAGTTGTGTTCGAATTGTTGACCTTCTGGAGTCTTGCCGGTTTGTGTCGCGACGCCGGTAACGACGGCGACGTTCGAGCCGTAACCGCGAACCGACATGTGGCGCGCCGCAGCGGATTCGTAGGTGTTCTTGTCCTTCCGGGCCTCGCTCATGATGGTGGATTTGTCGCCGACCTTTCCATTTGAGCCCGTGCCGACGAAATCGCCCGCCACAATGTCGTCGATCGCCGGGAGGTCGTGATTCATGACCGAAGTTTCCCATTTGTTTTCGAGCGCGCGGATCGTTGCCCGCGTCGCAGAATATTCTGCCGGGCCTTGGTCCTCGTTCGCGTCGTCTCGCGGCGGGGGTTTCTCTTCCGGTTTTGGTTCCTTCTTCGCGCCCGGTTTCTGTTGTGACTCGGAATTGCGCGTGCGTTCCGGGGCCGCGGCTTTTTTCCTTCCTGATGTCGCTCGCGGCTTCCGCTCAGGAGCTGGGGCTCGAGTCTGTTCAACCGCAGAAGCCGCAGGTTCCTGAGGGACGGCGGTTGATGATTCTTCCGCCGCCGGAGTTGCCGACCCCGCCGGAGCTGGTGTCCCACCGCGGAATGGCGCAGATGCGGCGTCCTGGGCGGACGCGCAATACACTGCCGCAAGAAGTGCGACCGCCCCTGCAAACAAAGCTTTGATGCGATTGATGTTCATGTCACTCGGAAGTGCCCAGGAGCGTATGGACTGGAGCCGGCAGCGGTCAATTGCTAATCCGTTGCCCGCTTCACTTTGACGCAAACGGCAGCGAATCCGTTGGACGCAACCGAGCGTCCGCACTACAACTCCTACCTTGCGCGCCCCAATCGCGCAGAATTGCGAAGAACCGCCATGCCAAAGACTTCGAAATTCAACCGCTGTTCCATTCTCGTTTCATGAAATCTCCCGAGGATAACGGAGTAGAAGCGGATCCGGCGGTAGTAACCACGCGGCCCATCCCTGCGGCACCCGAGCTCGATCCCGGCGCTCCGACCGATCTGGAGTTGATGCTGCAAATTCAGGCGGAAAATCCTGAGGCGCTCTCCCAATTGTATGATCGCTACAATGGGATTCTGAAAGCGCTGATCCTGCGCGTGATTCACAATGAAGCCGAAGCAGATGATCTCTTGCAGGAGATCTTCATGGAAATCTGGAATCAGGCGAAAAACTTTTCCGCGCAAAAAGGAAAACCACTCGGGTGGATGGTAACGCTGGCGCGCCGGCGCGCGATTGACGGGCTGCGCAAAAAACAGGCCTACGCGCGCGCCGAAGAGCGTCTCCAAAGCGAGACCGAGCAACAGCCCGATGCGTGGGTGCACAACGCCACCGAAGAAGAAATCACGTTCGCCGACACTCGCATCCTTGTCCGCCGTGTGATCAACACTCTTCCGCCGGCACAGCAGCAGGCAATCAATCTCGCATTTTTTCGCGGCATGAGTCAGCGCGAAATCGCCGCAAAAACGAATACACCCTTAGGCACCGTCAAGACTCGTCTTGAGCTTGGGCTAAAGAAAATTTACGACGGCCTGAAAGAACTGCGTGATGAGCTTTGAAGACTTCCAGAATCGCGCCCGTCTTTACGTGATCGGCGCGCTGGAAGCTGAAGAAATCGAGGAGTTCGAAGCGGCGCGTCGTTTCTACGCGCAACAGGCGGAGAATTTCATCGCCGAATGTTACGGTCTCCACGAAGCATTCGCGCTCAGCCTGCGGCCGGAGAAAACATCGGACGCTTTAAAAGCTCGATTAATGTCGATGGTGCGGGAGCGCAAACCGCGCTAAGCGCCGGCCGCTTGCGACCACCGGAATACTCACGCAGGCGCGGCGGTCAAAGAGAGCCGAGTTCGCGCAGCATCCATTCCTGCAGAAAACCGTAGAAGTTGACCTGAAACAAACTCAGATCACGCCGGGAACCGATCGGCGAACGGTAATGGTCGCACAATTCGCTGTCGGTGAAATTGCACTTCGTCGCGATCACGAGCCGGGCCTGATTCAACGCGTTCAGCCAGGCTTCCGCGTTGCGCGTCGGAATCCGAAGCGTGCAGTTTGCGAACGGCTTGGTATTCCCATCAAGTTGCTGAAGATCGGCCGCGACGGTCTCCGTGGCGCGGCTAAACAGCCGGCGCAATTCCGGTTGCACGTAAACTTTCCACTCCGCGCAGAGTTCGGATTCGGTCTCTGCGGCCGGACTTGTGAACAAGCGCCTCTCTGCCGCTTCGGTGCCCTCGGCATTCGTGCTCGCAGGAATTTGACGAAGCAGTTCGGCGAGGAACGGATCAAGATCGCGAATCTCGAGCGCATCCTCGTCGCGGCACATTTCCATGGTCAGACGGCGCGCTCTAACGTCGCCAGAAGCAGGTAGCCGTGGAGCTGTTGCACGTAGAGCTCGGCCCGTTCGCGCATTCCGCTCCAAAGCACGGAACGTCCCTTTTGATGCACTTCCAGCATATGCTGCTCCGCTCTTTCGCGCGGTAATCCGAACACTTTTTGGAAAACCATGGTAACGTAGGTCATCAGGTTAACGGGGTCGTTGTGCACGACGACTTGCCAGGGGAGATCCACCGCCTGCTCGATCTTTGACTCCTGCTCAAGTCCGGGAGTCTCCAACGCGCATTCTGCCTCGAGAATCGCGCAACCCGTTTTTGATTGGGCGGCATCGTTAGGCATCGCCTTGTTCCCCCGTTGCCATGGCAGGCCCGTCATGAAGGGAACGCTAACATAGGCGCGCGTCAGTTCAACGGGCGCGCGGCTCAGAAAGCATTTCGGTTCAAGCCTGCTCGCCTCCTCCGAGCTTGTACTTCGTCATCTCGAGCGCAGTCCCGAGATCCCGATGCCGGACCTTAAAGCTCCGAAGTCATGGAATTCCTCGACGCGCTTCGCTCCGCTGGGAATGACGGGGACACGAAGTGGCTGGTTTCAGGTCAGCCATCCAGACACTTGAAATTCGCCATCCTAACGAGCAAACGGTTTTGTGTGCCTTTCATCTTTTGCGCGCCGCTGACGGTCGTGTCATCAAACCCATGCAGATGGAGCAGCCCGTGGACGAGGTAGAGTTGGATCTCGTGCAGTACCGCTGTTCCAAACTGCTTCGCGTTCGACCGCGCAGTCTCTGCGCTGATCACAATTTCGCCGTGCTGAAACGTGATCACGTCAGTCGGTCCCGCGAGACCGAGAAATTGCCGATGCAATTCCGCCATTCGTCGATCGGACACCAGAATGACGGGGACTTCGGCGAGTTCCGCCAATGTGCTGTTCGTGCTCCGAACGCGAAGACACTCGGCGAGGGCACGCCGAGCAAATGCCTGCAACGAATTGAGATCGATAGGCTCGATTCGCTGTCGGTTCTGGACCATAATTTTCGGGCTCGAAAGGGTCGACGATTCGCGGTCTGATTTCATTGGCCCACGGGCAAGCTGACTTGTTCAGATCTCTGGCGCCGCGCTGCGTCGATCTTCTTTAACGTTTCATAAAGCTCATGTAATCGTGGCATGCTCGCGCCCGCTGCGGTTCCACGTCGCAACGGTTCACCCCAAATTGCTTCAATCTCCAGCGGCCGGCCGCCTTCATAATCAATCAGGGTCGAGGGTTTGTAGGCACCCATTGTTTCGGTGCGTTTCATCTGCTCGAGCGCGGCGGCAGTGGGCAGAAAGTAACCGCACTTGTTTGCTGCAAGAATGACTTCATCCATCAATTCCAGTGCGGTGAGTCGCAGTTTCTCGTTCGCGAGAATTGCGGCCGTGTCGATGCCGCCCTCGCTGATTGCAACGCCATTGAACGGGATGTTCCAAACCAGTTTCCGCCACCGCTCGAGCTCGAGATTTTCAATCACGCGGCAGACGACGCCAGACCGTTTGAACTCCCAGGCGACATCGTGAGTTCGCGGCAGTGGATAGCCACCGTATTCGCCAATCGAAATGTGGCCGTAATCGTAATGCTCGATCACACCGCGCGCGACCCGGTTCACGCAAATGAAGCAGAGCCCGCCGAGCACGCGTTCGGCGCCAAAATTTGTGGCGAGGAATTCTTCGTTGCCGAAACCGTTTTGCAACGTCAGCAGCATCGTTTTTTCGTGCAGCAGCGGTGGAATCAGCGTCACCAAATCCGCGTTTGCGGTGGCCTTGATTGCGACGATCACCAGATCGGAGGGTCCAATCTCTGCCGTCGTGGCGTGCGCGCTCACTTTTGCGACACGAATGTTTTCGTTCTTACCTAAGATGCGCAAGCCGAAGCGACGAATCTCGCGCAGGTCGCCGCGCATGAGGAAGTGCACGTCCCGCCCATAATACGCAAGCTTCGCACCGTAATACCCGCCAATGGCTCCGGCGCCGACGACCGCAATCCGGTATTTTGGCAATTCATGCCGTGTTCTCACGTTTTCGAATTCCTCCGCTATCGAACACCGTGCAGTCCGTCATCCCGAGCGCAGCCTAACGATCCCGTTGCCGCACCGAATGACACCACCGCGCAATTAGACTTCGCCACGCTCGGACAACCCGTCATCCCGAGCGCAGTCGAGGGATCCCGTTGCCGCACCCAATAATACCGCGCGGGGACCTTCGACCCCGAAAGCGTTCGGGGCTCAGGATGAGGCATGCCTTCACGCCGGCGGGCGATGCTCCGCTTGAAAGTTACGGGTGATGAGCCGGGCGCCTTTATTGAACGTGAAATAAGCCCACGCCCATTGCAGCAAAACAGCCGCCCGATTGCGAAAACCCACAAGAAAAACAATGTGCACAAACAACCACGCGAGCCATGCGGGCAGGCCGCTAAAGTGCACGACCTTCAGATCGGCGACCGCTTTGTTCCGGCCGATTGTCGCCATGCTGCCCTTGTCCCAATACCAGAAGCGTTCTGGTTTCAAACCCTCCAGCATTCCGAGGATATTACTCGCCGCGTGACGACCCTGCTGGATCGCTACCGGAGAGACTCCGGGTAACGGCTTGCCGGTTTGGTATGGGAAATTCGCGAGGTCGCCGATGACCTGCACCTCTGGATGATCCGGAATCGTGAGGTCGTTGGTCACGAGGACGCGACCGGCACGATCCAAGGGCGCGCCCAGACTTTTCCCGACGAATGAGGCGTTATTTCCGGCAGCCCAGATTTTTACGCGGCACGGAATAAACTCGCCCGCCACTTCCAAGCCGCCCTCGGTCAGATTCGTCGCATGAACTCCGGTGCGCACTTCGACGCCCAAAGTTTGCAGTTGCCGCAGCGCGCTCGCGGACAAGTCTTCCGCAAAACCAGCGAGGACGCGCGGCTCACCTTCGATGAGAATCACCCGCGCATCCGACGGATTAATGTGCCGGAAATCTCTGGCGAGCGTGTAGCGCGCGATCTCCGCGATTGCCCCCGCCATCTCGACTCCAGTCGGCCCGCCACCAATGATCGCGAAAGTCATCGCCGCGGAACGAGCCTCCGGATCCGTAATTTTCTCGGCGTACTCAAACGCCATTAAAAGGCGGCGTCGAATCTCGACTGCATCTTCAAGGCTTTTTAGTCCCGGCGCCAATTTCTCCCACTCATCATGTCCGAAGTAGGAATGCCGCGAGCCAGTGGCAAGGATAAGGTAATCATAGGTCACCTCTTGATCGCCGAGTCGAATTTTCCTCGCGCTCACATCGATCGACTGCACTTCGGCGAGGATGACCTCAATATTGGCAAATTTGCCAAGCACCCCTCGGATCGGAGCCGCGATATCCGCGGGCGAAAGCGCTGCGGTTGCCACCTGATACAAGAGCGGCTGAAAGAGGTGGTGATTGGTGCGATCGATGACCGTGACGCGAACGGGCTTATCGCCAAGGTGCTTTGCCGCCTCCAGCCCACCAAAGCCTCCGCCGACGATAACGACGTTCGGTTTGGCGGAACTCGACTCGTTCATTGTTGCAAAGCGCGGAACACAGCCATTCTCAGCTGCACGTTCAACGGGAATTTTGCCCAGTGAACAGGCGTTGGAAACGACAGGCATATGCCTGTCTGCCGCACAGGCTGAAAGTCCATGTTCCAACGTTGGAATTGCTCAACAACGCTGCAGAAAGAGAGCATTTATGAGATGACTGGAGCACACATTTCGACGGCTTAATTCACCTACTTGGACGGGGAGACGCGCTCACTGCAACCGTGTTTAGATCACTGATGCTCCCGTCGGTGAAAGCGATCAGGTTACCGTTCCCATGCACGTTGCCGGTCTCGACGAACCACGGCTGGCGGGGCCATTGATGGGGAGTTGTCGGCTTGTCGTCGAAGGTGGTGGCGAAGTAATCCGTGCGCACATTCTCCGGCTTGGTGTAATCCGGATTGCCAAGCAAATTTTGGATCGTGGGGCAAATCCAGCTTTGCTCTCTCGGGCCGAACGGCTTCAGCGCCGCGATCCACTTTGTCGCATAACTCTGTTGGGCGTCATCGTCTTCGCTCTCAAGTGTGATCTGCGGCCAGCTTCCATTCTGCTGGACGAAAAGATTCGCGGCAAGGTAAAGACTACGCAGGTTCGCGGTGCAGTGGATTCGTTGCGCGCGAGCCTTTAACGACGAGAAGACGGGCAGAAAAAGGACCGCCAAAATGCCGATAACGGCGAGGACGGTGACCAGCTCCAGGAGCGTGAACCCGCCGCCACAACGATGGCTGCGACCGGCGGTCTCTCGTCGACTAGATATCTGACTGTTTGAAGCCCCGAATTTTGTAGTCGATCTGAGTGAACGGGTTGTTGGCGGTGAATGAAAACTGAACGTTGGATGACCCCACGAGCCTTGCTGTTGCGGTGCTGAAAAGGTTTTTGTTTGCTTTAATTCTGCCTAGCATTTGTCCGGCTGCCACCTCAACAGCACCGGCATCGCCGATTTCGACGGTGCTCGTGGCGTCGATCTCCCCAATTAGCCTCGCGCTATCTGGATCGGCGGTTCCTTGAAAGGTGCCGGTGTAAGTCAAGCCATTCGCGAATATGACAACCGTGCCTGTCCCGAGACCGGTTTTCGGAATCGTTAAACTAAAGAGACCGATTGAATTGGCGCCGGGGGAGAGCGGTCCGGGAGCCAGGACGCCTGCATACGTGCCGGTTGTGCTGACGCTTCCTGTGCCAAAAACCGGTCCACCTGAGATTGCGAAGGTTCGGGCTGTTCCCAACACGAGGCAGAGAAGAAGGCCGAGCACACTTTTCATGTGCGCCAGTAAAGAAGCCGCGCAGCGGGGAGTCAATGCAATATTTGCGCGTCAGTCGCGCGCTCATTCGAAATGCCGCATCCGTCACCATATGCGTCATCAATCCACGGATTATACGCGGATCGGTGCCGCAAGTTGTGCGCGCCGTCAGTCGCACGATTGCTCCGCCGGCTGCTGAATTTCGGTCGGGCGCCGCGCACCGGTTCGCCGTTTTCATCAACAACGTCAGCCGTCATCCCGGCAGCGGACCGGAGAATGCGCACGGCTTCATCGGCGTGAGCACGTTGCCCATCAAGATCCCACCGGAAATCCCGGTGCCGCCGGAGTAGTTGGTGATCGGGAGACCTGAAGAGCGGCTGGCGATCGCTAATACTCCTTGTTGGACGAAACTCTACCCAGCTGGCGACTTGCGTCCGATGCAAAGACGACGGTGTGAGCGACGGAGCCGGATGCTCGTGCTCCGGCACGCTACGCATTCGGCTGCCGCGGTTCCCGGTGGGCCAGCTTCAAAGGCTTCGCCTCCTTTAGAACGTGGCGGGCAATCACCAGACGCTGCACTTCTGAGGTTCCTTCACCGATGGTGCAAAGCTTCGCATCGCGCAGGTAGCGCTCGATCGGCAAATCCCGGCTGTAACCGTAGCCACCGTGAATTTGCATCGAGCGATCACAGATTTTCACGGCCGATTCCGAAGCAAACAGCTTCGCCATGGCCGATTCTTTGGTCGTGTTCTGCCCGAGATCTTGAAGATGCGCCGCATGCAGCGTCATCACTTCAGACGCTTCCAGCTCCATGGCTGAGTCAACCAGCATCCATTGGATTGCCTGAAAATTTCCGATGGCGTGACCGAATTGCTTGCGCTCGTTCGCGTACGAATTGGCGCGATCGAACGCCGCTTCCGCAATCCCAACCGCGAGCGCCGCGATGCTGATGCGCCCGCGGTCCAGGACGGTCAGGGCCTGTTCACGCCCGCGCCCGCGTTCGCCGAGAATCTCGGCCTTCGAGTTTTCGAAACGCAGTTCGGACGTCTCGCTCGCGCGCATGCCGTAGGTATGAATCTTACGCACTGGCGTCACTTGATCCTTCATCATGATAAACGCGCTGATCTCATTCTTTCCGGTATCGGCGCGGCCGGTCGTCGCGATCACCACGAGGAGATCCGCGACACGCCCGCTGGTGATGAAATGCTTCATCCCGTTGACGTGCCAATGACCCTCGTGCGCTTCGGCCTTGGTCTCGATTCCACCGGTGTCACTGCCCGCGTTCGGCTCGGTCAATCCCCAGCCGCCGATCCATTCCCCGCTGGTCAGGCGCGGCAGGTATTTCCGTTTTTGTTCCTCCGTGCCGAACAGGCTGATCTGGCCGACTGCAAGCGCGTTGTGCGCGGCGATATCCATGGCCAGAGAGGCGTATTGTTTCCCGAGCTCCTTCACCGCGAGCGCCGCGGCGACGTAGCTCAAACCACGGCCGCCGTATTCCTGCGGCGCGACCATTCCCATCAGCCCGATCTTTCCTGCCTTCGAGAAAATTTCGCGCGGCAATTGTTCATCGTGGTCCCACTGATCCGCGTAGGGAGCGACTTCGGTGCGTCCGAATTCCTCGACGGTGCTGACGAAGGCACGCGATTCATCGTCGAGAGGCTGTTCGAGTGTCATCATAGAAATTAGCGCTGGATGGGCGGGAGATTACGTCGCGCGACCGGCTGCGGACGCGAGCGCGAAGGTACGATGAGGCTCCGATGGATCAACCTTGAGCGCCGTGCGCACGCTACAGTGGATAGGACAGCGTCGCGCCGAGGATCGTCACGAGCAGCAGCACCACGGGGACGAGGACGAGAAAGACGACAAAGGTGTAGCCCATAACGTCGCGCGCGCGGAGCTGAAACAGGCCCAGGATCGGCAGCATCCAGAAGGGTTGCACCAGATTGGCGAGCGCTTCGCCCAGGTCGTAGGCCGCCACGACCCAGCCGAGGTGCACTTTGAGCTCGTGCGCGGCGCCCATGACGTAGGGTGCTTCAACGACCCATTTCGAGCCGCCGGAGGGCACGAACACGCCGAGCACGGCGGAGTAAATCGCGACGATGGCGGGAAAGGTCCTGGCATTGGAGATCCCGACAAAGGCGTGCGCGATCTGCTGGCTCAGATGAGTGGAGGTAATGATGCCTGCGATGCCCGCGTAGAACGGGAACTGGAGGATGACGCCCCAGACGGCCGGTGTCGCGCTCTGCACGGCATGCATCAGGCGCGCCGGAGTTTTGTGCAGGAGGAAACCGAGGAGCAGGAAGGTGAGATTGACGATGTTGAGGTTGATCGCGTTCAGCGGCTCGCCGACCTGCATGAAGTAGCGCACCAGGTACGTGCCGCCGAGGAGGACGATCAGCCAGTTGAGGATCGGGGAATGCTCGAGCCACTGGCCCGGGGTCGGTGTCGCGACTGCGGCCGGCGGTTCGATCTCCGCCTTGCACAACTCGATGCCGAGATCGCGCGCCGTCTTCCCCCGCCCGGCTGGCGGAGTTACCAGCCACATCACGAACGTGACGAGCGCGATCTCGACGACGACGGAGGCGAGGCTTTGCCAGAGAAAAACCGTGTGACGAAATGGGATGATGCCGCCCGGGATCATGCCGTTGTGGGCGACAATCGCCCGAATCTGCGGCTGGAGCGCCCCCGGCGTGGCCATTTGTAGCGCAGCCGATCCGCTCAACCCTTGTGCCCAGACGCTGCCGAGGCCAAGAAAACTAGCGGCGGCGAGTGCGCGGTAGTCTACGCCCTCGACGCGACGCGCGATTTCTTTCGCGAGCACGGCGCTGAAGATGAGGCTGAAGCCCCAGTTGAACCACGCGCTCGCCATCGCGAAGAACGCCACCAGCGCGACGGCATTGCGCGGCGTCGTCGGCCACGCCGCCAACCGACGAATAACCCTGCCTACTGGCTGCGAGGTCGCGAGCACGTGCCCAGTGATGATGATGAGCGCCATCTGCAGGGTAAACGGGATCAACTCCCAGAAGCTTTTCCCCCAGGCATCGATCACCTGCGGGAGACCCGCCGGCGTAAACGCGACGCCGGCGACCACCACGATGAGTGTAGCGACGAGCGCGAAGACGAAGGCATCAGGCACCCAGCGCTCGGTCCAGTCGGTCAAAGCGAGGGCCATGCGCGCGAAAAATCCCGGCTGGTCAGGCGGGTCGGCGTTTTGTGTAGAAGGCATGAAGGCGGAATTAAGAAGTAGGAATTTAGATTTAAGAAACTAGGAAGTAAGAAGTAACGTTTGAGGTGGTGGCAGCAGAAGCTCCAAAGAACGATTTGCGGGAGCGTACGAAAACGTTCGCCTTGCGCCGTGGTGCACATGTACTCGGCTCTGCCGAAGACCGTCGAGCCTCAGATCCTGGGGAGGCAGGTCCTGCGCTCTGGAACGTCAGTCGGAGCAAACTATCGGGAGGCGTTTCGGGCGCGGAGCAAACCGGAGTTTATCTCGAAATGCGGCGACTGCTTGAAGGAAGTCGAAGAGACAGCCTACTGGCTCGAATTGCTCGTCGAGGGAGAACTCGTGGTAGCGGAGAAGCTCGCCTCTCTGCGGCAGGAATGCGATGAGCTGACGGCGATCTTCGTTTCGATCATCAAAAGTTCCAGGCGTCACGCGACCACTTCATAATTCTTCCTTCTTAATTCTTACTTTCGACACGCGCCGATGGAATCTGTTCAGCTCATCGAATGTCCGCGCGACGCATGGCAGGGATTGCCGCGTCAGATTCCGACCGAGCGGAAAGTGGAATATTTGCGCGCCTTAATCGCAGCGGGCTTTCGGCATATTGATGCGGTCAGTTTCGTTTCCCCAAAAGCCGTGCCGCAGATGGCGGACAGTGAAGAAGTGCTGAGCCAACTGGGGCCACACGAAGACGTCGAGATTATCGGAATCGTGGTCAACGAAAAAGGAGCCGAGCGCGCCATCGCAAGCGGTGCAGTGACCACGCTGGGCTATCCGTGTTCGATTTCGGAGACCTTCCTGCGCCGGAATCAGAACCAATCGCTGGAGGAAAATCTTGTCGTGCTGGAACAGATCCACACGCGCGCGCGTGAAGCTGGATTGCGCATGGTAGTTTACATTTCGATGGCTTTCGGAAACCCCTATGGAGATTCGTGGAACGAAGAGACCCTTTCGGAAACGACGCGTAAGATCGTTGATCTCGGAATCGCTTCAATTTCGCTCGCAGACACCATCGGCTCCGCTGACCCGGAGCTGGTCCAACGTGTCGTTGCAAGTGTCGGATGTGAAGTGGGCGTGCATCTGCACAGCACACGCGGAGCGGCGATCGCGAAAAGCCTTGCAGCCTATGATGCCGGCTGCCGTCGTTTCGATTCCGCGATGGGCGGCCTTGGCGGTTGCCCATTCGCGCAAGACGAGCTGGTAGGAAATATCCCGACGGAGGAAGTCTTGCGCGCGCTCGAGCAGCGCGGCGTGAATTTGCCGCTTCAGGCATCGCTCGCGAAAGTGACCGCGATGAACGATGCGATCACCGCTGAGTTTGCTCGTTAGGAGGGGGCGCGCCGTGTATTGGGATTCATCAGTTGCACGGCTAGCATTGGCGGGTTCGTCGGTCGCATAATTATCGGCAACCTGAGCCAGCGCACCGGCTCGTTTCGGGAAGGATTTATTTTCATGATCGCGTGTTGGACGATCGCGTCATTGCTAGTACTGCTGTGCCCGCGGGAAAATGTGGGAAGGGCTCAGCGCCCCGACCAACTTGAGATCAGGCGCTGAACCAAACCTTGCAGACTCTGCGCCGCTCTCTAACTCGGCGAAGAAGGCTGTGCTCGATCATGACGTTGCCGGCAGGCCGAGTTTAGCGACCAGGCTCTCGTAGCGTGGATCGTCGCGCAAGCCGCGCAAAAACGGATCAATCAGGAGACTTAGCATCCCGGTGTCGTGATTATCGAACGAGATTTGCAGCCACTCGAAAGCTTTGTCGGTTTCGCCGCGCACGGCGCAAACCTGAGCGATTTGATAGGCCAGCTGATCTCGGCCATTGGCGATGAGGTCGACTAAAGCCGCGTCCGCCTTCCGATCTCCGCGCACATATTGGGCGAGGGCAATCTCGAAACGACGATAGCCTTCATCGGGCTCCAGTTGCGCTTCCCGCAGCGCCATCTCACCATTGCCACGCGCGACGGCAACCATGACTTGCCATCGATGACTGCCAGCAGCGGAGGGTTGTAACTCTGCCGCTTTGCGGGCAACCGCCTCCGCCTCATCCAGTTTTCCCGTCCTGAAAAGAAAGCGTGCCAGATTGTTCTGCGGAGGAAGAGAAAGAGGGTCGAGTTCCACCGCCCGCCTGGCCTGCCGCTCGGCCTCATCGACTCGCCCTAGATAAACTATCACTCGCGCGAGCAAATCGTTCGCGGTCGGGTTTGCGGGAGATAGTTCTTTCGCGCGCCTTAGTTCGCTCAGGCCTTCGGCAAATTTCCACTCGACGAAAAAGCGAACCCAGCCGAGGGCCGCGCGCGCCTCGGCCAGCGCAGCGCGATCGCCACGGCCTTCTCCGCGTCAGCCCGGGCCATCGGCCACGCGGTCTTACTCTCGTCGCTGAGATCCCCGATCAGAGTGAAGGCTTCGGAACGCTCTGCGTAAGCCAAAGCATAATCGGGGTCCAACCGAATCGCCTCATCAAAGTAGCTCACTGCTTTGTGATAGTCGTCGAGATTACGACGCTGAAAATGGAAACGACCCCGGAGGTAAGCGTTATGCGCTTCGACACTCTCAGTCGCATTCTTCTGAGGCAACTTATCCTCCGATCCGAGCAAGGTCACCTTCAGTGATTCAGCGACAGCCGTCGCGATTTCCTCCTGGACCGCGAAGATGTCCTTGAGTTCACGATCAAACGCCCGCGTCCAGAGCTCGATTCCGTCCGTAGCGTTGACCAGTTCAGCGACGATTCGCACCCGCTCGCCCTGCTTCCGTACCGTGCCCTCCAGGAGCGTGCTCACACCCAGCTTCTCGCCAATGATTTTGCTCTCCTCGTGCTTGCCCTTGAAACGAAATGATGAGCTGCGACCGATGACCTTCAGGTCGCCGATCTGGGCAAGGGCGGCGATCAATTTCTTCTGACAGGCCGTCGGAAAAATATTCATCGCCCGCGTCGCCGCTTTCGTTCAGGAACGGCAGCACCGCGATCGATTTTTCAAAGTCGGTTGCGGCGCCCGGCCGTGCGGAAAAGATGGATTTACTCCGCACCATCTGTAAGACGAAGAGAGCGGCGGCGAGCAAAGCGATGGAGACAATCATGGCGGCGAACTTCCGCCCGCTCCACTGCGGGATAGATTCGTTAGGGGAAACGTCCTCGGTCCGTTTCATTCCCTCCGGAGTCATTTCGAAGGCCCATCCGATGACGAGCGCGACCGGAAAACCGAGCAACGTCAGCACGACGACCGCGCTGGTGATGGCGTCGGGGAGATGAAGCGCGGGCACCACTGTCGCCGCGATTTGCATGGCTAGCCAGCCGACCACTGCATACGCAACCGCGACCTTGTAAACATTGCGCCGCTTCAGTTCGGCGAAAAATTTGCGCGGGTTCATTCCTGGCCGCTGCGCGAACCACTGCACCGCCAGTCAGCGCTTCAGCGCGACATCGAAAGGCGCGCCGGTCTTCGCCCGAACGTCGTCCACCGTCACGCCTGAATGCAGTTCAGTGAGGACAAGCCCGCCGCCCTCTTTCACCTCGAAGACACACAGGTCGGTGATGATGAGATCCACGACTCGGAGGCCGGTGATGGGGAGTGTGCATTCCTTCAAAATCTTCGGGCTGCCGTCTCTGGCGCAGTGCTCCATTACCGCGACCACGCGCTTCACGCCGGCGACGAGATCCATCGCTCCGCCGGGGCCTTTCACCATCTTCCCGGGGATCATCCAGTTTGCGATGTCGCCCTTGTCGGTCACTTCGAAGGCGCCAAGGATGGCGAGATCGACGTGGCCACCGCGAATTTGCGCAAACGAGTCGGCGCTCGAGAAAAACGCCGAGCCGGGCGTGGTCGTGATGGTTTGCTTGCCGGCGTTGATCAGATCGGGGTCGACGTCGTCCTCCTTCGGAAACGGCCCGATGCCGAGCAGTCCGTTCTCGGATTGCAGGGTCACGTTCATCCCTTCCGGAATGTAGTTGGCGACCAACGTCGGAATGCCGATGCCCAGGTTAACGTAGTAGCCTTCGCGTAGCTCTTGCGCCGCGCGCTTCGCCAGCAAATCGCGAACGGGCGACTCTTTCTTCGCGCCGCCGCTGCCCTGCACGGTGCGGAACTCGATGCGCTTCTCGTATTTTTCTCCCTGAATGATCCGGTCGACGTAGATGCCGGGGGTGTGGATCTGGTCGGGATCGAGCTCACCGACTTCCACAAGTTGTTCGACCTCGGCGACGCAGACCTTCCCGCAGGTGGCGATCATCGGGTTAAAATTCCGAGACGTTTTCCGGTAAACGAGGTTTCCGGATTTGTCGCCCTTCCAGGCCTTCACAAGCGAAACCTCGGTCTTGATGCCGGGTTCGAGTACGTATTCCATCCCGTCGAAAAGTTTCGTCTCCTTGCCCTCGGTCAATTTCGTGCCGAACCCGGTGCGGGTGTAGAACCCCGGGATCCCCGCGCCGCCCGCGCGCAACCGCTCCGCGAGTGTGCCCTGCGGGATGAGCTCCAGTTCGAGCTCGCCCGCCAGCACCTGGCGCTCGAATTCCTTGTTCTCGCCCACGTAGGAAGCCATCACCTTCTTCACCTGCCGCGTGGTGAGCAGCACGCCCATGCCGAAGCCATCCACGCCCGCGTTGTTGCCCACGATCGTGAGTCCCTTCACGTCGCTGTCGCGCAATGCGGCAATGAGATTCTCCGGGATGCCGCAAAGCCCGAACCCGCCCGCAGCGATCGTCATGTTGTCATGCAGCAGTCCATCGAGGGCGGCGGTGGCGTCGGAGTAAACTTTGCTCATGTAGGGCGAAATCTAATCACGGATTCCGTGGTTGGACACGGATGAATTGGCGACCGCTGTGGTGCTCCGGTCCACTCAGAAGCCGTGCATTTGACTCGTCCACTGTCCATTTCTTTCTTCCGCTGTGACGCCGTCAGCGACAGGTAGAACTCGAGATACTAGTCCATCGTCGTGATTAGCGCGTCAATTGGCGCGACGACTCCTTCGTTTTTGAGAAAGTTTGCCGCGTGTGTGTCGAAGACTGCGATCCGCTCCTCCGGGCTATAGAATGACAACGAAATGGTGTTCTTACGTCCTAGTGGCGGGCAATCGGAAGCGACGAATCCCCACTCGCGCATAGCCGCTTCTACTTCCGACGGGCTTGCCGCCGTCCCGCGAATAACCGGCTGCGAAGTGACGATCGCGACACGACCAGGATCACAGATCACGCCTTCAAGCTGGATATCGTCGCCGAATGAGCGGTTGAAAAGAACAACCCGTGACAGGTATTCCAGAGGGGTCGCATCGCGGATATACGGCACGCACATCCAGCGTTGCGAGTGCACACTCATGACGATGTCGTCGAGCCCTATCGCGATAGCGAAACCCGCGGGGTGTTCCCCGTGCGTCTTCTGGATCCGCGGCCGCCATTCCGCTTCTTCTAGGTCGAGCGCTTCTTCGCGCGCCCACGCGACGAGGAGATCGCGTTGGGCGCCGGGATCGATGGTGTCTCCGACAGGATCAAGCTCCTCTCCAGCTCCTCCGGCTGCTCCTGCCCTTCCTCTGAGTTCAAGTAATGCGTCTGAGACATTCGCCATTCGCGAAGTTCCTTTCGGTTCGAGGTGTGGCATCAGGCGAGCCGAACTCCGGCGGCAAGCTTTTTACGATCTTCATTGTCTCCAAACTTATAGCGATGACCTGTCCGATCAGGCGCACAATGTACTGTTCATCGTCGATACGATTTGGATCGTTTCGAATGCCGCTCTGCTTGTCTATGCTGACCTTGTACTGGTCGATCACCCATTCCAGCGCAGAGCGGTTGCCGAGCTTGTAATCGAACACTCCAGCAGGGATGCCTTCCAGCGTCAGGAACTCATTGTAAACGATCGCGCGCTTATCGGGCGTGAGCCTCATCTTCGGATCGACGCGCCAGTTCAGCGGCACATCGGGGTTTTCGATGTGCTTCAGCGGATATTCCGCAGCGTGTTCATAGCTTATATGCAGCTCCATCAGCTTCTTGCCGGCTGTCGCGAAAGCGCGGAACTCGGGCGCAGACGGGATGCGCGGCAGCTCGCGCTTCAGATTTGCGGCGAAGCGCTCGCGATAGCCCGGATGATGCAGCAGCGCATAGACATAATGAAAGATGTCCAGCGCGTGATTTTATCGTCGCCGTAGTGGCTTTGGAAACGAACAAGCGCTGAGAGCGGGATGTTCTCCTGTCGGTTCGTGCCGCGTGCATCGTAGGTATAGAATGGGAAGCACTGAGCCGGATCGCCGTAGAAATTGAGATCAGGTATCTGCGCTACCGCTAGAACAGAGAATGCCTTGCGCTCGTAGCATCCAACACAGATTGCGATATTCTCCACCTCGGCTTTTGGAAAAATCTCCGAAAACCCGTAAACCTCTTCATTCAACAGCCTATCAAAAAAAAGCCACTCCTTCGTGAAGGGTCGGTAGGCAGAAGGGCGGATTTTCGCCTGCTCAAATTCGCCTAAGCGATGTCTTTGTAGATCGTTCTTGAGGTCCCGACTCCAAGAAATCTTTGTCGAGTCGTAGTTGACGAAATCTTCAACGTTAACGGGCCGGTTCTTCTCACGATGCCAAGCTTCCACCTGTGCATTGTACACCTCGATGGTGCGCTGCATGTTCGCAGATAGCCGTTTCTTCTCAAAGTTTACGGCCCAAGCATCCCTTGCCGTTGCGACCCCTCGCGAGTAGTGCCCAAAGATCGGAGGGAGTTTGGAGTTGTTTCCCCTAGCTTCGCGATCACCTAAGGGCAAAAACGTCTCGAACTCTTCGCGCAATCCGGTTTGCAGCCAGTTGTAGCGCTTGTCGGGAGTGATCTCCTGCCACGGCACCTTCTGCATGTCGCCGGTCTTTTCCAGCCAGTCGTATTTCTCCGTCCGCCGCCAATCTGTGGGAAGGGCGTGGTAGAAGATCTTCGCTTTGCCTTTCCGAGCTTTCGACTTACTAGGGTGCAGGACGAAAAAGTTCACACTCACCCCCACCTGGATGCCGAAGACGTTATGCGTCGTCCCAGAGAGCTTCGGATTTTTTCGGACGTTACCTCCGAGATTGACGATGCGGATCTCATCGAACTCCTCCGCCAAATTCTTGCGCACGCCGTCGCAGGCCAGACTATCGAGAAACGCATTGTTTGTTACGAACGAGACAATGCCTTCGCCATTCCTAATCACGCGATCGGAAGCCCAGCGAATCGCTTTAATGTAGGGATCCGAAAGTGAGTTGCGGTTCTGCGCGCGGAGTCGTTCCCATAGGTCTCGCGCACGCGGTCATCTACCTCCGGATACTTCCGATTCCTGTTGTTATCGTTCTCATTTACCTGCCAGGCGTTGTACGGCGGATTGCCTATGCAAACGAAGATCGGCGTGGCGCGCTGCTTTTTGATCCGCTCCGTGTTGGCTTTCCAGTGAAACTCCAAGCCGGTTTGAACGCCGCCGCGGGCGCGGAGAAGCAGGGCGCCGCGGGTACCTTTGTCATCCTGACGCGCGAAGACGCGGAAGGACCCCACCAACTCGGTCCGAGTCATACAAGCGTTTCGATGAGTGATCCATGACCGGATGCGAGGCCCTTCGGCGCGCTACGCCAGCCTCAGGATGACAGAGGGCGCGCGGACTACGGTGCTTGCCGATCGGCATTTCGTCGCCAGATTGCAGTTCACTTTTCGATGACTACGACGCTCGCTCATCAACTCGCCAATTTCGCCTGCTCGCTCCGTTACGAAGACCTCTCGCAGAACGTCGTCCATGAGGTGAAGCGGCGGTTGATCGACTCGCTCGGGTGCGCGCTTGGGGCTTGGAATGAGGAGCCGTGCACGATCGCGCGCGGGCTGGCGACGGAGTTCTCGGCGAAGAATGGCGCGACGGTACTCGGCACGTCGCACAAGGCGCCGCCGGATTGGGCGGCGTTCGCGAACGGGTGTTGCATCCGTTATTTCGATTACAACGACACGTATCTCTCGAAGGAGCCGGCGCATCCGAGCGATAATTTCTCGGCGGTGCTCGCGATCGGCGAGGCGGTGGGCGCGACGGGCAAGGAGATCATCACGGCGGTGGCGATCGCGTATGAGGTGCAATGCCGCTTCTGCGATCAGGCGAGCATTCGCGCGCGCGGGTGGGATCACGTGACGTATGGCGCGTTCTCGACGGCGCTGGCGTGCGCGAAGCTGATGAAGCTGGATCCGGAGCGGACGCGGCACGCGGTAAACATCGCGGGGGTGAACTGCGGTGCGTTTCGCCAGGCGCGGGTGGGTGAGCTGTCGCACTGGAAAGGCGTGGCGTTTGCGAATGCGGCGCGCCATGGCGTCTATGCGTCTCTGCTCGCGAGTCGCGGGATGACGGGGCCCGCGCCGATTTTCGAAGGGCAAATGGGATTCGAGAAGGAGCTCGGGGTTTCGATGGGCGATGTGGGCCGCTTGTTCGAGACGAAGGCGGAGGCGATGCCGGGCGAGGGGCCGGCATCGATGATTCTGAAGACGCACATCAAGTATTGGCCGGCGGAGTATCACAGCCAGAGCGCGATCGAGGCGGCGCTGCATATCCGCAATCAGATCGAGGATCTGTCGCACGTGAAATCGATGGTGATCGAGAGCCACGACGCGTCGGTGGACATCATCGGGAGCGAGCCGGAGAAGTGGCGGCCGCAACAACGTGAGACGGCGGATCACAGTCTCCCCTACATTACAGCGGTCGCGTTGATCGATGGCGAAGTGACCGACAAGCAATTCGCGCCAGAGCGCTTCACCGAGACGGGCATCGTCTCCTTTCTGCAGAGTGTGAAAGTGGAGCGCAATGATGAGCTCAGCGCGATGTATGCGGAAGCTGTCGCAAACATCGTGCATGTGAAATTATCAGACGGCCGCACGTTGACGAAGCGAGTCGATTACCCGCTCGGGAATGCGAAGAATCGGCTGAAGGACTCGGAACTCGAAGGCAAATTCCTGTCGCTGGCCGCGCCGAAGATCGGCAAGGAAGCGGCCGATCGTGTGCTCCAGCAATCGTGGCAGCTCGAGCAGGCGGGGGACGTAACGAAGTTGATGGCCGCGCTCGAAATGCCGAGCGGAACGTGATGCAACGGGATCCCTCGGCTTCGCTCGGGATGACGGAGGAGCGCTCCGGCTCCGCGACACTGCGGCGACTTATTCGGGAAGGATGCGTCGCGATGCCCGGGGTTTTCAACGCCGCGATGGGCCGTTTGGTCGAGCGCGCGGGATTCGAGGCGCTTTACATCAGCGGCGCCGGCTTGTGCAACGCGACCGCCGGGGTGCCGGACATCGGCTTGCTCACGCTCACGGAAGTGGCACAGCTTGCTGGCTACATTGCCCGGGCAGCGAAAATTCCCGCGATCGTAGATGCGGACACTGGTTTCGGCGGACCAGACAACGCCGCCCGAACGATTCAGGAATTCGAGCGGGCGGGACTCGCGGGTTGCCACCTGGAAGACCAGGAATTTCCGAAACGCTGTGGCCATCTCGCGGGCAAAACGCTCGTCCCGGCGGAAGACATGAACGAGAAGATCGCAGCTGCGGTCGCGGCGCGGCGGGATGCGAACTTTTTCATCATCGCGCGCACCGATGCGCGCGCAGTGGAAGATTTCGAGAGCGCGGTCAAGCGGGCGCGCGGCTATCTCGTCGCGGGCGCGGACGCGATCTTTCCGGAAGCACTCCAGAACGAGCAGGAATTCCGCGATTTCGCAGAAGCGATCGATGCGCCGTTACTCGCAAACATGACAGAGTTCGGCAAGAGTCCGCTCCTCAGTTTGGACGAGCTCGCGAAATTCGGCTACAAAATGGTGATCTATCCGCAGACGGCTTTCCGCGTCTCGATGTTTGCGGCTGACCAAATGCTGCGCGATTTAAAGAACACCGGCACACAGGCAAACTGGCTGGATCGAATGCAGACGCGCAAGGATCTTTACGAGATGTTGGATTACAATCCGACGAAGTAGTTCGGTCATGTTGAGCGCAGTCAACATCCCGTGGCAGAGGCTTCAGGCAGCGGCGCGGGATTTTTCGACTACGCTCGGAATGACAAATGGAGAGATTTTATGAGTACTGAAACCAAACCAGCTTACAGCCCCGGCCTCGCCGGAATCGTTGCCGGCGAGACTTCGATCTGCTGGGTCGATCCAAATGCCGGCCTGATGTATCGCGGCTACGACATTCATGAAATGGCGCTCCAGGCCAACTTCGAGGAAGTCGCCTATCTGCTGCTTAATGGCGAACTGCCGAACACGGAGCAGCGAACAAAATTCACACGGGCGATCGCGGAGGAGCGCGCACTCCCCAAAGCTGTTCTCGACATGCTCCGCTTGATGCCGACGAACGCGCATCCCATGGATATGTTGCGCACCGGCGTTTCTATGCTCGCGCCGTTCGATCCGGACTTAAACGATCATTCGCACGATGCCAACATCCGTAAAGCAATGCGCCTCATTGCGCGGGTCAGCACGCTGATCACGGACGGCTGGCGCATCGCGCATGGAGAAGATCCGTTGCCGGATAAACCCGATCTCACTCATGCAGGCAACTTTCTCTACAAGCTCTCGGGCGCACAGCCGCCGGATTGGCAAATCCGCATGCTCGACACGATTTTCATCCTTTACGCGGATCACGAATTCAATGCTTCCACATTCGCCGCGAGGGTGACGGCTTCCACACTCGCCGACATGTACGCGGCCGTGACCTCCGCTTGCGCAACGCTCAAAGGCCCGCTCCACGGGGGCGCGAATGAGGAGTCGATGAAGATGCTCGATGAAATCAAGACGCCGGATCGCGCGGAAGCCTGGATGATGGAGGCGCTCGCGAGGAAGGCAAAGATCATGGGCTTCGGTCATCGGGTTTATAAAAAAGGCGATTCGCGCGTGCCCGTGATGCGCGACATCGCGCGCGATCTCGGAAACCGCGTCGGCAAGGAAGAGTGGGTTCCGATTTGCGAAAAGCTCGAGCAGACGATGGAGCGCGAGAAACAACTCTGCGCGAATGTCGATCTCTACGCCGCGCCGGTCTTCACGATGTTCGGATTTGATCCGGCGCTAAACACTCCGATTTTCGCAGCTGCACGCGTCGCCGGCTGGTGCGCGCACGTCGTCGAGCAGCATGACAATAACCGGCTGATTCGACCGCGCTCGCAGTATGTTGGGCCGCCGGAGCGGCCCTATCCCGCGTCGGCCAATGGTGCTTAAAGGGCGATCTGTCGCGGCGTTTTTCGACCGTCCAAGTGATCGGTCTCAAAGTCCGGTAGAGTCGCCTGTGAGATGAGCGAAGATTCAAAGTCGCTACAAGAGCGTTACGCGCCCGCGAATTCGTGCTGGGGCTGCGGGCCGGCGAATGAAGAAGGCCTGCGCATCCGCAGCTTCCCGCGTGGGGACGAAGTTGTTGCCGAATGGAAGCCCGAGCCGAAATACGAAGCGTTCCCCGGCGTGCTCAACGGAGGAATTATCGGGACTTTGCTCGATTGCCACTGCAATTGGACGGCAGCTTGGTATTTGATGAACAAGGCCGGCGAGAATCATCCGCCATGCACGGTGACCGCTAACTACGCGATCAAGTTGCTAAGGCCCACGGCGACCGATGCTCCGGTTTCGCTGACCGCGCGCGTCGTCGAATCGGCGGAAGATCGCGCGACTGTCGAAGGAACCTTGAGCGGCGGCGGAAAAGTTTGTGCGACCTGCCGCGGAAGTTTCGTCGCGGTCAAAGAAGGTCATCCGGCGTATCATCGGTGGTAGGGCGACGCTCTGCGCAGTCTTGGTAAGGCCCGACGGAGTCTCGCCCCAGAAGACGTTCTGCTTCCGTAACTTCGTGCTGGCCAGGTGTCATTCCCACCGTACTCACCGCCGCCGCGGAGATTCGCGTGGCCAGAACGCCACCCATTTCGAGCCAGACCGCGTCGGCTGGCGAAACCCGGGAACATTCGAGAATCAAAGCCGCCGTGGCCTCTCAGCAGGGTAGGGTCGTGCCATTCTTCTCGAGGCCCTTCCGATAGGTGAGGAACAACATCGGGAGGCGGGCGCCGTCTTGGAGCCGAAATGAGAAGAGCCAACATTGGGTCAAGGAAAACCAGTTTAAAGGCATGATATCACAACTGCCTAACGCTCATCGCGTGGGCAAGCAATCACGTCATGGCGGCGGTTGTGTTCCGCCGGAGAGCCAGCAGCAATGTGCTAGCAGGGACTTTGGTAACATCGTCCACTTCCAGAGCAACAAACGCAACGCCGTTTGGTTTCAGGACGCGCGCCGCCTCGCGCAAGGCAGCGGCCTTATCGGGTACGAACATAAGGCCGAACTGGCACACGACGATGTCGAATGAAGCGTTGGCGAACGGAAGCGCACTCGCGTCCGCCGGCTTCCATTCCACTGCGTCTTCCGGTTCGAACTTCTTCCGCGCAAAGCTCATCATTCCTTCGTTGAGGTCAGTCGCGGTGAGAGTAACCGATGCCGGCAGCGATCGCGGAGCAAGCGCGTAACGATGCCGGTGCCGCACGCGGTTTCCAGCACCGCGGCGTCATCGGGCATGCTGATGCGCGCCACCAGATCAGCCGCATACGGCTGGAAAAACATCGGGCTGAGGTAGCGATCGTAGTTCTCCGGAACCGACCCGGAAAATGGTGCAGTCTGGTCGCTCATGAATGCTCGGACGATTCAGTCGTCGGTTGAAGCGTTCTCTTGAGTGGAATTTTCATCATGATCCGCGAACGAACAAAGCCTCTCAAACCGCGTGTCTCGGGATCATCCTGGAGAAGCAGCGATCGACTCCATCTTCCGTCCATTAAATTCGATCGGCTTTCACCCCTGTTCGGAAGATGCCGGGCAGGGAGAGCAAAGCCCAAGCTCCTTCGAGAACGATGAAGCCGAGGCGGTGATCGACCAGAGCGACCCCGGTGAGCAGGATTGATCCGATGAAGTTGAGTAGATTGAACAAACGATCGGTTCGATCGAGCCAGCTGCGTTGCAAAGCGACATAGGCGGCGAGAATGAGCGCGGCACCGATCAGAGAGATGATTTGGTAAAGCATGTGTGGCGATTCAATCATTCTGAGCAAAGCGAAGTCGAAGCAGTAGTGAAGCCCGACAGGGAAGGTCAGGCTTTTGTTGCGTGACGAGATCTAAGATGACGCTACGGGATCCCTCCCCGAACCGTCGGGGCTCGGGATGACGGTGCTGATTATGAGATGACTTACGGTCTCCCGTCAATTTACGTGGTGCGTGCCTCTCAGTTCCCAGCCTGCCTCTACTTTCGCTCAAACTCCGTCAGGTAACCGACAAACGTTCGGCGATGTTCCTGTTCGTCGCCCAGTAATCCGATAACGGTGTCCTGCGTGACGAAATCCACCTGATCGCATAATTGGATAATCTTCTCGTATTGTGCGATCGCCGAATCTTCGGCAGCAATCACACCTTTGATGACGGTAATCAGATCCGTTGAATCCTGGGGTGGCTGCAAATTTTGCTGATCCCGATCCAGCTCTAGTGAACCGGGCACCCGCCCGCCGAGTACTTTGATCCGTCTCGCCAGTGTCATGGCATGGGTGAGTTCTTCCTGGATATCAGCGCCAAGCGATTTCTTGATTTCTTCCGCGCGCACGCCGTCGAGGTCGATCGAATTAGCCAGATAATTCTGCACGGTTTCGAGTTCCATGGCGTAGGCGCGCTTTAGCTCGGTAACGATGTTCTGCGTCTCTTCGGGTTTCATCGCCACGAATACGAATGTGCGCGGTGTTGCGGATTTATCATTCAATCATCTCTAGCTCTCGGAGCAGCGCGCCCGCTCAACTAAAGGGGTGTCATGGACTTTGGGGTGAGAACGCTGGAGGTGGCCTCCGAAAACGACCGGTTCGCTAACTCCGATTCGCTTTACCACCGGCTCAGCTCCTTTGTCTCTCGATGAGACCTCCATTCGGTCTCCACGTATCGATCCGGCTGTCTCAAGCGACTGCTCGCATGTCAGCGCAGCCTGGGAGGGCGATGCGCTGAGGACCGCGGGACGCCACAGGGCCAAGGGTGCAAAACGCTGCGGCAAACTTGAATCTCCTGGAAGGCATTAATGCAGCAGGCGTTCTTGGAGATTGTTTCCGCAACCTCCACCACGCATTCCTGGAGGGACGCCCGCTGTGGCCTCCCCGGTCCCGGACGAGACAGCTCCACGCCCTCCATCCCGAAAGTTTAAGATGACTTATTACTGTCGAAAACCTCGCTAACGAGTGGAACACAGCCATTCCTGACGGTGCGGGCAACGTGCATTTTGCGCGTTGAAGACGCACTCGAAACGACAGGCAGAATGCCTATCGGCCGCACCGGCTGAAAGGCCGTGTTCCAACGCAGGAGCTTTTTTTGCAACAAGTGCTGAATGATTTCCAGCTTCGTGCACATGGCCTGCGAGTCACCACGGCGCTTTATTCGTAGCGAAGAGCTTCGATCGGATCCAGCGCGGCTGCGGTTCGCGCTGGGTAGAAGCCGAAGAAAATCCCGACCGCTGTGCTGACCAGAAAAGCGATCACGATCGAGCTGGGCGAAATCAGCGACGGCCAGTGTTTCACTGCTGAAAGCACTTTGGACGCTCCGACGCCAGCCAGAATTCCGAGGACGCCGCCGACTGCGCTGAGCGAGACGGCTTCAATCAAAAACTGTGTAAGGATGTCGCGGCCATGCGCCCCCACCGCCATCCGCGTGCCGATTTCCCGGGTTCGTTCCGTCACGCTCACGAGCATGATGTTCATAATTCCGATGCCGCCGACCACGAGCGAGACACCGGCGATCGCGCCGAGCAATCCAGCCATTACGTCAGCCGTCGCAGTCGCAGCCTCCGCGATTTCCTGCTGGTCGCGCACGGTGAAATCATCGTCTCGCCCCGCGCGGATATTGTGCCGCTGCCGGAGCAGCATTGTAATTTGCTCCTGGGCGGGATCGAGATCGGCCGCGCTGGCTACTTGCACGTTGATGTTGCGCAGGGTCGTGCCGCCAGTGACGCGCTTCATCGCGCTCGTGTACGGCATGATGACGACATCATCCTGGTCCGGTCCTTGCGCGCTAAGTCCCTTGGAAGTCAGCACACCGGTGACGGTGAAGGGGACGTTTTTGATTCGCAGAATTTGACCCACCGGATCATCGTTCCCGTAAATTTGTGATGCCGTTGTTTTGCCAATCACGCAAACTTTGTTCGCGCTCCGCACGTCCTGCGCGGTAAACGGTGCGCCGTTCGCGAGAGGCCATTGGCGGATTTCGAAATACTCGGGCGATTCGCCCAGGACGCGGGTAAACCAATTCTGATTTCCCGCCGCCACCTGCGTCGTCGATGACACTTCTTCGCTGACGCCGATGACTCCGGGAACCTCGCGGCTAATCGCTTCGGCATCTTCAATTTTGAGCGTCCCCGCGCCGCCCCACCCAGTGCGAATTCCACTCGCGGTCGTGCTGCCTGAAAAGACGAGAATCACATTTTGACCAAGGCTCGCGATCTGCGCTTCGACTTGCGCTTTCGCGCCATTCCCGATCCCGACCATCGCAATCACGGCGCCGACGCCAATGATGATTCCGAGCGCGGTCAACACCGAGCGCAGCTTATTCCGGCGCAAGGCGCGGAACGCAATCTTGAACGTGGCACCGACGCGCATGATTTATCCGGCGGCCGCAAGGTCATCGACCCTCGCGGTATCTTCCAAATCCGCACCCGAGATTGGCCGTTGCGCGACCGCGTGATCGCTCCGCACCAGACCATCGCGCATGACGACATTGCGCCGCGCAAAGGAGGCGATGTCCGGCTCATGCGTCACCATCACGATCGTAATTCCGCGATTGTTCAGCTCCTGAAAAATGCCCATGATTTCGATGCTCGTCCGGCTGTCGAGGTTTCCAGTGGGTTCGTCCGCGAGCAGCACTTCAGGGTCGTTGATCAATGCGCGTGCGATCGCGACACGCTGCTGTTGTCCGCCGGAAAGCTGACTCGGATGATGATCTTCGCGGCCTCGCAGTCCAACTGAATCGAGCACGCGGTCGGCTTTCTCTCGCAACTGTAGGTTCGTGAGCTGGCGCTTCCCGTAGAGCAACGGCAGCTCGACGTTCTCGCGCGCGGAGGTGCGTGGAAGAAGATTGAAATTTTGGAAGACGAAACCGAGCTTGCGATTGCGAATGTCTGCCAGCTGATCGCGGTCCAAATCGGAGACGTCGATTCCGTCGAGAAGGAATCGACCAGCAGTCGGCCGGTCGAGACAGCCGAGAATGTTCATGAGCGTGGACTTGCCGGAGCCGCTCGATCCCATGAGCGCGACAAATTCTCCGCGAGCGATCTCCAGCGAAACGCCGCGGACCGCCTGCACTTCCATTTCCCCGGTGCGATACGTCTTCTGGACGTCGATCAGCTGAACGACCGGTCCGCTATCACTCGCGTGCATTTGCTGTTAGAATCGCCGCGGACCGCCGCCGCCGAATGGGTTCGGCTGCGGGGCAGCGGAAGCAGGCGCGGTCAGCCGACCGACGACCACGGAGTCGCCCGCGTTCAGGCCCTCAGTCACTTCCGTCATTACGCCATCGCTAATTCCGGTCGTGATCTGCACCGGCTGCGGTTTGCCGCCGCGCAAAACGTAGACCGTCCGTTCGCTCCGGCGCTCCCGCGGCTGATTGCCCGATGATTCTCCGCCCGCGCGGGCGCCTCTATTTCTCGCGCTCGAAGCTCGCGGCTCCGGCGTCGGCGCGTCCGCGGGACGAAGGCGCAATGCGGCGTTCGAAATCTTCAAGACGTCGTCCTTATGAGCAATGATGATCGAGACATTTGCAGTCATTCCGGGCTTCAGCTTAAGCTCGGAATTATCGACGCCGATCACGGTGTCGTAGGTCACGACATTCTGCACCGTTGTCGGCGCATTTCGCACCTGGACGACTTTGCCATGGAAGGTGCGATTGGGAAAGGCGTCGACCGTGAACTCAACCTCCTGGTCCGCGGCGATCGTACCGACATCCGCTTCGGCAACGGCGGCGTCTATCTGCATTTTCGTAAGATCATTCGCAATCGTAAAAATCACCGGCGCTTGCAAGCTTGCGGCGACGGTCTGACCGACATCGACATTGCGAGAAATAACGACCCCGTCGACGGGCGACTTGATCGTCGCGTGCTCGAGATCGGCGCGCGCTTTGTCGAGCGCACCCTGCTTAATTTTCACATTCGCTTCGGCCTGGTGCAGGCTGGCCATCGCCTGATCCAATTCCGATTGCGAGGAATTTTGCTTGGCCACCAGTGCTTGCGTGCGCGCGGCGTTGATTCGCGCCAGCTCGAGCGCTGCCTGCACACTCGCGTAATCGCCCTCAGCTTGCGTGACTGTCGCCTGGAAGAGCGCGGGATCGATCTGCGCGACAACGTCGCCTGCTTTCACTTTCGAATTAAAGTCGGCGAAAAGCTTTTGGATGTTGCCCGAGACCTGGCTGCCGACCTGCACGTTCACGACCGGATTCAGCGTGCCGGTTGCAGTTACCGCCTGCGTAATCGGGCCGCGAGCCGCAGAAGCGGTCCGGAACTCGACTGCGCTCGAGCTGGCGCAACGCCGCAACCCAACCCCCAGAAGGATCAACACCGCAGCCACGCAGATGACAAAGAGATTACGGCGGCTCATCGGTTTGTCGGTTCGAAACCAGCGAGCATACTGTTATGACAGGAGAAACAAGTGCGCCGTTACATCGAAATTTATGGGATCATGCTGCGCAATTCGCTGATCCGCGAGATGAGCTTCAAGGCGAACTTCATCCTTTGGCTGATCGTCGAGGTGCTCTGGTTCTGCGGCCAGATTTTCTTTTTCAGCATCATCTTCGGACAGGTGGACCGAATCGGCGACTGGACCAAATGGGAGGTTGTGCTCCTGGTCGGCACCCACCAGATGATCGCGCAGCTTTTTCAGGCGTTCTTTTTCGTCAATATCTCGAACATCCCGGAGCTGGTCCGGACCGGAAAGCTCGACGCCTTGCTCGCGCTGCCGATTGACAGCCAGTTTGCCGTTTCCTCGAAACAGTTCGGCCTTGATAGCGTTCTGAATGCGCTCCTCGGCGGCGCGGTGGTGATGGTTTCGCTGGTGAAATTGCAGATCGCGCCGAACATCACCAACGTCTTGCTTTACCTGATCGCGCTAGGCTTCGGCGTGGCGGTGCATTACGCCGTAATGTTGAGCCTGGCTGCGGTCAGTTTCTGGATCGTGCGCGCGCAGGGTCTGGTTTACGGCTACTTCAACTTCATCCAAATCGCGCGTTATCCGGACGTGATTTTCCCGCGCCTTTTTCGCTTCGTCTTTGGATGGATCATTCCAGTCATCATTGTCGCGAACATCCCAGCTCGGATTTTGATCAAACCGCTCAGCCAGCCGGGTTGGCTCATGATTCACCTGGTAATTGCGGCATCGCTCGCCTTCGTGCTCTCCCGGATTTTCTGGCGTTTTGCGCTTCGGCGTTATTCCAGCGCGAGCTCCTGATTCCATCTCGGAACGGCCGTTTTCATGCAGCTTTTTGAAGGCAAAACTCCCCTTGCGTGGCTGGGGAAATGCTTTTAATTAAGCCTCCGCTCGGCGCCCGGCACTTGAGGGCGTCATTTCAATTTATGGCCATCACCAAGAAAAAGACTTCCGCGAAACGGTCTTCGGCGCGCTCCGCTACGAAGCCGTCGAAGACGTCTCCTTCCAGGAAAGCACCCGTTGCGTCTAAGACGGAATCGCCCAGGAAGGCAGCGCCCGCCGCGGCGAAATCGAGTGCCGTGCCTGGGAAGAAGTCCGCGCGAATGAGCGAGACGAAGGCCATTCTCGCGAACAATCATAAGGAACGCCGTCTTGACCCGTTTACGCGCGGTCAAAAAGACAAACTGCTTCAACTGCGTGATGCCATGGTTGATTCGATGGCGGGCGTCGCGAAGGATAACCTCCGCTCACGCGCTGAGGGTAGCGAAGCTTCCGCTTTCGGGATGCATCAGGCTGATGCCGGGAGCGATGCCTACGATCGCGATTTCGCGCTCAGTTTGCTCTCGCAGGAGCAGGACGCGCTTTACGAAATCGACCAGGCGTTGAAACGAATTGATCTCGGCAGCTACGGTGTTTGCGAGATGTCAGGCAAAGCAATCCCCCATGCCCGGCTGGAGGCGATTCCATTCGCGCGCTACACGGTTGAATGTCAGTCGCAGCTGGAGAAGCAGAGCAAGATGTCGCGCGTTCGACAATCAGTGACATCGCTCTTCGGTCTGACGGACGAAGAAGGCGGCGAGGGCGAGGAAGAGGAGCCGAAACCGGCTGACAAAAACGAAGATTAGGCAGCGAGATGGCGCAGGAAATTATCACTCTCGAATGCACGGAAGCGAAAGCGCTCGGGCAACCGGCTTCGCGTTATATGAGCACCCGGAATAAAAAGAGCCCGCGCACGCCAAATCGCCTTGAGAAAAAGAAATACAATCCGTTCCTGAAACGCCATACTCTGCACCGCGAGACTCGCTAAGCTCATGCAACCGAAGACCGCAAAACGCCGTTCTGCTTTTCGTCGTGCCAATCGGACGATGCCGCGACGTCGCATCGATATCGCCGCTGAGGCGATCGACTACAAAAATCCTGATCTCCTGAAGAAGTTTGTGACCGAAAGTGGCAAAATTCTGCCACGTCGTGTGACCGGCATGCCGGCGCATATGCACCGGCGAATTACGCGTGAGATCAAGCGGAGCCGCTCGGTTCTGCTGATGAAGTAACAGTCGAGCCGAAGCTTTAAACCGGCAGGTTCCGTTTCAGGATTTCACCGACTCGTTCAACTTCGTCGAGCGTGTTGTAAAAGTGCGGGCTGAACCGCACATATCCGTTGCCTTCGCGGTCGTGGCGAAGCGACACGACGACGCCGTTTTCCGCGAGCAGGCCGACCACGCGTTCGCTTGGGACGCGCGGGTGGGAAACGGTGAGGATTCCGGCTGCGTCCGGCGCCGCGTTTCGAAGGGCCGCGACGAACCCGAGCGACTCCAGATTGTCGAGGAGAGCCTCGTTCAATCCCAGAATGCGCGCTGAGACGTTCTCCGGACCGATCTGCTCGAGCAACTCGAGGCTGGCTGCCATGCCGATCATGCCGCACGCGTTCAAAACGCCGGGTTCGTAACGCCGCGCGGTTTCAAAGAACTGGATCTCGCTCGCGGCAACAGAATTTTCCGAGCGGACGTTCCATCCGCCGATCAGCGTCGGAGCCAGCGTTTCGAAGCGCGCCTTCTTGACATAGAAAATGCCGGTGCCCTCCGGTCCCAGCATCCACTTCTGTGCACCCGCGCTGATGAAGTCTACATCTCTCGCGGAGAGCACGAAGGCGCCGAGCGTCTGGATGCCGTCGAGCGAGAACAAAACGTCTTGTTCGCGGCAAACGGCGCCGACGCCGGCAACATCGAGGCGGTAGCCCGTCACAAAATGGCAGCTCGAAAGCGCGACCAATCGGGTCCGCGGACTAATCGAAGCGGCGATCAACTCCGGAGTAATGCAACCGAGGCGCCCCGGCTGAAGGGAAATAATCTTAACCCCGCGCCGGCGCAGATTGAACCAAGCGTAAACGTTCGCCGGATAATCGTCCGGATAGCAAACCACTTCGTCGCCCGGGCGCCAATCGAGGCCTTGCGCAACCAGGCTTAATCCAACCGAGGTCGGCCCGAGCAAAGCAATTTCTTCCGGGTGGGCACCGATCAAAAGGGCCGCCCGAGCGCGTGCTTCATCAACCTTGCTTTCCAGAGAATAAACGTCCTGTGCCTCCCGCGACAATCCGTCGATGTAATGTTTCATCGCTTCTGCAGCCCGAGCCGGGAGTGGCGCAACCGAAGCGTGAGCGAAGTAGATCTTGTGCTCGCAGATCGGGAATTCGCGCCGGCGCACACTCTCGTTTTCAACGAGCTCGGCAAGCGTTGTCATGAGCTAACTCTTGCGCGTCCGTTCGCCTTCTTCGATCAACTCCCAAAACCTTCGATTTTTGCCGAGCTGATCATCTTCCGCCATCGGAAGTTTGCTGCGGAAAAGGAAATCGCGAAACGTGTTCTTGTGCAGAACGCGATGGACGGCAATTCCTTCCGCGGTTTTCGCGAAGTAGATGCGGTAATCCTTCGCGCGATAACGGTAGAGCTTCTTCCCTTCGCGTTCGAGAACGCCGAATTTCGACGCGTCGAGGCGGTCGAGATCCTCGGGAATCACCTGAAATTCAGCGAGCAAATCCAACTGCAGCGACTTCGGCAGAGCTGCCATTTCCGCGGCGCTCATCTCGTTGAAGATGATCTGAAACATCGGCGTCAGTGATACACGCGCTCGACGCGGCTGCCAATTCCAGTGAAGACGTCCCACGTGATCGTGGAAGCGCGTTGCGCAACTTCCGAAGCGAGAATCTCCTGTTCTCCTTGCTGGCCGAAGAGAACGGCCTCATCACCGACCGTCGCGTGAGGAACCTCGGTGACATCGACAATTGTGAGATCCATCGTGACTCTGCCCAACACCGGACAGCGCACGCCGTGGATCAGCACCGCCGCACCGCGATTCGAGAGCGCGCGCGGGTAACCGTCGGCGTAACCAATTGCGAGGGTCGCCGTCCGCATCGGTTTTCGCGCGGTAAATGTGCGTCCATAACTGACCGACGCGCCGATCGGCAAATCGCGCAGCAAAACGATACGCGATTTCAAAGTCATCGCTGGTCTCAGCAAGTTCTGAAACTCCGGCAGCGGCGAAATACCGTAGAGGATGAGGCCAGCACGGACGATCTCATATGCGTGGGCAGCAAAACCGAGCACGCCGGCGCTGGGCAAGACGTGGACGCGATACGATCCGGGAACTGCCGAACGGATTTGCGTCACGGAAGCGGAAAATTCCCGGAGCTGACGCTGCGTGAACTCGGCGTCATCGTCCGCGGAAGGCAGATGTGTAGAGATGCTGTGAATCTGAACGTTCGGAATGCCCGCGATTTTTTTCAGCGTCGTCATGGCATCGACATTACGAACGCCCATGCGCCCCATTCCGGTGTCGATCGCGAGATTTAGCGGAACCGGTGCTTGCCGCGCGACGCCAGCAAATCCCAGTGCTTCGTCGTAATTCGAAACGGAAGCGATGAACCCGGCACGCGCAATTTCGGTGCGCTCGACGGGAAGCGCTGGGCCCAGGATAAGGATTGCGTTCGGAACAACAGCGCGAGCTGCGAGAGCTTCATCGAGATTGGCGACGCCGAAAATTTCGGCGGATGCGGAAAGCGCTTCGGCGACAGCAGGCAGGCCGTGGCCGTAGCCGTTGGCTTTGATCACGGCAAGAAGCGCGGCTTTCGGCCCGACGCGTTCCTGCGCAACCACGGCATTGTGACGCAGGGCCGCAAGATCAATCTCTGCCCAGCAGCGAACAGCGCCTGTCGCTCTCATCATACCACCGTCAATCCGGGGTGGAACTTCGGAATCGTAATGTGCGGCGCCCGCAGGTAAATCGGCTCCAGCGTTTCGGACGAGCGGTACCATTGCGGATGCTCCCGCGCAATCTCTGCCAGACTCAGAGCGGATGGATGCGCCACAATCGCTTCCGGAAACGCCAGCAATTGTAAAGACGCGTAGATCGGGATTGCAGATTTGGAAAGCCGTTCGCGCAATTCCGTTTCCGTTAACAGCATCGGTCCTTCCACGGCCTGGCTTTGCACCACCCGCGCGAAGTAGAAGCTTTCACGTCGGGCATCGCCAATTGCGACGTATTCATCCTCGCCCGTGTGGAACGCGCAGATCGAAGGGATGCCGATGAGTTGCGCGCGCGATGCGGCGTGAAGCCCGATCGCGGCTGCGATCGCGATGCGGGTGCCGGCATAGGAGCCTGGACCGAGTCCGACGACAATCATGTCAGGAGCGCCGCAATTTTGCAGGCACAACTGAAGGCTTTCGAAAAATAACCCGGAGTGTTTTCGATCATTCTCAAACACCCGCGTAAACACTTCCTCACCTTCGCCCACGAGCGCGATGCTCCCGCGATCCGTTGACAATTCCAGCGCCAGAGTTCTCACGGTCGCGCTATTTCGGAAATCCTTCGCTGCGTGCCGGCGAGAATCTCGAAGCGCATCCAGCGCGTTCTCGCGGGAAAGACGTCGGGAAAGCGGTCGGCCCATTCGATCAGCGAAATACCGTCACCATCGAAATATTCATCCAACCCCAAGCGCAGCGCTGCTTCCACCGAATCGAGCCGGTAAAAATCGAAGTGGTAAACAGGGAGCGTGCCTCCGCCGTACTCATGCACAATCGTAAAAGTGGGGCTGGTCACGACCGCATCGCTGCCGGTTGCAGCGACAACGCCTTTCACGAAATGGGTTTTCCCGGCACCGAGGTCCCCTGCGAGAGCGAAGACATCACCGGCCCGGCGGTGTTCCCCGAGCGAGCGGCCCGCGGCGAAAGTCTCTGCCACGCTATTTGAAATGAACGTATCCACCATGAAGTTTCGTGTTCGATTTCGCGCGTGCGGTGAGCCGGCCGACCCGCGTCAGCTTGAGTTCCCAGCGCGTTCGCCACGCTCGCTCGAGGGCGGCACTGCTTTCGGGAGCCAGCGCAAAAAGCAGTTCGAAATCTTCACCGTCAGAAACCGCGTTCGTTATGGTGGCGCCGCGATGCCGGGGCAACGCGCTTTTGTTCAGCTCAAAACCGACGTGACTCGCCTTGGCGAGACGCGGGAGATCGGCGCCGATACCGTCGCTCAGATCGATCATCGCATGAATCGGAAAGCGTTCGCTCAACCAGCGCGACTCCGCGATCCGGGGCATGAATCGGAGATGTCTCCCGCCTAACGACCCTCCGAGACGGCCGGTAACGTAAAGTTGGTCGTCCGGTCGGCCTCCAGCGCGAGAAATCCGCCGGTTCTTCTCGACGAAACCGGCGACGCTGACTGAGACCACAATCCGGCCGGAGGTGCCACTGGTTTCGCCGCCCACGATCGCGACATCGAATGCCTTCGCCGCTTTCGAGAGACCTGCATACAAGCCCTTCACCCACGCCACGGTTCTCCGCGCCGGAGCGACAAGGGTGATGAGGGCGAACTGCGGAACGCCAGACATGGCGGCGAAATCGCTGAGCGGACGCGCCATCGCCTTCCAGCCGACCGCCGTTGCAGGCGTGCGTGAATTGAAGTGCACGCCTTCGACAACGCAGTCCGTCTTCAGCAGGAGCAATCGTCCGCGTCCAGGCGATTTGACCACGGCGCAATCATCTCCCGGCCCGGCGATAACCAGATTATTCAGCGGCAAGCGCGAAGCGAAGCGCGCCAACAGTCGCTCCTCACCGAAGGCGCGCAGGTTCATTGCTGAACAATTGACGGAAAAGCGAGCACGGTCAGCGTCAAGGAATTGAAGAGCGCGTGCATGGTCATTGTGACCAGAATCGAACCGCTCCATTCGTACGCAATCGTGAAGCAAGCGCCGAGGATGAGAAGCGGTCCGAACGAAGGCAAATGTGCGTGCACTGCGGCGAAGAGCAGCGCATTCACCGCCAGACCCGCGACCCAGCCGAAGTAACGCTTCACCACCCCATAAAGAAAAAACCGGAAGATGAATTCCTCGACGAAGGGAGCCATCACCACCGCCAGGAGAATGACCAGGATGCGCTGCTTTATCGTTTGAGAATCGCTGAATAGTTCCACAATCGCCTGTTTGCCGCTCTCGCCCCCAAGCAGACGACGGGTGATCGCGTCGGCCAGAAGAATCAGCGGATAAGCGGCGAAAAGCAGAATCATGCCGGTGCCTAAAGCGCGCCAAAATCCGATCTTTGAAAATCCACCTAACGAACTCAGATCAAGCCCGCGAAACCGCAGAAATCCCGCGATCAGCAGGAAGAGTGAGATCGAGACGAGTGCATTTGCCACGAGGTCGCGCGTGCCAAGCACGGAGACACCGTGCTGGCGTGCCGTCGCCACGTTCAAGATAAACAGAGTCGCGAGGATGGCAGCCAGGATCGCCTCCGGCGCGCCAAAATTTCGTGATCCAGCCGTGGCCGATTGGGAATTTCGCGCGCTTACTTGCCGCGCCAGCGACACGTAAATGTAAACGCCGCCGAGCAGTAAAAGCGCGTTTGTGACAGCACCAAGTGCTGTGATGAGGCTGCCGGAGGACATGCTCCCGCGGTCGCGCTACGGAGCGTAAAAGCTCGGCAGGAAATAAGCCCGGCCGCTTTCCAGCTGCGGGACGAGCTGTTTCGGCAGGGCCAACTCGATCTTCGAATCGCTCGCTTTGCTGAAGGCGCGCAGGAATCGACTGACGCTGAAGGGGGGCCCATATTTCACGACCGTCGCTTCGGGCGCATTTCCGAGCTGTCTCGCTTTGCCATACGCGTCTTCGATCATCCCGATGCCGTCGATCAGCTTCGAGTCGAGCGCGTCCCTGCCAGACATGATGCGACCGTCGGCGATCGTGTTTCGCAAGGCATCGGCTGGCAAATTTCGCTCTCGCGCGACGATCCCGAGAAACTTGTCGTATGTTTTCATGACGAAGCTCTGCACGTAGTCGCGCTCCTCCGGAGTGATCGGGCGCGCGCCATTCAGCATGTCTTTGAACTTACCGCTTTTGAAAACCACGGCCGAGAGCCCGATTTTATTAAACAGCTGCTCGTAATTCAGCGTCTGGATGATGACGCCGATGCTGCCCGTAATCGTGGTCTCGTTTGCCATCAAAAACTTCCCGCCGCACGCGACATAGTAGCCTCCTGAGGCGGCAAGTGAATCCATGTAAACGACAACCGGCTTTTTCGCGCGTGCCTTGACGACGGCGTTGTAGATCACATCCGACGCGGTGACTTCGCCGCCGGGAGAATCGATCTCGAGGACAATGCCGCGCACGTGATCGTCTTCACGCGCCTGCTCGAGAGCCGCGCGCATATCGTCGACCATCGTGTCGCCGATGTTTCCCGGAAGCGACGAGCTGATGAGGCCTCGCAGGAGGATCACCGCGATCTTGTCGTTGTTTCCGCCGCTGCCGCGCTCCACGATCATTTCGCGGAAGCGCGCACGCGGTTCTTCTTCGCGTGACATCCCGCCGAGCCGGCGAAACGCGGTCGCCGCCAAGCCGAAATTCAGCAGGACGCTTACGCATAGCGCAACGAATAAAAAAATGCTGAGGCAGCCTAGTTTCCGATTCGCCATGTGCCGGGGAAGCTGCCGGAGAACCACGCAGCACACAAGCGCTTTTCACGCAGCAAGCGAGGGCAGCAGAGCATGGCGCAGAAGCTGCTCCTCTAACGAGCAGGTAAAACTTATGGATTCCAGTGGTCATCTTCCAGTTAGTGAATCAACCGCGCGCAAGCCCAAGGCGAAGGGACAGCGAAAAGGCCGGCCGCGCACCCGCCGCGTCGCTCGCGCCGAAGCTGCGGAGCCCCGATATGCAGCGCCCGGCACCCTCTCGCGGACTAAAGCATTGCTCCTCGCGGCACTCCGCGTCTGGGAGTTGAAGCAGCGGATCGGTCACTAAACGCTGACGCTTGCCTGGCCGTCGGGTAACTCCGCGGAACTCCGTCGCTCCGGCACTCCGAGTTACTGTGTCGGCTCGCCCTTGACATAGATCTCCTTCAGCGCAGCCGGAAAGTACTTGAAAGCAGAGTGGGAAAGGCTCGGCCTGTAGTGGCAGCCGTGCCGGCCGCGAGACCGCCTGGCCAATCGGTACAGCTCCCGGCCGCTACGAAATACGAACAAGCAGGCGACACGCCTGCCGGTTCAGGAGACGGGAGCCGATGAACGCGCAACCTTCCGGGAGCCTCTACACTCCGCAACCGCAGTTTGGTCAGATTGGGACACTGAAGCGAGCGCATTCCAGCGGCTCTGACACCATCGGCGAGACGACGAGCGGCAAAGATAGTGCGGCTTAGGTGGAGGGAGCGCTCTGTACACCCAATCCGCCGTAAAGCTGTTCGTAGCGCGCGGCCGCGATTTGCCAGGAGAAATCCTGTGCCATCGCGCGCTCCATCAGTTGCGCCCAGATGACGCGATCCTGAAACAATGTTTTCGCGCGCTTGATCGCGTCCCAGAACGCATCGGACGTTGCCAGATAGCAGAGAAACCCAAAGCCGCGATCGGTTGTCGGATCGTAATCTTCGATGATCTCGTGAATTCCGCCGGTGGCGCGCGCCACCGGGAGTGCCCCGTATTTCAAACTGTACATCGCGCTGATGCCACTGGGTTCAAAACGCGACGGAATCAGTGTAATGTCGGTGCCCGCTTCGATCAGGTGAGCGAGCTTCTCGTCGTACTCGCGGCGATACGCCAGGCGTGTGGGATATTTCCGCGCCGCCACCGCCAGCGCGGTCTCGTAGGCCGGATCGCCTTCGCCGAGAATGATCAACCGCACGTCGTCCGACAAAATCCGATCGAGTAGCGGCATTAGCAGGTCGAAGCCCTTCTCCGGCACGAGGCGCGTGACCATGCCGAAGACCGCTGCGGGGCAAGTTTCCAACTTGCCATCGCCGGCAGGCAAGTTGGAAACTTGCGCCACCTTCGGAACTGGCGCCAGTCCCACCGCCGCGAGCAATTGATCGCGGCAGAGCGCTTTTCCTAGCAGCCGACCAGGTTCAAATTGTGCTGGCAGCAAACTGTCCGTCGCCGGATCCCAGCGCGCGTAATCGGCGCCGTTCAGAATCGGCACGATCCGCTGCGCGTTCTCGCGGATCACCGGATCGAGTCCGCACCCGGACTCGGCCGTTTGCATCTCCTGTTTGTAATGCTCGCTCACGGTCGTGACTGCATCAGCAAAGAGGATTCCGCCTTTAAGCAAATTCATCCGTCCGAAGTACTCGATCCCGCGCGGCATCAAGTAGCGCTCCGGCAAATTGGTCAGCGCAAAATCGAGTCCCCAGAAGCTGCCTTGTTCCGCGAGATGATGGAGCGTAAGCACGGTCTTGAAGGGCAATTGATGCTCGCGCACGAGCACCGGAACCAGCGCCGCGGCCCAGTCGTGCAGATGCAAAATCTGTGGTGAGGGATTCAGGCGCCGCGCCAGTTCGAGGGCAGCTTTGCTGAAAAAGATAAAGCGTGCGGCGTTGTCGTCATAAGCCTTGCCGTGTTCGCCGTAAATCCCGGCGCGGTCAAAAAATTCGTCACCGCGCACGAAAAACGTCTGCACTCCGCCAGCGGTCCTGCCTTCGAGGAACTCCGCGATATGTGTCTCCTTGCCGACGTGGATCTCCGCGGTGACGCCGGTGTTCTTCGCATTGATCAACACGTTCTCGCGAATCTCGCGGTAGAACGGGATCGTGTATCCGACCTCGTGGCCACGCGCGCGCAGCTCGCGCGGCAACGCTTCCAGGACGTCCACGAGCGCGCTCGCCCGCGTGAGGGGCGGGCCTTCTGCGCTGATCATCAGAATGCGCATAATTGGGTGGATCAGAAAAGCAGGAAGCGCAGAAATAGAAAGCGGGAACGGTCGAACCGTTAGGGCAGGCCCGCCGCGTAGATCCGCCAGCCGCTCTTCTGTAGCGGCACGCGTCGCCTGCTCCCAGCGGTGTCGCGGGCGTCGCCTGGGGCGCGTCCATTCTTCCGCTCAAGATCAGCGATCCGACCGGTTACGCGACCTACCCCAATACGGCAAAGGCGCTCACCTACGCGGTGATCACGGCGCGCGCGTGATCAACATCAGCTTTTACAGCAGCTCGTCGAGCACGCTGCAAAGCGCGGCCGATTACGCCTGGAACCATAACGGCGTGATCTTCGCCTGTGTCGGCAGCGCTCAACCACAGCACGGCAGCGTTCAGAACAGTGTCGCGATCGCGCCGACACGATCACACCCGACAGGGAACATGATCGGCTTTCGATCACGCCACTCGGCGCAGCCATGGAGGTTTTATGGTGAACTGGGCCACACCGACCGCTTCAGGTGTCTCGTTTCGCACGACGGCCTCCTTAACACCCAGTCCGCTTACGCCAAGCTTTCAAACGTGCAGCGACGCCGCGCCGCTCCAGGAGGCGCGGGAGACCCCGCACTCTTTTTCGGAGTGGACGATGAAGAGATTTGGCCCAGAGGCGCAAAGCAACTAGCCAGAAACGGTGAGCGTGAGAAATGGGCGAGCGCGGCCTGTGAAATGTGCGGCCTATGATCCTGAAAAGATGATCGCGAACTACATTGAGATCTATCGCAGCCCAGCCCCGCAAGTATGAAGACGGCGCTCAGGATTTTGAGTCTGTTCTTGCCGTGAGAACTTCGCAGCCCGCTGCTCCAGAAGCAATTCGGCTATGCAATTCACGCAAGCAGCCATATTGGTCTCGCCTGGGTTTTTCCCGATCAATTAGGCTTGGGCGCCGGCTCGAGCATTGGCCATCTGACTGTTTGCAGGAGAAGCGACAGGCCATTCGTCTCGAGGCGCATGCTTCGATCGGTCGCGGCAATTAGATCACCGGCTTTCCATTGGGGGACCTAATCACTTCGCGGCGGAGCTGCATCGTCGACCCGAACTCACCGTGGGTGAGCATACGATCGGCCTGTTTACACCTTCACCGGATTTCAATCGCGAATCTTGTCACGCAGCGTCGATCTGGAGCAGAATCGGCAGACCTCAGCGCTGGTTGATGTCGGCGACTTTTGTTTTCTGGAAACGAATTGTGTGCTGCTCGCCGGGAGCGCGCTCCCCTGACTGTTCGGTCCTCGGCGCAAGTTAAGTTTCGCAGAATCACACACGTTTATGCCGGTATTCCTGCACGTCCGGTGAAAAAGTCATCGCCAGACCTCGCCTACTTTCATCGCGTCCAAGGCTTTGTGGTCTAGCTTTGAAAATTCTGCAGATGGTACAAACGCTGGACCCGAAAACGGGCGGCGTGGCCCGCGCAGTCACACTCTTCAGCAAAGGTCTCGCCGAAAGGGGCCACGAAGTCGAAATCGTCTCACTCGACAGGAACAAATTCCCCACGGAGTCCGCGCAGGTGAAGCATCATGCGCTCGGCGCGGCCAGAACACGCTACGGTTATTCATCTGCGTTGATGCCCTGGCTTCGGCAGCATGGTGGTGGTTTTGATCGAGTGATTGTGAACGGCATCTGGCAGTATCACAGTTTCTGCACCTGGCGCCTCTACGCCAAATCGCGCATCCCCTATTATGTATTTCCTCATGGAATGCTCGATCCGTGGTTCAAGCGAACCCATCCGTTCAAACACGCGAAGAAATGGCTTTACTGGCCCTGGGCCGAGTATCGCGTGCTACGCGATGCCGAGGCGGTCATTTTCACTGCCGAAGAAGAGCAAGCGCACGCGCGAGAATCGTTCTGGCTCTATCAGTGCCGGGAGAGAATCGCCCCGCTCGGCCTGGAGACCCCGCGCGAGAATTCGTGCGCAGCCGAAAATAATTTTCTGGAAAAATTTCCCGCTTTGCGCGGATCGCGCATTCTGCTTTTCATGGGCCGCCTTCATCCGAAAAAAGGATGCGATCTGCTGATCGAGGCGTTGGCGCGGGTCGCAGACGATTCGGTCGTGCTCGTGCTTGCCGGTCCCGATCAGGTCGGCTGGTCCCAGACTTTACGTGAACGTGTCCGCGATCTGACGCTCTGCGATCGCGTCGTTTTTACAGGGATGCTCGAGGGCGCGGTCAAGCGCGGGGCGTTTCAAGCCGCGGACGCATTTGTTCTCCCGTCACACCAGGAAAACTTCGGAATTGCAGTGGTCGAAGCGCTTGCGGCTGGTCTGCCAGTGCTGATTTCGAATCGGGTCAATATCTGGCGCGAAATCGAAGCGGATGGCGCCGGTTACGTCGAGAATGATGATCTTGCCGGCACTTCTCGATTGATCGAGCGCTGGCTGCGGCCGAGCACGGCGGTGCGCGCGCGGATGAGCAACAACGCGAAGCAGTGTTTTGCGCGCCGATTTGAACTCAACCGAGCCACCGAATCGCTGCTGCGAATTCTGAACGAATCGGAGGCGGCACCCTGATGGAATCCTCGCCACTGCGGATCAACCTCGTGCTTGGTCATCAGATTCCCTTTCCGCCAGTGCAGGGCGGCGGAGTGAATAATTTACTCTGGATGCTGGGAAAAGAATTTCGTGTGCGAGGCCATCACGTGACCGTTTACTCGCCATCCGCGACTGGCCTGCCGGAACAGGAAACCGATGACTACGGCATCGAGCATGTTCGGCTTTCAGGTTCTGCGATGCACCCGAACGTTTGGGTCAACAATCTGAAAGCGCTCCCCTATAGCGTGAGGCTTCTGCCGCTCCTGCGTGGTGCCGACATCACCTCTTTTCATACTCCGTTCTCCTTTCTGCTCCGCTATCGCCCTGGTCTCGGAGCATGCACGCACACGATTCATCGGACGCCCAAATGGTTTGTCGGGTTGTTCCGTTGTCTCGATCGCATTTACGCCGGCAGCGATGCCGTTGCCGAACAAGCCTGCGCGATAGCCCCCCGCTTGCGCTCGAAACTCAAGACCGTGCACAACTGCATCGACCTTCCCGATCACCCACCGGAACCGGTTGCGATCGAGCAGGTGATCTTCCTTTATGTGGGCCGCTTTGTGCCGGATAAAGGCTTGGAATCATTGATCCGCGGATTCCTTTCCGCCGCATCACGGATCGAAAGCATCCACCTCAGGATTATCGGTCCACAGACTGCCAAGGAAGGGGCGGACGAACAGTTTTTCCGCAGAATGAAAACGCTGGTCGCCGAGAGTCCTCGTGCGGCGCAGGTTTCACTGCGACCAAGCATTTTCGCTCGCGAAGAACTGTTCGCGGAGATTCGACGCAGTTCGGTCGTCTGTCTGCCTGCTCTGAGTGGCGAAACCTTCAGCATGGCGGCTCTTGAAGGCATGTCGTGCGCGAAACCACTTCTCGTTTCCGATTTTGGCCCGATGCGCGAACTGGTAGAGCATGAGGTAAATGGCTATATCGTGAAAGCCGGCGATGCTGGAGCGTGGGCTGAAGCGATCACATTTTTGTCCGCCCATCGGGAGCGCATTCTGGAGATAGGAGCGCGCGCCTTTCAGAAAGCGCGCGCCTCGTTTTCAGTCCCGCAGATCGCGCAGGAATATCTCGAGGATTTTCGGCTGCTGGCAGCGCGCACGCAGGCGAAGCATCGACGTTTCGCAGCTCGTTAAGAAAGCATCTTTCCATGTCTCACGAAGGTCTCCAGGTCGCACCCGAAGAAGCTCCGCGAAACGATCTCTCGGCGTGGTCCATCGATGAACGCATCTTGCGCATCCTCTGGGAATGGTGCTGGTTCATTCTCTGCCGTTGGACCCCGAAACCCGCCAACTCCTGGAGACTTTTCTGGCTTGGCGTCTTCAATGCAAAAATTGAGGGAACGCCATTCGTTCACCAGCGCACACGGATTGAGATTCCGTGGAATCTTACATTGCACGATCGTTGCTGCCTCGGCGACAGCGCGAACGCTTACAGCCTCGCTGAAATCGAAATCGGCGCGGGTGCCACGGTCGCTCAGGAAGTCTATCTGAGCACCGGCAGCCATGATTTCACGCACTCGGGAATTCCACTGGTGACGGCGAAAATCACGGTGGGGCCGAATGCATTCATCGGTGCGCGGGCATTCGTAATGCCGGGAGTCACGATCGGAGCCGGGGCGATCATCGGCGCCTGTTCGGTCGTAACGAAAGACGTTCCGCCCAACGTGATCGCCGCCGGGAATCCATGTCGCGTCATTCGATCTCGTGCATAAAGCCGGGCAGAAATGACTGTGGGACCCAGCCCGGTGGCTGAAGTGCGACCGTCACTTTCCACGATCATCCTCACAAAAAACGAGGAACATGATCTGCCTCACTGTCTGGAAGCATTGCGCGGTTTTGGCGCGCTTGTCGTCGTGGATTCAGGCAGCACCGATCGGACGCTGGATATTGCGCGCGACTTCGGTGCTGCAATTTACGAACACGAATTCACTTCATTCGCGCAACAGCGAAATTGGGCGCTCAAAAATTGTGCTTTGGATTGCCAATGGGTGTTGTTTCTGGACGCTGACGAGGTGGTCACACCAGCTTTTCGGAACGCAATTTCGCAAAGTATTTCGCACGCAAGCGAAAAGACCGCGGGATTTTATTGCTGTTGGAAAACGATGCTCAATGGACGATGGCTGCGCCGTTGTGATTCGTTCCCGAAGTGGCAATTTCGGGCCATTCGTCGGGGTGCGGCCAGATTTTGCGACCTTGGTCACGGTCAAAAGGAAGACGGAGTTCGCGGTGACATCGGCTATATCGTCGAACCATATTTGCATCACGCGTTCAGCAAAGGCTGGGAAGCATGGTGGGAGAAACACAATCGTTACTCGAGTCAGGAAGCCGCAGACCGCACCTGGCGCCCTGTTTCCTGGGAGCAAATTTTTGCTCGCAATCCCTCTGTCCGAAACAGCGCTCTACGACCGTTGCTAAGCCGCGTGGCGGGATGGCCGCTCTGGCGATTTCTTTACATGTTCATAATGAAAGGCGGGTTTCTGGAAGGACGCGAAGCGGTGCAATACTGCGGTGCGATCGCGTGGTATGAATTCGTGATTCGTCTGAAGATGAGTGAACTGAAGCGCGCTGCGGGGTTGCGTCGAAAGGCAATGTCTTCTTCGAAATCGAAGATCAACTCCTCTAGTGTGCTTGAATCAAATTCAGCTGATCAGAACTCTTGATCATGGGAAAGCAGCGCGAGGCATGGTCTGGGGAGCGCACGCATTCTGCGTATGGATTTCGGCATTCTGCCGAATGAACTTCTCTTCTGCGCGTTCGTACACCGGCGGGTGCAACGAAACGAAATTCGCGAGCCCCAGACGCGCTTTTCGCATGAGGGTTGCTCTACGAGTTCATGTTACACCCCACTGACTAAGCGGTGAGTTCGGCGCAAACATAACCAACGCCGGATCTACACCCGGGGCTTCTTGCCCAAAGCAATTCCGATCCGTCGAACCCTCATCTCCTCGCACTCAGTAATGCAAACGCGCGCAACTCCTCCGGTCGCAGGCGAAGACGGGAACGCGCGGCCCGCCAGGGGCTGGAAAAATGCAGCAGCAGCAGCGTTGCCGGTTCTTGCATGTTTTCTCGGCGGAGCGACGGAAAAATGGGCGGAAGGCGTCATCATCGGTCTGCTCGGCATTCTGCTCCTTTTCAACCCGCCGCGATTCTCGTTAGGCTGGATACTGAATCTCATTTTTGCCGGCGTCATTGGCTGTGCGGCCTTCAGTTTTCTGCCAGAACGCCTTGCCTTGGTTCCGGCCTGGCGCACCGCCTTGACGAACGATTTCGGCGTCAGGCTCGCGGGCATGATCACGCCGCAACCGTGGATTACGTTCGGTGCCTTTGTCAGTCTGGTCGCCGGTCTGTGCTGGCTCTACTACACGGCGACCCAGGAATTGGAGCTGAGATCCGTGCGCTGGCAGCTGCGATTCTTCGCTGCGGGCATTATCTTCCTCGCCGCCTTCTGCATTCTCCTGAATCTGCTGCATATCTCGCCGGAGTTCTGGCACAACCAGCGCAGCTTCGGTCCCTTCCCGAATCGCAATCAGACGGCGAACGTTCTCGGTCTCACCGCAATCCTGATTCTTGCCTGCGGCCAGGATTCAATCCGCCGCAGCACCAAGGGCTGGATTTTTTGGTTGCTCGGTTTTGGAATCATCGTCACCGCGATCGTGCTGAATTTCTCGCGCGCCGGCGTTCTGATTCTTGTCATTGGGAGCGTCCTCTGGATCGCCGGCTTGCTGCTGAGGAAAGTCTCCGCCGAGCGCATCGCCATCGGAGTTTCGATCCTGCTCGTCCTGCTGGCCGCGATGTTCCTCTTCGGCGGGCAAACGATCGACCGCTTTCACCTGCGCGCGGGCGTGATCGATGACTCCGCGGTTTCGAGCGACTTTCGCTGGCTGATTTATCTCGACGCGATGCAGTTGATTCGCGCTTCGCCCTGGTGCGGCATTGGCTTGGGCAATTTCGAGCCGGTCTTCGCGATTTTTCGGAACGCTTCGTTAGGCAACACGCGCGCGCTGCACCCCGAGAGCGACTGGATCTGGCTGTGGTCCGAAGCGGGCTGGCTCGCGGTCGTCCTCGTGCTCTTGGGATTTGGCCTGCTTCTCTGGCGAGTGTTCCCGCTCCAGGAAGGGACGAACCAACGTTTCCGGCGCGCGGCACTGATCGGCGCGGTTCTGTTCGCGATTCACGGACTGATTGATGTTTCCGGCCACCGGGTCGGGACTGTATTTTCGGCCATTTTCCTCCTCGGATTGTCCCTTTTCCGGCCCCTCACTTTTCAGCGCCGGGCGTGGATTCCGTGGGCCTTCCGATTGCTTGGAATCGCACTTCTCGCCGCTGGGGGATCGTGGATTTGGATGACGCACTCGGCGTCTTTGCTCCCGGGCGGGATCGGAGCCGAGAACGCCAAACGGGCTGCGACTCTCGCCAACCGCAGTCGAAGTTTTGACGATGCCATCCGCCTATGCAGTAGCGGCATCGAATGGGCGCCGCTTGATTGGCAACTTTATTTCCTGCGTGCCGACGCCGAGGTCGCGTCACGGCAGCCGGTCGATCGCGCGTTAGCTGACTTTCGCCGCGCCCGGTTCCTCGAGCCCAATTCCTATGAAGTGCCGCTAGAAGAAGGCAAGACCTGGATTGAAAGCCAGCCACTGCTGGCGGTGACCGCGTGGCGAGAGGCGTTGCGACGCGCTGGCCCACAGCAGACCAGCGTCTACTCCTATCTTCTCTCGATCGCGCCGCTTTCAAATCCGGAAGTGGATCGCGGGTTCCGCAGTCTCGCTGCCGAAAAACCGGATCTGCTCTTGATCTATTTCGGGCGACTTTCGGCGGAGAATGTCAAAGCAGCTCTCACGGAAGTTCTCGCGCACAACCCTGATTTGAATGGGTTCACCGCCGCTGAGAAAACCCGTTTTCTAAATGTTTGGGCTGAACGCGGCGATCGGGAAGCTTTCGCAACTGCGGTCGCAGCCCACGCGGATTGGCTGCCGCTCGCCTGGCGGGCGATAGCGAATTACGACGCCACCCGACGCGATTTTCGCGCGGCGATGGATCTCACGCGGCGGTTCCACGATCCTCCAGTGCTTCCTGAGATCACCGACCACCGGTCATCCGATGAACTGCAACGGCTGGTGTATTCCGGCACGAACAATTATGCGGCGGGATTTGCTCTTTATTCAGCTCAGATGCGCGAGGGAAAAGCCGACGACGCCCTCCGTACCCTGCGTCATTTCACCGGGACGAAACAATGCCCGGCTTACTTCTATTATCTGGAAGCGGAGGGCTGGTCTTTGAAGGGAGATTGGGAGCGCGCCTGGAGCGCGTGGTTCGCTTTCGACTCAGCAGCGGATCGGCAAGCGATCGAACAAATCGACCGGGCGACGTCGTTTAGGAGGAAGTGATTCAGGCTGGAGCGAGCGCCGCTTGAGCAGCGGCCAGGCGCGCGATTGGCACGCGAAAAGGACTGCAACTCACGTAATCCAACCCGAGCCGATGGCAGAATTTCACGCTCGACGGTTCCCCGCCATGTTCGCCGCAAATGCCGAGCTTAATGTCGGGCCGCGTCTTGCGTCCCAGATCGCGCGTGATTTCCATCAAACGTCCGACACCTCGTTGATCGATGGAGGCGAAGGGATTGTTCGGAACGATGTCCAACTCACCGTAGGTCGGAAGGAAGCTGCCCGAATCATCGCGGCTCATTCCGAGCGTGGTCTGGGTGAGATCGTTCGTGCCGAAGCTGAAGAACTCGGCATCGCGCGCGATTTCATCGGCCACGAGCGCGGCGCGCGGAATCTCAATCATCGTGCCGACGAGATAATCAAACCTGGTTTTCTTCTCCTCCGCCACCTCTGCGGCGACACGGTTAACGATCTCGATCTGGAGCTTTAGCTCACGCGGAAATCCCACGAGCGGGATCATGATTTCCGGGCGGACCTTGATTCCTTTCTTCTGCACCTGGGCGGCGGCTTCAAACACCGCGCGCGCCTGCATCTCGGAAATTTCGGGATAAACAATGCCGAGCCGGCAGCCGCGATGCCCAAGCATCGGATTAAATTCATGCAGCTCCTGCACCCGCCGAGCGATCTGCTCGACCGGAAGTCCTAATTTCCGTGAAAGATGGATCTGTTGCTCTTTATCGTGCGGCAGGAACTCGTGCAGGGGCGGATCGAGAAAACGAATTGTCGCCGGTAACCCTTTCAGCGCTCGAAAAATTCCGATGAAATCATCCTGTTGATACGGCAGCAATTTCGCGAGCGCCTTCACGCGCGCTTCTTTGTTCTCCGCGAGGATCATCTCGCGCATCGCATCGATGCGATTGCCTTCGAAGAACATGTGCTCGGTTCGGCAAAGACCGATCCCTTCCGCGCCGAATGCGACTGCGTTCAGTACCTGATCGGGGCTGTCGGCGTTGGTGCGGACCGCAAGCTCTCGAAATTCGTCCACCCACATCATCAGCCTGGCGTATTGCTGATAGGTGGCGCTCTTTTTACCGTCGAGCGACCGATCCACGAGAACCTGCACGATCTCAGATGGCGCGGTCGTGACTTCACCGGCGAAGACCTCACCGGTGGTGCCGTCGATCGAGATGTAATCGCCGTGTTTCAAAGTCGTGCCATTGGCGGTGAGGACACGTTTTTCGTAATCAATCTGCACATCGGCCGCGCCGCAGACGCAAACTTTTCCCATCTGGCGCGCAACCAGCGCCGCGTGCGAGGAGACGCCGCCGCGCGAAGTCAAGATTCCCTCGGCGGCAATCATTCCGCGGAGGTCTTCCGGCGAAGTTTCAATCCGCGCGAGCACGACTTTTTCGCCTTTTCCCGCGCGAATGACTGCCTCTTCGGCGCTGAAGACGATGTGGCCCGATGCCGCGCCGGGCCCGGCAGGCAAACCGCTCCCGATCTTCTTCGCTTTGCCGGCCGACTCGCGATCGAAAATCGGCGCCAGCAAATGTGCGAGCGAATCGGCTGGAATCCGCTTCACCGCGTCCTCTTTGCTGATCAATTTTTCTGCAACCATTTCGACGGCGATTCGCACCGCCGCGAGACCGGTCCGCTTGCCGTTGCGCGTCTGGAGAATGTAAAGGCGGTTGTTCTCGACCGTGAACTCGAGGTCTTGCATGTCTTTGAAGTGACTCTCGAGCAGCGCACGCACTTTCATGAGCGCTTTGTGCGCGGCGGGCATTTCCTTCGCCAGATGCGCAATCGGCTGCGGAGTCCGGACGCCGGCGACGACATCTTCGCCTTGGGCATTGATCAGATACTCGCCGTAAAAAACCTTCTCGCCGCTGGCCGGGTCACGGGTGAAGGCGACGCCGGTGGCGCTCGTTTCACCCATGTTGCCGAAGACCATCGTCTGCACGTTCACCGCCGTGCCCCAATCGTGCGGGATTCCGTATTTGCGACGGTAAACGATCGCGCGATCGTTCATCCAGGAGCCGAAGACCGCGCTCACTGCGCCCCAAAGTTGCGCGTGTGGGTCCTGAGGGAATGCCTTTCCGGTTCGGTCTTTGATCAGGATTTTGAAGCGCTCCACCAGCTCCCGCAAATCTTCGACTGTCAGCTGGGTGTCGGCAATGTGGTGATTGCCATAGTGCTCGTCTTTCAGGCGCTCAATCACGCTTTCGAAAGGCTCATGATCTTCACCCGGCCGCTTCTGCACTCCCATGACAACGTCCCCGTACATCTGCAAAAATCGACGGTAAGAATCCCACGCGAAGCGCGGATTGCCCGATTTACGGCCGACGATCTCGACGACCTCGTCGTTCATCCCGAGGTTTAGAATCGTGTCCATCATACCGGGCATTGAATCGCGCGCACCGGAGCGAACCGACAGGAGCAGCGGGGTGTCTTTATCACCCAGCTTTTTGCCGACAGACTTCTCCACTTTCGCCAGGGCAGAGGCAACCTGCGCTTCAAGCTGCGGCGGGTATGATCGCTTATTCTCGTAGAAATAGGTGCAGACTTCAGTGGTGATCGTGAACCCCGGCGGCACTGGCAATCCGATGCGTGTCATTTCAGCGAGGTTCGCGCCTTTGCCGCCGAGGAGCGGCTTCATGCTGCCCGCGCCGTCCGCCTGGCCATCGCCAAAATAATAGACGTAGCGCGAAACTTTGTTCTTCTTTCCCGCCGTAGCCAGTTTGCGTGCCGCGCGCATCGTCGGCTTCGCCTTTGCAGAACTGCGACTGCGTGACCGGCTGGACGGGGTTGAATTTCTGGACATGAAGAGCGGAACCGTCGTCGGTCCGAAAATAAGAGAGCGCAAAGCTATGTCCCAGCCAGAACCTGTCAACGCGGCGCCGGACGGCCGCATCCGGCTGCCCGCTCGATCAAGAGATGGAGCGCAGAATTGAATCAGGCCGGCTGCATCCCGTCGTTCGACGTGACGACTTCGGCTATCGCACTACTAAATTCCTGGAGCCCGGTGCTGGGCACGATAATCGTGTTCCGCCGTCCGTGCGCCTCTTCGGTAATCCGCAGGAATCTACCTCGATCGTTTTCGCGAAACTCGAGATGAAAAAGCTTCCTCTCGATCTGGAGTTCCCTGGCTTCGATGAGGGTGTCCATTGTTTACCGAGAGCGAGGCTAGCGGCCCGGCTGATTTCTTGGAAGCGAAATTTAGCCCGCGCTCCCGGCTGCCGGAGAAGATTCCTCCACTAGAGCTGGAACCGGTATGAATCGCGAATCAACGACGGCGCCGATTCGTTTTCTCCGGAAGGTCTTCCGCGATCGCGAAATCGACCTGGCGTTTGAACATATCAACCCGGGCGACGTAAACGCGCAGCTCGTCTCCGGCCGAAAATCTGCGGCGCGTTTGCCGGCCAATGAGCCGGCGTTGCGCAGGATTAAAGGTATAAAAATCGTCCTGGAGCGAGGAAATGTGCACCATCCCCGTGAGAAGAACGTCAGGTAATTCCACTACCAAGCCGTAGTTGCGAATGTCGATCACGCTGGCGCGAAAAACCTGCGGGTCGCGGGCGTCGAGCTGGAGCTGGAAAAACTCCAACTTCTTCATCTTCACGGCATCGATTTCTGCTTCCGCGGCGACCCGCTCGGTAATCGAAATATGCTCCGCGACGGCTGCAATCTGGCCCATATCGCTTCGCCCGCGCCGTGGATTGTCGCGCTCGGCGAGCGCACGGTGGACGACGAGATCGGCGTAGCGACGAATCGGACTCGTGAAGTGAGTGTAATTGTTTTTCGCCAGTCCGTAGTGACCGAGCGGTTGAGGCGCATAGCGCGCGCGCTTCAGACTCTTAAGCAGGCCGATCTTAAGCGCTTGTTCTTCCGGTTTGCCGCGCGTCGAAGCCAGCAGACGCTGCAATTCCGAGCGCTGGGTCAAATCACCAATGCGATAATTATAGCTCAGGACGAGATCCCGATATTCCGCGAGCTTTTCCGGGTCCGGATTCTCGTGCACGCGATAGACCGTGGGAATGAGGCGATTCTTTAAATGATGTGCGACCGCTTCGTTCGCGGCCAGCATGAATTCTTCGACCAATTGATGCGATTCGTCGTTCTCAATCCGCTCGAGCCGGACCGGTTTTCCTTCCGCATCGAGCCGAACTTTGACCTCGGGGAAATCGAGATCGAGCGAACCTTCCTCGAAGCGCTTCCGGCGCAGCAATGAAGCGAGTTCCCACGCAATATGGAGTCGCGTGGATAATTCGTCGTGCGACTTTGTTTTCAGGATCGCGTAAGCCTCGTGATAAGTGAGTCGGCGCGCACTCCGGATGACTGTTTTTGCGAAACGGGGATTTTGCGCCCGACCCTCTTTTGTGAACTGAATAAAAACCGAATGCGTCAGCCGATCGAGATTCGGCTTCAAGCTGCAGACGCCGTTGCTGAGTCGCTCCGGCAGCATCGGGATCACGCGATCGGGCAGGTAAACGCTGTTTCCCCGTTTGTATGCCTCACGGTCAAGCGCGCCGCCGGGTCTCACATAGGAGGCGACATCGGCGATGTGCACTCCGAGTTTCCAACCGCCGCCTGAGATCCGCTCGACGTGGATGGCGTCGTCGAAATCGCGCGCATCATCGGGATCAATCGTGATGATAAATTGGTCGCGCAGGTCCTCGCGGCCTTCCCAGGTTTCTGGCCGAACGCTATCGGGAATCGTCTTCGCTTCATCGAGAACGGTCTCGGGAAATTCGGTCGGAAGATGGTACTTCCGAATGATCGACAGCATGTCGACGCCGGGCTCTGAGCTTGGCCCAAGCACCTCGATGATCTGCCCCTCGGGATTGACGTGCCGCGATTCCCACGGCTCCAGACGCACCACGACCTTGTCGCCGCGAGCCGGTTGTTTCGGCAGGGGTGCGGGCACTGGCAGTTGGACGTAAACGTTGTGTCCGATGCGCGGATCGTCCGGCACGACAAAGAAGAAATTCCGCGACTGCTCGAGAGTCCCGACGAGCGTGTCGTGCGCGCGTTCGAGAATGCGGATGACGCGGCCCTCGGCGCGCGCGCTTCCGCCTTTTGTGCGTGTATCACGCTGATCCCGAGTAATCCGGGCGACGACCCGGTCGCCATGCATCGCCGTGCCGGTGTTTTCGGCCGAGATGAAAAGATCCTTTTGGCCAGGCTTCTCATTTGAAAGAAATCCGTAGCCCGCCTGATGCACTTGTAGCGTGCCCGTGACTAAATCAGCCGCGGCCGGCAGCACATAGCGGTTCTTCCGGATGCGCGCGATCTCGCCATCCCGCTCCAAATCGCGCAGGACCTGATTGAGACCCATGCGTTCGCCGCTCTTTCGGCCCAATTCCTTCGCGAGTTCGGTCTTGTCGAGGGCCCGATACTTCGGCGCGTTCAACAAACGGAGGATTGCTGCGCGAACTTCAGTTTCAGTTTTCACTTAGTGTTGTCGTGATTGTCAGGCGGCAAGGAGGGCGAATGATGAGCTCACATTTTCTCCGGCACTTCAATCCCAAGCAAATCCAACCCGCGCCGCAGCACGCGTGCGGTCAGTTCACAGAGAATCAGTCGCGAAATGCGGGCGGGCTCGCTCGCTTTTAAAACCGGACATGCCTCGTAAAATGAGTGGAAGCTGTTCGCGAGCTCAAAGAGATAATTCGCGAGCACGTTCGGCCGAAAGTCATTTAAGACCGTCGGCACAATCTCCGCGAACTGACAAAGTGATAACGCCAGTTTTCGCTCCGCCGGCTCGGCGAGGACGACTTCGCGCACCGACGGCAGCTCCGCGCCCGCCTTGCGAAATATCGAGCGAATGCGGACGTAGGCGTTCTGGAGATAGGGCGCGGTGTTGCCCTGGAATGCGAGCATGCGATCCCAGGAAAAAACGTAATCAGTCATCCGGTATTGTGAGAGGTCGGCATATTTTACCGCTCCGATCCCGATTAGCTTCGCGATTTTCGTCTTCTCATCCTCAGTTAGTTCGGCACTTTTTCCGTCAATGATTTTACGCGCGCGCGTGACGGCTTCTGCCAGAAGATCACCCAGTGGCACGTTCTCACCCGACCGAGTTTTCATCAGTTTCCGGTCTTCACCGAGAATGCTTCCATGCGTGATGTGGCGGAAATCGGCGGTGTAACGTTCACGACGCGCGATCTCGAAGATTTCCCGGAAGTGCAATTGCTGCGGCGCTCCCGTGACAATCCAAATCGTATCGGCTTTCAGATCGTTGATGCGGTAGTCGACGGTGGCGACGTCCGTGGTCGCGTAGTTATATCCCCCATCGCGTTTGCGGATGAGGCACGGCTTGTCGGCCAGCTCTGGAATGTCGCGAAAGAAGACGCAAACCGCGCCTTCGCTGATTTCCGCTAACCCGGAGCGCAACAACCGCTCGACGACATCAGCCAGGCGATCGTTATAGAAACTTTCACCGCGCAGGATGTCGTAATGAATTCCAAGGACCTGATAAGCGGACTCGAACTCGCGCATCGAAAGCGCCCCGCACTCTTTCCAGATCTCGACATTCTCCGCGTCGCCCGCTTGCAATTTCACGAGCTCCTGCCGGCAGGCATCGCGCACCTGCTCGTCAACCGCCGCGAGGTCGTTGGTCTCCTTATAAATCCGGACTAACTCGGCGATCGGATCGCGCGTGAGCGCTGCCCGGTCGAGCAGGTTCTTCCAGCCGTAGATCACCATCCCAAACTGCGTGCCCCAGTCGCCGATATGATTATCGCGAATGACTTCGTGGCCGAGGAACTGCGCGATCCGCGCGAGTGCATCGCCAAGCACGGTGCTGCGGATGTGGCCGACATGCATCGGCTTCGCCACGTTCGGTGAACCAAAGTCGATCACAATTCGTTTCGGTAACTTCGTGCGGGCGACGCCAAGACGATCATCATCGACGAGGCTGGCAACTGCTTGCGCGATTTTCTCATCGCGAAGGGTAAAGTTGATGAATCCAGCTCCGGCAATTTGCGGCGGTTCGCAGAGTTCGCCGGTTGCGAAGTGTTCCACGATAAGGGCCGCCACGGCGCGCGGGTTTTCGCCGCGCTGCTTGGCGAGGATCAAGGCCGCGTTGGTTTGATAATCGCCGAAGCGCGGGTCCGTCGCCGTGTTGACGTCGCCGGCGGCTGGCAAACCGGCGGCGCCGAGTGCGCGAGACAGTTCTCGCGCGAGAAGAACTTGAAACGTTTCCACCGCCGTTACTTCTGCGGACGGTCGCGAAAGATGGCGAGGATTTCTTCGGCGGACTGTGCGCGAGCGAGGCTTTCGCGCGTCCCCCGATCGTTCAAGAACTTCGCGATCGAGGCCAGCGTGCGCAAGTGCGTCTGAAATTGATTCTTCGGCACGACGAATAAGACCACGAATTTTACCGGCGCGTTATCGAGCGCATCGAACTCGATTCCTTCCGCCGACCGGCCGAAGCAGGCTACGACTTCCGCGATTCGATCCGAAGACGCATGCGGGATGGCAATCCCAAAGCCGATCCCGGTGCTCATGGTTTCCTCGCGCTGCTTCAAGGAAGCCAGGATACTTTCGCGATCTTCGGGTTTGATTTTGCCTAACGAAACCAGGATTTCGACCAGCTCGAGAATTGCCGGCCAGCGTTCCCTCGCGTTCATCTGCGGAACGATTTGCTCAGCAGTGAGTAAACTGGCCAAGGACATGCGGTTTCCCGATTGGGAGCGGCAGTTTAGCGTCCGCGCCTGGTAAGACAAGCTGACATTTCACGGAAGATCTTTCGGCGTATCAGAGTGGAGTCGAAGGAATGCTGGAACAGGTTCCAAAATTCGGCTTCGAAACTGAAGTGGCGCTCTGTGAGCGCCGTTCCTGCCTCAAACCTGCGTAACGTTCGGCGATTACAGCACTCCTGCCATCCTGAGCGAAGTCGAGAGATCCCGTTCCCTATCTTGAGGTCCCCACCGGGGATCGGAACGCCCGGCCTTGCGCCTCATGAGCCTTGATGGCTTCTATCGCTGTTCGCGATACTTGAGCTGCCGGGAGAGCAACCAGCGCACGCCGAACATATCAATGGTCGCACGCCAGGCGCGGTTGCCGAGTCCGTATTTGCTGACGCCGAATTGCCGGGGTCGATGGTTGACTGGGACCTCGACCAGCCGGTAGCCAGCGCCTTTGACAAGCGCGGGAATGAACCGGTGCATCCCCTTGAACGGCACCAGCGCCGCGATGCATTCACGCCGCATTGCCTTCAATGTGCAGCCAGTATCGCGGACGCCATCTTTTGTGAATCGACTGCGCACTACATTCGCGATTCGACTCGTTAGGCGCTTCACTAAAGTGTCCTTGCGTTCCGCGCGATAGCCGCAGACGAGGTCAGCGCCGCGATCGATTGCAGCGAGCAATCTGGGGATATCGGCGGGATCGTTCTGGAGATCGCCATCGAGTAAGACCGCGACCTTTCCGCGGGCGGCGTCAAGACCCGCGGAAATTGCGGCGCTCTGACCGGCGTTTTGGACGAAGCGCAGAATTCGCGTCCTCGGCCCAGGCGCAATTCTGGCGACGGTCTCATCGGTGGAGCCGTCGTCGACGAAAATGATTTCGTAATCGATCTCTCCGAGCGCCAACGAGAGCTCCGATTGCAGGAGCGCGACGTTCTCCTCCTCGTTGTAGAGCGGGACCACAACAGAGACCGCCGGAGAGGCAACGCTCATAGCGGCAGAGTCCGGTAATTGCGGCAGAGGAAGACTTGGAGTTCTCGGATTGTTCGGCCGAAGCGGCGGACCTCGATATTTGCGATCTGCTCGGTGGAGTCGAAGGCGACGCGGATGTTGTGCGGCGCGCGTTCGCGCCCATTCGCCTGAACGTAAAGTGCTGTGCGGCCGAGGAACGGGTTCACGCCATTCTCCTCCGTGTAAACTTCGCGATCGGGCCGGGAGGCTCCCGCCGCGAGGGGGACAAACTCATCATACCGCGGCCAGAACGAGAACTGGTTCAGGATGTCCTGCGACTCACCGATGTAAACCGCCGGATGCCCCGGTCCTTCGACGCGGCGGTCGCGGAAGTAGAAAGATAATTCGGAGGCGCGATCGCGTTCGTCCGCGATCACAAAGGGTCGCGCGCCGCTTTCGGTCTCGATCTCTCCGCGAATCTTTTCGATCGCGGCGGCCGCTGATTTCCAGCCGCGCATGCGATCGCTGGGATCGCTCCGCGCAACCTTAAGCCCGACACTGCGGAGCAGATCGGGATCCAAGGCAAGCGCGCTCATTGCAAGCCCGAGCAAAAGCGCCGCGGCCGCCCATCGTCCCAGCGCGGGCCGCGCTTTGATGCGTTCGCGCCAGTAGGAAACCGCGAGAACGCCGAGGCTGAGAAACGCGAGCCCATCCCAATTTGGCGCGGCCGCTTTGTTAAAGGAGACTAGCAGATAAAGAATGAAAACCGGCAGAGCGAACCAGACCAGAAATAGCACCTTGAGCTGCTGGCGAAATCGGCGCCGGTTCGCGACGACGGCGATGACGAGGCCGGCAAACAGAAGCGGTGAATAGGTGCCGAAATGTTCGGCCAGATAGACGAGAAGCTCGAGCGGGTGAAAGCCGGGTTTTTCATCGAGACTTCCGCGCGCTTGTAAGTGCGAAAGTGTGATCCAGGCGTGTTGTGCGTTCCAGATAATCGGCGGAATCGTGCAAAGTGCGAAGAGGCCGAGCAGCGAATAAAGTCCCGGCCGCTTCCATTCCCGTCGCAAGCGCGGAGCGAGCGCGAGCACGAGAAGAATTGAAATTAATTCCAGCGCGTTGGTGTATTTGCAAAGGAAACCGAGACCAACCAGAAGCCCGGTCAGCGGCCACCAGACAGAGAACTCTGGCGTGCGCTCGATCGCGAGCCAGAAGGCAAACATTGCCGCCACCCAGAAGAAAATCGACAGCGGGTCGATCGTCATCACGAACGTGCCAATGTTGAAAATGGGGATCGCGTTGAGCGCGATCACCGTCCAAAATCCAGTCGTGGCACTGAAGATTCGGCGCGCAAAGTAGAAGAGGAGCAGGCTCGTTCCCGCTCCCAGCATTGGGCTCCAGAAACGCACGCCGAATTCGTTGTCGCCGAAGAGCGTCGTGCTTGCACGAATGGCAAAAGCGACACCCGGCCCTTTGCTGAAATATGCGGGCGCGAGACGTTCGGACCACATCCAGTAATGCGCTTCGTCGCCGGTCAGGTCGCTCGTGCCGAGCAGTGCCAGCCGGACCGCGGTCAGGGCGCCGAGAAAAATCCAGACCGCGCGGGTCGTACTCATAAAGCCGATCCGACGAGCCGCGGATGGCGTATAAACAGTCCTGGAAACCAGCGCGGCGCAGCCCGTTGCCACGCCCATTCAAGCAGCGCGATCGTCAGTAGGGTTAGCCCGCCCGCCATGAAAGCAGTCGCGAGCACATCACTGGGCCAATGAGCGCCGAGATAAATGCGCGAGTAACCAACCGCAACCGCGACCATGAAGTAGAGCCAGCCCCAGCGGCGGAAAAAAACCGTGCAACAGACCGCGATCACGATGTTGTTGGCCACGTGACCGGAGGGAAATGAGGGACCGGATTTGTGGCGATCACGTTCGTCAGAGAAGCGAGTTTTCGGCTGTTTAAAGAGCGTGAGAAATTCCGGGCGAGCGCGTTGCAACTCCACCATACGCACAGTTTGCACCTGTTTCGGCCGGGCTCGGTTGATTGCTGATTTTAGAGTGTCGACCAGCAAATAATCCGCGATCCCAAGCGCCACGAGCAGGCAAAAAATGAACGCGCGGCCCTTGAATCCGCGAAAGAATAGCGCATAGACCACCACCAGGAGCAGGACCGGTTTCCAGATTTCGGCGTTGCTGATTCCGGCCATGAACAAGTCGAGCGCGGGGCTCGTCCACCGCTCGTTGATTTCATGAAAAACAAGCTGATCCATCGCGCGGCGAACGGCTCCAAAGCCGGCGGGCACGATACGGAGCGCGCTTCCGCGAAACAAGCGATTCGTACAGCGTGCGCGGTTGGCCTGATCATCATGTGGGCATCGATCGTTGCGCCCGTCACTGCGGCGTCAATCCCGTCAGCACAGACAATTCTCGGAAATGTCCGCATGCAGCAGGCGCAGCAAAATATCGATCTGCAAGGACAGTTGCGCGAAAATGAAACTGTGGTGCCGTTTCGGCTGACGCAGACCGGGCCGGTAATTCGTTACAGCTTTGCCAATCCGCCGGAGGCTTTGCAATTACGGCTCGGCGAAAACGACTCGCGCCTGGAGCAGCTCTCCGGGAGTGGAATCGAAAAAATCACACCCGCGCAATTCGATCGGCGAGTGCGCGGCACCGCGGTGACCTACGAAGATCTCGCACTTAAATTCCTCTACTGGCCGAACGCGCGCGTCGTCGGCGAAGATTCTATCCGGACCCGCGACTGTTGGAAACTCCAGCTCCAGGCGCCGTCAAGAACGTCGCAATACTCGAACGTCCTGCTCTGGGTGGACAAGGAAGGCGGAGCACTGATGCGGATGGAGGGTTACGATTGGAACGGACAACTCGCGAAACGTTTCGAAGTGGTTTCCGCGCAGAAGATCGAAGGCCGCTGGTTCCTGAAACAGATGCGGATCGAACAGATGCAACCTGGCACCGGCAAAGTCCAGGCGCGCACCTATCTTGAAATAAAAAATTAACCACCGCCTTCGCCGAGGCAGCTCGCGCCGTGCGTATAGTCTCCTAATCTCACACTCTCGATGAATCGAATCTTCCTTCTCTTTGTCGCCGCGGCTGGCGGGATGACTCTAAATGCAGCGGCGCAGAACCAGCCTCCAGTAGTCTCACAACCGCTCATCGGTTTCACGGAATAGACGGGCGCCGCGGCGCGGTCGATCGACCTGAGGCCTGCCTTCATTGATCCGGATGCTTCAAGCGCGGTGCGTTTGTCGACTGTCCTCGGGAACATCGATCTCCTTCTCTATGGCCAGCAGAAGCCAATTACGGTCGCGAATTTCGTGAACTACTTGAATTCGGGTCGATATTTCAAATTTGACCCGGCGGCTAACCAGCTGGCTTCCACCTTCATTCACAGATCGATTCCGGGCTTCGTGATTCAGGGCGGCGGGTTTCTCGGAACCGTTGATCCCGCGCATCCGCAGAATGTGATCGCGTCGCCCGTGACAACATTTCCACCGATTCAGAACGAGCCGGGAATCTCAAACAAGCGCGGCACGATCGCGATGGCGAAACTCGCAAACAATCCGAATAGCGCGACCAGCCAATGGTTCATCAACCTGGCGGACAACGGACACGCGATCGATCCAAAAACGCACGTGGACAACGGCCTGGACGTTCAAAACGGTGGATTCACCGTTTTCGGTCGAGTCGCGGGCAGCGGAATGAGCGTCGCCGACGGAATTGCCGCGATTCCACGGTACAACTTCGGGTCTCCGTTTGATTCGATTCCCCTCCGCGGCTTCGACACGAGCAAACCGATCAGGCCGCCGAATTTGATCGCAATTCCAGCCATCAGCTTCATCTCCCCTTTGAGCTATTCCGCGGTGAGCGACAATCCAGGTGTCGTCAGCGTGAGAATCAGTGCGACCGGGCCGAAGCTTCTGGTCGCTCCGGGAACGCTGCCCGGCACTGCGCACATCACCGTCAGCGCTAGGGACCTGGATGGCGCGAGCGTCTCTCAATTTTTCACGGTCAACGTCACCGCCGCGCCCGGCCGCATGGTTCAACTTTCGACGCGTCTGCAAGTCGGCACCGCTAGCAACGCGCTGATCGGCGGTCTTATCATGCGCGGAACTTCGCCCAAACGGCTCATGATCCGGGCGATCGGCCCGTCCACGAACCTTGCGGGTGCGCTCGCGAATCCGGTTTTGGAATTGTACAACAGCAGTAACGCGCTCGTCGCCACGAATGACAACTGGGGCGACGCGCCGAACAAGCAGGACATGATCGACACCGGCATCCCGCCGATTTCGCCTAACGAGTCGGCGATCTTGACGACTCTCCCTTCCAATCCGAACAACGCGGCTTACACCGCGATCGTGAAAGGATTCAATAATTCGAGCGGCCTCGGATTGGTCGAGGTTTATGATCTCGATAGCGGACCGGGGTCGACGCTCCTGAACATTTCGACCCGCGGACGCGTGAGTGCAGATCCAAATGCATTGATTGGCGGATTCTTCGTTCGCGGCACGGACTCGAAGAACATTCTGGTGCGCGCGATTGGACCGTCGTTATCGAGCAATCTCGCGAACACGCTCGCGGATCCGATTCTCGAGCTCAGGAATGGCAATGGCGCACTCGTGGACGCGAATAATGATTGGGGAATCAATAATGCGAAATCGACACAAATTCAGCAAAGCGGGCTCGCGCCTACCAACGCGAAGGAATCTGCGGTGCTCGACACGCTGCCGCCCGGGTCTTATACCGCGATTGTGCGCGGTGTGAATGGCGCCGCTGGGATCGGCTTGGTGGAAGTGTACCAATTGCCGTAGACCACAACTCTGCGCTCGCCTCGGAGGCTCGCATTGCCCATCTCGCTCTCTGGGCGAACGAAACTGCGCTGAGGAAGCGCACGCTACAAAGCTTTGCAAAGCTTACGCGCGAATTTAATATCCAGGGGGCCACGCATTGGGCGTTCTTCCCCGCTGGCCATTCACGGCGTAGCAGCCGGCACTGGCCCGCGCTTGCTTTGGTCAGCCTTCCTTTATATCACGTAGGTGCCAGCCAGCATGTCGTGTAGACCTTGTTTGCGCTCGGTGAATGCGACCATGATCACCCCGATGAACAGGATCATGAATGAGAGTAGGAGCGCGAAGTAGCGGCCGACTGCATTCAAGTACGACAGTTGGCCGCCAGCCGTCGTGATTACTTTCAGGCCGCAGACCTTCTGTCCGAGACTTGCTTGCATGGCCGATGACCAAAGCAGCGTGAAGTAAAGGAAGCCAAGAACGAGGTTGATCAAACCGCCAAGGCCGCTCGCTGCCGAAGCGCTGCCGTTGTCGGTGCCGCCGATTCTCATGACGCCGCCGAGCACCACGCCGACGATGAATCCTGGGATCGCCAGAATCACGCCGTCGATCAAGTAGGCGAGGAGACGAATCCAAAAGCCACCGTAGGCCGTGCTCTGCGCGAAAGCGTTCGTCGAAGACGTTGCATAAACTGGGGGCGTGGGAACGAAGGCACCCCCGCCCGTTTCACCTCCTGAAACGGAGCCAACACCGACTCCCGGGACGCTCGTTAGGGGCATCCACCCGGCCGCGCCTTCGTACCAACCCAGGTCAGCCGTTGTCAGCGTGCCGGCGGCGAGCTGTCGGTTCACTTCTTCGAGCGAATAAGGTCCGAGCTTCTGTCCGTTGCGCGCGATGTGGATTTGCATTGCCGCCGCTTGTCTGAAAAAAGTCCGAGCCGGTCAAGTCTGGAGAGATGGCGATAAAGCGCGATTGGCTTTGCCAGTGGCTCATCGGCATTTCGCCGGCGCACTGCAATCTCCGCTTGGCGCCGCCGCGGTTGAATCGGCGGCTAAACGCACGTTTTGTTCACAATGACGCGAGGGCTCGAGATCAATCTGGTCGTGCCCGATCTCTGGCAACAGGAAGCGGTCCGGGCCTTGCAAAGCGGCAGGGACGTCATCGTGCAGGCGCCCACAGGCGCGGGGAAAACTTACATCTTCGAGCTGCTCTATCCATCGCTCAAAGGTCAGGCGATTTTCACCGTTCCGACCCGTGCTCTGGCGAATGATAAGCTCGCGGAATGGCGCCGCCGGGGGTGGGATGTCGGCATCGCGACGGGCGATCTCGCGCTCAATCTCAACGCAAGAGTAGTGGTCGCGACCCTCGAAACCCAGCGCGCGCGCTTTTTGCGACGCGAAGGTCCGCGGCTCCTCGTGGTCGATGAATATCAGATGATCGCGGACCCCGTGCGGGGCGTGCACTACGAGCTCGCATTGGCGCTGGCACCGAAAGGAACACAGCTCCTGCTCCTAAGCGGCAGCGTGCAGAATCCGCAGGATGTCGTCGAATGGCTGCGCCGAAACGAGCGCGACGCAATTCTGATCTCGCACCAGGATCGTCCAGTGCCGCTGCAAGAGATTGATCTTCGGACGCTGCCGGATTCCCAATTCGTGCAGTCGAAAAGCTTTTGGCCACGCGTGCTTGGAAGAGTTTTACGCGCCGAACTCGCGCCGGTTCTGGTCTTCGCTCCCCGTCGCAACGCGAGTGAAGAAATGGCGCAAACGATCGCGAGCGCGATCTCCGTTCGCGATCCGCTGGCGCTCTCGCCCGCGCAGAAAGCGCTCGCCGGGAAGCGCGTCGCGAAACTCTTGCGCAGCCGCGTCGCCTACCACCACAGTGGCTTGAGCTACGCAGTCCGCGCCGGTCTGATCGAGCCGCTCGCGAAAGAGGGCCAACTCCATGTGGTCGTCGCGACGATGGGACTGGCCGCCGGCATCAACTTCTCGATGCGATCGGTTTTGATCACTGACACGCGCTATCTCGCGGGCAATTTTCAGCGCGAAGTCCAGCCCGATGAGCTCTTGCAAATGTTCGGGCGCGCCGGGCGCCGGGGGCTCGATGAAACCGGCTACGTCCTCTTCGTGCCGGAGGTGCCGCGGCTCGGCGATGCGCGACCGCGGCGGCTTAAACGCGCGACACAGGTGGATTGGCCGAGCCTGATTAGCGTCATGCGCGGCGCGGCGGAACGCGGCGAGCAGCCATTCGCCGCTGCCGTTGAACTGAGCCGCTCGCTTTTTAGCGTGCAATGCGTGCCGCTTGGCGTCGAGCACTCGCTTGCGACGGGCGCGATGCCTTGCGGACTTTGGGTTGATGCGGAACGGGCGCGCTTCATCCGTCGTCCGATCAAGGAAATGTTGAATTCACGGGACGAATGGCAGGGAAAATCGCAGGAGGAAAAGGCGCCGTTAGGCCGAGTGCTTGTGCGCGAAAACGACCGCTGGATTCCTGCGCTCTCACGGCCCGGCATGCTCGATGGACTTGGCTTTGGCAATCTCTGCAAACTACGCGATAAAGGCATTTACGGACGTGAAATTACGCTGGCGATGATCGCGGGCGATGATGTCGTCGCGCCAGTGAAATGGCTGCGGAAAGCCATGGTGGGAAGAGACTCCCGTCGAGACTTTTCAGGCGCTTGCCCTGGCTCGCCAGGGGTCTCTCCCTACCAGCATCTGGCGAATCTTTCGCGCGCAGCGTTTGAAGACGAGATCCTGCCGCGCATCCCGGAATTTGCGGGCGGAGCAAGCATCGCGGAACTCGTAACGCGCGGTCACGCGATCTCCGCGCGCCTCGACTTTTCCGCGCTGGAAGTCAACGCCTTGGTCGATCTCCACGGTCAGGCGTTGCACTCACCGCCGGAACGCGAAGCGACGCCCCTCGTCTGCCGCAATTGTCCTGATCGCGAACATGGCCTTACTACCGTGATCACCGCCTCGCCTGCATATGCCTGGCGCACACTTGGTCTTGTCGAGGCGGACGGGACGCCGACGCGTCGCGGCGTGATTTTCTCCTTCTTTCACGCTGGTGAAGGCCTGGCGATCGCAGTCGCACTCGAGGATGAAACATATGCGATCGACGACCTCGTGTTCGATCTCGCGAACATCCGGGCTGGCTCTCGCTTTGCTGGCGAAGACGCGCCGCTCGGTGGCCGGCTTGGCATCCTCTGCCAGCGCATTTACGGACGTAGCGATCATCCTGGATATCTGCAGATGGGTGTGCCCGCTTACTATGGATCGGGAGCATCGGAGGTGATTCGCGAAGTCGTCGCGAATCCGGGCTCTCGCTATAGATTGATGAACGAGTCGCTCCGCTCGGGCGACATCGAGCGGGCGTTGATGGAGTGGCGCAGCCTGCTCCGCCACATCGTCGGCGCGCCGCATCTGGAATGGGACCGCTGGCTGAAATTAAAGACGGCGGCCGCGCATTTCATCGCGAACAGCAGTTCGCCGACGGTGCTCGATTTTCCACCGCTTCTCGCGACGCAGCAGCGGCGGTTGGATTCCTAGTGCCGTGTGTCCCTTGAGTGTCGCGTCGTGCGACGACGGTCTGGGGAGCGCACGCATTCTGCATGCTGGTTTCGGCATTTTGCCGGAACGAACTTTGCGTAGCTCATGGTCTCACGCCGCCTTCGGGAAAGTCAGCGCCTCGAAAGCTCACGGTGTCGCGGGTCCCGCGCGCTCCCAGATTCCGTCCAGCACGTGAGGGTATGAATCAATACAGTCTTTAGGCAACCATCCCCTTGCGGCGCGCTTGTGATTTCGCAAGCTGAAAGCTTGCGCCCCTCAGCTAAACCCGCCGCGCTCGGTTACCGCATGCCCGCGGAATGGGAGCCGCACGCGGCCACCTGGCTCTCCTGGCCACGACGCGAGACGATCAGTTTCCCCGATGCTTTAGATCGGGTGATGCCGACGTTTCGCGTGATGGTCGCGGCGCTCATCGAGTCCGAGCGCGTCTGCATTAATGTTTGCAACGGTGCGCACGAAGCGGAGGCGCGCGCGGTGCTGGAGGGACTGGCGCCCGAGCGCATCAGCTATTACGAGATCCCGACGAACGAGCCGTGGTGTCGCGATCATGGCCCGATTTTTTTAACGCGCGAAGCTGGGTCGCCGCTGGCCGTGGTCGACTTTGGCCACAATGCGTGGGGCGGCAAGTATTCGCCATTCGAGCTGGACGATGTTGTTCCCACGCGTGTCGGTGAAGCGCTCGGATTGCCGGTATTCGACGGCGGAATGATCCTCGAAGGCGGCTCAATCGATGTGAACGGCGCAGGCGCGCTCCTCACGACCGAGTCGTGTCTGCTGAACAAGAATCGCAATCCGGATCTCACGCGTGCGCAAATCGAACAGCGGCTGCGCGATTTTCTCGGCGCGCAGCAAATCGTCTGGCTCGGGGACGGCATCGAGGGGGACGATACCGACGGACATATCGACGATCTGACCCGGTTCGTCGGCGAGCAAGCCGTCGTGACTGTCGTGGAAAAAGATCGCAACGACCCGAATTACGGACCGCTGCGAGATAATCTTGAGCGCCTTCGTGAGGTCAAGATCGAAGGGACCTCGCTCGAAATACTGACGGTGCCGATGCCGGCGCGGATTGACTGGGAAGGTCTTCGACTACCAGCGAGTTACGCGAATTTTTACATCGCGAACTCCAGCGTGCTACTGCCAACATTTTCAGATCCAGCGGACGAGCAGGCAATCTCCGTCTTGCAGCAGGCGTTCCCGAATCGCCGAATTGCGCCGATCGATTGCCGAGAATTAATCTGGGGCCTCGGCGCATTCCACTGTCTCACGCAACAACAGCCCGCCATCATCCCGAGCAAAGTCGAGAGACCTCGTCGCAATACCAGGAGCCGGCTGCGCAGCCTGTCGTCCTCATAAGGAGCCCGGCGTCATCCCGAGCGAAGTCGAGGGATCCCGTGGCGCTACCAGAAACGGACCGCTGCGGAATCCCTCGACTCCCGCTTGGTCCCTTCCAGATGACGGGTTCAACCCGCCATCGGCGCTGGTTCGTATCCGCTATTCAAAATGCTATCGTGAATCGCGGGCGCATGCGTCTTCCGCGCATCGAACGTCACGGTCACGAGATTCGCGGCGAGATCGACCTGCACATCTTTGACGCCCTTGATCTTGCGGAGCGGCTCTTGCACTCTTTCGATGCACTCGTCGCAATGCATCCCGGCAGTTGCAATTTGGATGGTTTCGAGAACTTCGTGGTCGGCGGTGTCGTGCAGGTTGTGCGGATCGGCTGGGTCCATTACATCAATTTACGCGCCGCGACACTCAATTGCGCGCATCAGCTTTCGAGTGCTTCTTTGCTTCCCGCACGATCGGTTGCAGCACGCGCCAGACATTCTCGGCCAGAATTTCTTGTCCAGCTGCATTGGGATGAATCCGATCGGGCAGATTCAAAGTCGGATCGCCACCAACTCCGGCGAGGAGATAGGGTATCAGGACCGCACCGTTCTCGCTCGCGACATCACCGAACATCTCACCGAAGCAGCGCACATATTCGTCACCGGAATACAACGGCACCTGCATCCCCGCAATGATGATCGCGACGTTCGGATGACGCGCTCTGGTCTTGTCAATAATCGATTGAAGATTAGCCCGCATCTGGGAAACGGGCACGCCGCGGAAGGCGTCGTTGATTCCAAGCTCGATAATCAAAATGTCGATCTTGCGATCCTGATACTGGGATAAGCGCCGGAGCCCGCCCGCGGTGGTATCGCCACTGGCGCCGGCATTCAGCACCTCGAACGCGCCGCCGAGTCCGCGCAGCTTCTCCGTCAGCAACGCCGGGTATGCTTCGCTCCGCTTGAGGCCGAAGCCGGCAGTCAAGCTATCGCCGAGCACCAAAATCGTTGTCACCGCAGAGGAATCGCGGCGCGCGCCTTCGGCAGATTGCGCGACCCAGACCAATGCGAGAAGCGCGATCAAAACTCTTGCCCGGAGAAAGAAACGCGGAAGCACACACCTTCTGACGCTTCTTCCCGGCTGACGTTCAACCGATCTGCGGAGCCCGCCAACCCGCACTGTTCGCAGTTGCGTTACGGTTTGCCTAACATTAGAAAACTACTCGCCCGGCCTCGCTGGCCTGTGGCTCAACTTCAATTATCGGCTCTCAATTATGGCAAATTACGGAATCAACGGCTTCGGGCGGATCGGACGCAATGTTTTGCGCGCCATGTCTCAGGAGGAAGTGGAACGCGTCCGCGCGATCAATGATCTCACCGATACACGCACCCTCGCGCACTTGCTCAAGTGGGACTCCGTCCATGGCAAATTCGATGGTGAGATTGGTTACGACGACCAGAATATCATCGTCCGCGGCCATAAAATCCGCATCTTCAAAGAGCGCGATCCCGGTGCTCTGCCGTGGAAGGATCTGGGCGTTGAGGTGGTGTTGGAATCGACCGGCTTTTTCACCGACCGCAAGAAAGCGGAACTGCATTTCAAAGGGGGCGCGAAACGCGTGCTGATCAGTGCGCCAGCCAAGGACGCGGACATCACGATTTGCCTCGGAATTAATGACAACCTCTACGATCCGGCGAAGCATACGATCGTCTCGAATGCGAGTTGCACGACGAACTGTCTGGCACCGCTGGCGAAGGTGTTGAACGACAAATTCAGGATCGAATGGGGATTCATGAGCACGATCCATTCGTACACCAACGATCAGCGCATTCTCGATTTGCCGCATGAAGATCTGCGCCGGGCACGTGCCGCGGCGATCAACATCGTGCCCGCGAGCACTGGCGCTGCGAAGGCGATCGGCGAAGTCATTCCCGTGCTCAAAGGTAAGCTCAACGGCGGTGCGTTTCGGGTGCCGACGCCGGACGGATCCGTGACCGATTTCGCGGCGCTCCTGAAGAACAAGGCGAGCACGGAAGAGGTGAATCAGGCATTCAGAGACGCCTCCACCGATAGCAGTTACAAAGGCGTCCTGGAATATTCAGACGAGCCGCTCGTCTTGCAGGACATTGTCGGCAACCCGCATTCCTGCATCTTCGACAGCAAACTCTCGCTCGCTCTGGGGGACAAGTTCGTGAAGGTCGTCGGCTGGTACGATAACGAGTGGGGCTACAGCAATCGTTGCGCGGAGATGCTGAAATTGTTGGGGAAATAGCTTCCTCTCCGAATCGTGCTCCTGCTCGTGATCGGCTCCGATTGATCGTGCAAATTTATTTCGACCACGAAAAACTCGACGTTTACCGCGAGTCAATTGCCTTCTGCGGTTGGGCCGGCGAGCTCCTTGCGACCGTGAACGCCCGAGCTGCAGTGAAGGACCAGCTCGATCGCGCGTCCACAAGCGTCCCGCTGAACATCGCGGAAGGTAACGGCAAGTTTTCTGACCATGATCGCGCGCGTTTTCTTGAGATCGCGCGCCGATCGGCACTGGAATGCGCGGCCTGCCTCGATGTCATGGTGATCCGCGGATTCGTTCCACAAGCTCAGATTCAGTCTCCGAAAGAACAGCTTAGTCGGATCGTAAAGATGCTGATGGGAATGCTTCGCAAGTTTTCTGGACGGGCTGATTTGCTTAAGGAAGAGGGGGTCACCTATTCCGCTCAGGTCGAGCAGGAGCACGAGCACGATTATGAGGAGAATCGATGAGCAAATTATCCCTTCGCGATCTCGACGTGCGCGGCAAACGCGTCCTTGTCCGCGTTGACTTTAATGTGCCGACGGAAGAGCGAGACGGCCAGATTGTAATCACGGATGATACGCGCATTCGCGAGAGTCTGCAGACGATCAACTATCTTCGCGAACACGGCGCCAAAACGATCTTGATGGCGCACTTCGGTCGGCCGAAGGGACAGCCAGTGCCGAAATACTCGCTGCGTGCCGTCGCTGATCACTTGCATACCTTGATCAATCATCCGGTGATTTTCAGTCACGACACTATCGGCAGCGCGCCGGAGCGCATCATCGCCCACATGCAGGAAGGCGACGTCGCTCTGCTCGAGAACGTCCGGTTTCAAGCCGCGGAAGAAGCTAACGATCCGGGATTTTCAGAGGCGCTCGCAAAACTCGGAGACGTTTACGTAAACGATGCCTTCGGCGCGGCGCACCGTGGGCACGCCAGCACCGCGGGGATCACGAAATTCGCGCGTCAATCAGCCATGGGTCTGCTGATGGAAAAAGAACTGAAGCATCTCAAGGAAGAGCTCGATCATCCCGCGAAACCGTTCGTCGTCATCATGGGAGGTGCGAAGGTTTCGGATAAAATCGGCGTCATCAAAGCACTGATGCAGAAGGCTGACACGATCCTGATCTGCGGCGCGATGGCGAACACGTTTTTCAAGGCGCAGGGCATTCCGATTGGCGCCAGCCGGGTGGAAGCGGACAAGATTGCTCTGGCAAACGAACTGATCGACCTCGCGGAGAAGCGCGGAGTAAAACTGATCTTGCCGGTGGATGCGGTGATCGCGCGAGAGGTTCGCGCCGGTGCAGAAATGCGTACCACCGGCAAGCTCACGCCGCAGCATGGAATCGAAGAGGGCTGGCAAAACCTGGACGCTGGACCGGAGACGATTGCGCTCTTCACGGCGGAGATCGCGAAAGCGAAGACGGTGCTTTGGAATGGGCCGCTCGGGGTCTTCGAAATTCCGGATTTCGCTGAAGGAACATTTGCAATCGCCCGCGCTCTTGCGGCGTCAAATGCCACCACCATCATCGGCGGCGGTGATTCCGTCACGGCTGTAAAGCAGGCCGGACTCGCGGATAAAATGACATTCATTTCGACCGGCGGCGGTGCCTCACTTGAATTGCTGGAAGGCAAGGAGCTACCCGGCGTCGCGGCATTAAGCGAGAAGGAGTGAGCGAAACTGGAGTGATGGAGTCAGAGTAATGGTTAATTCTCCACCACAACGCTAATCCTCCATTTCTCCAGCACTCCATTCCCCTTCAGCCATGCGCAAGAAAATCATCGCTGCGAACTGGAAGATGAACATGACGCAGACGGAGTCGACTGATTTCGTCGCGACGCTGCTGCTCGAAATCGGCGATGTTTCGGAAGTCGAAGTCGTGATCGTGCCTCCGTTTACGGCGATCGCGGCCGTCAATGAAGCGCTTGCCAAATCGCAGAACATCAGGGTCGGCGCCCAGGACATGTATTGGGAACGCGATGGAGCGTTCACGGGCGAGATCAGCGCGGCGATGCTGCGCGATTTGTATGTGCGCTATGTCGTGCTTGGTCACAGCGAACGGCGTCAGCTCTTTGGAGAAACCGACGAGATCGTGAATCGAAAGGTTCGCGCGGCGCACGAAGCCGCGTTGCGTCCGATTGCCTGTGTCGGTGAGACGCTCGAGCAGCGCGAGCGCGGCAGCGTGGAGAAGATTCTGGCGCTTCAATTGCGCGGCAGTCTCGCGGATCTCAGCGCGAAGGAACTCGGAGAAACTGTGATCGCGTACGAACCGGTCTGGGCGATCGGGACCGGCAAAACGGCGACTGCGGAGCAGGCGCAGGAAGCGCACGCATTCATTCGCCACACGCTCCGGGAAATTTCCGATCCAGCCACCGCCGGACGCATTCGCATCCAATACGGCGGCAGCGTTAAGCCAGATAATGCGCACGCGCTGCTGTCGCAGCCGGACATCGATGGCGCGCTCGTCGGCGGCGCGAGTCTCGACGCGCGCAGCTTCGCAAAAATCGTGCAGGCCGCGTGACGATCACGTCACCGCACCTCGTGCAGGCCGCGTGACGATCACGTCACCGCACCTCGATCAGTTTCCAGGTCAACCCTGCGGCTGGCCTGTCGGATCCATCTTTTGGCCGAGCGGTCCCGGCGTTGGGGGCGCAGTGCCCACAGCTTCTTCGCGCGCCCGTTCACCCGCGGGCGGACTCTCCGCGCATCCACTCACTAGAAATGCCCAAGCACACGCAAGGGCGAGGAGCAACGGTGTGCCGAGGCGGCGAAAATCAGTGTTAACCATCGGGAAACAGGTCCGGTTGACCATTGATGAAAGGAGGCAAGTTGTCCAGCTCTGCGAGACGTCCTTCAGGAATTGCGGCTGGGTGGCCAATGCGCAAGCACACGGTCTCGATCACATTTTCGAAGCTCGTCGGACGACCAACACAGGAATAATTTATGAATTGTCAGAGTGCACTTCCTCTCGCACTGTCCGAAATAAGCGCGCCTTGGCTACTCCCATAGAGGCACAGGTTGCGACACACTCCACGCTCGATATTAGAGCCGGAAACGAAACTTTACGGCTGCGTATCCCAGCAATTAATTACCCCGCTTCCTCTAGGAGAGCCTCGTAAAGCTCGACCAGTTCTTCGTATTTACGCCAGTCAGACACTTTATCTCGGGATAATGAGAATCGATATAATCTCTTTGATAAGGCTTCGGACCGTGAAAATGGATGATCTTTGCCGTTGAGTAATCTCCCAAGTAGGGCTTCCAGTTGAGGATTGGCGGCAGCTTGTTCCATAAGTGTGTCCCATCCGGAGCGCGATAAAACCGTCGATAAGCGCTTTGATCCCAAGAGTCGGTACGCAAGCTTTCCATTTCATCGACGATGAAGCGACGAAATTGCGGTAAGCTTTCGCGCAATCGCGCCACATTCATCAACATGGCGCCGGTATTCATCTGCTCATAATCCCCGATGCTGAACTCAGGAGCGACGCTAAAGTAATCGCATCGACAGGCCAGTAGCTCGGACGTCACCTCGGTTCGGAAGATCACGTCACAATCGGTATAGAAGACAGGACCAGTCACCCCTAACTCTGCAGCGATCGCTGGTACGTCGACTCTTAGAAACGCGCCTGACAAAGCTGCTGCCAACGGGATATCCGACTCGTTTCTTCCCACATCGGAGAAGGCATAAGCCAGGGAACTCTTGTGCGGCGTAATCGGAATGTCGCGTTCTCGCAGCCAGCGCGTAAAGAAATTCTCCTCACCGTCATAGATAAAGTGGGGCTTGAGCGAGGTATACTTAAGGGCAGTATAAACTGCCATCTTCGCCATCTCGCAATACTGCTTACCGGGCCGGCGTTTTTTCGCCAAGCGCAAAAAACCAAGTGTACATGTTCTCGCGAGATAGAGTAATGGATTTTAACTATGGCAAGCCATTTCTCCTCGGCTTGTCTGCCGTCACTGCGATCTCTGACTCACTGGCTCCCTCATGATCGGAGATGGCCGAGATTACGATCAACTCGTAATTCGTACGCCAAAATAAAGAACCGTAAGAGTTTTGATGTGGCCGAATCTCGCACATTGAGAAAGTCGCGTCAGCGCCGTGTGCAGGGGCCGCTCGGTCGGCCGGCGCAGGCCTTCTATCCCTACAGCTGGCGCGAATTCGCCGGAAACAACATAGTCGAACTTCTTCTGTCGAAGTAAGTCCAGAAATGTATCAGAACTCAATGACTCATTGCACTAATCCCGCACGGTCTGGTCGCGGCGCCGGACCACGCACAAAGTAATCAGTCCCGCGACCGCACAGATGATCGCGCCGGACGCGAGAGCAAACGGCGTTCCGAAGTAATGCGCCACCGCCCCAGCCTCGAGGCCTCCCAGCGGAATCATCGCCCCAAAGACAAGCGCCCAAATACCCATGACGCGCCCCCGCATCTCGTCGGGCACAATCGTTTGCAACACTGTATTCGAGGTCGAAAAGTAGAGCATCATTCCGAATCCCGCGAAGGCCAGGAAGACAAGTGCGAGATAGAAATTGCGCGTGAACGAAAACGCAATCACGGCAGCGGAGAACAACCAGATACCGCCGAGCGCCACATTCCGGGATAGAAACAGGTGGCCGACACTCGCGACGGCGAGCGCACCCGCCAATGCCCCCACTCCGCTTGCGGACATGAGGAGGCCGTAGCCATTCGCGCCGAGCCCAAAGACGTCACGCGCGAAGGCCGGCATCAAGACCGCGTAAGACCAGCCGAAAATTCCCACGGTTAGAAAGAGAACGAGAATCGTACGCACCCGGCGATTGCCCAGCACGAAACCGATTCCGCCACGCACATGGGCAGCGGTGGAAGTGCCAGTCGCGGTCGAGACATGCGCAGAAAGTCGCATCATGAACAAGCCGATGATCACGGCAATAAAGCTCGCGCCATTGAGGAAGAAGCACATCGCGGTGCCAACACTGCCGATCAGCAGCCCGGCGAGCGACGGACCGACCACGCGCGCGCCGTTCACGATCGAGCTATTGAGTGAGATGGCGTTGAGCAAGTCTTCGCGGCTCGTCATCTCAACCGTGAACGCCTGGCGCGCCGGCATGTCGAATCCCATCGCGATGCCGTTGAGCGCCGCAACCGCGACAATCAACCACGGCGTGGCCATTCCGGCCCAAACGATGGCAGCGAGCGCGAATGCCAAGATCATTTGGGCCCCCTGCGCGAAGATCAGGATCGTGCGCTTCGGATAACGATCCGCCAGTGAGCCGCCCCAGACCGAAGAAAGCATCATCGGCGCGGACCCGGCCGCGGCGACCGCGCCGAGCAGAAATTTCGAGCCTGTGATCTGGTAAACCAGCCAGCTCATCGCGGTTTGTTGCATCCAGGTGCCGATGAGCGACACGAGCTGCCCGTAAAAGAACAGCCGGTAATTGCGATGCCGTAGCGCCCGAAAAGTTTGTCGCCAGCCAATCTTCTGCAGCGGCACCCGACGCGGGCGCCCGCTGATGTCCTCAGGGACGCGCGCGGTTTCGATTGTTGCCATGAGTGTGAGGTTATCGTGATTGCCGTCTGCGCGGGACGGGTGAATCATGGCGCAACCATGGAGTTCCGGCCAGCCGTCGATCCGCAATTTTAGGTGTGGCGCAACTTTCCAAAGTTGCGAGTCCGGAGATTCGCTAACGCCGACCTGACGAAATCGCCTGGACTCACGACGGCATGAAGAAAACGCGTTGGCTGAACTCCACTGTCCTGGGCGTCGGCCTCGCCTCTTTATTCAGCGATTGGTCGCACGAGATCGCGACCGCAGCGTTGCCGGCGTACCTCGCGACATTAGGTGTCGCGGCGGTGTGGCTGGGCCTAATCGAAGGGATTGCCGACGGACTCTCCAGTTTCGCGAAGTTAGCATCTGGGTTTTACACGGATCGCTTGCAGCGTCGAAAACCAATCGCAGTCGCCGGTTATGTCGTGACGGCGCTCGGCACCGCTGCCATCGGTCTTGCCACGAATGCCTGGCACGTGCTTGCCGCCCGTGCGGTTGCCTGGCTCGGACGTGGGGTGCGCACCCCCATTCGCAAGGCGCTACTCGCCGCCGCCGTTCCGCCGGAAGCATACGGCCGGGCTTTCGGTTTGGAACGAGCGATGGACACCATTGGAGCGATCATCGGGCCGCTGACCGCGCTCGCCGTTCTGGAATGGTCGGGGCACAACTATCGGCTGCTCTTCGCAATTACTCTTGTGCCGGGCCTGCTTGCGGCAGGCGTGATTGCGTTCCTGGTGAAAGAGCGCAAACGCACACCAGTGCCGCATGTGAAGTTCACGCAGAAACTGCGGGAACTTCCCTCGGTTTTCCGAAAACTTCTCGTCGCCGTAGGCGTGTTCGGAGCTGGCGATTTTGCGCATACCATGCTCATCCTGCTGGCGGCGCAGAAACTGGCGCCCGCACTGGGCATCGCAAAGGCGGCGAGCGTTGCGGTCACGCTCTACGTCTTGCACAACATCTTCTATGCAAGCTTCGCGCTTTTCGCCGGATGGCTTGCGGACCGTTGGCCGAAAAACCTTCTCCTCGCCGGCGGCTACGCGCTCGCCGGCGGAATGACGATCGCGATTACTGCACTCCCGCCGACAATCTGGACGATGGCTCTCGTGTTCGTTCTGGGCGGAGTTTACGTCGCGACCGAGGAAACGCTGGAGGACTCATTGTGCGCGGAAATTGTTCCCCAGAGTCATCACGGCACGGCGTTCGGAGTGCTGGCTACCGTCAATGGAATTGGCGATTTCATCTCGAGTGTGACCCTGGGCGCGCTTTGGTCGGCTTTCGGAACTCGGATCGCCTTTGGTTACAGCGCGGTGCTCTTTTTCGCGGGCGCGGTTTTGATCGCGAACGTGCGCCACCGCAGCTGACAAACTCAACCACCAACGGCCTGATAATGGTTCAGGCCACGTCGCCACATCAGGTTGGCGGCGGCCCAGGTCGCCAATAACCAGAGGGTTTGAATCACCAGGGCCTGCGCCAGTTCCCCGCCGCGCAGCCGCTCGAGGAAGATCGCAATCGGGCAGAACAGTTCGTAGTAAAACGGCAGCCATTTCATGACGGCTTGAATGCCTGCCGGCATGATATCGAGCGGAAACATCTGCCCGCCGAGGAAATATTCGAAGGAGTAAACGATGAAAACGATCGTGGAGATCTCCAGGATCCAGAAGGCCATCATCGCGAGCGTGTAGGTAATGAAGAATTGCATGAAGGCCGCCATCGCGAGCGAGATGAGCGCCCAGAAGTAGGTGAGCGGGCTGGATGGAAACGTGAGAAAGCTCCGAAAATACCAGAAGATCAGCGCGATCGGCACGATCGTGACGACAGTGAAAACCAGCCGGCCGCTGAGAAAGATGCTCGTGCGGTAAGCGAGATAGTTGACCGGCTTAGTCAGGAACGAATTGATCTGGCCCTCGCGAATGTCGGCCGCGATTTGCCATTCATCTTCCGTCGGGGTGACGAGATTAGAGACCAGGATCGTCAGCAGGTAATAGTAGATCATAGAGCCGTAGTCGTAGCCCTGCATTCCCCCGCCGCGCTCCTGAAAGATTGCGCGCCACAAAAACACCGTGCCGGCCAGCGGAATCAGGCCGAACAAAGCGCGCAGGAAATAGTTCCAGCGATAAACAAATGTGTTCTGGAGGCCGAGATTGAAAACCGCGAGATACTTGGCGGCGATCATCGTTCGTTCCTGATTTGCATTCGGTCCAAAGCGCGATCGTGCACTCCTGAGAGCAAGGCGAGCGCGCAGATCGCTCCGATCAACGCCATCAACATGTCGGATTGCGTATCCCAGACGTCGCCCTGGCTGCCGATGAAATCGTTCGCTGCGCTTCCGGTCAAGACGGCGGTGCCCCATTCGATCAGCTCATACGAAGCGCTGATTGCAAGACAGACGCACACAACGACGAAATTCAGCCACCCGCTGCGCTGGAGAACTCGCAGGCGAATCAGCAGTTCACGCGCGATCATCGCCGGCACGAATCCCTGAGCGAAATGACCGAGCCGGTCGAAGTGGTTCCGGTTCCAGCCAAACAGAGGCCGGAGCCAATCGAAAAGCGGGACTCGCGCGTAGGTATAGTGACCGCCGATACATAAGATCGAAATATGAATTGCGATCAGCGTGTAGCAAAGCGTGGTGAGGCGAACACTCCGATACGCGACTGCCAGCACCGCCAGCCCGATGATTCCCGGAGTAACTTCGAGCCACCAGGTGAATCGGTCATGCGGCTTCCATGCCGACCAGAGGAAGACTGCGATGACCAATGCCAGCAAAACAAGGTGAGAAGCAGAAGGAGGCTTCACTAATGTTCGGGATGCATGGGTACCGCCAGCTCCACTGCGAGCTTGATCGCCGCGATCATGCTCGTTGGGCGTGCGATTCCTTTCCCCGCGATTTCAAAGGCCGTTCCATGATCCGGACTTGTGCGCGGGAACGGCAGCCCCAGCGTCACGTTCACGCCTTCGTGGAACGCGTGCAGCTTGAGCGGGATCAATCCCTGGTCGTGATACATGCAGAGCACCGCATCCCACTGACCCTGTGCGGCATGATAAAAGATCGTATCTGGGGAGAATGGTCCTTCTACGATCGCGTGAGGGCCGCACGACGTGCGCAAAACTCCCACCGCGGGCGCGATCACTTCGATCTCCTCGCGTCCAAGCGTCCCTGACTCGCCGGCGTGCGGATTCAACCCCGCGACCGCGATTCGCGGGCTTGTCACGCCGCGCGTCTGCAGGAAATCGCGGAGGAGAAGACCAACCCGCACGATTTCGTCGGTCTGCAACAACACCGCAACCTCTCTCAAACCAATGTGAGTGGTCACAAGGGCAACCGTGAGTCGCCCGCCGGTGAGCAGCATTGCGAAATTCGAGACGCCACAGCGGCTGGCGAAGAACTCCGTCTGGCCGGGAAACGAGAACCCAATTTCATACATGCGCGCCTTGTGAATCGGACCGGTCACGATCGCTGCCAGTTCGCCTCCACGGGCGCGCTGGACGGCTTCTTCCAGAGCCGTGGCTGCCGAGCGAGCAGTTTCCGGAGTGGGCTGGCCTAACGAACAATCGGAGCCCTGGCCAACGATGACGTATTCGGCCGCCGGGGGTAACTGCCGGGAGGCGAGCGCAGCGTGGACAATCTCCGGACCAATTCCCGCAGGATCACCCATGGTAATGCCGATGCGGGTTCGCATCGCTTATTCTCCTCAATCAACCAACCGGTCGCAAGTCAGAGAGTAATGCCGTTCACCGCCGTTTTAGGAGAAACGCAGGGCGAATATCTGTTCTGAGCACGCATATGGTAATGCGGGATGAGTTTGCGCGAAGTGGCCGATATTTGGCATACTTGAGGTGGCGCAACCCTTGCGTCGATTTACGCCCGCAGCTCGCCAATTCCACTCATTTTGCCGAAACAGAAACCGCTAGCCGCCTGGCACACTTTCGTCCTTCTGATGTTTGTCTCTAGCCCAGAGATGAAAGGTATAGGTGAAAACGACGTAACCGAGAATCCGCTCAGGATGGTAGTTCGGGAAGTAAATCGCCGGGTTTACCTGAACATCGGAAGTAATATTCCAGGTGAAGCCGATCGTGGATGAATTCTCACTCCCACTTTGAAAATCGACCTGTGCGCGCCAACTTTTATTGAAATCGTGCGCGTAACCCAAGATGGCCTCGTTCTTGTATCCGGCGTGGATTGCACCGACGAGGGCCTTTTCGTGCTCCGTGTAGTAACCGGCTTCGATGAAAGGCTGCGGATCGACCTTGCTGTGCGGCGACCAATTCACGAAGCCAACCGAGAGCAGGCACGGCTCTTTAGTCAGCAATCCGATCTCTGTCCCAAAGATCAGCTCATTCGGTTTGAAACCTTTGAAGGCTGCAACTTCGGCGAACTTTGTCAGGCCAGCTCCGCCTGCGCTTCATACGGATTCGCAATGTGCAGGCTCTGCCATTGTCCGCTCAACGAAAGATCGCCTTCCGGCTGCAAATCCGGGGTGACGATTTGGCTGAGGCCCTTCGTTGTCGCATTCGCGGTCTGCGATGTGACACAAAGCGCGATGTAAAAAACGACGCTTAGCAACCGGTGCATTGGCCAACATTGCCCGTCGCCACAAGGTTCGACAAGCCGCTTGGGCCAAGCACCGTCGGAAACTTTGGCGCTACCGTGGTCCATTTGTTGCATGAATGGTTTGAATAGAGCGGCCTCCCTGAGCCGTAGTCACGTTGCTCTCCGCAATCGATCACGCACGTTTCGATGGCTGCGGACAGCTCCGCGGTCACGACTTAACTCACGTAACACGAAACGAGCCGCTGGCCAGTGATCATGAACGCGCCGGTGTTGTAAATGCCGCCTCCGAGTTCGAACGCTTGCGGCGGAAACTCGGTGCTGTCGCCGCCGGTGACTGAATTGCCGAACCGTGCTGTGGCAGATCTTTAGCTTCCCGTTGCTGGCAACGCCACAAGTTACCGGCAAGGTGCAGTGGTCAGGGTCGTCTTTCCCGTGTGATCAAAAGCCGGCAGCTGAGTGCCTCAACGGTTACGTTACCTGAAAAACTCGTATTGCGTTGAGGATACCGGAGACGTTCGCTGCGCCACCGCCTTGCATATGGCTCTGTTTCTGTCGAGCACGCTCCCCGCGAGGGTGATCGTACCGTGCCAGAGTTGAGGACACCACCACCCCCGACGGGCATCGCTCATTTTTAAAAAATTATGGACGATGCTTACCGTGCCTGTGCTGGAGTTCTACACTCTCCTTCCGACCCGCTCGCAGAATTCCCAAGTGCAGTCAGGAATTATGACCGTCAGCCCGGAGTTCCGAATGCCCCCGCCACTCCTAATACCGCCATCCCCCCGCCTCTGCCGCCCCCGCTATGACTGCGGGCCAAGCCATGTACTGTTTGGCCGTCGTTACGGTGAAATCCAAACCGTTCTTGAAGCGTGGACCAGCGTGACCAGGTCAGGCCCTCTCCCGGACAGTGTCGATGTTCGTGCTTAACTTCCGGACTGCCCAGCTAAGGCTGATCGCACAGCTAGCGGTCTGTGCGTCGTAGCTTGGATCCGTCGTCGAAATATTGAATCGAATACTGTCGGTCGTGTTCGCATGCGGGCGGCCAACTTCGAGCGCGTTGCGGGAAAAGGAAATCAGCCCGAGCCGCTGGTGTTATTCACGCACGGGCAATCGCACGCACTCGCGGCGTCAATCGAGCGGATGTCGGCAAAGCACAGAGTGCGTTCCTTCGCTCGGCAACGTTGCGCATGGCCCATCGACGCTCGTAGCCAGACCTGCCTTTCCTCGGACGCGGTGCGGAATTCATGGCGGGTTTAGCCACAAAAAGCAGCCCGGCACCTTGTCTCCAAGATGCCGGGCATGAGTTCTGGCGACGTCCTACTCTCGCACAACCTATCGTCGCACTACCATCGGGGCTGCAGCGTTTCACTTCCGTGTTCGGAATGGGAACGGGTGGGGCCACTGCGCTAGGATCACCAGAAGGCTAGCGCCGCCATCGCCGCTTTATGATTGCTGATTTTGAGCAACCCAAACCGAGTGGTGCATCAGATTTTCTACTGATCCATGTCGCGGACATTTCAAAGAACCGATTCCCAATCATCACTCAGAGATCAGCAACCATCAATTCCGCCGATTCTCTGATATCTACATACAGGAAGTCTTTCCAACAGTTTAAGGCTTTGTTTTCTTCTTTTTAAAGTCATTCCTCTCAATTTGCCGCCCCGCTTCCGCGGGACGGGTTAATTGAAAAGTAAATGACCAAGCCGAACGAGTCATTAGTATTACTTAGCTGAACGTATTACTACGCTTACACCAGTAACCTATCAACGTGGTGGTCTACCACGACTCTTCAGGGAGAACTCATCTTGGGATAGGCTTGGCGCTTAGATGCTTTCAGCGCTTATCCTTTCCGAACATAGCTACCCGGCACTGCCGTTGACACGACAACCGGA